>NZ_CAKZHY010000092.1 GCF_936928535.1 uncultured Bradyrhizobium sp. | reverse complement strand
GCCCGAGCCATCGGCGACGAAATAGAGGTCGCGGGTGCGGGCCGGGTTGGCGGCGGCCTCCAGCGAGGCGCGGCCGGGATTGGAGATCGGCCCCGGCGGCAGGCCCTCGATCACGTAGGTGTTGTAGGGCGAGGGCTGCGTGATCTCGCTGCGCTTGATCGGACGTCCGAGCGTCCCCTTGCCGCCGACGAGGCCATAAATGATGGTCGGGTCGGACTGCAGCTTGATCTTCTGCTTGAGGCGATTGACGAACACGGCCGCAACACGGCTGCGCTCGTCCGGCTTGCCGGTCTCCTTCTCGACGATCGAGGCCAGCGTCACCAACTGCTCAGGAGTCTTGACCGGCAGGTCCTGGCTGCGCCGTTCCCAGATCTCGGCGAGCACGCGCTTGTGCGCCTGCTGCATGCGCTGGATCACCTGGTCACGCGGGGTCCCGCGCGGGAACTTGTAGGTCTCGGGCAGCAGCGTGCCTTCCCGCGGCAATTCATGCACGCTGCCGGTGAAGATGTCGTTGTCGGTGAGCCGCGCCACGATCTGCTCGGAGGTCAAGCCCTCGGGAATTGTGACGGCGTGCTGGACCACCTTGCCCTCGACGATGGTGCCAATGACGTCGCGCAGGCTCGCGTTCTTCTGGAACGAATATTCACCGGGCTTGAGATCCGAGCTCGCCTTCAGCGCAGCCACAGCGCCGATGAACACCCATGGATTGACGTCGGTGACGCCTTCCTTGTTCAGGGTCTCGGCGATGTCGCGCTTGCCCGCACGCTGCGGGATGTTGACGACCTTGTCTTCCTTCAGCGGCCCCGGCGACTCCAGCACCTGCCGGCCGTAATAATAGGCCGCGCCGGCGCCGATCATGCCGATCAGGAGCAAGGTGATGATGGCGTTGCCGACCACGACGAACGGATTGCGCGCCCGCTCCGAACGCTTCGGCGGCGGCGGGACCTGCTCGGGCTCGAGCGCTGCCCGCGGACTCCGGGGCGAAATGGGCGGCCTTTCACTCATCGAAGCAACCTGAATCCTGCTGGTTCAATCGCAGCCTGACAATCGCTTGCCGAGCCAAATGCACGCGCCCACAGACATGACTATCGCCGAATACGGCAAAACGGTGGATTCGTCTCAAACGCAAACTATTGGGCCAGACGCCGGACGATCACCGACGCATTGGTACCGCCGAAACCGAAAGAATTCGACAAGGCGACGTTCACCTCGCGCTGCTTGGCTTTGTGCGGCACGAGATCGATCGCGGTCGCCACCGACGGGTTGTCCAGGTTGATGGTCGGCGGCACGACATTATCGCGAATCGCGAGGATCGCGAAGATCGCCTCGATCGCGCCGGCCGCGCCGAGCAGATGGCCGGTCGACGATTTGGTCGAGGACATCGCCACCTTGGAGGCGGCATTGCCGAGCAGCCGCTCCACCGCGCCGAGCTCGATCTCGTCGCCGAGCGGCGTCGAGGTACCGTGCGCGTTGATGTAGTCGAGATCGGACGCGGTCAGGCCGGCGCGCTTCAGCGCGGCCGACATGCTGCGGAAGCCGCCATCACCATCGGGCGACGGCGACGTAATGTGATAGGCGTCGCCCGACAGGCCGTAGCCGATCACCTCGGCATAGATCTTCGCGCCGCGGCGCCGGGCATGATCGAGCTCCTCGAGGACCAGGACGCCGGCGCCCTCGCCCATCACGAAACCGTCGCGGTCCTTGTCGTAGGGACGCGAGGCCTTCTCGGGCGTCTCGTTGAAGCCGGTCGACAGCGCGCGCGCGGCGTTGAAGCCGGCAATGCCGATGCGGCTGATCGGCGACTCGGCGCCACCGGCAACCATCACGTCGGCATCGCCGAGCGCGATCAGACGGGCAGCATCACCGACCGCATGCGCGCCGGTGGAGCAGGCCGTGACAACGGAATGGTTGGGGCCCTTCAGCCCATGCGCGATCGAGACGTAGCCGGAGGCGAGATTGATCAGGCGGCCCGGAATGAAGAACGGCGACACCCGGCGCGGTCCGCGCTCCTTCAGGAGGATCGCGGTGTCGGCGATACCGCTGAGGCCGCCGATGCCCGAGCCGATCATGGTGCCGGTCGCGCATTTGTCCTCTTCGGTCTCGGGATGCCAGTTGGCATCGTCGAGCGCCTGGCCGGCCGCGGCCATGCCGAAAATGATGAAGTCGTCGACCTTGCGCTGGTCCTTCGGCTCCATCCAGATATCAGGGTTGAAGCTGCCGTTGCTGCCATCGCCGCGCACCACTGTGCAGGCGTATTTGGTTTGCAGATCAGAGACGTCGAAGCTCTCGATCGCGCGAGCACCGCTTTCGCCGTTGAGGATACGTTTCCAGGTCGGCTCGACGCCGCAGCCGAGTGGCGACACCATGCCGAGACCAGTGACGACAACCCGCCTCATATCCGAAAACTCCGCATCGAAAGATTCACGGCCAATAACAAGAAACCGGCTGACCGCTGGGAAGCGGCCCGTCCGGTTTCAATGTTGTCCCCGCGAAAATGAAGAGCCTTAGCTCTTCGCGTTCTTCTCGAGAAACTTCGTGGCGTCGCCGACGGTGAGAATCGTCTCAGCGGCGTCGTCCGGAATCTCACAACCGAATTCTTCTTCGAACGCCATCACCAGCTCGACGGTGTCCAGACTGTCGGCGCCGAGGTCATCGATGAAGCTCGCTGCGTCGACAACCTTTTCGGGTTCAACACCAAGGTGTTCGACCACGATCTTCTTAACCCGCTCGCCAATGTCACTCATTGCATAACCTCGTGTTGTTCCCTGTAGACCCGACCCCCCGGGACGATACGAGCCGTCGTGGTCGTTGACTGCCTTCGCTTACGAACTTTGATTTGGCCCCATCTTAACCGATAGAGACCCGGCGAACGACGGCCAAGGCTCCGCATCGCCAATATACAGGGTTTCAAAAACCTGCAATGGCGTTCTTTGCCCATCCGTTGAAGGTCCGGTTATCATACTTCAACTGCCTTGACTACACGCCTCAATTCGCTCCGGAAACGGCCGTTTGCCGCATCCACACCAGCCATGTGGGCAGTGCGGAACGACGCGTCAGATCATGGCCATGCCGCCGTTGACGTGGATGGTCTGGCCGGTGACGTAGGCTGCTTCGTTCGAACTCAGGTAGACAGCGGCGGCCGCGATGTCCTCGGGGGTGCCCAGACGGGCTGCCGGAACCTTGGCCAGGATGGTCTCGCGCTGCTTGTCGTTGAGCGCATCCGTCATCGGCGTCTTGATGAAGCCGGGCGCGATGCAATTGGCCGTGACGCCCCGCTTGGCGTATTCGGCGCCCAGCGTCTTGATCATGCCGATCAGGCCGGCCTTCGACGCGGTGTAATTGCCCTGGCCGGGATTGCCGGTCACGCCGACGATCGACGTGATCGCGATGATGCGGCCGAAGCGCTTGCGCATCATCAATTTGGTGGCGGCGCGCGCCAGGCGGAAGGTCGCCGTCAGGTTGACGTTGATGACCTCATCCCAATCCTCGTCGCGCAGTTGAACGAACAGATTGTCGCGCGTGATGCCGGCATTGGCGATGAGGATGTCCACCTGGCCCATGGCGGCTTCCGCAGCCGGCACCAGTGCCTCGACCTCATCGGCCTTGGACAGATTGCAGGGCAGCACATGGGAGCGCTCGCCGAGCTTGCCGGCAAGCTCATCCAGCACTTCCTTGCGCGTCCCTGAAATCGCAACGGTCGCGCCCTGCGCATGCAGCGCCTGTGCGATCGCGCCGCCGATGCCGCCGGTCGCGCCGGTGACGAGCGCCTTTTTGCCAGTGAGGTCGAACATTGAGAAACTCCTCTAGCCCTGCATCGCAGCGGCCAATGCATCCTTGGCGGCGGCAATGTCGTTGGGACCGCCCACCGACACGCCAACAGCGCCGTCGGCGATACGCTTGACGAGACCCGTTAGCACCTTGCCGGCACCGATCTCGAAGAAACGGGTGACGCCCTGCCCCGCCATATAGGCAACCGACTCGCGCCAGCGCACCGTGCCGGTCACCTGTTCGACCAGCCGGCGGCGAATCTCGTCGGGATCCGTGATGGCGCTGGCCAGCACGTTCGACACCAGCGGCGCGGCCGGCGCCTTGATCGTGACCTTGGACAGCGCTTCGGCCATCGCGTCGGCCGCGGGCTGCATCAGCTGGCAATGGAACGGCGCGGACACCGGCAGCAGCATCGCGCGCTTGGCGCCCTTGGTCTTGGCGATCTCGACGGCGCGATCGACTGCGGCCTTGTCGCCGGAGACGACCACCTGCCCGCCACCATTGTCATTGGCGGCCTGGCAGACCTGCCCCTGAGCCGCCTCCTTGGCGACCTCCATGGCCGCGTCGTAGTCGAGGCCGAGCAGCGCGGCCATCGCGCCGGCGCCGACCGGTACGGCCTTTTGCATTGCGAGACCGCGGGTGCGAAGCAATCGCGCGGTGTCCGAAATCGTCAGGCTGCCGGCCGCAGCCAGCGCCGAATATTCACCGAGCGAGTGGCCTGCCACGAAGGCTGCATCCCGCCCCACGGAAAATCCAGCCTCAGCCTCCAGCACGCGCAGGGTCGCCACAGACACCGCCATAAGGGCCGGCTGGGCGTTCTCGGTGAGCTGAAGGGTTTCAGCCGGACCTTCCCAGATCGTCGCGGTCAGCTTCTCTCCAAGCGCGGCATCGACCTCGTCGAACACGGCGCGCGCCACCGAAAAAGCGTCAGCCAAGGCCTTGCCCATGCCAACCGCCTGGGAACCCTGCCCTGGAAATGTGAATGCTGCCGTCATCGGCGCGCTCCTGGATCACTCAAGTCGTGTGCTTCGAGAACCCGGCAGCCGTTGACGTCCGGCCCGAGCCTTGGTTCCCGACCATGCTCCGAAAGGGGCCGTAGACACTGTCCGGGGCCGGAATGTCAAGCCAAGATAGGAACTTCCGCCAGTCTTCGACCGGGGATGCGGCCCCCTAAAATCCGCCGTTGGTCTGGTTGGCGTCGACCGCCGCCCCCGCCCGCGCGCGTCGCGCGCTATTCACGAGCTTGCCAGGACGGTCATCCCGATCGGGCTTTGCGGTCGCAAGCCGCAGCACCGCGGCATAGCCCGGCTGCACCTCCATGCGGCCGGCGTGCCGGCTCTCGCTGAGCAGGCGGTGGACTTTCGGCAGATTGTAGCAGGGCACGTAGAACAGCAGATGATGCTCGAGGTGGTAGTTCACGTAATACGGCGCGATGAACAGACGCTCGAGAAAATTGGCGCGCGTGGTGCGCGTGTTGCGCAAGGGATCGCTGCTGTCGGGCACGACGGCGTGTTCGGCGATGTTGCGGATGCGGGTGATCACCATCATCCAGGTCAGAAGCGGCACCAGCCAGAGCAGCGGATAGGCCCACCACACGCCGGCAGCAACGCACGCGGCGAACATTGCAGCGTTGACGAGGCATTGCGGGCCGAGCTTCTCCCAGACATGAGCGGCGCGCTGGCGCCACGGCCAATTCGTAGGGCCGAGCGCATTGAGCAATTGCGCCTTGCGCTGCTGGTAGCCCGTCTGCCCGGTGAGGTCGCGAATGAACTTGCGGCGGTAGCTCAGCTTCGTGATCGGAAACGGCGCCGACAGCACCAGATCGGGATCATCCTCCTGCTGGGTGCGCGCGTGATGCTGGAGGTGATAACGCCGATAGCTGCGCGTCTCGGCAAAGAGCGGGTAGGCGCAGAACCACTGGCTCAGCATCAGGTTGGTTTTCTCGTCCGCGGACAGACAACCATGCGCACCGTCGTGCATCAGGATTGCAAGGCCGAGCTGGCGTGAGCCGATGATGGCAACAGCGAAGACGTAGGTCAGCGGATTGGGCCACCACGCGACCAATGCGATCGCGGCAACGATCAGCGCCCATGCGTGGGCGATCATCGCGACACCCTTCCAGGTCACGCGCTGCCGCACGTCGGCGAGTTGATCGTCGGTCAGGAAATCGCGAGCTCGCATCCGAAGCGCGGTCATGACCTAGCCCTCCTCGTTCCGCTGAC
Source organism: uncultured Bradyrhizobium sp. (assembly GCF_936928535.1). Taxonomy (GTDB): domain Bacteria; phylum Pseudomonadota; class Alphaproteobacteria; order Rhizobiales; family Xanthobacteraceae; genus Bradyrhizobium. The sequence continues at coordinate 157,038 of NZ_CAKZHY010000092.1, read as the reverse complement.
TTGATGTGTCGCGCTCGTCGACGAGACGCAGGCGTGCCGCATCACCGGCGGGTTTCGCCTGCTCGCCGAGCACGCGCAGCATCTCGGCGCACAGCGCCTCGGGCGAACGGCCCATGGCATAGCCTTCGAGAATGATTCCGATGGCGACGGCCCAGAACCGCCGCGAGCTTTCGTCGGGCGCGCGCAGCGAGCGCCAGCCGTGGCGCTCGACCTGGCCCGCATAGGCGCGCGCGCCCTCAGCATGCAGGCGCTCGATGGTGCGCTCGACCAGCGGCGCCAGATCCTGGCGTCGCCGCGTCAGCGTCAGCGCCTCGGCAAAAAAGGCGATCGAATCGCTCGCCGTAACGGTCTCGGCCAATGCGTGGGTGTATTCCCGCGGCGTGCGCGCCTTCAGCGCCGCCTGTTCGGTCGCGCGCGCCAGATACAAGAGATCACGGCAGGCGCATTCGACGAACAGCGCCTCCTTGGTGCGGAAGTAATAGGTGATCTGGCTTGGGAACGCGTCCGCCGCGGCTGCGATGTCGGTGATCGCGGTGCCCGCCAGCCCCCGCTCCCGAAACAGCGGGCTCGCGGCATCCAGCAGCAGGGACCGCATTTTGCGGCCAGCCGAACGTGTCGCCCGCGCGGCGTGCTTGGGGTCTGCTGCCGCCTCAAGCGGCTCCTGCGCAGGCTTTTCCGCCATCAGATCCTCTCCCTGATTTATTTGTATGTCATACAAACAAATAGATCAAGCGCGATGTGGTATGGGAGGACCGGCCCTAGACAGCCGCCCCGCGGCAATCCGGACCGAAAGCATGGCCCGCAACCTTGCCAAGCCGGCCAAAATCCGTATAACGCGCGCATCCGCAGACCCCGGCCGGGAGCTGAACGGACGGTCTCAGCAAATCCTCAGTGATTTTGGTGTGGCAGGGCCAGTCGGCCCGTCGTCCCGTGTTTCCGCCTTCTGAGCTTGATCCCAGAGTCCTTTCCGAAGGTCTCTTAAGGGCTTGACGCCGGGTGATGCGCCAACACGAGGAAAGGACGACAATGGCTCTCTATGAGCATGTTTTTCTCGCGCGCCAGGACGCGAGCACGCAGCAGGTCGAAGAGCTGACTGCGCAGATGACCGGCATCGTCGAAGGTCTCGGCGGCAAGGTCACCAAGACCGAGAATTGGGGCGTTCGCTCCCTCACCTACCGCATGAACAAGAACCGCAAGGCGCACTTCGTGCTGCTCAACATCGACGCGCCGTCCGCGGCGATCGCCGAGATCGAGCGTCAGGAGCGCATCAGCGAGGACGTGATCCGCTATCTCAGCGTCCGCGTCGAAGAGCTCGAGGAAGGCCCGTCGGCGATGATGCGCAAGGCGGATCGTGATCGCGAGCGTGACGACCGTGGCGGTGGATTCCGCGATCGTGAAGGCGGCGGCTTCCGTGGCGACCGCGAAGGCGGTTTCCGTGGCGGTGACCGCGACGGTGGTGGCTTCCGCGGTGATCGCGGCCCGCGCCGTCCGCGCGAAGACGCTGAAACCACGACGGATGGGGAGTAAGAACAATGGCTGAAGCTGGTGCACGCCGCCCGTTTTTCCGTCGCCGCAAGAGCTGCCCGTTCACGGGAGCCAATGCGCCGAAGATCGACTACAAGGACTCCAAGCTGTTGATGCGTTACGTCTCCGAGCGCGGCAAGATCGTGCCGAGCCGCATCACCGCGGTGTCCGCGAAGAAGCAGCGTGAGCTCGCCCGCGCCATCAAGCGCGCGCGCTTCCTGGGCCTGCTGCCCTACGTCATTCGCTAAGACGAATCCGGCCGGCGGCGATCGCGCCGCCGGCCGCACTCTCTGGATTTCATAAGGCTTCCGGGTCGTCCGGTCGCCGATGGTTGGGGCGAAACGCCTCTAACCGCTCGAAGGGAGCGGGACAGCTGATGATCGTATTTGGACTGATAGCCCTGATCGCCGGCGCTGCGTCGGCCCTGATGTTCGCGTCGATCGTTTCGGGCGCGCTGATCTCGCTCGTCCTGTTCTATCTCGCGCCGCTGCCGCTGATGGTCGCCGCGATCGGCTGGGGGCCGCTCTACGCGAGCCTCGGCGGGATCGCCGCCGCTGTCGGCCTCGGCGCCATCTTTGGCCTACCCTATTGCCTTGCCTTTGCCGTCACCGTCGCATTGCCGGCCTGGTGGCTGGGCCATCTTGTCCTGCTCGGTCGGCACGTGGCGAGCGTGACAGCTGCCGCGGCCATCGCCGCGCCTGCCGAACCCGAGATCGAATGGTATCCGGTCGGCCGCATCCTGTTGTGGATTGCGGGCTTCGCCGCGCTGACCACGATCGCCGCCCTTCTCACGCTCGGCACCGATGCTGACAGCATTACCGGCACGCTGCACCGTGGCTTGACGCGCATCCTCCGCGCCACCGATCCGCAGGCTACAAGCGAGGCCGACCAGTTCATCGACGCACTGGTCCGCATCGCGCCGGCTGCCGCCGCCATCGTCTCGATGATGACGCTCACCCTCAACCTGTGGCTCAGCGCCAAGGTGACGGCGACATCGGGCCGGCTGCGCCGCTCCTGGCCGGATCTGAAGACGGCCGAATTGCCGGCGATGACGCTCGCGGTGCTCTGCATCGCGCTCGCCTTCTGCTTCACCGGCGGCCTGGTCGCGATCGTCGCGCAGATCACCACGGCGGCATTGATGATTGCCTACGCGCTGACCGGCTTCGCCGTGCTGCATACGCTGACACTCGCGCTGAAGAGCCGGACCTTCTGGCTCGGTTCAACCTATGCCGTCGTCGTCGTGTTCGGCTGGCCTGTGATCGCGATGGTGATCCTCGGGCTTGCGGATGCCGTGTTCGGCTTCCGCCAGCGTTTCCTGCGCAGCCATCAACCGCCCCCATTGCCGACCTCTTGAGTTCAACCCGAAACCTGAAAACCCAGAGCACTTCAAAGGAGAACGAATATGGAAGTCATTTTGCTGGAACGCGTGAGCAAGCTCGGCCAGATGGGCGAAGTCGTGAAGGTTCGCGACGGCTATGCCCGCAATTTCCTGCTCAAGCGCGGCAAGGCGCTGCGCGCCACTGCCGACAACAAGGCCAAGTACGACGGCATGAAGGCCGATCTCGAAGCGCGCAACCTCGCCTCGAAGGGCGAAGCCGCCAAGGTCGCCGAGAAGATCGAAGGCAAGAACATCATCGTGATCCGTCAGGCGTCGGAAGCCGGCCAGCTGTTCGGCTCGGTCACCGTGCGTGACGTCGTGATGGCGTTCGAGGCTGATGGCGTTTCGCTGTCCCGTCCGCAGGTGCAGCTCGATGCGCCGATCAAGACCATCGGCAAGCACTCGATCACCGTTGCGATTCACCCCGAGGTCGAGGTCGAGGTCACCGTGACCGTCGCGCGCAGCCAGGACGAGGCCGAGCGCATCAACCGCGGCGAGGACATCTCCACCCGCAACGAGGACCGCGACGCGGCAGCCGAGGCGATCGCCGCCGCCGGCGAGTTCTTCGATCCGGAAGCCCAGCACGACGAGGTCGCTCCGGCCCCAGCTGAGGAAGAGAAGTAAGGCCATAGGTCGTCATCCCGGGATGGTCCGATGGGCCGAACCTCAGGTGCGCAATTGCGCACCCGGGAATCTCGAGATTCCGGGTTCTCGCTTCGCGAGCCCCGGGATGACGGCCGTATAAATCAGCCCGGCTGCCTCAGGCGGCCGGGCTTTTCGTTTTTGTACCAACAATCTTCGCTCAGCATCGCGATCGCGGCGAGCGCGGTCGCGGTGTGCTTCTCGACGCCGCCGCGCAGTCAAGACGACGAAGGCCGCGCGGGACGCGGCCTTCGGGATCGATGGGATGTGCTGCTTAGCGCGAGATCGGCGGCGCCGGCGGGCCGGAGGATTCGGCCGGTGCGGGCGATGGAGCAGCAGTAGGCGCCGACGGCGCCGGTTCTGCCGGCTTGGCTGCCGGCTCGGCGCTGGGCGCGGGCTCGGCCGGTTTCGAAACGGCAGCTTCCGCAGGCTTCGGCGCAGCCGGTTCGGCCGGCTTGGCGGCGGCCGGCGCAGCCGGTGTCACCTGCGGTACCGGATCAGGGCGCAAAGCCGGTGTCTCGCTGGTGCTCGGCTCGACCTTGGCGCTCTCGGGCTTGGCCTCGGCCGGCTTCGCGCTGTCGGGCTTGGACTCGGAATCGACCTTCGCGCTCTCGCTCTTCGGCTCAATCTTGGGCTCGGTCTTAGGCTCGGTCTTGGGCTCGATCTTGGAGTCAACCTTGGGCTCAACCTTAAGCGCGCCGGCGTCTTCGCTCTCCGGCTTGGCGCGCTTGCTCAGCCGCTTGCCCTTGCGGCCCATCGGCGGCTGTTCGGTGGTCGCCTCGGGCTTTGCACCCTCTTTGGCGCCCTCCTCGCTCGGCCGCGCTGCGCGCTTCTGACGTCCCTCGGGCGCCGCCGTCGCGGCGCCTTCGCCCTCGGGCTTGGCAGCTTCCTGTCGCTGGCGGCGGCCCTGATGCCCAGGCGACTGTCCAGGATTCGTGTTGGCGTCCTTCTCCTTGGCGCCGTCCTTCTTCTCCTTGCCGTCCCTGCCGTCTTTCCCGTCCTTGGACTGATAGCGGGTGTCGGCGGCACCGTTGGAGACGAGGTAGGAGGCGAGCACGCCGGCCATGTCGGGGCTCGTGGTGTAGTGCTGGCGCAGGAAGCCTGGCAGCGAACCGGGCGCGACGGTCTTCAACAGCCCCCGTGGGCTCTTGTGGCAGGCATTGCAAGTCTGCGCGAAGATCTGGGATGGGGCCTTGCCGGCCTCGAGGTTCGTCGCCTGCGCCAGAACGGCATCGGAGGCGCCGAAGCCGATCAGAAACAGCACCGTGGCGAGGCTGAGCGCTCGGCTCGACATTCCCATCATCTCCATTGAAATCCGACAGATGCGGCCGGCATCCAGCGCGGCGGCGGTCACCTTTTAGCCGATTGCGCTGCGAATGGAAGCAGGCTCCAGGCGCAAGGATGTGATTAAGCGCCTCGGGAATATCTGCCGTGAACACAACGCAATAGCAGGGCTCGGACGCCCTCCCCAGATTTAGATGCAAACGCATAGGAACCCGAGCGGGCCCTGGGCGTCAGATGAACACAGGCCGGGTTAGTCACATCCCTTCGGGTTCGCTCGAGAGGAAGGTGTGGATGGACCGATTGTTGCGGAAATTCCTGTCTCAATTCATTCGCCGCGGGTCGATGACCGTGACCACGGCAACAGGATCGAAATTCACTGCCGGCAACGGGTCGGGCGAGCCGATCGCCGTGCGCTTCGTTACTGCAGACGCAGAGCGAAAGATCCTCGTCAATCCCGAGCTCGGGCTTGGCGAGGCCTATATGAACGGCGAATTCGTCGTCGAGCAGGGCAACATCGCCGATGTCCTCGCGATCCTGCTCGATCAAGCCGACCTGTTGCCGCGCTGGGCAAAACCCTGGTGGCATTTGCGCTATCTCGTCCGACACTTGAGACAGTTCAACCCCCGGGCGCGCTCGCGCAGCAATGTCGCCCATCACTACGATCTCGACGCGCGGCTCTATTCGCTCTTCCTCGACGCGGACAAGCAATATAGCTGCGCCTATTTCGAGACGCCTGACACCACGCTCGACGACGCGCAACTCGCCAAGAAACGCCACATCACCGCAAAGCTGCAGGTCAAGCCCGGCCAGCGCATGCTCGACATCGGATCGGGATGGGGCGGGCTCGGCCTCTATCTCGCCGAGATCGCAGGCGCCGATGTCACCGGCGTGACGCTGTCGACGGAGCAGTTGCAGGTTGCGAGTGCACGTGCCGCCGAAAAGGGGCTGACCCAACGAGCGCGCTTCCTGCTGCAGGATTATCGCGACATCGAGGGGCCATTCGACCGGATCGTGTCGGTCGGCATGTTCGAGCATGTCGGAGCCGGGTTCTACGATACTTATTTCCAGCGCTGTGCCGAGCTGCTCAGCGATGACGGTGTCATGTTGCTGCACTCGATCGGCCGCTCGCAGGGACCGGATTCGACCAATCCCTGGATCGCCAAATACATCTTCCCCGGCGGTTACATCCCGTCACTTTCGGAGGTGTTGCCCGCGATCGAGAACGCCGGGCTGTTGGTCTGCGACATCGAGATCCTGAGGCTGCATTACGCCGAGACGCTGAAGGCCTGGCGGGAGCGCTTCATGGCGCGGCGCGAGGAGGCCGTGCAGCTCTACGACGAGCGCTTCGCGCTGATGTGGGAATTTTATCTCGCCGCCTGCGAGATGACGTTCCGCAAGCAAGGCATGATGAACTTCCAGATCCAGCTCACCAAGCGCCAGGGCGTGGTGCCGATGACCCGCGACTATATCGCGCACGACGAAGCCCGGCTGCGCGCCCGCGAGAGCGGCGCCGAGCCGAAGCTGAAGCTCGCTGGTGAATAGGTTCTAGTGACGCAGGGTCGATATCTGGCAAGAGCGGTAAGACGCTGCCAACGCCAATTGCGCGCGCAGTTCGACGATGATCTCGGGTGCGACCGGCTGGCGCCTGACGTCGGGCCGCTCGGCGTGCTGCATGGCGGCAACCAACCCGGACAGCCACCGCCGGCTGCCTGCCTCGCTTCGCCAGATATGGTGCTGCCGTTCCGGCCGCATCGCTTGCCTCGCCTCCCTATTGAGCGGGTTCGAGATAATCCCCGGCCCGCCCGCCTGTTCCTCTCCTACCCCCGAAAGAATCCGGGGAGATGTGATCTGCTTCACATTCCCAAGGTCGGACCTGGCCTAGACCGTCGTCATGAGAAAGCAGACCCAAACCTCATTCGACGTCCAGGATGACCTCCGCACCGACTACGCGCTGATCGCGACCGGCGTGGGCGCGGCCCTGGTTGCGCTGGTTTATCTCCTGCTGGTCTGATTCCCGCACCGAAAACGCCAGCGCAGCGTTTCGCGCACCTGCAAATAGGTCTGCGGCGGGATTCATTAGGTTCACCCTATCCGGATTTTTCCGTGGCACGGTCGCAGCCAGTTCCGGTCCGGCGTTGAGTTCCGTGAAATTCCGTCAAGCGCGGCGACTGCCGTGGCCGCCAATCATCCACCGCTTTTAAGATCGGTTGATAGTGACGAAGTTTTAGCTTCCGCTTTGGCTTGCGGCGGCGCTTTATCCCGGCCCCGCATCCGCCGCAGAAAATTGCTATCGGTCGACCATGGCCCTGACTGATTCGAACGTCCTCAAACTCGCGCCCGAGCCCGGAACGCCCGCCTACCGAAGCGCGCCGCACAATATCGAGGCGGAACAGAGCCTTCTGGGCGCGATCCTGGTCAACAACGACGCCTTCTACCGGGTCTCTGACTTCCTGGAGTCGAAGCATTTCTTCGAGCCGCTGCACCAGACCATTTTCGAGACCGCCGGCAGCCTGATCCGGATGGGCAAGATCGCCACGCCCGTCACGCTGAAGACCTTCCTGCCCGCCGACACCGACGTCGGCGGCATGACCATCGGTCAGTATCTGGCGCGGCTCGCGGCCGAAGCGACCACCATCATCAACGCCCAGGATTATGGGCGTACCGTCTACGACCTGTCCTTGCGCCGCGACCTGATCGGCATCGGCGAAGACATGGTCAATGTCGCCTATGACGCCCCGGTCGACTTCCAGCCGCGGGCACAGATCGAGGACGCCGAGCGAAAGCTTTACGAGCTCGCCGAGTCCGGCCGCTATGACGGCGGCTTCCAGAAATTCTCGCAGGCACTCGCGGTCGCGGTCGACCTCGCGGCCAAGGCCTTCCAGCGCGACGGAAAGCTGTCCGGCATCTCGACCGGCATGCGCGACCTCGACACCAAGATGGGCGGCCTGCAGCACTCCGACCTCATCATCGTCGCAGGCCGTCCCGGCATGGGCAAGACCTCGCTGGCAACCAACATCGCCTACAATGTCGCACGAGCCTACGTTCCGGAACTCCAGGCCGACGGCACCACGAAGGCCGCCAATGGCGGCGTGATCGGCTTCTTCTCCTGCGAAATGTCGGCCGACCAGCTCGCCACGCGTATCGTGGCCGAGCGCACCGGTGTTCCCTCCTCCCACATCCGCCGCGGCGGCATCTCGGAAGCCGATTTCGACAAGATCCGGGAGGTCTCGATCGAGCTGCAATCGCTGCCCTTCTATGTCGACGCGACTGGCGGCCTGTCGATCGCGCAATTGATGGCGCGCGCACGCCGGCTGAAGCGGCAGAAGGGGCTCGATCTCCTGGTGATCGACTACATTCAGCTGCTCTCGGGCTCCAGCAAGCGCGCCAACGACAGCCGCGTGCAGGAAATCACGGAGATCACGACCAGCCTGAAGGCGCTCGCCAAGGAGCTCAACGTTCCCGTGATCGCGCTGTCCCAGCTCTCACGCCAAGTCGAATCCCGGGACGACAAGCGTCCGCAGCTCTCCGACCTGCGTGAATCCGGATCGATCGAACAGGACGCCGACGTCGTGCTGTTCGTGTATCGCGAGGAATATTACCTCGCGATGAAGGAGCCCCGCCCGGGCACGCCTGAACACGAGAAGTGGCAGCTGGACATGAGCCTTGCGCACGGAAAAGCCGAGGTCATCATCGGCAAGCAACGCCACGGCCCGACCGGTACCGTCGATCTGGCGTTCGAAGCCTCGGTCACGCGGTTCGGCGACCTCGCGCCTGATAGTCAGATGCCAGCTCGCAGCGGCAGCGACTACTAGCCTCCGGGTTGAACCGGACCTGCCTCTTGCGTAAAACGACGCCATGACCATGGCGTCCGACCCGAACATGATCCCGCAATCCGGCCTTCTCTCCGCGGAAGCCAACCAGGCTGCCGCGCTCGCTGCCTATGGCGGCGTGCTCACCGTCGATCTCGACGCCATCATCGCCAACTGGCGCAAGCTGGAGAAGACCGCCGTGCCGGCCGAGTGCTCGGCGGTGATCAAGGCCGACGCCTATGGCTGCGGCACAGCGCAGGTCGCGCAGGCGCTCAACAAGGCCGGCTGCAAGACCTTCTTCGTCGCCACCATCGAGGAGGCGCGCACCGCCCGCGCCGCGGTGCCCGACGCCACCGTCTACGTGCTCGGCGGCTATTTCCAGAACACCGGCGAGCACTACGCCAAGATCAACTGCCGTCCTGTCATCGGTGACCTCAACGAACTCGCCGAATGGGACGTGTTCTGCCGCCGCACCGGCTGGTCCGGCGGGGCCGCAATCCATATCGACACCGGCATGAACCGGCTCGGGCTGACGCTGACGGAGGCGCAGGCCATCATCCCCCGCATCAATGCCGGCGATCACGGCATCACGCTGGTGATGAGCCATCTGGTCTCCGCCGAGCAGCTCAACAGCCAGATCAACGCCAAACAGCTCGCGGCCTTCCGCGGCATCGCCAGCGAATTCTCCGGCGTGCCGGCTGCGCTCGCGAACTCCTCAGGCATCTTCCTCGGCGCGCCGTTCCAGTTCGACCTGGTCCGGCCGGGCGCCGCGCTCTACGGCGTCAATCCGACGCCGGAGGCCGACAATCCGATGCAACCGGTGGTCGACCTCAAGGCCCGCATCGTGCAGACCCGCTCGATCGAGCGCGGTGAGACCGTCGGCTATGGCGGCACCTGGTCCGCACGGCGGCCGACCAAGCTTGCGATCATCGCGGTCGGCTATGCCGACGGCTATTTCCGTGCCGCCAGCTCCAATGACGGCACGCGCGGCGCCGAGGTGATCGTCGCGGGCAAGCGCTGCCCGGTCGCGGGGCGCATCTCGATGGACCTGATCGCGATCGATATCACCGATCTGCCGCCGAACGCGGCGCGCCGCGGCCATATGGTGACGCTGCTCGGCGAGGGCCTCACCGTCGACGAGCTCGCGCATCATTTCGGCACGATCGGCTATGAGGTGCTGACCAGCCTCGGCCACCGCTACGCCCGCGTCTACAAGGGCGGCAACGTGGTCGAGCCGCTGGTGAAGCCGGAGCCCGCCAAGGCAGTCGAACAGCCGCCCTCCCCGCCACCGCTCGAGCAACCGCCGGCTCCGCCGCCACTGCCGAGCTGAACTTCTCGCCGCCTACTTCTTCCGGCTGTCCAGCGCCGCCTTGCAGGTTGAGGTGAGCTGGTCGCGCTTGCCGTTCAGGCAGGCGATGATCTTGCCGCCACCGGGCGCAATGCCGGCGCAGAATTTGTCGTAATCCGCCTTGCACGCACCGCGTGGATCGGCCGATTGTGCCGAAGCGGCCCCGGAGAACGCGACGACGAAGGCGAGAACGGCAAAGCTCAATTTGGACATTGGATCTCCGGTATGGGGCGGCAGGAGCCGGTAGCTCTACATGAAGATTGCGACATTCAACATCAACAACATCAATCGCCGCCTGCCCAATCTGCTCGCATGGTTGCGCGCGGCGAAGCCTGATGTCGTCGCGCTTCAGGAGTTGAAGGCAAGTGATGGCGAATTTCCGGCAGAAGCGATCGAAAAAGCCGGCTATGGCGCGGTCTGGCGCGGACAAAAGACCTGGAACGGCGTCGCCATCCTCGCCCGCAATGCCGAGCCCGTGCTGACGCGCGACCGCCTGCCGGGACGGCCTGATGACCATGAAGCGCGCTACATCGAGGCTGCCGTGCGCGGCGTCATCATCACCTCCATTTACCTGCCGAACGGCAATCCGCAGCCAGGGCCGAAATTCGACTACAAGCTCGACTGGTTCGCGCGGCTGAAGCGCCACGCCAAGACCTTCATCAGGCAGGATCTGCCCGTGGTGCTCGCGGGCGACTACAACGTTGCGCCCACGGAGATCGACATCTATCCGACGCGCTCGTGGGACAAGGATGCACTGATCCAGCCGAAGAGCCGTGCGGCCTTCGCCTCGCTTGTCGAACAAGGCTGGTGCGATGCGATCCGCTGTTTGCACGGTGAGGAGCGCATCTACACGTTCTGGGATTACAAGCGGAACCGCTGGCCGCGCGATGCGGGCTTGAGGCTCGATCATCTGTTGCTGAGCCCTGCCCTCGTCTCACGCCTGGCCAAGGCCGGTGTCGACAAGAAGGTTCGCGGCGAGGATGGGGCGAGCGATCACGCGCCGGCGTGGGTGGTGCTGAAGTAAGCGCGGGCCGCGCGCTCACCACAAATTGTTGCCGTCGATCATGTTGACCGGCACCGCTTCCAGATCGAAATCGTCGAACAGGCGGGCATTCACCGCCACCTTGGGGTTGTCGAAATCCGGCTTGCCGGTCGACCAGTCCGGCGACTCCGAATACGTGCCGCAGCCGCAATTCGCGCAATAGTGATGCTTGACTGCGCGGCTCCCCCACAGATAGGTCGCGACGTTGTCGGGGGGGGCGACAGCAGGCGAAACTGCGCCGGCGTGTAATAGGCCCACAGCGCGCCGCGTTTGGTGCAGAGCGAGCAGGTGCAGCGCGTCACGCTCGCAGGCGCTTCTGTCACCTCGAACACTGTCTCACCACAATGACAGCTCGCCTCGACCGGCATGACCCACTCCCCTTTTGTCAGGAGGTGGTCATAGCCCGCCCCTGCTGCCAACATGCTGTCAGCAGCAGGCAGCCTCTCACTTCGGGCGGGCCGCTGCCCGGGCAGAGGCCTGAACGCTGCCTTTCGAGGCCTCGCAGCTTGCGCTCGCGACCCTCAGCCGCGCGAACGGTGGCAAGCTGTTGGTGTTGGTGATGGAAATCCCGCCCTCCCCCGCCGTCATGATCTCGCCCTCGACCACCAACGTCTCGAAGCCGCTGATCTCGCCATGCGATGTTGTTGCCGAGGCGCCAGCGGACGTCGATCTGGACTTGGTCACAGTGCTGAACGAGCCGGAACCCGTCACGTCCTTTTTGGCCGCTGCCAGCACCCCGGTCAGCTCCCAGCCATAACCGATACCCTTGAAATCGATCACCAGATGCACGCGGTCGCCGGATGCGAACGAGCCGCTCAGGACGGCGTTGTCCCCCTTGTCAAACAGACTGCCGGCATCGCCGGCGAATTCACTGCAGCTGGTTGCGATCACGGTCCGGCGATCGCGGTTCGGCGCGTCGAGCAACAGCAGCCCGCCCGCGAAGACAACGGTCACCGCCAGGAGCGCAATCGTTCGGGCCGCCCAATCCAGCCGCTTGGATGTCACGCAATACCGCCTCCGCCAGGGTCACCTTCATCGTCTGTCGCCTCTGCGCCGAAGCCGGTTCATGGGACGACTGGCGACCGGTTGGCGGCCGGCGCTACACGTTTTGGCTCGTGGACAGGCGCTTTGCGTTGGCAGCCACGTGCTCGCGATAGCGCTGGACGACCGCAGCCGGCGTAGCGCCCGCAAGCACGCTGGCAATCGCCTCGAAAGCGGCCGCGACCTTCTCGCTGACCATCAGCACCGCCTCTTGTCCGGCAGCCTCATCGCCATGGCTGAGCCTTTCGCAGCGGAGCCGAACAACCTCGCCCGCTTCGACTGCGAGCATCGCGCCGGCAACCCAGGGAAAACCATTGTCGGATCCGCTAAGCACCGCGTGGCGATCGAGCGCGGAGAAGGAATGGTGGTCGGGCATCACGAACCTCAAGTTCTTTGAGCGAGGCTCGCATCAATACGCTTCAAATTCTAAGGATCACGCCGATGAACCGGTCGGATTGGCGATCGGCGTGACACCCGCAGTTAACTACGGAACTGCCGCCAGCTCACCATTCGCACTCGACCTCGGCGGCCGCTAAACTCTGCCGATTCTCGGAGCCCCGCCCTTGGCCTTTCTCTTCGTGCTCAGTGTCGGTCTGATCGCAGGCACCATTTCCGGCATCGTCGGCACGGGCTCGTCGATCATGCTGATGCCGGTGCTGGTCTATGCGTATGGACCGAAAGAGGCCGTGCCGATCATGGCGGTCGCCTCGGTGATGGCGAATTTCTCGCGGATTCTGGCATGGTGGCGCGAGGTCGACTGGCGCGCGTGTGCAGCCTATTCGGTCACGGGCATTCCGGCTGCTGTGCTGGGCGCACGGACGCTGCTCGCCCTGCCATCGCACGCGGTCGATCTCGCCATCGGCGTCTTCCTGATCGCGATGGTACCGGTGCGGCATTGGCTGGCGCGGCACGACCTCAAGGCCAACCTCTGGCATCTCGCCATCGGCGGCGCGGTCATCGGCTATCTCACCGGCATCGTAGTCTCGACCGGGCCGCTCAGCGTGCCGCTATTCCTGTTCTACGGCCTCTCAAGGGGCGCCTTCCTCGCGACCGAGGCCGCCGCCTCGCTTGGCCTCTACTTCGCAAAATCAGTGACGTTCGAGCGCTTCGGTGCACTGACACAGGAGGTCTTCGTCAAGGGCTTGATCGCAGGTTCCTCGCTGATGGCGGGCGCCTTCGTCGCCAAGCGCTTCGTGCTGCACCTGAAGCCGGAGATGTTTCGCCAGGTGATGGATGCGATCATGATCGCGGCTGGCCTGTCGCTGCTTTGGAATGCCGCGCAGCCGTAGCACTCAAGCGGCAAATTCCGGCGCGATCGACGGACTGTCCGTCAACAGCCGATCTCCGTTACCGCCAGCTTCCGCGAGCCCGCGCAGCACGGCGTCGAGCGGCTGCGGCTTGTGGTACAGAAAGCCCTGGCCGAGCCTCACGCCCATCTCGCGCATGGCCTGCGCCTGCTCGACCCGTTCGATGCCTTCCGCAACCAGGGTGAGTCCGAGCGTGCCCGCGAGCGAAGCGATGACGCCGACGATCGCCTTGTCCTCGGCACTCTCGGGGATTTCGCGGATGAACGCCTTGTCGATCTTGACCTTGTCGAGCGGAAACCGCCTGAGATGCGCGAGCGAGCTATAGCCCGTGCCGAAATCGTCGAGCGCAATGGTCGCGCCCAGGCGCCGCAGCCGGCGCAGCGTGTCGGATGCGCTGGCAATGTTGTTGATCAGCGAGCCCTCGGTGATCTCGAGCTCGAGCAACGAGGGCGCAACCGCGTAGCGCTTGCAAGTCTCGCGCAGCTCGGCGGCGAGCGAATGGTCGGCAAGCTCCGATGGCGGCAAATTGATCGCGATCCGTATCTGCGGCATGCCGGCTGCTGCGAGGCGTTGCAGCGCACGACAGGCGTCGGTCAGCACGTAGCGCGTCAGGCGCGCATTGTTGCCGCTGCGCTCGACCAGCGGCAGGAATTCGCCGGGGCCGATCACGCCGTGCTCGGGATGACGCCAGCGAATGAGCGCCTCGAGGCCGATGACGTCCTGGGTCACCAGGTCGACCTGGCTCTGATACCAGACCTCGAACTGCCCCTCTGAGAAGCCGGTCGGAATGGCAAGCTCCAGATCCCTGCGGCGGCGATAGTCGCGCTGGAGTTCTTCGTCCAGCACAGCGACGGTGCCAGGCGCCTTGCTCTTGGCGTGGTAGAGCGCGATGTCGGCGAGCGCGGGCAGGTGCGACAATTCAGGATCGCCGGCGCGGCGCACGGCAAGGCCGATGCTGGCGCGCGGCACGACCTGCTTGTCATGCAGCATGATCGTATCGGAGATCGCCGCCAGCAATTGCTGCGCGAAAGCCCGTGCGACCGCTTCGTTACTGACCTCAGGCCTGATGACCACGAACTCGTCGCCGCCGAGCCGCGCGACCCAATCTTCCGCTTCGACCGTGCCACGAAGCCGCTCCGAGATCTGGACCAGAAACTTGTCGCCGGCGTCGTGACCAAAAGTGTCGTTGATGCCCTTGAAATCATCGAGATCGATGAAGCAAAACGCGATCAGCGCATCCGGAGAGCCTGCATCCCGGCTCAACGCCACCAGGCGCTCGGACAGGGTGCGGCGGTTGGGCAGCCCCGTCAGTGGATCGTGCGAAGCCATGTGGCCAAGGCGATCAAGCGCGCCCGAGGTCGTGTGCTGCATCGCGTTGAAGGCGATCGCGAGCTGGCCGAGTTCATTGGACGATTTGACATCGGCGGGATAAGCGCGGCCATCCTGCTTGCTGCGCTGGATCGCCGACATCATCGCAGCCAGCGGCTTGCCGATGAAAATGTTGGCGGAGATTCGCATCGCGATCACGGTCGCGAGCGTTCCGAGCAGACCGACGACGAGAAGCAACCCCAGCCTGCCGCCAGCGCCCATATAAAGGCTCGCGTAGGAATAGGCGATCACGATGCGACCGGCCTGGACGGCCATGTTGCCGTTGCTGTAGTTGATCGGGCGCGAGACTTCCGCGAGCGCCTGGACCGCGGGCCGCGCCACCACGCGGGCGATCACGACGCCGGTGTCATCGTAGACCGCGGCAGCGGCTATGGTTTCGTCGTGCATGATCTCGTTGAGCACGCCCGTGACCTGGTCGTAGCGCATCTTCCAGAGCGGCTCGGCGATCAGCCCGGCGCGGCTCTCGGCGACGCGGGCAATGCGGGCATCGAGCTGCCTGATCTGCGACCAGAAGCTCGAGACCTCGACGCCGGCCGACGCGAGCAGCTGCACCAACAGCAGCACCGGCACGGTCGCCCAGATCATCGCGCGAACGACCGAACGGGATGGCGGCGGCTTGGTCGGATCGTTCATTCCGTCAGCGTCCAGCATCATTCACCGGCGCTGCCTGGAGGCGATAGCGAGGAGATCAGAGCCTCCACGGAGAAGTCGTATTGGCCGCAACGTCCTGCCTTGGCCCTGAACTGCGCAAAGTCGATCCGGTCGAAGGCACGAGTGGCGATCAGCGCAGCGACGGAGGTGAGATTGTCGCGCGTGATCGCCGACGTCTTGACCTCGACATGCGACGAGGTGGCCGCGAAATCGCAACCGTCGGCAAAGTCGCGGAGCAGCACGATCGACCAGCCGCCAAGCAGGAAGTGGCCGCCATCGGTCAGCAGCAGGCGACCGGCCTTGATTTCGCGCAGCGCGTCCTCCGACCAGTTGAGGCCAACCACCTGGATATCTTCGCCCGGCCCGATGCCGGCGGCTGCGACAGCCTTCAGCGCGCCGAGCGCCATCGGGTCGTTGCCGGCCCAGATCCCTGCGGGACGAATGCCCTTGCGCTGCGCCCAGCCGAGATAATTGGCAGCGACCTGCTCCGCTTCCGACTGCGTCCAGTTGGCGAACAGCATCCGATCCAGGACCACGTCGGGCGCGGCAGCGATGGCGAGCTGGAGGCCGGCGTTGCGGGCGATCGAAGCCGGCGTGATCTCGTCACCACCAATCGCGAGGAGATGGATCTTGCCGTCGGGGCTCTGCCATTTTTCGTTGCGGGCGGCGCCGATCAGTGCATTCGCCATCCGCGCGCCGGCGGTCGTGAGGTCGGTCGTGATGTCGCCGAGCCAATTCTTGAGAACGCGGCGCGGCGGTCCAAGACGTTTGGCATCCTCGCCGATCAGCGAATTCGACAGCAAAAGCGTCTTGATCCCCGCGGCTTCGGCGGCCTCCAGGATCGGAACGGCGGCAGATTCTTCGTTCGAAAGAATGAGGAAGTCGGGCTTATCCGCGCGCGCGACCACGCCAAGGCCGAGCTCCTGCATGGTGCGGTAATTGCGCTCGCTGGTCAGCACCTCGACCTTGGCGTCAAGCTTGCGGCCGGCGGCCTGCATGGTCTGGGCGACCATGTCCCAATAGACCTCGCCGGTCTTGCCGGGGCTCACGAAGACGATGTTGAGGTGCTTTGCATCGGACGCGACGGCGCTGCCGATCGGCACGCACAAGCCGCAAGCCATGCCCATTGCGAGCAATATGCGTAAGACTACCGACATTCTTACCGCCACCCCATCTTGGTTCCGAAACTGGACCCGGGGCGACTAACATTTGGCAAAGTCTGAAGCAGCACGGCTCCGTAGAGCTAACAAAGGGTGTACCGGCTATCCGGAATTTCGCGCATTGAAGCGCTTGTGGGCGCGCTCGCAGCCCACCGTTCCGTGCTATCAGCACGTCTGAAACCTGGACTCACCATCCTCATGGCCAAGAACACGCTTTCCTTCGTCTGCCAGAACTGCGGCGCGGCCTATAACCGCTGGCAGGGCAAGTGCGAGTCCTGCGGCGAGTGGAATACGCTCGCCGAGGAGGACCCGACCGGCAGCGTGCCGGTGTCGATCCGCTCAAAGCGCAAGGGCCGGACCTTTGCGCTGGAGAGCCTTGCCGGCAAAAGCCCGGATGCGCCGCGAATGTCCTCAGGGATGACCGAGCTCGACCGCGTCACCGGCGGCGGCTTCGTGCGTGGCTCGGTGCTGCTGGTCGGCGGCGATCCCGGCATCGGCAAATCGACGCTGCTGACGCAGTCGACCAGCATGATGGCGCGCGCCGGCCACCGCATCGTCTATATCTCCGGCGAAGAAGCCATCGCCCAGGTGCGGCTGCGCGCCGAACGGCTCGGGCTGTCGGATGCGCCGGTGCAGCTCGCGGCCGAGACTTCAGTGGAAGATATCATCTCGACGCTGTCCGAAGGCACGGTGCCGCGGCTGATCGTGATCGACTCGATCCAGACCATGTGGACCGACACGGTGGAATCGGCACCCGGCACCGTCACTCAGGTGCGCGCCTCGGCGCAGGCGCTCATTCGTTTCGCCAAGAAGACGGGAGCTGCCATCATCCTGGTCGGTCACGTCACCAAGGACGGCCAGATCGCGGGCCCCCGCGTGGTCGAGCACATGGTCGATGCCGTGATGTCGTTCGAGGGCGAAGGCTCGCAGCAATTCCGCATCCTGCGCGCAGTCAAGAACCGCTTCGGTCCGACCGACGAGATCGGCGTGTTCGAGATGACCGGCCTTGGCCTGCGCGAAGTCACCAACCCCTCCGAGCTGTTCCTGTCCGAGCGCGATCTCGGCACGCCCGGCACCGCAGTCTTCGCGGGCATCGAAGGCACGCGGCCCGTTCTGGTCGAATTGCAGGCGCTGGTGGCGCCGACCTCGCTGGGTACGCCGCGCCGGGCCGTGGTCGGCTGGGACCAGAGCCGGCTCTCGATGGTGCTGGCGGTGCTGGAGGCCCATTGCGGGGTCAAGCTGTCCGGCCACGACGTCTATCTGAATGTCGCGGGTGGGCTGCGCATCCACGAGCCGGCGGCCGATATGGCCGCGGCCGCCGCGCTGGTGTCGTCCCTGGTTAATGCGCAGTTACCCTCCGACGCCGTTTATTTTGGCGAGATTTCGCTCTCCGGCGTGATCCGCCCGGTGGCGCAAACCCCTGCAAGGCTCAAGGAAGCGGCCAAGCTGGGCTTCAAGCGCGCCGTGCTGCCCGAATCGGCCCGCGGCGGCGATGCTGGCGGTGACGCCGGACTGACCCTGAACGCGGTCAACAGCCTGACGACCCTGGTCGCAGAGATCGCCGCAAAGGGCTCTCGCCGCGGCGACTCAGCCCCGGCAGCAGAGAAAAATGCCACACCGGCAAGATTCCGCCGTGGAGAGGGTTAGGTGGAGGTGACGCCAAGCGCCCCCGCCGCTATACAGCCGTCACAAAAGCAGCATGGGATTGCGTGGTTGCGGCCTTGCCGGGAACGTCGTCTGGCCTTCTGTTAGGGCGGCGGCCAAACACCGATTCGCTGAGCACCCTTTGAGCGTACGAGCGGACCAGACCAGCCGATGCCAGTTACACTCCTCGACCTGATCCTGCTCGGTGTGATGCTGATTTCGGGCCTGCTCGCCATGGTCCGCGGCTTCATGCGCGAAATCCTCTCGATCGCAGCCTGGGGCACTGCGGCGATCGTGACGCTGTACTCGTTTTCCAAACTGCTGCCGACCGCCAAGACCTATTTCAACAACGACATGGTCGCGAGCGTGGTCGTGGTCGCCGGCGTGTTCATCGGCACCCTGGTCGTGGTCTCCGTGATCACGGTCCGGATCTCCGACATGATCCTGGATTCGCGCATTGGCGCGCTGGACCGCACCCTCGGCTTCCTGTTTGGCCTCGCTCGCGGGCTTTTGATCGTCGTTGTCGCCTTCCTGTTCTTCACCTGGCTGGTGCCGGACAAGCAGCGCCCAGACTGGGTCAGCGGGGCCAAGTCCCGCGTGGTGCTCCAGGGAACCGGGGATTGGCTGATGTCCCTCTTGCCTGACGACCCCGAGAACACCATCTTGAAGAGATTCAAGAAAAACAAACCAGATGATGATCAAGCTGATACCGACCAGCAGCCTTCGGGCAGTGGCGACGGCTACAGCAAACCGGCTCGTGACAGCCTGAAGAAGCTGATCGAGAAACCTGCGGCGCGTTGATTGAGCCCTAAAGAGAGGCGCGGACGAGATGCGACACCCTGATCAGGACGCCCACACTGAACTCGATCCCGGCTCCGCCGCGCTAGAGCTTCAGGACGACCTGGATGGGGACACGGTCCGAGAGGAATGCGGCGTCTTCGGCATTTACGGACATCCCGAAGCTGCCGCCATCACGGCGCTCGGCCTTCATGCTCTTCAGCATCGCGGACAGGAAGCCGCCGGCATCGTCTCCTATGACGGCAGCCGCTTCCACAGTGAGCGCCGCCTCGGTCTCGTCGGCGACACCTTCTCCCGCCGCGAGGTGATCGACCGCCTGCCCGGCAATACGGCGGTCGGCCACGTCCGCTACGCCACGACCGGCGCCACCATCCTGCGCAATGTGCAGCCGCTGTTCGCCGAGCTCAATGCCGGCGGCCTCGCCGTCGCTCACAACGGCAACCTCTCCAACGGCCTGACGCTGCGCCGCGAGTTGGTCAAGAACGGCGCGATGATGCAGTCGACCTCCGACACCGAGGTGATCCTGCACCTGGTCGCGCGCTCCAGGCGCGCCCGCTTCATCGAGCGCTATATCGACGCGCTGCGCGAGATCGAAGGCGCCTATGCGCTGGTCTCGCTCACCAACAAGAAGCTGGTCGGCGCGCGCGATCCGCGCGGCATCCGCCCGCTGGTGCTCGGCGATCTCGACGGCTGCCCGATCCTGACGTCGGAGACCTGCGCGCTCGACATCATCGGCGCCCGCTTCGTCCGCGACATCGAGCCGGGCGAAGTCATCGTGTTCGACGAGCACGGCCAGGACATCCACAAGCCGTTTCCGCCGATAGCGCCGCGCCCCTGCATCTTCGAATACATCTATTTCTCGCGCCCGGATTCCATCGTCCACGGCCGCTCGGTCTACGAGGTGCGCAAGGCCTTTGGCGCCCAGCTCGCGCGCGAGAGCCATGTGCCTGTCGACGTCGTGGTGCCGGTGCCCGACTCCGGCGTCCCTGCCGCGGTCGGCTACAGCCAGCATTCGGGCGTGCCGTTCGAGCTCGGCATCATCCGCAACCATTATGTCGGCCGCACCTTCATCCAGCCGACGCAGGCGATCCGTGAGTCCGGCGTGCGCATGAAGCACTCGGCCAACCGCGCCGCGATCGAAGGCAAGCGCATTATTCTGATCGACGACTCGTTGGTGCGAGGCACCACCTCGAAGAAGATCGTGCGCATGATGCGCGATGCCGGCGCCAAGGAAGTGCACTTCCGCCTCGCTTCGCCCCCGATCCTCTATCCCGATTATTACGGCATCGACCTGCCGGATCGCGGCGGCCTGTTGGCCGCGACGCATTCGCTGGAGGAGATGCGCGAGCTCATCGGTGCCGACTCGCTCGCCTTCCTGTCGATCGACGGCATGTACCGCGCGATGGGCGAGCCCGGCCGCGACCCCGCCAATCCGAAGTTCGCGGATCACTGCTTCACCGGGGCCTATCCGACCCACCTCACCGACCAGACCCAGACCGAGCCGCAACCGCGGCAGCTGTCGCTGCTGGCGGAGGCAAGCTGACGCGGGAGCGCGCCGATGCAGACGATCATCGCTATTCTCTGCGGAGTGCTTTTGGTCGGCTTCATTGTCTTCGCCTTCAGGCAGGGTATGAAGGTAACACCCAACAGGTCGGAAAACGGAACGAGCAACGATATTAAGCAACTGACCCGCGACAGCTAAGGCTCAGAGACAATAATTATGTCATGCCGGGCTTGTCCCGGTTACGCATGTCTGTAAAACCCGCCGCGAAGACGTGGATACACGGACATGACCAAGCCCCTCGCCAATCGCATCGCTCTCGTCACCGGCGCCTCGCGCGGCATCGGCTTTGCCACGGCCCTCGCGCTGGCAAAGGCCGGCGCGCATATCGTTGCCACCGCGCGCACGCAAGGCGGGCTTGAGGAGCTCGACGATGAGATCCGGAAAGACGGCGGCAGCGCCACCTTGGTGCCTCTCAACCTCACCGATTCCGACGGCATCGCGCGGCTGGGCGCCGGCCTGCACGAGCGCTACGGCAAGCTCGACATCCTCGTCGGCAATGCCGGCGTGCTCGGCCCCTCCTCGCCGATCGGCCATATCGAGCTGAAGACATTCAACGACGTCATGGCCGTGAACGTCTCCGCGAACTTCCAGCTGATCCGCTGCATGGAGCCGCTGCTGAAGCAGTCCGATGCCGGGCGCGCCGTTTTCATCACCTCGGGCGCCGCCAACAAGGCGACCGCCTATGTCAGCCCCTACGCCGCCTCGAAGGCTGCGCTGGAGACGCTGGCGCGCGCCTGGGCGCAGGAGACCGCGAACACGGCCATCCGCGTCAATTTGTTCAATCCGGGCCCGATCCGCACCCGCATGCGCGCCACGCTGATGCCGGGCGAGGATCCCGCCACGCTCGACACGCCCGAGCAGGTCGCCGAATTCATCGTTCCGATGTGCGCGCCCGATTGGACCGAAACCGGCAAGTTCTACGATTACAAGACGCGCAGCTTGATGAGCTTCCGCGCGCCGGTATGACGCTGCCCCCACGTCGGCATCCGCTGAAATAGCGTCTCAACGCATCTTGCCCAAAAGTTAACCGACGGATGACGCTACGACGCAGCGTCATCCAGCTTTAGGTGCATTGCCGCCGTCCTCGGGACAGGCTACGGAACTTGCCGGACCAAGGCTCCGAAAGAGAGCCGTCCCATATATTTGACATCGGAGGAAACCCTTTATGACGACGACGTTCGCGCGCCGCTCTGCGGCCTTTCTGGCCTGTGCCGCCGTTTTCGGTTTTGCATCATCCGCCTACGCCCAGGACAAGACCGTCACGATCGGCGTGCTCAACGACATGTCGAGCCTCTACGCCGATATCGGTGGCCCCGGCTCCGTGGTGGCGGTGAAGATGGCGGTGGAGGATTCCGGTCTGGCTGCCAAGGGCTGGAAGATCGAGGTCGTCAGCGGCGACCACCAGAACAAGCCGGACATTGGCGTCAACATCGCGCGGCAGTGGATCGACACCCAGAAGGTCGACATGATCACCGACACGCCGAACTCCGGCGTGGCGCTGGCGGTCAGCAATGTTGCCAAGGAAAAGAACGTCGTCCTGCTCAACAATGGCGGTGCCAGCGCCGACCTCACCGGCAAGGCCTGCAACGCCAACACCATCTCCTACACCTACGACACCTACATGCTCGCCAACGGCACCGGCAAGGCGCTGACCAAGGCCGGCGGCGATAGCTGGTTCTTCCTGACCGCCGACTATGCCTTCGGCGCCGCGCTCGAGCGCGATACCAGCGCAGTTGTCACCGCAAACGGCGGCAAGGTGCTCGGCGGCGTCAAGCATCCGCTCAACACGTCGGACTTCTCGTCCTTCCTGCTCCAGGCGCAGAACTCCAAGGCGAAGATCGTCGGGCTTGCCAACGCCGGCGGCGACACCACCAACGCGATCAAGCAGGCGGCCGAATTCGGCATCGTCGAGGGAGGCCAGAAGCTTGCAGCGCTGCTGCTCTTCATCAACGACGTCCACTCGCTCGGCCTCAAGACCGCGCACGGCCTGACCTTCACCGAATCCTTCTACTGGGACCTCAACGATGCCACGCGTGCCTGGTCGAAGCGCTTCCAGGAAAAGACGGCCAACAAGGCGATGCCGTCGATGACGCAGGCAGGCAACTATGCCGGCGTGATCCATTACCTCAAGGCGCTCGAGGCGCTCGGCGGCAATCCGCATGACGGCGCCAAGGTCGTCGCCAAGATGAAGGAAATCCCGACCGACGATGCGCTGTTCGGCAAGGGCCCACTGCGCGAAGACGGCCGCCGCATCATCCCGGCCTATCTGTTCGAGGTGAAGAAGCCTGAGGAGTCGAAGGGTCCCTGGGATTATTACAAGCTGGTCGCGACCATCCCGGCAGAGGATGCCGCCCGTCCGCTCAAGGACAGCGAATGTCCGCTGGTGAAGAAGTAACCGCGCAGCGGTCGCGTATCGCCTCTACAACACGGTGCCCGGGTTTATCCCGGGCATCTACGTTTCATGCCAGGGAACATCTACCGTAGGCTGGGCAAAGCGAAGCGTGCCCACGTTCACTCTCGAGGTCGAGGAGGTGGTGGGCACGGCGCCTAGGCGCCTTTGCCCACCTTACGAGATCGGCCTCGTGACTGCGAGTGCCCGCACTGCAATCGCCACGCACACCACCATCAGCGCCGCTGCAAGCAGGAACGGCGCGCCAGGCAGATGCAGCGGCGCGCTGGCGCCGATGAAATACGAGAACGTCAGCGTGAACAGGAAAGGGCCGACGAGCTGCGACACGCTCTGGACGCTCGTGTTGGCGCCCTGCAACTGGCCCTGCTGATCGGGCGCAACGAGCCGCGTCATCAGCGACTGCATCGCGGCGCCGGAGATGCCCCAGAGCGACAGCACGGGAATGCCGAGCCAGGAAAGCGGTCCGGTCGGCGCAGCGCCCAGGATCACGAAGCCGATCGCCCCACAGCACAGGCCCATCACCAGCGCATTGCGTTCGCCGAACAGGCGCACGATCGGCCCGATCGCGAGCCCCTGCACCACCATGGCGCAGATGCCCACCATCGCGAGCGTCAGGCCGACGGTCTTGGAATCCCAGCCGTAGCGATAGGTCGCATAGAGCACGAAAGTCGAGGGCAGCACGACGTGCGCCACTTGTGCGATGAAATTGACGATCGACAGCGCCGCCAGCGTCGCATTGGAGCGCAGCAGGCGCAGCGCGCCGACCGGATTGGCGCTCCGCCAGTGAAACGAGGCGCGCTTCTCCGGCGCGAGCGATTCCGGCAGGATCATCAGGCCGTAGAGCGCGTTGGCGAAACTCAAGCCGGCCGACGCCCAGAACGGTAGCCGCGGATCGATGTCGCCGAGCAGACCGCCCAGCGCCGGGCCGAGAATGAAGCCGGCACCGAATGCCGCACCGATCTTGCCGAACACCGCGGCACGCCGCTCCGGCGGCGTGATGTCGGCGATATAGGCAAAGGCAGTCGAGATACTGGCCGAGGTGATACCTGATATCACGCGGCCGACAAACAGCCAGGTCAGCGACGGCGCGAGCGCCATCAGCACGTAGTCGGCAGCGAGCCCGAAATTCGACAGCAGCACCACCGGCCGACGCCCGAACCGATCCGACAGAGCCCCCAGCAGCGGCGAGAATACGAACTGCATCAGCGCCCAGGCGGTACCAAACAAGCCGAAGATTCGGGCCGCGTGCGCGGTGTCGTTGTCGACGAAGCCCTCGATCAGCCTCGGCAGAACCGGCATGATGACGCCAAGCGCGACCATGTCGAGCAGGATGGTGACGAAGATGAATGCAACAGCACCGCGCCGGACGGGCGCAGCGCCCTGCGCTATCGCCTCACCGGCCTCGCGGTTCACGACGGCCGCTTGCGCTTGTGGGCAAACGGATTGGCCTTCTCGCGCAGGGTAATGCGCACCGGCGTGCCCGGCAGGTCGAAGGCCTCACGCATCGAGTTGATGAGGTAGCGCAGGTAAGACTGCGGCACCGCGTCCGCGCGCGAGCAGAACAGGACGAAGCTCGGCGGCCGCGCCTTGGTCTGGGTGATGTAGTTCAGCTTCAGCCGGCGACCCGACACGGCCGGCGGCGGATTGGCCTGGATCGCCTGCTCGAACCAGCGATTGAGCGCGGATGTCGGCACGCGCCGGTTCCAGAGCGCATAGGCGTCCTGGATCGCCTGCATCAGGCGATCGATGCCCTCGCCCATCAGGCCGGAGACGGCGACGATCGGCACGCCCTTGAGCTGTGGCAGCCAATGGTCGGCGTCGCGGCGCAGACCCGAAATCGCGCCGCCACCCTTGGTTTCCATCAGGTCCCATTTGTTGACGGCAAGCACAACCGCGCGGCCCTCGCGCTCGATCAGATCGGCGATTCGCAGATCCTGTTCCTCGAAGCGATTCTGCGAATCCATCACCATCACGACGACTTCGGCGAAGCGCACCGCCCGCAGCGCATCGGCGACCGAGAGCTTCTCCAGCTTTTCCTCGATGCGCGAGCGCCGGCGAAGGCCTGCGGTGTCGAACACTCTGAACTCGCGGCCCTTCCAAACGATCTCGACGGCGATGGAATCGCGTGTCGTGCCAGCTTCCGGGCTCGTCAGCAGGCGCTCCTCGCCGAGCAGATGGTTGATCAGGGTCGACTTGCCCGCATTGGGACGACCGACGATGGCCACCCGGATCGGGCGCGTCGCGGCCTCTTCCTCGGAGATCGGCTCGTCGTCCTCGGTCTCATCCTCCTCGACAGGCTCCGGCATCAGCTTGGCAAGCGCGTCGTAGAGTTCGCCCATGCCCTCGCCATGCTCGGCGGAGATCTGGATGGGATCACCCAGCCCAAGCGCAAAGGATTCCATCGCCCCGGCATCGCCATGCTTGCCTTCGCTCTTGTTGGCGATCAGCAGCACCGGCTTGTTGGCCTTGCGGGCGAAATCGGCGAATGCACGGTCCGTCGGCGTGAGCCCGATGCGGGCATCGATGACGAAGAACAACGCGTCCGCTTGCGCAATTGCGGTCTCGGTCTGCTCCTGCATGCGTGCAGTCAGCGAGCCCTTGGCGCCTTCATCAAGTCCGGCGGTGTCGATGATGGTGAATTCGAGGTCGCCGAGCCTGGCATCGCCCTCGCGGCGGTCGCGGGTGACGCCGGGCAAATCATCGACAAGCGCGAGCTTCTGTCCGACCAGGCGGTTGAACAGCGTCGACTTGCCGACATTGGGCCGGCCTATAATGGCGATCGTAAAGGACATCGGTCATTCGTGCGCCGCGGAGGCTGCGCCTGTCAATTCGGTGAAAAATATCAGCGCGAGAAACTGCCGCTGGGCATCGGCGCCGGGAAGGCCCCCTGCGTCTGCTGTTGCTGGGTGGTCTGCGCCGGTTGTGCCGAAGGCTGTGCGGCTTGCTGATCCGGCGGGGGCGCAGTGGTTCGTTTGCGAACGATCTTGTGCTTCGGCGGCGGGGCGGCCTGCGCCGGTGCTGCCTCGGGCTGGGCCTCGCCGTCGACCTCGCCGG
This sequence comes from uncultured Bradyrhizobium sp., assembly GCF_936928535.1. Taxonomy (GTDB): domain Bacteria; phylum Pseudomonadota; class Alphaproteobacteria; order Rhizobiales; family Xanthobacteraceae; genus Bradyrhizobium. The sequence goes on along the minus strand of NZ_CAKZHY010000092.1, from coordinate 130,993 downwards.
CCGGCGCCTCAGCCGGAGCGGCAGCGGTGGAGGCCGGTCGCGTGGTCTTCTTGCCCTTGGCCGATTTTGACGATTTCGCGGGCTCGGCGGGCGGCGGCTCTGCCGGCAGTGCCGCGACGCCCGGGGCATTCGCGTCCTGTTGCTGCTGCGCCCCCTTGTACAATTCCTTCGGCACACCCTGCTCGAGACCCGGCACGCCCTCAGGGAAGACAGGCTTGCGGTCGCCCGGCAGCTTCTTCTTGGTGTCGAGCCAGTCCATCAGATCGCTCGGATCAAATCCGCCGCTGGAGCAGCCGCCCAGGAGGCCCGTGAAGGCGATCAGGACGGCGGCTGCAGTCAAACGTGGCGTGCGGCGCATATCAGTATCTCGTCTCAGCTCTCGGGACCGTCAGCTCAGCTGCTCTGGTTCAGCTCTTGGCGACGGGCGGCAGCAGGGCCTGAAGCGCCTCGGAACGCGAGCGCAGGCTTGGCGGCGTTTCGCCGTCCTCGGCGATTGCGTCGACCCATTTGCGGGCCGCGGCCATGTCGTTGTTGCGCCAGGCCGACAGCGCCAGCAGCTCGCGGGCGCTGTGGCGGAAGGTCGACTTGGGTTCGGCGGATGTTTCCAGCCGCTGCTGGATGTCGGCGTAGCTCGCGCTGTCCACCAGCAGGCTCGCCGCGCGGATCTTCGCCACATCCTGCCACTCGCTGCCGACACTACGGTCGGCGGCGATGTCGTCATACATCTTCGCCGCCGCCTTGGGATCGCGGGCCGATGCCTCCGCAGCGGCGCGGAGCCGCGACAGGGTGCGATAGCCAAACGGGGCCTTGGCAGCGAGATCGGCGAAAGCGGTTTCGGCCTCCGCGTGCTTGCCCTGCTCCGACAGCTCGACAGCCTTTTCGAACGTAGCGCCGGCCTCGGCGGCCTTCTTGGCCTCCAGATACTGGTAGCCGCGCCAGCCGCCGACGGCCGCCACGATCAGCACCATCAGGGCGATGAAATAGAGGGAATATTTGTCCCACAGCTTTTTGAGCTGCTCGCGACGTACTTCCTCGTCGACTTCGTCAAATAATTCAGACACTTAAGATAATCCCATGCCCGGCCGGGAGCACGCGCCAGATCGCGCGCGCCGAAAGCCCGTCCCCACGTGGCGGCGGCGATACCCTATCGATATGGCGGTGGCAAGGCAAAGCAAGGCCGATCAAGGCGTTAACGCGCGATCCGGGATAGTCCAGGGATGCGGGAAGTCCCTACCAGAGCTCCCGCAACTGCCGCTTCAGCACCTTGCCATTGGCGTTACGCGGCAGGGGATCGGCGGTGATCACCATCGTCTCCGGCACCTTGTAATCGGACAGCCGCTCGGCGCACCAGGCCCGCAAGTCGTCGCTGCCGACCGGTGTGCGCGTGACCACGACCGCGTGGACGCGCTCGCCAAGCACCGGGCATGGCTTTGCGATGATTGCGCTCTCGACCACGGCGGGATGGCCGGCCAGCACCGATTCGACCTCGGCCGAATAGATCTTGAGGCCACCGCGATTGATCATGTCCTTCTGCCGATCGAACACGCGGACGAAGCCATCGGCATCCACAGAGCCGAGATCGCCGGAGTGCCAAAAGCCGGCGGTAAAGCTCTCGGCCGTCGCTTTTGGGTTGTTCCAGTAGCCCTTGATGACAGAGGCACTCTGGATCCAGAGTTCGCCGATCTCGCCGGGTGGAAGTTCGCGGCCATCCGCTCCCATCGCGATGATCCGCGCCCCCGGACACGGCAGTCCGACGCTGTCGATATGGCTTGCCGTCAGCTCGCCCGGCATGATGGTGGACGGCGACGTCGTCTCGGTCGCGCCATAGCAATTTGCAAGCTTGAGACCGGGAATTGTCGCCTTGAGCTTCTCGATGGTCGCAACGGGCATCGGCGCGCCACCGAAGCCACCAATGCGCCAGCTCGAGAGATCATAGCTGTCGAAATCGGGCTGCAGCAGGCAGAGATTGTACATCGCCGGCACCATCACCGTGTAGGTGACGCGCTCGCGCGCCGCGAGCTTGAGGTAATCGGCCGCCTTGAATTCCGGCATGATGATCAGCGCGCCACCGCAGCAGATCATCGTCGTGATGTTGGCGACGACGCCGGTCACGTGACCGAGCGGGACGGCAGCAATCGAGCGATCGGCCGCCGTCAATTCCAGGCAGGACACGAATACCATCGAGGAATGTACGATGTTGCAATGGGCCAGCATGGCGCCCTTCGGCTTGCCTGTCGTGCCAGAGGTGTAGAGGATCATCGCGGTGTCCTCCTCGCGGACATCCACCGGCGTCGGGGCCGGCGCATTGTCCGCCAGCACGGAGAAGCGCGAAAGCTTCGTATCATCAGCGACGGCGATGCGGTGAATCACATCAGGGACATCGCGCGCATCCGGCAGCCGTTCAGCGAGCGCCATCTCGTGGATCAGGAGCTTGGCACCGCAATCGGCGAGCACATAGGCGATCTCCGGCTTCTGCTGACGCGTGCTCAGCAACACCGTCACCAGCCCTTCATGCGCGGCGGCGAACAGCAACAGCGGAAATTCGATGCGATTGCCGAGCAGGATCGCAACGCGGTCGCCGCGTTGCAGCCCGAGCTTGCGAAAACCTGATGCAATCCGCGCCGCCTGCTCCACCGTTTGCCGCCAGCTCAGCCGGACATTGCCGCAGACAAGCGCTTCGCCGTCGCAGTTGCGCGCCGAAACGTCCGCTATCATGGCCCACAAGCTGGAAGGCCGATCGACGAAGGCCGGCACCACCCGATCGCCGAAACGCGCCTCGGACCGCATCGGCGGAATCTGAGATCGTGACCAGTCCATCGCAGAGCCCTCGTCTTGTTGCTTTTGTCACCTCCCGCACACGGGCAGGAGGTGATGTCTTCCACTGATCGGCCTTTATTGTTTGCGTATGATCTTGTCGGAAAACCGCTGCACGCTTTGCGCTAACGCGGCCCTCCGGGTCCGGATCATGCTCTAGCCACCCATGACGGGAACGCCGATCACGACAGGGTGGAACGCAAAGGCGAGCGCCAGATAGGCGACGATGCCGACCGCGAGCGCAATCAGATCGTTGGTGACGCCGCCCACCGGAATCGGCGGGCCGCCGGGGTCCTTGCGATGCTTCAGCGAAATGCGGTCATACACGCCCCACCCCAGGAACGAGCCGAACAGAATGATCGAGCCAAGATCGCCATTGGCGAGCAGATGCGCGAACGCCCATAGCTTGATGCCGGCGAGCATTGGATGCTTCAGCGTCGCATAGATGCGCCCGCGCAGGTAGGAGGCGACCACCAGGATGACGGCAGGCAGCATCAGCGCGACCGTGATGTGCTTCATTGCCTTGGGCGGATGCCAGATGTCGATCCAGCCGGTCGCGCGATAGTGTGCAAAGCCCCAGACGATCAGCGCCAAGCCCGCAAGCGAGACGACCGAATAGAGGATCTTGTAGGTCCCCTCGCCGAGCTGCGCGATCGCCTGCGCGCGCGCGTCTCGCTTCGTTGTGAAAACATGGGCGGCGAAAAACAGCACCAGCCCCAGGATCATGACCACCAGATCCACGACATCCTCCCCTTAACCAGCGCCCCCGCCTCTGAGGTATCATCGATTGGCCGCCGGTCGCAACTGATGCGCTATTTGCCGAGCTCGCGATTGTCGACATAGCGGATCGCGATCGGGCGCCCGGCTAGCGCTCCACCGAGGCCGCTGGTGAATTTCAACGGCAGACAGGCGTTCAGCGATGAATTGATCGCGTCGAGATAGGAGGTCCGCGTATCGGCCGGAACGCCCGCGGTCACGTATGTCAGGCGTGGCGGGCCGATCAGGCCGCCGGTCTTGTTGAAGCTGAATCGCACCGACATCTGCAGCCCCGTCCGCGCATGATCCGACGGCGGCGACCAGCAGGTGCGCAGTTCGGCGAAGAGGTCGCCGATCGTATCGAGATCATGGTCCGGCTTTTGATACTTGGCTCGATCAGCCTCCGCGGGCACGCTCTCGATCGTGAGCTGAAGGTTCTGGCCGTAGGGATAGTCCATCTCGGGAATGCACGGCCCGGGCTCGAGCGGGCTGCAATAGGAGGGCGTGCATGGCCGGCCGTCGAGCACACTACACGGCTCTTGCGCAAACGGGATCGGATTGATCTGGCGGCGCTGCGCGTCGGCGGCGACGGTCGAAATCGCCAACAGTGCAAAAAAGAGAATGCCGCGCCACATGCTTCGAGCCCGCGATATCACGCGAACAAACGTGGCATCGTTGCTGGCAGCGTCAAGCCTGCGCGCGTTCACATGCTCGCGCTTAAGCCGTCGGGCTCGGCCCTAGCCCTTCTTCTTGACGTCCTTGACGTTGGTGAACTCGATGCCCTCGGCGCGCTCTTTGGTGTAGCCGAGGTAGAACTCGTTCCGCGCCAGGTACACGGGATCGCCGTCGACGTCGTCGGCGATGCTGGAGGTGTTGGCGGCGATGAAAGTGTCGAGTTTCTTGCGATCCTCCGAGGAGACCCAGCGCGCGAGCTGGAACTCGCTCACCTCGAACTCGACCGGCAATGAATATTCCGCTTCGAGCCGCGCCTTGAGCACGTCGAGTTGCAGCGCGCCGACCACACCGACCAGCGCCGGCGCGCCGTCGCGCGGACGAAACACCTGGACGACGCCCTCTTCCGACATCTGCTGAAGCGCTTCCTTCAGCTTCTTCGCCTTCATCGCGTCGGTGAGACGGACGCGGCGGACGATTTCGGGTGCGAAGCTCGGCACGCCGACGAAGTTGAAATCCTCACCCTCGGTCAAAGTATCGCCGATGCGCAGCGTGCCGTGGTTGGGAATTCCGACGACGTCGCCGGCAAAGGCCTCGTCCGCCACCGAACGATCCTGGGCAAAGAAGAATTGAGGGCTCGACAGCGGCATGCTCTTGCCGGTGCGCACCAGCTTGGCCTTCATGCCGCGGCTGAGCTTGCCGGAGCAAAGGCGCGCGAACGCAATGCGATCGCGGTGGTTCGGATCCATGTTCGCCTGGATCTTGAACACGAAGGCGCTCATGCGCGGATCGGTCGCCTCGACCTTGCGCTGGTCGCTGTCCTGCGCGCGCGGCTCGGGCGCGAACTTGCCAAGGCCTTCGAGCAGGTCGCCGACGCCGAAATTGCGCAGCGCGCTGCCGAAATAGACCGGCGTCAGGTGGCCCTCGCGGAACGCCTCAAGCTCGAATGGCTTTGAGGCTGCGGTGACGAGCTCCAGCTCGTCCTTCACGGCGGCGGCGTCGAGATTGGCATTAAGCTTGGCGAGCTCGGCGATTTCGATCTGCTGCGCCGCGCCAGTCTTGGCGCCGCCGCCTTCGAGCAGGCGGACGCCGCCGTTGATGACGTCATAGGTGCCGAGGAAGTCCCGGCCCCGGCCGACCGGCCAGGTCATCGGCGTCGTGTCGAGCGCCAGCGTCTTCTCGATCTCGTCGAGCAGCTCGAACACGTCGCGGCTCTCGCGGTCCATCTTGTTGATGAAGGTGATGATCGGGATATCGCGAAGACGACACACCTCGAACAGCTTCCGCGTGCGCGCCTCGATGCCCTTGGCGGCGTCGATCACCATGACGGCGGAATCGACCGCCGTGAGTGTGCGGTAAGTGTCTTCCGAAAAGTCTTCGTGGCCGGGCGTATCCAGCAGGTTGAAGACGAGGCCCTCGAACTCGAAGGTCATCACCGAGGTCACGACCGAGATACCGCGCTCGCGCTCGATCTTCATCCAGTCCGAACGGGTGTTGCGCCGCTCGCCCTTGGCCTTGACCTGACCGGCGAGGTTGATGGCGCCTCCGAATAGGAGGAGCTTTTCGGTCAGCGTGGTCTTGCCGGCGTCCGGGTGCGAAATGATCGCAAAGGTGCGCCGCCGCGACACTTCTGCGGCAAGCGTGGAACGGGCCGGCGATTCGGCTGTGGTGGCTGCAATGTCGGACATGGCGGGAGCGTTTGGCAGGGAAAATGGGAGGGATCAAGCCTCATTTGGTGATTGCGCGGCCCTTCGGCCAGCCCCATATCGGCCTTGGCCATACTGGCCTTGGGGGGAGGACGACCTCCCTGCTCATCAGCATATCGGTCCGCGGGGACGACCCTGCCTTGATTGGAGGGTCGTCATGGCCTGGAGCGTCCTGTTCGTCGCCGGTCTTCTCGAGATCACCTGGACGATTGGCCTGAAATATACCGAGGGCTTTTCCAGGCTGGTTCCATCAGTCATCACGCTCGCAGCCATGGCCGGCAGCGTGATCCTGCTCGGCATTGCCCTGAAGTCCCTGCCCGTCGGAACGGCCTATGCGGTCTGGACCGGCATCGGCGCGGTCGGCACCGCCACGCTCGGAATCTTCCTGTTCGGCGAGCCGGCCACGGCGCTTCGCCTTGCCAGCATCGGGCTGATCGTGGCCGGCATCGTCGGGCTGAAGCTCGTTACTTGAAGATCTGGACCGCCCACCAGCTCAGCGCTGCGACGATCGCCGAGGCCGGGATCGTGATCACCCAGGCATAGACGATCGAGCTCGCCACGTTCCAGCGCACCGCCGAAACACGACGAGCCGCGCCGACGCCGACGATGGCACCGGTGATGGTGTGGGTGGTCGAGACGGGAACGCCGAGGAAGGTCGCGATGAACAGGGTCGCCGCGCCGCCGGTCTCGGCACAAAAACCCTGCATCGGCGTCAGCTTGGTGATGCGCAGGCCCATGGTGCGAACGATGCGCCAGCCACCCATCAGCGTGCCCAGGGCCATGGCCGCCTGGCAGGACAGCACCACCCAGAACGGCACCGAGAATTCGCTGCCGAGATGGCCCTGCGAATACAGCAGCACGGCGATGATGCCCATCGTCTTCTGCGCGTCGTTGCCGCCGTGGCCGAGCGAATAGAGCGAGGCCGAGGCGAATTGCAGGATGCGAAAGGCGCGGTCGACCGCGAACGGCGTCGAGCGTACCGAGAGCCATGACACGATCGCGACCAGCATCATCGCAAGCAGGAAGCCGACCAGCGGCGAGAGCACGATCGCCAGCACCGCCTTGGTGAGCCCACCCCAGACCGCCGCCGATAGTCCGGCCTTCGCCATGCCGCCGCCGACGAGGCCACCGATCAGCGCATGCGAGGACGACGACGGAATGCCAAGCCCCCAGGTCACGAGATTCCAGACGATAGCGCCGACCAGCGCCGCGAAAATCACCTGGGCGTCGACGATCGCGGGATCGATGATCCCGGTGCCGATCGTCTGGGCGACATGCAGGCCGAACACCATGAAGGCGACGAAATTGAAAAACGCCGCCCAGAACACCGCGAATTGCGGCCGCAACACGCGGGTCGAGACGATGGTCGCAATCGAATTGGCAGCGTCGTGCAGGCCGTTCAGGAAGTCGAACAGCAGCGCGACGGCGATTAGTCCGACCAGGACGGGAAGACCCAACGCAGCATCCACGGCGCGGCCCCGCCCTATACTTGCTCGATGACGATGCTGTTGATCTCGTTCGCGACGTCGTCGAAGCGATCGGCCACCTTTTCAAGGTGATCGTAGATCTCGACGCCGACGATGAAATCCATCGTGCTGCCGTTGCGGTGCTTGAGGAAAAGCTCCTTCAGGCCGATGTCGTGAAGGTCGTCGACGCGGCCCTCGAGCTTGGTTAGCTCCTCCGTGATCGCGGTCAGCATCGCCACGTTCTTGCCGATCTCCTGCATCAGCGGCAGCGCACGGCCCACCAGATTGGCGCACTCGATCAGCAGCGCACCGATCTCGCGCATCGGCGGCTCGAAGGTGCGGACCTCGAACAGCATCACGGCTTTGGCCGTCTGTTGCATCTGGTCGATGGCATCGTCCAGCGAGGTGATCAGGTTCTTGATGTCGCCGCGGTCGAATGGCGTGATGAAGGTGCGGCGCACCGCCGTCAGCACCTCACGGGTGATGTTGTCAGCGTCGTTCTCGAACTGGCTGACGCGCTGGCAATAGACCGGCGTCTCCTCGCCACCGTTCAGCACGCCCTGAAGCGCGATCGCCCCCTGGATCACCGTCTTCGCATGGCGGTCGAACAAGTCGAAGAACCGTTCTTCCTTGGGCAGGAAAGCGCGAAACCAACGCATCATGGGGATAGACTACCGGTTGGAAATGGTCCGGCCCAAGGGGCCGTCATGAAACTGTCATAGACCATTTTCGAGCCGCGCGCGTGCCACCTCACGCCCGCGGAGCCGGATCATCCACCGCTTTCACGAGACGATTATTTTTACATCAAATCAACGACTTAGAGGGATCGGCGGAAGTAATGCGCGATTTCACCGATCACGCCGCGGCGGAAGGTGAGCACGCAGATCACGAAGATCGAGCCCTGGATCACCGTCACCCACTGGCCGAAGCCCGCCAGATATTGTTGCATGGCGATGATCACGAAGGCGCCGACCACGGGACCGAAAATGGTCCCGAGACCCCCGACCAGGGTCATCAGCACGACTTCGCCGGACATCGACCAGTGCACGTCGGTGAGCGAGGCGTTCTGTGCCACGAACACTTTTAGCGCGCCGGCGAAACCTGCCAGCGTCCCCGACAGGACAAACGCCAGGAACTTGTACTGGTCGGTCCGATAGCCCAGTGAGATCGCACGCGGCTCGTTCTCGCGGATCGATTTCAGGACCTCGCCGAACGGCGAGTTGATGATCCGGTAGATCAGCAGGAAGCCGGCGAGGAAGCCGACGAGCACGACATAGTAGAGCACGGTCGGCTTGGACAAATCGAGCACGCCGAACATGTGCCCCTGCGGAATGCCCTGGATGCCGTCCTCGCCATGCGTGAACGGCGCCTGGAGGTAGATGAAATAAAGGAGCTGCGACAGCGCCAGCGTGATCATCGAGAAGTAGATGCCTTGGCGGCGGATCGAGATATAGCCTGTGATGATCGACAGCACGAACGCCGCGGCGATGCCGACGAGGACGCCGAGCTCCGGCGGCAGCGCCCACACCTTCAGCGCATGCGCACTGCAGTAGCCGGCCGTGCCCATGAACATCGCGTGGCCGAACGACAACAAGCCGCCATAGCCGATCAGAAGATTGAAGGCGCAGGCCAGCAGCGCGAAGCACAGCGCCTGCATCACGAAGAAGGGGTAGATGCCGCTGAATGGCACGGCCGCGAGCAGCACCGCCATCACCACGAACAAGACCATCTCGTCACGCATCGCGCGCGGCGTGACCGGCAGCGTATCGTCCGTCAAGGCTGTCATATCAGGCTGCCCTTCCCGTCAATCCCGTTGGCTTCACCAGGAGCACAAGCACCATCAGCACGAACACGACGGTGTTGGAGGCCTCAGGGTAGAAATATTTGGTCAGGCCCTCGATCACACCGAGCGCAAAGCCGGTGATGATGGAGCCCATGATTGATCCCATGCCGCCGATCACCACCACCGCAAACACCACGATGATGAGGTCGGCGCCCATCAGCGGCCGCACCTGGTTGATCGGCGCCGACAGCACGCCGGCGAGCGCGGCCAGGCCGACGCCGAGGCCGTAGGTGAGCGTGATCATGCGCGGCACGTTGATACCGAAGGCGCGCACCAGCGTCGGATTTTCCGTGGCGGCGCGCAGGTAAGCGCCAAGCCGCGTCTTCTCGATCAGGAACCAGGTTCCTAGACACACGACCAACGAAAATACGACAACCCAACCGCGATAGATCGGCAGGAACATGAAGCCGAGATTCATGCCGCCCTTGAGCTGGTCCGGAATGGCGTATGGCAGCCCGGAGGAGCCGAAATAGTTCTGGAACACGCCCTGCACGATCAGCGCGATGCCGAAGGTCAGCAGCAGGCCGTAGAGATGATCGAGCCCGGTCAGGAATTTCAGCATGGTCCGTTCCAGGATCATGCCGAAGATGCCGACAATAATAGGTGCCAGCAACAGCGCCCACCAGTAACTGATGCCGCCGACGTTCAGCAGGAAATAGGCGGCGAACGCGCCCATCATGTAAAGCGCGCCATGGGCGAAATTGATGATGTTGAGCATGCCGAAGATGACGGCGAGCCCGAGACTGAGCAGCGCGTAGAACGAGCCGTTGATCAGTCCCACCAGTAGCTGTGCGTAGAGAGCCTGCATCGATCCAGCACCCAGTCCCTTCGGCGTTCCCTAAAGTCATGCCCGCCGGCTCACCGCCGGCGAGCTGTTGGTCTTACTTCTTGAGCAGCGCGCACTTGCTCTCGGACAGCGGCGTGAAAGCCTGGTCGCCCGGCACCGTGCCGACGAGCTTGTAGAAGTCCCACGGTCCCTTGGACTCGGAGGGCTTCTTCACCTCGAACAGATAGGCGTTGTGGATGGTGCGGCCGTTGGGCTGGATCTCGCCCTTGCCGAACAGATCGTCTTCGGTCGGCATCGACTTCATCTTCTCGACCACCTTGACGCCATCATGCGGATTGCCGCCGAGCGCTTCGAGCGCCTTGAGATAGTGGCGCACGCCCGCGTAAACGCCCGCCTGAACCATGGTCGGCATCGCACCGTTCTTCATCTTCTCCGAGAAGCGCTTGGAGAAAGCCCGGGTCTTGTCGTTCATGTCCCAATAGAAGGTCTCGGTGAAGTTCAGGCCCTGTGCGGTCTCCAGCCCGATCGCCTTGACGTCGGTGAGGAACAGCAGCAACGCCGCGAGCTTCTGCCCACCCTTGCCGATGCCGAACTCGGCAGCCTGCTTGATCGTGTTGGTGGTATCACCACCGGCATTGGCAAGGCCGATGATCTTGGCCTTGGAGGCCTGCGCCTGCAGCAGGAACGAGGAGAAATCCGGCGTGTTGAGCGGATGCTTGACCCCGCCGACCACCTTGCCGCCATTGGCGGTGACGACCGCGGTGGTATCGCGCTCCAGCGCCGCACCGAAGGCGTAGTCCGCAGTCAGGAAGAACCAGGTGTCGCCACCGGCCTTCACCAGCGCCTGGCCTGTGGTGTGGGCCAGCATATAGGTGTCGTAGGTCCAGTGCACGGTGTTGGGCGAGCACTGCGCGTTGGTGAGGTCCGAGGTCGCAGCTCCCGAATTGATGTAGACGCCGTTCTTTTCCTTGACGACATTGTTGACGGCGAGCGCCACGCCGGAGTTCGGCACGTCCACGATGATGTCGACCTTGTCGACGTCGAACCACTGCCGCGCGATTGCGGTGCCGATGTCGGGCTTGTTCTGGTGGTCACCCGAGATGATGTCGATCTTCCAACCCTTCGCGCCCAGGCCGGAATCTTCAACCGCCATCTGCGCTGCGAGCGTCGAGCCGGGGCCGCCGAGGTCGGCATAGAGACCGGACTGATCGGAAAGTGCACCGATCTTGACCGCCTTGTCCTGTGCGAATGCGGCGCCAGCGGTGGTCACGGCCAATGCCGTGCCGAGCAACAACGATGCAATCGACTTTTTCATGCTACTTCCTCGTCAATGTTCTCGTGACTATTCGACTCTTGGCCGTACTAGACGCCGAGATAGGTGTGGAGCTTGTCCATATTGGCGGCAAGCTCTGCATTGGAAAATCCGTCAATGATCTTGCCGTGCTCGACGACATAATAACGATCGGCGACGGTGGATGCGAAGCGGAAGTTCTGCTCGACCAGGAGGATCGTGAAACCTTCCTTCTTGAGCCTCGCAATGGTGTGGCCGATCTGTTGAATGATGACGGGTGCAAGGCCTTCGGTCGGCTCGTCCAGCATCAGGAAGCTCGCGCCGGTGCGCAGGATGCGCGCAATCGCGAGCATCTGCTGCTCGCCGCCGGACAGCTTGGTGCCCTGGCTGCTCAGCCGCTCCTTCAGGTTCGGAAACAGATCGAAGATCTGCTCGAGCGGCAATCCACCTGCACGCACCACCGGCGGCAGAAGCAGATTCTCCTTCACGTCGAGGCTCGAGAAAATTCCCCGCTCTTCCGGGCAGAACGCGATACCCATGCGCGCGATCTTGTCGGAGGTCGCGCGGATAATCTCCTGGTTGTTGAATTGGATCGAGCCGGCACGTTTGCTGATGATGCCCATGATCGACTTCAGCGTGGTGGTCTTGCCGGCGCCGTTGCGCCCGAGCAGCGTAACGACCTCGCCCGCATTCACGTCGAAATTGATCCCGTGCAAGATGTGGGACTCGCCGTACCAGGCCTCCAAGTTGCGGACCTGGAGGATGTTGCCGCCAGTTGCAGCCTTCACTGGTGCCTCGGCCATTGCAGTCTCAGGCATGACCGGCTCCCAGATAGGCTTCCTTGACGCGCTCGTCCTTGGTGAGCTCGGAATAATGGCCCTGGGCGAGCACCTGCCCGCGCGTCAGCACGGTGATGATATCGGAAAGATTGGCGACGACGCTCAAATTATGCTCGACCATCAGGATGGTGTATTTCGCCGAGATACGCTTGATCAGCGCGGCGATCTTGTCGATGTCCTCGTGACCCATGCCAGCCATCGGCTCGTCCAAGAGCATCATCTCCGGATCGAGCGCGAGCGTGGTTGCGATCTCGAGCGCGCGCTTGCGCCCGTAGGCCATCTCGACCGCAGGCGTATCGGCAAACTCGCTGAGGCCGACATCGTTCAGCAGCTCGCGCGCCCGGTCGTTGAAGCGGTTGAGCACGGACTTGGAGCGCCAGAAATCGAAGGAGCTGCCGTGCTGCCGCTGGAGCGCGACACGAACATTCTCCAGCGCGGTGAGATGCGGAAACACCGCCGAGATCTGGAACGACCGTACCAGCCCCAAGCGGGCCACGTCGGCAGGCGCCATCGCCGTGATGTCCTGTCCCTTGTACAGGATTTTTCCGGCAGACGGTTTGAGGAACTTGGTCAGAAGATTGAAGCACGTCGTCTTGCCCGCACCGTTCGGGCCGATCAACGCGTGAATACTCCCACGGCGAACCTTGAGCGCAACGTCGCGGACGGCGAAGAAGCCCGCGAACTCCTTGGTCAAGCCTTCCGTTTCGAGAATGAACTCATCGGCCAAACAGATTTCCCCCTGCCCGCGCGATACGCGTGGCTGTCCTTGTTAATTCGACGTTCCGGAGGCCTTGGAGCCTGTCCCGGAACACCGCCTCCGGGCGCGGAATATGCCGGAGGTGACGGGTGTTAGGCAAGGCGGAAAGCTGAGCAGGTCAGGCCTTTGGCTGGGAGTCTTATGCTCCCTTAGTTGGAGGCTTTGTCATGTCGCCTGCCGGCTTCCCGGCTCGCAAGACACCGGTCATCAAGTCGTCGTTAACGGTCTTTGCTTCCGCGCGCCAGCCTTCATCAAAAATTTTCCCGAGAACGAGATCATGCCCGGGTTTCATTCGCCGGGAATATTGTTTTGGATTTCGCCAGCGCTGCTCCCTCCGTCGTCAAGTCGATCAAGCAACGTGACCTGCTCAACGCGTGGCTGAGACTTTATGCGCGCCATCAGGCTGCCCCCGCGATCTGGGAGTATCAGCCCGCGCGCCTCGAGGAGGAGCTGTCCGATCTCATCTACTACACGGTGGACCATTCGACGCCGACGCCGCGCCTGACCATCCAGAGCGAGGGCACGCGGATCTCCCGCGCCTACGGCCATACCGGCAAGGGAATCCTGCTCGAGGACTATGTCGGTCCGCGGCTCGCGCCTTTCGTGATGCCGGTCTATCACGAATGCATCATGCGCGGACTTCCGGTCTACAGCGTCGCCGATGTCGACGACATCTACGGCCGTGTCGTCGCCTATGAGCGGCTGCTGCTGCCTTTCCTGACCGACGACAAGGTCAGCCACGTCATCGCCTCGCTCAAGACCTTTTGCGAGGACGGCGGCTTCGAGATCAAGAATCTGCTGCGTGGAAATGACGCGCTGCCGCGGCCGAAGCTGCGCACGGTGATCGACCGCGACCTGTTTCACCGCGCCCCCGGCCGCATTGCGTCCGCGGAGATCGTCGAATTCGCGGATCAGTCCGGCCCCGGCGTCACCGCCGAGATCATCGAGCTGAACTAGCGCTCTGATCTAGCTCTTGCGCGCCTTCCCGCCGACTTCCTTGTCGTAGATGTCAGGCTTGAAACCGACCAGGAGTTTGCCGCCAATTTCGAGCACGGGACGCTTGATCATCGATGGTTGCGCTAGCATCAGCGCCAGCGCCTTTTTCTCGGTCAGACCTCCCTTGTCGGAATCGGGGAGCTTCTTGAAAGTGGTGCCGGCACGATTGAGCAGCGTCTCCCAGCCGAGCTTGTCGCTCCATTGCTTGAGCTTGTCCTTCTCGACGCCAGCGGCCTTGTAGTCGTGGAACTCGTAGGCGACGCCGCGGGTGTCGAGCCAGGCGCGGGCCTTCTTCATGGTGTCGCAGTTCTTGATGCCGTAGATGATGTTGGGCAAGACGATCCTCGCGCGTGCGTCGTGACGTGCTGCGGCGTTGTACGAAACTCCGGATCGCGCGACAATATTACCAACGACGCTTTCGACTTCTTCCGAACGGATACACCATGCACGTCACCCACGATCCCGCCGCATCCGCCTCGCCGACCATCGACTTCAATACGTTCCTCGCGGTCGATATCCGCGTCGGCACCATCGTCGACGCAAAACCGTTTCCCGAGGCGCGCAAGCTGGCCTGGCGGCTGTGGATCGACTTCGGCCCTGCCATCGGCGTGCGCAAGAGCTCGGCGCAGATCACCGAAAACCATCCGCTCGAAACGCTGGTCGGCCAGCAGGTCGCCGCCGTCGTCAATTTCCCGCCGCGCCAGATCGGACCTGTCGTCTCCGAGGTGCTGACGCTCGGCTTCCCGGATGCCGACGGCAAGGTCGTGCTGATGCAGCCGGGCAAGCCGGTGCCGAACGGCGGACGGCTGTTCTAGACCGCAACGCCTTCGTAGGTCGCCATCGCCTCATGCCTTAAGGCCCAGCTCTCCAAGGCTTGACCTGGATCCCCTCCGCCAATATAAATGACTGACTGATCGTTTTTTATATGGATCAGGCCCTGTTCTGACTGATCCCGGCTTTTCCCAAAACGAACGATCTGTCAGCTATTTATGGACGGGACGGATGCCCAAGATCAGCGACAAAAAGCGTGAGGACCGACGACAGCAGATCCTCGAAGCGGCACTGGCCTGCTTCTCCGAGGACGGATTTCACCAGACCGGCATGGCCGACATCGTGAAGCGGTCGCGGTTGAGCCATGGCGCCGTCTATCTCTACTTCCAGAGCAAGGACGATCTGATCGAGGCCCTCGCCGACGACCGACATCGCCGCGAGACCATCCTCAATTCGGTCGCGCAAGGATCCGGCGATCCGATCGCCGGACTGCACGCACTGGTGAACGTCTACGCGCAATGGCTCACCGATCCCGCCGGCGAAGCACGGCGCCGCGTCGGCATCCATGGCTGGGCCGAGGCGCTGCGCAACCGCCGCGTTCGCAGCAGCGTTGTCGAGGGAATCGACATGCCGCGGGCGTTGATCGTGGCGCTGGTCGAACGCGGCCAGCACGACGGCCTGATCAAGCGCGACATCGGCGCCGATGCGATTGCCCGCGTGCTGATCGCGATCTTCCAGGGCTTCGTGCTGCAAAGATGCTGGGGCGAGGATTTTGACGTCGCAGCCTGCATGGCGACCGTCACCACCGTGATCGACGGCTTCCGCACGACCACGCCCGATGTGAAGCGGCGAACCAGGGCGTAAACGATGTCCTGGATTCACGAGCTTTTCGCCGGTGGCGGTGTCGGCCTTGTCGCGGGGGTGGCTTCGGGCTTCAGCGGCACGAGTCCCGGCGGCGGCCTCGTCATCTTCAGTGTGCTGCTGCTCGGCGCCGAGCAGCACGTCGCCCAGGGCACGTCGCTGATCACGCAGATACCGCCAACGGGCCTCGCCGGCGTGCGCCGCTATTGGGAGAGTGGCAATCGCAGCCCGTGGCCATGGATCTTCTGGATCGGCATCGGATTCCTGATCGGAGGCGCGGGCGGCGGTTATGCCGCGACGGCCGTCTCCGACGCGGTCCTGCAATGGACCTATGTCGCCTATCTCGCCGCGCTGATCGCTCTGCTGATCCTGCGTCGCGACCGCAAGGACAGCGGCAGCGACACTGATAATCAGGATCGCCTGCCCTGGCTCCCCCTGCTCCTCATCGGCGTACTTGCCGGCTTCTCCTCCGGCTTCATGGGCATCGGTGGCGGGCTTGCGATCACCGTCGGCCTCGTCGCCGGCTTGCGCGTGCCGCAGCATCAGGCGCAACTCGTCAGCCTGATCTTCTCGGTCGTTCCAACCAACATTCCGGCAGCCTGGATCTACTGGAGCAAGAGCCTTATGGTCGGCTGGCCGGCGATCATCGGAATTGTCGCCGGCCTCTGGGTCGGGACCGATCTCGGCGCCCGCGCCGCCAACAGCGTCAGCAAGGCGGTGCTGCGCCGGAGCATGATCGCCCTCGTCGCCCTGATGGCGCTCTACATGACCTACAAGGCGCTGCCCTAGATTCAGGGTCGCTTCGGAATGTTCAAGCCGCGCTGTACGGCCGGACGCGCCAGCCCACGCTCGAGCCAGGCACCGACCGACTTGAACTGGCTGAACTCAACGAGATCGCCAGCACCGTAGAAGCCGATGAGATTGCGCACCCAGCCGAGCATCGAGACATCGGCGATGGTGAAATCGTCATCCATGAAACATTGCCGGCCGGAAAGATGCGCCTCCATCACGCCGAGCAGGCGCTTGGACTCGCTCACGTAGCGGTCCCGCGGTCGCTTGTCCTCAAAATCCTTGCCGGCGAATTTGTGGAAGAAACCGACCTGGCCGAACATCGGCCCGATGCCGCCCATCTGGAAGTGCAGCCACTGGAGGGTCTGATAGCGCCGCGCGGCATCCTGCGGCAGCAGCTTGCCGGTCTTCTCGGCCAGATATTGCAGGATCGCACCGGACTCGAACAGCGGCAGCGGCTTGCCGCCGGGACCGTTGGGATCGAGGATCGCCGGGATCTTGCCGTTCGGATTGAGCGAGAGGAATTCCGGCGTCTTCTGGTCGTCCTTGCCGAAATCGACGAGATGGACCTCGTAAGGCAGCCCGATCTCCTCCAGCATGATCGAGACCTTGACGCCATTCGGCGTCGGCAGCGAATAGAGCTGAAGCAATTCGGGATGCTGGGCGGGCCAACGCTTGGTAATCGGAAAGGCGGACAAATCAGACATCGGAACCCCGGACGCTTGCGTGAGATTCCGGTTAATCTAGGCGAGCCGGGAGATGGCGCAAGCCCGGGTCGTCGTCACACCGATATCTGTCGAAGGATTCCCGGATCACAAGGGCCGCAGTAGATGACTGGTCGCGTAGACCGCATCGCGTTGGGCGCGCTGCTCGATGAAAAGCTGCCCGGTGACGAGCAATGCTCCGATGAAAACGAGCGTGAGCATGGCGGTCGCGAACTGACTGGCATCATTCATCGCGCGAGCTTCTCTCAATTCGGTTCGCACGGGGAACGCAGACCGGCCATCGCCAGTTCCTGTACACCTCAAATAATTTGCCTGTTTTTCCCGAATGCTTGAACCGCTGGCCACGTCAGTAGTTGATCTCCATGCGCAAACCGCGCGGATCGATCTCATCGCCGCCGACGCGTTCCGTGCTGTCGCGCGCCGCAGCTGCGCAGGCGCAGGCGTCAATGAGATCGTCGCGGCCTATGCCGGTGCCATGGCGCTGCGTCAACCATTTCGGCAAGCGCGCGAAGCCGCGCTGCACCAGCAGCGCAATGCGCTGCTCGCACCCTTCCGCCGATGTCTTCGTGGCGAGCCGGGCTCGCCCAGCGAGATCCCAAAAGATCAATTCCGGATGCGCCTCGCCGACTGTGGCCTGCCGCTCCGGCGTCATGATCTCGTCGACGTCTTTGATCTTGTCTCTGATGTTCCAGAGCTGTGCTGAGACGCCCCTCCCCTTACCTTCGTGCTCCCAGTAATGCCTGTTGGCCGCAGCCATGTTGGGAAATGTCCAGAGGTCGCGGCGCGCGCCGAGAAACACGGCGGGGCCGATGAGCTCGCGCGCACGCAAGTCGCACGTTCGATAGCCGTTCGGCTTCAACCCGATCGGCATGTCGATCATCGCACGCGCATGCGGCATCGCGAGCAGTCGCGTGAGGCCCGGCGAGTAGTCGAAGCCGTGCCCGCCGAGATCATCGATCCACGCGGCAACCCAGCCGAAACGAAATCCATCGAGACCGAGATAGGTTTTCACGTATGCGGCTCAGCCTTCAACCAACGCTGGCTCATCCAGCCTCCTTATGCTGCTCGAACAACCGCTGCGCCAGCAGCGCATGGCCGAGCGTGCCGCCGGCGCGCACTGCGGCCGCGATCAGTGCGACTTCCGCGACCTCCTTGCGCGTTGCGCCGGCTTTCGCCGCCTGCGCCGTATGGACGTCGAGGCAATAGGCGCATTGCGTGGTGAGCGCGACGGCGAGCGAGATCAGCTCGCGGTATTTTGGCGGGATCAGCCCGTCCTTGCGCTCGACCGCGTGGTTGAACGCAAGGAACGCGTTGGCCTCCACCGGGGCCAGCGCCACGAAGGCCGGAATTGATTTCAGGTCGTCAGGGGTTTGATATCTAGTCATGTCTCATCTCGTCAGATATTCGCGCATCAGCGAACGGGCGCGATGCAGTCGCGCCTTCACGGCCTGCCTTGACGCGCCAAGGGCATCGGCAATCTCGTCGATGGTCATTTCCTTGATATCGCGCATCAGCACGACATCGCGGTAATGCACCGGCAACGCCTCGAACGCCGAGGCGACGTCGAGCCGCAAATCGGCCTCGGGCCGTGACAGCAGCCCCGCTTCCGTATCGCTTTCATCGATCGATGGCATCAGGCCAGACTTGCGCGCGAGCCGCAGACATTCGCGGCGGACCACGCTGAACAGCCAGGCCGAAATGGCGAGGAACGAGCGGATCGTGCCGACATGCCGGAACAGGATCCACAGCGCTTCCTGCGCGGCATCCTCGGCATCCGCCGAACTCCGGCATGTCGCACGGGCGTAGCGGCGGATGTCCGGCTGCGCCGTTTCGAGCAACCGCGCAATGGCCTCGGGATCGCCGAGCCGCGCAGCTTCGAACAGTTTGGGCGAGATCGCCGCCGCACTCACGACACGCCTCCCCTGCCGATGCCCGCGATCGCGCACATCGGACAATAGCCGACGAAGCCGGTCAGCGCGAAGCCGGCGCCGCCGAGCGCGACCAGCCAAGCCGTCGCGCCCGTGAGATAGGCGAAGGCCGCGACCGCCGCTGCGATCCCTGCGGCGACCCGCACCGCCTGATGCAGGCCACCAATGTTCTTCCTGTAAATTGCCATGACATCCTCCCAAATGAGCCGAGGCGGATTGCCTCGACCACAAGGAGGGCGCGATGGCCGAAAAGGATTCGCGCAGGTTCGCAATTTTTTTGCGGTTAGCCTCCGACGGCCTGGTAGGCCAGGCGCTTGAACTCGAAGAAGAACGGATTCCAGAAGCCCAGATGGCGCTGCGCCATCAGCACGCCCGATGTATTGGCCCCGGGGCAGATCCACCAATGCGTCCCGGCGAGCCCGCCCCACTGGAATTCACCGGTGGAATTGGGCGGATCGAACTGCGTCGGCGCAAAAGTCACCGCGCCGCCAAGGCCAAAGCCCTTGCCAGGCATCGGCCCGAGATTGGCGAAGCGGATGGTCTGGCCATCAGGCAGCTGGTTGACCATCATCTGCCGCAGCGTCTCCGGCTTGAGCAGCGCGTCCGGCCCGGGCCGCAGCGCCTTCACCAGGGCCAGCATGTCAGGCAGGGTCGAGACCAGCCCGCCGCCGCCCGACAGGCGTGGGAACGGATGTCGATACGCCTGCGGAAAAGGCAGATTGTCCGCGCGCGTGAGGCCGGGCTTCATCGGATCGAGCACGTCGGCACCGGTGTAGTGCGCGACCAGCCTGCCCTGTTGTGCTTCAGGCACGAAGAAGCCGGTGTCGGTCATGCCGAGCGGATCGAAGATGCGCGTCTTCAAGACGACATCGAGAGGCTTGCCCGAGACGATTTCGATCACGCGGCCGAGCACGTCTGTTGCCACGGAATACTCCCAGTTCGTGCCGGGATGATAGGACAGCGGCAGGTCGGCGAGCTTGTCGATCATGTCGGTCAGCGGCGTCAGCGGATTGAGCACGCGTGCGTCGTTGTAACCTTTGAACAGCACCGTGCCGGGATCGAAGATGCCGTAACTCAAACCGGAAGTGTGGGTCAGAAGGTGGCGGATCGTGATCGAGCTTTTCGCCGGCTCGACGTCGGCAAGGCTCGAGGCGCCCTGCTTCAGCACCTTGCGATTGCCGAGTTGCGGCAGGTATTTCTCGATCGCGTCATCGAGTCCGATGCGGCCTTCCTCGACCAGCAACATGATCGCGCAGGTGACGAAGATCTTGGTGTTGGAGAACGCGCGGAAAATATGGTCGGGCCGGAGCGCCGTCTTCGCCTCGCGATCGGCAAAGCCGACGCATTGCTGATCGACCACCTCGCCCCCGCGCAGCACCGCCCAGGACACGCCAGGGATGATCTCCTGATCGACGTAGCGCTGCATCGCCGTCCGTACGGCGGAAAAATCTGGTGTCCTGGCGTCCATGCGTTCCCCCCATTATGGTGGGGATGGATATAGCGCGCTTTCGCCAGAAATGAAGGGCCTTCCCTGCGGACGCCTACGCCCGCTTCATGAACGCCGTCACATGCAGGCGGCGGCGGATGCGCATGCCCTGTCGCTGGTACAGCGCGATTGCCGAAGTGTTGTTCGAAAACACGTGCAGGAACGGAATTTCGCCGCGCGCCTCGATCCGGCGCGCGACGGCCGCGAGCAGCGCCTGCGCGTAGCCACGCCCGCGGTAATCGGGGTGGACGCAGACCGCCGTCATCTCGACGAACTTGCCCGGCTTCATCCGCTCGCCCGTCATCGCGACCAATTCGCCACCGGCGCGAATGCCGAGGAACGTGCCGAGCTCGTGCGTCCGCGCGGCGAACGGTCCGGGCTTGGTCAGCGTCGTCAGCGCTGTCATTGCTGATACGTCGGCCTCGCCGAGCGTGACAATCTCCGCGTCGCCCAACGGGCTGTCGGCGGGTGACCCGATCATCTGGTCGCCGCTCTCGGCCAGCACCACCTTGAAGCCGGCGGGAACGTCGACCGCATCAGGCGTAAACAGCGCGACAACCTGCGAGGGCGCCATGAGATCGCCGAGCGCGGCGAAACTGTCCGCGGACATGTCGATCATGTCGGCGAACGGGGTCATGTCCGCGGGATAGCGCAGCGCCCGCGGGCCGCCCTCGGCCAGATGTTTTTGGCTCGTCGTCAGCGCGCTCCAGATCGGACGATCCAATAATGCCTCATCGCTGTCGGACACCGGCTCAGTCCTTGTCGAAGCTGACGATGACGGCGGCGTTGGCGATGAGGATGGGATCGTTGGCCACTTCCGTGGCCGAGGGAATCTCCAGCCCGCCCTTGACCGCGGTAACGGTCACGGTGCCGTAAGGAAGCTCCTTGGCGACTGCCTCCTTGTCGACGGCTTCGGGATTGGGCACACCGATGGTGATATCGACGAACATGTCGTTCGCGGTCTTGCCGATCATCCGGAAGAAACCGAGGCTCGAATGCCTGATGGCATCCGACACGGCGCGCTTCGCCGCCTTGGTGGCGTCCCTGCCGTGAACGTCGACGCCCATCCCCATCTCGGTAACACAACGAACGCGGGTCATGCTCATTCCTGTCGGTGCTGGAGTTTAGAGGGGCTGACCTTCCGCGATCCGCGCCTCCGGCACAAGCGCCTTTTCGCGCAGGAAATATGCGTTGCGGTCCTCCTCTTGCGCGTTCACGACCGCGCGAATTCGCAGCAAATCCTTGCGAGCGACGAGGCCGACCACGCGCTGGCTGGCGCGATCGACCACCGGCAGCCTGCCGAGATCGGAGGCAACCATGAGGTCGGCGACCCGCCCCAGCACGTCATCGGGATGCGCCACCACGCTGGACGTGTCCGACACGACGTCGTCGAGCGTCGCCGCCTGATGATCGCCCTCGGTGCGCCAGCGCAGCACGTCGGCGCGAGTCACCATGCCGCTAAGCCGTCCGTCCCTGGCTACGACGGGATAGGATTTATGACGGCGCTGGTCCGAGGTGAAAAACGCGACCGCTGCATCGACGGACATGTCGACCGGCAGCGTGTCGACGTCGGTGACCATGACATCGATCGTGCGCATCAGCTCGAACGGATCGATCGCGTATTCGCGAGTGATGTGCTGACCGCGGCGCGCGATCTTCTCGGTCAGGATCGAACGCTTGAGCAGCAGCACGGTGACGGCGTGCGCCGCGCCGGTCGCGGCCAGCAATGGCAGCAGCATGTCGATATTGCCGGTCAGCTCGATCGCGAACATCACGCCCGTCAGCGGCGAGCGCATCGTGCCGCCCATCATCGCGGCCATGCCAATCAGCGCCCAGAACGAAGTGCCACCGGGCAGCATCAGTCCCTCCATCCAGCCGGCGGTGCCGCCGAGAATGAGCAGCGGCGCCAACACGCCGCCCGACGTGCCCGAGCTGAGCGCGACCACCCAGATCACCGACTTCACCAGCAACAGCCGCATCGCCTCGTCGCGCACCATGTGGCCGGACAACAGATCCGCGATGACATCATAGCCGACGCCGAGAGCGCGCGGGTCGATCAGCCCGCCAAGACCGACGACGAGGCCGCCGAGCATCGGCCACCACATCCAGTGAATTGGCAGATGATCGAATAGATCCTCGATCGCGTAGAGCAGCCGCGTCATCAACCCGGATTGCAGGCCGGCAACGATGCCGACGGCAATGGCTGCAGCGAGGCCCCACCACGGCAGGTTCGGGTGCTCCGCGAACGGAAACAACGGCCCCGTCCCGAACAGCAACGGACGCCACGCCGCCGAGATCACGGCCCCCGTCACCACGGGCAGAAAGCTGCGTGGTTTCCATTCGAACAGCAGCAATTCGACCGCGAGCAGCACCGCTGCGATCGGCGTACCGAAGATCGCCGTCATGCCGGCGGCCGCGCCCGCGACCAGCAACGTCTTGCGTTCGGCCGCAGTGAGATGGAAGCACTGGGCGAAGATCGATCCGATCGCGCCGCCCGTCATGATGATCGGTCCCTCGGCGCCAAACGGGCCGCCGCTTCCGATCGACACTGCCGATGACAGCGGCTTCAGGATCGCGACCTTCGGCTGCATCCGGCTGCCGCCGATCAGGATCGCCTCGATCGCTTCAGGAATGCCGTGGCCGCGGATCTTCTCCGAGCCGAACCGCGCCATCAACCCGATCACGAGCCCGCCGAGCGCAGGCGCGAGCACCATCCAGAGTCCCGGATGGGCATTGGCCAGCGAGACGTTTTCGGTGCTAACATGGCCGAACCAGACCAGATTGGTCACCAGCGCGATCAGCTTCAGCAGCACCCAAGCGGCGCCTGCACTGATGCTGCCGACCAGCAGCGCCATGCCGATCAGGACCAGCACGCGGCGGTCGGCGGTAAAATCTCCGGGCTTGCCGCGAGGACGCGGGAGGCCGCCGGTGATGTCGGGGGTCTGGCGCATGGAGGTCTCTTGTCGGGAGGGTTCTTCGCGCCTGCAATATATCGTAGAGCGATATATATCAAGGAATGGCTGGTATGATCCTCCCGGACAGTTTCCGAATGCTTGCCGCTATTTCTGCTGTTTCTGCCGTGTCCGCAGCTCGTCGACCAGCACCCGAACGTTCTCCGAATAGTCGATCGGGATCGAAACCAAGTGCACGCCCCCCTCCTTGAAGGCGGCGTCAAGCGTCGGACCGAAGCCGTCGATGCTCTCGATGCGATGACCCTTGGCGCCATAGGCCTTGGCGTAGAGCGCAAAGTCGGGATTGCCGAACGTCATGCCGTAATCGGCAAAGTGGTCGACGGCCTGCTTCCAGCGGATCATGCCGTAGGCGTTGTCCTCCAGCACCAGCACGACGAGGTTGAGCTTGAGGCGAACCGCGGTCTCCATCTCCTGGCTGTTCATCATGAAGCCGCCGTCGCCAGCGACCGCGAGCACGCGGCGGTCAGGATAGAGCATCGCGGCCATCATCGCCGATGGCAGGCCGGCGCCCATCGTTGCCAGTGCATTGTCGAGCAGCAACGTGTTGGCGACACGGGTGCGATAGTTGCGCGCGAACCAGATCTTGTACATGCCGTTGTCGAGCGCGACGATGCCGTTCTCGGGGATGACCTGGCGGATGTCGTGCACGATGCGCTGCGGCGTCGGCGGCCAGCGCGTCTCGGTGGCGCGGTCGGCGATGTGGCTGAGGATCTCTTCGCGGAGCGGCAGCAGCGCCGCCGCCTGCGGGAGCTTGCCTTCGAGCCGGTCGGCGAGCAGCTCGAGGCTTGGGCCGACGTCGCCGACGACCTCGGCGTCAGGAAAATAGACCAGCTCGACGCTTGCCGAGGTATAGCTGACGTGAATGACCTTCGGTCCTGATGGGCCCATGATGAAGGGCGGCTTCTCGATGGGATCGTGGCCGATCGCGACGATCAGGTCGGCCGCGTCGATGGCATCGTGGACATAGTCGCGCTCGGACAGCGCCGCGGTGCCCATGTAGAGATTGGTGCCGCCGGGCACAGTGCCCTTGCCCATCTGCGTTGTGAAGAACGGAATGCCGGTCCGCCGCACGAAGCTCGCGATGCCGTGCGTCGAACGCGGCCGGCTGGTCGCGGCGCCCATCATGACCAACGGACGCTTTGCGGCCAGGATCATCTCGGCGGCGCGGTCGAGAGCGGCGCGGTGGGCGACGGGGATCTCGATCGGGTGGATCGGGATCACCGGAACGGCCTCGACCTCGTCGCCGGCGATATCTTCGGGCAATTCGAGATGCACCGGTCCCGGCCGCTCCTCCATCGCCACGCGGAAGGCATCGCGCACCACGGTCGGTATGGAGGTCGCGCTGACGATCTGCCGCGACAATTTTGTCAGCGGCTTCATCGTCGCGACCACGTCGACGATCTGGAAACGCGCCTGCCGGCTGCTCATGATCGGCTTCTGGCCGGTGATGAGGATCATCGGCATCCCGCCGAGATTCGCATAGGCCGCGCCGGTGGAGAGATTGAGTGCGCCAGGGCCGAGTGTGGACAGACACACGCCGGGCTTGCCCGTGAGCCGGCCATGGGTCGCAGCCATGAAGGCGGCGGCCTGCTCATGGCGGGTCAGGACCAGCTCGATCTTGGAGGTGCGCAGCGATTCGACGAGGTCGAGGTTTTCCTCGCCGGGCACACCGAAGATACGGTCGACGCCTTCGTTCTCCAGCGCCGCGACAAACAGGTCCGATCCCTTGGCTTTATGGTCCTGCCCACTCATGTCGCCTCCAGCTTGTTGCCGGCTTCCGCGCTGCGCGGAAGTTGGGGGCATCGTAGCGGTCTGGGGCTCCGGCACAACTCACAATGAACGGCGACCTGAGCGCGGTATTCGTTCCATCATTTTGAGGTGCGAGCCAAACGGCGCGCAGCGGCGTAAGCAACATTCGAGTTTTTGGTTGCAGACACACCTTCGCGCTCTCGCGGCTCATCTCGCCCGCGCTTTGCTTCTATCGCGACGGCCTGAGTGTTTTGACCGACAGGGAACGCAAGATCTCGTAGACCGTCATTTCACCTTCAGCGACAACTCCGTGCCACCCTTGAGCGGCAGCGTCATCGACACAAAACCGTTGCCGGGATCGCGGATGAAATCGAGATAGTCGGGCTCGGCATTGTCATTCATGACATAGCCGCCAACCAGCAGCTGCGGCGCGACGATCTCGATCACCTCGCGGGCGAGCGACGGACCTGATTCCCCGGGCCAGCCGTCGATCAGCACGAAATCGACGGGACCGCCGAGATCGCGCAGCGTCTTGCGGGCGTCACCTTCGCGGATTTCGACATAGTCGGCCAATCCAGCCTCCGCCAGATTGCGTTTGGCGGCTGCGACCTTGGCCGGAACGATCTCCGAGCCGATCACGGTGCCGCCGCCATTGTCGCGGAGCGCGGCGGCAAAATAGAGCGCGGACATCCCAACCGAGGTCGCGAACTCGGCGACGCGCGTGGCGCGCAGGCCTCGGCACAAAAGATAGATCAACTCGCCCTGCTCGGGATGGATCGAAAAACCCTGCTCGGCATAGGCGTGAGGATCGCGACTGCCGAAACCGCCCCGCGGGCCACCCCCGGAGGGCCGCTGCCGCGCGCCTTGCAGGCGCGCGATCACGGCGTTGACGTGTGGATCTTGAATCGGGCTATGCGGCCGATCATTCATGTGTCGCATACCTTGCTTACTTGCCGAGGATTTCAGCCGCCGCGCGCTCCAGGATGCCGGCGATGCGACGTGCTTCGGCTGAATCGCTGCCGTGCTTGCTGCGCAGCGCGCGCTTGAGGTTGTGGCGGGCGCGGTGCAATTCGTCGGAGGCATCCGCATCGAGATCGCTGACGCCGGCAAAAGCCTCGCGCACCTCGTCCATGCGGCGTCCGATCCGCGACAGCGCTTGCAGGATTGCATCAGCGGTGCCGCGCTGCTCGGCGAGAAACGCTTCGCCTTGCGGAGTGATGCTGTAGAGCTTGCGGCCGCCATCCTGCGCGACGCTGGCGTGACCAACCTCCTCGAGGTAGGTCAGCGCCGGATAGATCACGCCGGGGCTCGGCGTATAAAATCCCTCCGACCGCTCCTCGATGATCTTGATCAGCTCGTAGCCATGGGCAGGCTTGTCGGCGAGCAGCGCCAGGATCACGAGCTGAAGGTCCTGCGACGACAGCCGCCGCGCGCCCGGAAAATCGTCGCCGCCACGCCCGAAGAAGCCATGACCGCCGCGGCCGAAGCGATGCCGCCCGCCGGGCCGACCCATGGCGAAATGGGCGAAGTGGCCAAAGTGGAAGTCTCGGGGATCTCGGTGTCTACCGAACATATCGTACGTCTCCTTCTCAAAACATATCTTACGATATAATTTGCGATAGAGCAGAGGCAAATCACGGGTCCGTGATCATTTGCCGGCCGGGAGCAGCGCCCGCCGGCCGCTATTCGGCAGCCTCACTCTGTGCGACGCCGTGCTCGACCTCGAGCTGAAGAATGTCGTTGAAGCGATTGAAGGCGCCGCACAGGGCGATACGCCAGGTCAGCTCGACGATCTGGGCTTCCGAGAAGTGGGCGCGGAGGCGCGCAAAGATCTCGTCGCGCGTTCTGTTCCAGGCATTGGTGACGGCGATCGCATATTCGACGACGAGCTTGTCGAGCTCATCGAGCTCAGGATGATCCTTGTAGTCGAGAAGCTGCGCGGCGCCCTCCTCCGACACGCCCTGCACCGCGAGTTTCGGCGCGTGATGGGAGACGCAGTAGTCACATTTGTTGAGCAGCGACACAGTGACCAGCGCCAACTCGAGGTGGCGCTTCGAGATCATGCCGTCGCTGGCGAGGTCGACCAGCAGCGACCACATGTGCTTGAAGATCGGCGCGCGATGCGCCATCACACCGGCCTGGTTCTCGAACGCGCCATAGGTCGTCATCTTGTCCCACAGCGGTCGCAGGGCTTCCGGCAGATCGTCCCTGGTCTTGATCGACACGCGCGACATGGCGTTCCATCCTTGGTTGAAACATGCATGCTGCCACAAAGGTGCACCAATGTCCGCTATTGCAATCGCATGACTCCCAAGACCTTCGAGACACGCTGCCTGCGCCTGCCCGCCGCCACCAAGGTGGTGCAATGGGAAGGCACCTCCGTGTTCAAGGTCGGCGGCAAGATGTTCGCGCTGAGCGGCGGTTACACGGCTGAGAGCGGCGGCTACATGTTCAAGGTCTCGAACATGGCCTATGCCATGCTGATCGAGCACGGCCTGGCGCGGCCGGCGCCCTATCTCGCGCGGGCCAAGTGGGTGCAGCTTGTCAGCAACAACGCCCTGCCCGATGCCGAGCTCACGGCCTATCTGGCGCAGGCCCATGCGCTGATCGTGGCGAAGCTCACAAAGAAGAAGCGCAAGGAGCTGGGGCTGGCGTCGTCACAGACCGATCCCGCATGACGATCTCCGCGTGCAGCGGACTGGCGACGCGCGGCGACATTGAGCTTTCATCCTGCCCCGATATACTGCCCGTCCTGGATTCGAATTAGGAAGTCGGCGTGGCGATTGGTCTCAAGGCGGTCGAGCAACTCGCTACCGATCAATCCTCGCTCAAGGCCGCCGCCGGGCTCGCGAAGCCTGCGAAATGGTCCGGCGTTGGCGGCAGCGCGGACGGCGCGCTGATCTGGGGCGAATGCGCAGGCTCCGGCGCGAACCCTTACCGGGTGATGGCCGACCTGCGCGACCTCGGCAACAAGTGCACCTGTCCGTCGCGCAAATTCCCCTGCAAGCATGTGCTCGGCCTGTTGTGGCTGAATGCGGAATCGATCGTGCCGTTCGTACCCGCCGACACGCCGGCCTGGGTCAGCGACTGGCTAGGGCGCAGGCGCGGCCCATCCGCTGCAAGGCCGCCAGGCGCCGCCGCACCGTCCGGCGAGAAGGATCTGCATGTCGCGCGCAACGTCGAACCCGAAGCCGTTGAGGATCCGAAAGACATCGCGCGGCGCGAGGCGCAAGCCGCCAAACGCAATGAAGACACCGAGCGCGCCATCCTCGATGCATTGGATGCGCTCGAGCAATGGATCGGTGATCAGCTCCGGCTGGGCTTGTCCGGCTTCATCGATGATGCCACAGCGCGCTGCAGGCGCATTGCGGCGCGGCTGGTCGATGGCAAGGCCGCCGCCCTCGCCGGCCGGATCGACGAATTGCCGGCGCGCCTTCTCGCCCTCGCCGCGGGCGATCGGCCACGCGGCACGGTCGTCGAGCTCGCCAAGTTGGTGCTGCTCGCGCGCGCCTTCCGCGCAACGCCACGCGATGCCGAGATCAGGCGCGCGGTCGCGACGTCGGAGACGCGCGAGACGGTGCTGGCTGATCCGCGGGCCCCGCGGATCGATGCGCCATGGGAGGTTCTCGCCGAGCAGGTGCAGACGCGCCGCGACGGATTGGTCTCGCAAACCACATGGCTGCTCAATCTCGCAACGTCAGGCCCGCGCTTTGCCATACTGCTCGACTTCTTCCCGGCCAGCGCTGGGCGGCGCGGTTCGGTCTTCACGCCAGGCGAGCGCTTCCAGGGCGAGCTCGTGTTTTATCCATCGCAGCAGCCGTTCCGCGCCCTGCTGGTTCGGCGCGACGCGGCGGACGACACAAGCGCTCTCGAATGGCCCGTACCGGATGGATCGCTCTCCGACGCGCTCACGCGACCGCTTCTGGCAGAGCCCTGGGCGATCGAGCTTCCCCTGCTGCTGCCGCAGGGACGGATCGCGCGCGACGATTCAGGGAGCGCATGGTGGCGATCTGCGGACGGCACGGCCACGCTGCCCGTCGCGGGCAATGCCGAAGGCTTGCTATCAGGCACAGAGCTGACGCGTACCGCCGCAATCTGGTCGGGCAACCGGCTTACGATCCTTGCCGCACAATCTACCTGGGGGCGGATCGGCGGCCATGTCTGAAACAGCCAAAGCCGAAGAGATCTTCGAGACCATGGGCGCGATCGTGACGCGCTGGACCATGGGCTCGACCGCCGCCTCCGCCGCTTCGTTCTGGCGCACTGAGCTTGGCGACGATCCTGTCGAGGCCGAGTTGCGGCTGCTCGCGCTATCCGGCCAGTTCCTCGGCGCAACCGTGATGGCCGAAGCACCGTCGACGCTGCGGATTTTGCCCGACATCCCCACACTCGCGCTGCCGACCGTACCCGAAGCCTTGCGGCCGCTGGTGTGCCGAATCTTGGCGGCGAGCAAGGATACGGTGTCCAGAACCGAGCTCGTCCACTTCCTCGCCGCGCGCGGCTGGACGACACATCCTGCCGACTGGATGCCTGATGCAAGCGACGAGGACGCGCCCGACGTCTATGCCCTCTGGCGCG
The DNA here is from genome assembly GCF_936928535.1 of uncultured Bradyrhizobium sp. Classification (GTDB taxonomy): domain Bacteria; phylum Pseudomonadota; class Alphaproteobacteria; order Rhizobiales; family Xanthobacteraceae; genus Bradyrhizobium. Next base: position 101,207 of record NZ_CAKZHY010000092.1, on the reverse strand, counting down.
ACTGGGCCGCATTCACGGCAGCCGGCGAGACGACGCGGCGGCAGACCGGCGACCAGCTCACGGCGGACAATTGGGATGACTTCTGGCCGGCCGCACGCAAGGCCGCGTTGATCGGCCTCCGGCGGCGCGATCCATCCGCGGCACGCGCGCTGCTCGAAGCAAAGCTCGGCAGCGAGAACGCCGAGGCGCGGCTGCGCCTGGTGTCCTTGCTGTCGGAGCGATTGTCTGGCGACGACGTCGCCTTTCTCGAAAGCCTTGCGGCCAACGATCGCGCGCCGAAGGTCAAGGCGCTTGCAACATCGATGCTCGCACGTCTCGGCCATGGTCCCGCCGCGGGCGAGGATATCGCGGAGCTTGCCGGCTTCTTCGCGGTGAAGACGAAGGGGCTGCTGCGTCGCTCCCGCGTGATTGACTTTCAAACGCCCAAGACGCCGGCGCAATGGCAACGACGAAAAGCCCTGCTCGATGGCACCGACCTGACGTCGTTCGCGGGCGCGCTCGGCCTCACCCCGCAGGACCTGATCGCCGCCTGGGACTGGCACGTGGACCCGGCGGCTGACGCGGGGCTGATCAAGCTGATTGTGGAGACCGGCACCGATGCGCAGCTTGCACAGGCCGCCGGCGTCGTCAGCGAACTTGACGCGACCGGCCTCATCGCAGCTCTCGCACCTCGACTTGGGCCCGCCGAGCGGGCGAGGTTTGCCGCGGCAGGTTTGCGCGCGCACGGCATCGGTTTCGAGATGGCGCAGGTGATCGCCGGCGTCGCCGCACGCCTCGACGATCCGCTCGCGGCGCCTTCAGGCGCAAAACTGCTGGCCGGGATCAGGCGCGACGATGCCAAGCCATCCGACCATGCAGGAGAATTTCGGGCGCTGGGTCTGCTCGCCTCGCAAACGGCGGCGCAACAGACGTTGCAACGCCTGACGGCCGCGGGCCTGCTGCAAGGCGACCCGCGCCTCGACATGCTGCGGCTCAACGCCGCGTTGGACGATGAGGGAGAGAAGTCATGAGCGAGAAACTGCGGTTGCCCGCGGAGTACAGCTTTACGGCCGAGCTGAAGGCGCTCGCCGCCGGCGACGGCCATCGTCCGCCGGGCTGGGCCCTCTCGCCGCGCCAGGTCGTGACCTATCTGATGGGCGGCAAGGCGGCCGACGGCACGGCGATCACGCCGAAATATGTCGGCGACATCAGGCTGATCGAGACCTCGGTGGCGACGCTCGCAACCGACCGCGCCCTGCTGCTGCTCGGCGTGCCCGGCACCGCCAAATCATGGGTCTCCGAGCACCTCGCCGCCGGCATCACCGGCGACTCCACGCTCGTGATCCAGTGCACCGCCGGGACCGACGAGAACCAGATCCGCTACGGCTGGAACTACGCCCAGCTGCTCGCCCACGGTCCGAGCCGCGAAGCGCTGGTGCCGACCCCGCTAATGCGCGCGATGGAGGGCGGCAAGCTGTGCCGCTTCGAGGAGCTGACGCGCATGGGAAGCGACGTGCAGGACACGCTGATCACCGTGCTGTCCGAGAAGATGATGCCGATCCCGGAGCTCAACACCGCCGTCTATGCGCAGCGTGGCTTCAACATCATTGCCACCGCCAACAACCGCGACAAGGGCGTCAACGAACTCTCCTCCGCGCTCAAGCGCCGCTTCAACGTCGTCGTGCTGCCGCTGCCTGACAGCGCCGCGGAGGAAGTGTCGATCGTCGTCAAGCGCGTCGGCGAGATGGCGCAGAACCTCGATTTGCCGGCGCCGAAGAATGTCGCCGACGAAGTGGCGCGGGTGGTCGCGATCTTCCGCGAGTTGCGGTCAGGCTCGACCGAAGACGGCAAGGTCGCGCTGAAATCGCCGTCCGGCGGACTCTCGACCGCCGAGGCGATCGCTGTGATGGTCGGCGGCATCAGCCAGGCGACTTTCTTCAACGACGGCAAGCTGACGCCGGAGACCCTCGCCAGCAACATGATCGGCGCGGTGGTCAAGGATCCCGTGCAGGACACCGCCGTGCTCGGCGAATATCTCGAGACCGTGCTGAAGAAAAAGCGCGGCTTCGAAGGCTATTACGCCTCGCTGACCGATCTGATCTGACATCATGGCCGGCGACATCCATCTGTTCGGCATCCGGCATCATGGGCCGGGATCGGCGCGGCGGCTGGTCGAGGCGCTCGATGCGCTGCGGCCAATTGTGGTGTTGATCGAAGGCCCTGCGGATGCCTCGGACCTGCTGCCAATGCTGGCCGATCCCGACATGACGACGCCGGTGGCGCTGCTCACTTACGCCGAGGACAATCCCGCAAACGCCAGCTTCTTTCCCTTTGCCGACTATTCGCCGGAATATCAGGCTGTCTGCTGGGCCGTGCGCCACGGCGCAGCCCTGCGCTTCATCGACCTGCCCGCCTCGGACCGGCTTGGCGCCTCCGCCAGCGACATCGCGGAGGAAATTGCCGCGAGAGCGGAGGAAGATCCGGTCAGCCGCGATCCGATTGGCGCACTCGCGACCGCCGCCGGCTATGACGACGGCGAGTCCTGGTGGTCCGATGTCATCGAGGAAAATCCCGCGACAGGTCCTGTGTTTGCAGCCGTCGCGGACGCGATGACGGCGCTGCGCGCGGACGAAAAGCCGCTCTCGGCCCGCGAGGCCGCGCGCGAGGCCCATATGCGGATCGAGATCGCAAAGGCGGCAAAGGAATGCGACGGTGCAGTCGCCGTCATCTGCGGCGCCTGGCACGTGCCGGCGCTCACTGAGCGACGCAGCCTCGCAGCCGACCGCGAATTGCTGAAGGGCCGGCCTAAGACGAAGATCAAGGCAACATGGGCGCCGTGGACCGCGCCGCGCCTGTCGCGCGCCAGCGGCTATGGCGCCGGCGTGGTCGCGCCAGGCTGGTGCGCGCATCTGTGGGAGACGCGCGACGGCGATCGCATCGCGCTTTGGCTCGCCAAGGTCACGCGTGTGCTGCGCGATCGCGGCCATTTCGTCTCGACCGCGTCGGTGATCGAGGCGCAGCGTCTTGGCATTGCGCTCGCGGCATTGCGCGAGCGGCCTTCGCCCGGCTTCGAGGAGCTGCGCGAGGCCGCCATCGCATGCCTGTGCAACGGTGAGCGCGCGATGTGGAACGACATCGCCGCCGAGCTGCTGGTCGGCGCGGGCGTCGGCGCAATTCCAGCGGCGACGCCGCTGGCGCCGTTGCTGGAAGATCTCCAAAGGCAGCAGAAGGCGACGCGGCTGAAGCCGGAAGCGCTGGAGCGGCCACTGACGCTCGATCTGCGCAGCGAAAGCGGGCTGATGCGTTCAACCTTGCTGCACCGTCTGGGCGCGCTCGACGTGCCCTGGGGACAGTTGACGGACGCAGGCCGCAGCCGCGGGACCTTCCGCGAGAACTGGCAGCTCCGATGGGAGCCGGAATTCGCGGTGCGACTGGTTGAGAACCTGCTCTATGGCTCGACCATTGCGGAAGCCGCTAGCGGCCGCCTGATCGAGGCGATGGGCAAGGAGGCCGAGCTCGGCGCGCTGGCAGGCCTTGTGCGCAACGCCATGATTGCGGATTTACCGCGCGCCACCGAATCCGGCATCGCGGCGCTCGAGACCAAGGCCGCTCTCACCAGCGACGGCCAGGCGCTGCTCGACGCACTGCCGCCGATGGCCGACATCCTGCGCTATGGCGAAGCGCGTGCCGGCACCGTCGAGCATCTGGCAGCGCTGATGCCGCGGATCGTGGTGCAGGCGGCCATCGCCCTGCCCTACGCCGCACGCAATCTGGATGTACCTGCGGCAGCAAAGCTGCGCGGCGCGTTCCTCGCGGGCGATGCGGCGATCCAACTTGCCAAGCTCGATCCAGACATCGTCAGCAGATGGCGCGAGGCGCTCACGGCCCTGCTGCACGACGGACAGACCACCCGGCTGATCGCCGGTACCGCGGCGCGGTTGCTCTACGAGGCGGAGCTGCTGGCCGCCGATCACACCGCCGACCTGCTGGCGCGAATGCTGTCACCGGGCACCCCCGTTGCAGAGGCCGCAGGTTTCTTCGAAGGTTTTTTCGAGGGCGCGGGCCAGCGGCTGATCCACGATGCGGCGTTGCGTGGCGCGGTAGACGGCTGGCTACTGTCACTCGACGGCGAGGCCTTTACCGCCAACCTGCCGCTGTTCCGCCGCGTCTTCTCGGCGCTGGACCGCAACGAACGCAGGCGGCTGATGGATGCATTGTTCGCGCGGAACAGCGGTGGCGCAAGGGGATATCGACTGATCCCACATGCCGCTGCGATCTGGCCGCAGCATGAGGCGCGCGTGCTCGCGCTCCTCACCGCGGGAGCCACACGATGAGCGAGACCGATGAACGCAATCGCCGCTGGACCTTGGCCCTCGGCGTCGATGCCGAGGATGGCGGAGCCGGTGCGCCCCTGTCCGACAGCGACCGCCGCATGTCCGAGGCCCTGACGGCGCTCTATGGCAGCGGCGACGACGCACCGAAGAAAGGCCGCGGCGGGCTCGGCGGCTCGTCGCCGCGCGTCGCGAAATGGCTTGGCGATATCAGGGAGTTTTTTCCTGGTCCCGTGGTGCAGGTGATCCAGAAGGATGCGTTCGAGCGCAAGGGACTGCGCCAGATGCTGCTCGAGCCCGAATTCCTCGCAACCGTCGAAGCCGACGTGAACCTGATCGCCGATCTGGTCGCGCTGCGCGGGGTGATGCCGGAGAAGACCAAGGAAACCGCGAGGATTGTCATCGTCAAGGTGGTGGCCGAGCTGATGGAGCGGCTCGAGCGACGCACGGCGGACGCCGTGCGCGGCGCACTGAACCGCTCGCTGCGAACCAATCGCCCGCGCTTTGCCGACATCGACTGGCCCCGCACCATCAAGGCCAATCTACGTCACTACCAGGCGGAGCATCGCACCGTGGTGCCGGAACGGCTGATCGGCTTTCTGCGGCAGCAGCGTCGCATCGTCGACCTGGAGGAAGTCATCCTGTGCGTCGACCAATCAGGGTCGATGGCAACCTCCGTCGTCTACGCTTCGATCTTCGCGGCCGTGATGGCCTCGCTGCCTGTTGTCGCGACCAAGCTCGTCTGTTTCGATACCGCGATCGTCGACCTGACCGAGGAGCTGGCCGATCCCGTCGAGGTGCTGTTCGGCGTCCAGCTCGGCGGCGGCACTGACATCAATCGTGCCATCGCTTATTGCGAGGACCGCATCGAGCGGCCGGCGAAAGCGCATCTGATTTTGATCACCGATCTCTATGAAGGCGGCGATGCGAATGCTTTGGTCGACCGGTTGGCCCGGCTTGCAACGCGCGGAATCAATGTGATCGTGCTGCTGGCGCTGACCGACACCGGCCGCCCGTCCTACGACCCCGTGCTATCGGCAAGAGTTGCCAGCCTCGGCATCCCCGTCTTTGCCTGCACGCCGGACCAGTTTCCGGATCTGATGGCGACCGCGCTGAAGCGCGAGGACGTTGCCGACTGGGCAGCCGACCAAGACATCAAGCTGGTCCGGCCCGAAGGCTGAGTGCTTCGAATTCGGCTAGAGTTTTCCAGCTCTCCGTCCTGCGCGGTTGACCGAAGAACGATCTCTGACTAAAGTCAGACAATGCTTGATCCCGTCTCCCGCGTCCGCCGCTTCAACCGCGCCGTGACCTCCGCCGTCGGCGCGCTCGATACGTCCTTTCTCGGGCGCGGGCGGCCGCTCGGGGCGGCGCGCGTGCTCAACGCGATCGGACATGGGCGCTCCGACATCGGCGATGTCAGGGACTATCTCGGCCTTGATTCCGGGCTGATGAGCCGGCTGTTGCGCAGCCTGGAAGACGAAGGCCTGATCGAGACGCACGCGCATGAGGATGATGCGCGGCGCCGCGTGGCGAGCCTGACGCGCGCGGGCAAACGCGAGTTCGCCGCCTACGAAGCCTTGTCGAACACGCAGGCCGAGGGTTTTCTCGCCCGCAATTCGCAACGCGAGGCGCTGCTGGCGGCAATGGATTTGATCGCCTCCGCGCTGACACGCGATCGCATCGCGCTCACCGAAATGGACCCGCGCAGCGACGGCGCGCGCTACTGCCTCGGCGAGTACTATGCCGAGCTCGGCCGCCGCTTCAAACAGGGCTTTGACGTTTCGCTCTCGCGCGACCCTGACGCCAAGGAGATGCGCCGCCCGCGCGGCAGTTTCATCGTCGCGATGTCGGACATGCTGCCGATCGGCTGCGTTGGGCTGAAGGGCACCGATCACGGCTATGCCGAGATCAAGCGGCTGTGGGTCGCCCCCTCCGCGCGCGGATTGGGGCTTGGCAAGCGGTTGATGGACACGGCCGAGGACGCCGCGCGCTCGCTCGACATCGCGTTGCTGCGGCTCGACACCAACAGCGCGCTGCCGGAGGCCGGCCAGCTCTACCGCACCACCGGCTGGCGCGAGATCCCGCGCTTCAACGACGACCCCTACCCGGATTTGTTCTTCGAAAAACGCCTGTGAGCGCGGCGCCGACTGTCCTGTTTCCGCGTTGGGCTTGGGAACCAGGAGAGGGTCGACATGACACCAGCCGAACTTGCCAATATCTATCGCAACTACATCGCCTGCCTGAACCAGCAGGATTGGACCGCGCTCGGCCGGTTCGTGCATGACGACGTCGCTCACAATGCGCGGCCGCTCGGGCTGCCAGGCTACCGCGCGATGCTGGAGCAGGACTTTCGCGACATTCCGGATTTACGTTTCGACATCGAGCTGCTGATCTCCGAGCCCCCGCGCATCGCCGCAAGGCTGATATTTGATTGCACGCCGGCCGCGACGTTTCTCGGGCTTGCCGTCAATGGGACGCGCGTGTCCTTCTGCGAAAACGTGTTCTACGAATTCCGCGACGGCAAGATCCAGCAGGTCTGGTCGGTCATCGACAAGGCGGCGATCGAGGCGCAGCTGTGAGGCTGCGCCTCGATCCGATCACGCCGCCACGGGCGCCGCCGCGCCTTGCGGCTTCGGGAACGGGCGGAACGTCATCGCCATCAGGAATGCGCCAAGTCCCATCGCCCAGGAGCCGATATAGAGCCAGGCGTAGCTGGAGAAGGCGTCGTAGATCATGCCGCCCGCGAGGGGGCCGGTCGCCATGCCGAGGCTGCCGGCCATCGCCGTGCCGCCGATCACGGTGCCCATCATCTTGAGCGGAAAGTTTTCGCGGATGATCACCGCGTAGAGCGGCATGGTGCCGGCATAGATGAAGCCGAACACCGACGCGACCGCGTAGAAGGTCGTGAGCTCGTGGGCAAAGACATAAGCGAGCGCGCCGAAGGCTTGCGCCAACAGACCCGAGACCAGCACGCGCTTGGCCCCTAAGCGATCGCCCATCAGGCCGAAGGCGATGCGCCCGCCGAGCCCGGCGAGGCCCTCGACACTGTAGATGGTCACTGCCGAGATCAGCGGGATGCCGCAGCTCACGGCATAGCTGACCGTGTGGATGATCGGGCCGGAATGGGTGGCGCAGCAGAAGAAATTGGTGGCGAGCAGGACCAGGAATTGCGGAGAGCGCAGCGCTTCGCCCACCGTCATCTCGGCTTGCGGGCCACCCGGGCCTGCCGCCGGACCCTGCGGATGCGCGAGCGCCGGCGGACGGCGCACCAGCAGCGCGACCGGGATCATGATGACGGCAACGACCAGCGACACGATCTGCATCGCGGTGCGCCAGTCATGATGCGACACCAGCCAGGCCGCGAGCGGGGCCATCGTCATCGGCGCCACGCCCATGCCGGCCGACACCAGCGACACGGCAAGTCCGCGATGGGTGTCGAACCAGCCGGTCACCGTCGCCATCATCGGTGCGAAGATCGCCGCGCAGGATGCGCCGACCAAAAGGCCGAACACGAACTGGAACGCGATCAGCGAGGTCGCATGGCTCGCGGCGAACAGGCTGAGCGCCAGCACGATCGAGCCGGCCAGCACCACCGGCAGCGGCCCGAATTTGTCCGTCAGCGTCCCCCAGATCATGCTGCTGCAGGCCATCGCCAGGAAGCCGATGGTCATCGCGCTGGAGATGCCGGTCACCGACCAGCCGGTGTCCTTCGCGATCGGCTGCAGGAACACCGGCAACGAAAACATGCCGCCGATGGCGACGCATCCGAGTAAGCCGCCGGCGGCGACGATCACCCAGCGATATCTGGAAGCAGTCATTGTTTGTCTCCCGTCAGGACTGTCTCACGTGGAAGACGAATGGAACCGGCAAAAGCAGACAGGTCTTGCGACATTTTTTAGGGCAAACATCCGTGGACCGGCAACAAATGCCGAAAACAACCCCATGCACAGTAGCAGCCACAGCGCGATCAACGACTTACGACCCCTGCTCTTCGTGGTGCGGGGAACCTGCGAAGTCAGGGCGCGATTTGACCCGTCGGGCAAAACACTGGCATGATGTCATCATCCCGAAAACCTCGTCGCATCACGTTCGAACGGCCGCCACCTGCCCATCACCTAGATCCGCGCGTCGAATTCCATGAGGATCTGACTTCCTTCCGGCCAGTCGCCGAGATTGCTCGCACTGTTGATATGGCCCTTCGCGCCGATGTTGACGAGATCGCTGCCCCACTGCCCTGCCCTCGCCTGCACGTAAGGCACGGACGCGTAGGGATCATTGGTGCTGACCACGATCAGCGAGGGAAAGCGGAAGCGCTCCTCCGGCACGGACGCGAACGCTGCAGCTTCCGCTGGAAACGCCGGCGATCGCGGATCTGGCACAGCAACCAGAAGCGCGCCCTTCACCGGCGCAGCCGTTTGCTTCTGCCAATGCGCGACGAGCAGGCAGGCAAGACTGTGGGCCACGAGCACCGGCGGCGTTGTCGTCGCGCCGACGGCCCGGTCCAGAGCCGCGATCCAGTCAGCCAGATCGGGTTGATCCCAGCTCGCGGGATCGAACCGGCGAATGCGGGGGTCCGAAAGCTCCCAGCGGCTTTGCCAATGCGCTTCGCCGGAGTTGCCGATCCCGGGCAAATGGATGAAGTCCGTCACGTCTGACCTCGCAAGTTTCGCTATGCACCTACGGAGCATGGCGATTTACATCGGCAAACGGAATTGGCATTCATCGGAAAGCGCAGCGCAATTCCGATAGATTAGAGGTCATGACGCGAAGCCAGGATGTCCAGCCCATGCTCGACCCGACCGATGTTGCGATCATCGAGACACTCCAGGACGATGGCCGGATCAGCGTCTCTGAATTGGGACGGAAGGTCGGCCTGTCGCAGCCGGCCACCTCGGAGCGATTGAAGCGGCTGGAGGAGCGCGGGATCATCAAGGGCTATCGCGCGGTGATCGATCCGGTTTCGGTCGGCCTCAACATGATGGCGGTCATTCGTTTGCGAACGACGCACGAGCACATCAAGGCGTGCCTGAAGCAATTTGCCGAGATGTCCGAGATCATCGAAGTCCTCAGGCTGACCGGAGAAGATTGCTTTCATCTCAAGGTGATCGTGCCCTCGCCCGCGGACCTCGAGCGCATCGTCGATGCGATTGCCCGGTACGGGTCTGTCACGACCGCCATCGTGCTGCGGAGCGAGCCGCCGAAGCGCATCGGACGTGAACTGATCCAAAGGAGCTAGCGCGCGACCATGACCGTTCGTCCCATCGTCCGCTATCCCGACCGCCGGCTTGCCATGACCGCCCGCCCCGTCACCGCCTTCGACGATGGCTTGCGGGAGCTGGCGCAAGACCTGCTGGACACGATGCGCGCCGCGCCCGGCATCGGCATCACCGCGCCGCATATCGGCATCCCCCTGCGCGTCGTCGTGCTCGAGCTCGACGCCAGGGAGGGCCCGCAGACCTACGTCAATCCCGAGATCGAATGGGCATCAAACGAGATGATCCTGCACAAGGAAGGCAGCGTCTCGATGCCCGGCGTCAACGACGAGGTGCAGCGCCATGCGCGGGTGCGGATCAGCTATCAGGATCTCGACGGCACCATGCAAAGCGAGGAGTCCGAAGCCTTGCGCGCCGTCTGCCACCAGCACGAGATCGACCAGCTCGACGGGATGTTCTGGATCCAGCGGCTGTCGCGGCTGAAGCGGGAGCGGCTGGTGAAGAAGTTCGAGAAGACGGGGCGGGGGTCGTAGCTCGGGTCGCTACTGGCGAGCAAAGCGGCCGTTCGGGCCGGCGGCGCAACTCGCAGATGAACCAATGCGCGGGATCACCCGCCGCCCGAGCGGCGCTACTGCAGCACGTCAGAAATTGTCAGCGGCCGCTCCGGCTCGACGTCGGACCTGTTCCACCAGCCGCCGCCGAGTACCTGGAAGAGCGCAACCGTGTCGGCGTAGCGCGCCGCGCGGGCCTGCACGAGGCTCACCAGCGCCTGCTGGTAAGTCTGTTGCGCGTTGAGCAGCGAGATGTAGTTGATATCGCCCAGCTCCAGGCGATGCCTTGATATTTCGAGGCTTTTGGCCGCCGCCTTCTCAGAGGCCGCGGCTTTTTGCAGAGCGACGGCGTCGGCCTGGATCGCGTGCAAGGCGTCGGCGACATTTTGGAACGCGGTGATCACCGTCGAGCGATACTGGGCGGTGGCCTGGTCGAAGGTTGCTTTCGCCGCGAGCTCGCGATGCAGCAGCGTGCCGCCGTGAAAGATCGGCTGCGTTGCGGCGCTGGCGATGTTCCAGAAATTGTTGCCCGGCGTAAATAGCTGATCGACCGCAATCGCGGTGCTGCCTGCGCTTGCGCTTAATGTGATGTTCGGCAGCCGGTTGGCGATGGCGACGCCGATTTGCGCGCTCGCGGCATGAAGGTTGGCTTCCGCCGCGCGAATGTCGGGCCGCTGCTCGACCAGCCGCGAGGGCAGACTGACCGGCAAGTCGCGCGGCAGCCGCAGTCCCGACAGGACGAATTGCTCTGATGGGGCCTGACTCGGAAAGCTGCCGATCAGCGCGGCGATCAGGTCGCGCTGTTGCGCGAGCTGCTTGCGCAATGGCGGCAATGCCTGCTCGGACTGCGCCAACGCAGCTTCCTGCGCCACCACGTCCGCGTCAGCGACCGCACCGAGGCCGCGCTGCTTGCGCAGCAGATCAAGAACGTCGGTCTCGATCTTGATGATGCTTTGCGTCGCCGCTATCTGGCCACGAAGCGACGCTTCCTGCACCGCAGCTCCAGCAAGATTTGAGGTCAGCGTGAGGTACGTCGCCTCCAGCGCAAAGCGCTGCAAGTCCGCCTGCGCGGCAAGCGCCTCGATCGAACGCCGCGTGCCGCCGAACACATCGGGAGAGTAGGAGACATTGAGCTGCGCGGTGAAGAGATTGAAGGCCGGCGCACTGGCGCCAACGTCGGACGGACTGCCGATCGCCGGCAATTGTCTGATAGCGCCGACGTTGGCATCGACCGCTGGAAATAGCGCGCCCTGCTGGGCGTAAACGTTTTCTCGGGCGACGCGGAGCGCCGCCTGCGCCGCCTGGAGGTCGGCATTGGCGGCCAGCGCTCTCTCGACCAGTGCGTTCAGGGCACGGGAATGAAACAGCGTCCACCATTCGCCCGGCAGGTCGCGCGCCGAGTCGAGCCGCTGTCCTTCTCCGGAACCAGCACTGGCCGTGGCGGTGCTCTTGAACGGCTCCGGCGTGTAGGCGGTCACATCAGGCGGCGGAGGGGCGACAAAGTCGGGTCCGACGGCGCAACCGGCGAGCAGCAATGCAAGAGCCAGTGCCGACGTCGCTCTGCTCGACCCGCGTCGCGCGCAATACCTTCGGATAGGCGCCCCCCTCCGCGTCATTAATCCTCAACTCTCAGTAAGGGCACCGCGGCTCGCGATTGCCGCGGCGCGCCGTTCAGCGCGGCGCTCGATCGCGAAATACAGTGTCGGAATGATGAAAAGCGTCAGCAAGGTCGCCGGAATGAGACCGCCGGCAACCACGGTGGCGAGGCAGCGCTGCACGTCACTGCCGACGCCAGTGGCGAGCGCCGCCGGCAGCATGCCGGCGGTCGCGACCGCGGCCGTCATCAGCACTGGCCGCAATCGCTCGCTCGCGCCAGTCACGACGGCATCAGCCAGGGACAGCCCCTGCTCGCGCACGCGATTGAGGTTCGCGACCATGATGACGCCGTTCATGACTGCGACTCCGAACAGCGCAATGAAGCCGACGCCGGAGGCGACGTTCAGCGTCGTGCCGGTGAGATGTAGGGCCAATAGCCCGCCGAGCGTCGCCAGCGGCACTACACAGATCACCAAGAGCACCTGTCGCAACACGCCGAACTCGGCATAGAGCAGGACCATCATGGCGCCGAGCACCATGGCAAGGATAAGGCGGAAATGCGCTTCGGCGCGCTGCTCGCCCTCGAACTGGCCGCCCCAGGCGATGCGATATCTTGATTTGTCGAACGAGACCTTCTGATCGATGGCGCGGCCGAGCTCTTTCACAAGCGCTACCGGATCGCGATCGTTGTAATTGAACTTCACCAACAGATAGCGCTGGTCCATCTCGCGGTTGATCATGCTTTCGCCGGTCTGGAAGCCGATATCGGCGACCTGCGACAGCGGGATCAGCGCACCGTCACTGGAAGTGAGCACGAGACTCTTGATCGCCTCTGGACTTTCGCGCGCGGCCGGCGCAAAGCGCACCGTGACGTCGTAATGCCGCTCGCCGATGAACACCTGGGTGACCGCGCTGCCGCCAATCCCAGTCGAGATCAGGTTGGCGACGTCGCCGACATTGATGCCGAAGCGCGCTGCGGCTTCGCGGTTCACACGGATCGAGATCTGCGGCAGCGGCTTGTACTGATCGATCGACGCGTCACTGACGCCCGGCGTCCGGTTCAACACGCCGATAATGTCCCTGCCGATCCGCTTCAACTCGCCGAAATCGTCGCCGAACACTTTGACTGCCAGCGACGAATGCGGATCAAAAACCTTGTCGAGCACGCTGTCGATGATCGGCTGGCTCATCGCGATCTCGAAGCCGGGCTCCTGATCGAGCCGCGCCTTCATGCGGCGCGCCAGCTCCCCCTTGGTTTCGCCGGCTGGCCAGGTCCGATAGTCGTGCAGCCCGATTGCCGCCTCCATGTGGGCCGGCGTCCATGGATCGGTGCCGTCATCATTGCGACCGATATGGCTGACGATATACGATACCTCGGGGAATCCGTTCACGACACGCCTTAGCTCGGCGACCATCTCGGTCGCCTTGCGCAGCGAAATTCCCGGCTGCAGATCTGCGTGGAGAAATAACGCACCTTCGTCGAGCTCGGGCAGGAATTCACGCCACACCGTGGCGCCGAGGATGACGATCAAAAGCGCCGCGGCGGCGCTCAGGCTGTAGACGATCCGCGGCCGAAGTAGCGAGCCCTGCAAGGCGCCACGGTACCCTCGCTCCAACCGCTGCAGCAGCACGTTGTGAAATAGCCGCTGCGGCCGGCGATAGGCGACGTAAGCAAGGCCCGGCACGACCAACAGCGCGAACGCCAGCGCGCCGAACTGCGCATAACCGACCGCATAGGCCAGCGGATAGAACAGCTTTGCTTCGATCCGCTGCAGCGCGAACAGCGGCAGGTACGTCGTGATAATGACTGCAGTCGCAAAAAAGATCGGCCGCGCCACCTGGCGTGCCGCGTCGCGCAGGTCGGCCTGACTGAGCGGCTGGTCCGGCCGCGCTTCGCGGCGGCGCAGGATCGCTTCCATCATCACGATCGAGCCGTCGACGATGATGCCGAAATCGATGGCGCCGAGCGACAGCAGGTTAGCGGAAATGCCGGTGTGGCGCATCAGGATGAAAGCGGTGACCATCGAAAACGGAATGGTAATGCCGACAATGAGCGCACTGCGCGGGCTACCGAGAAACAGAATCAGGATCACCAGCACAAGCAAGATGCCAGTCACGACCGTGGTCGCGACCTTTTCGATGGTGGCATTGACGAGTTCGGACCGGTCGAGATACGGCACGATCTGTACGCCGTCGGCCTTCAGCCGCACATTGAGCTCGTCGATCTTGGCGTGCACGCGTTGCAGCACCCGCGACGGATTTCCCCCCCGCAGCAGGAGCACGGTGCCCTCGACGACATCGTTGAGGTCGTCCTTGCCGACGATGCCATGACGCTCCTGGTTGGCAAGCTTCAGCTTGCCGAGGTCGCGCACAAAAATAGGTGTGCCGTTGTGCTGGGCGACGACGATGTTGCCGAGATCGTCGAGGGTCTGGACGAGACCAATGCCGCGAATGACATAGCCAAGTTCGCCGCGATTGAGCACGCTGCCGCCGGCGCTGGCGCTATTCGCCGAGATCGCGTCGGTGACGTTCTTGAGCGACAAGTTGAAGCGCACGAGCTGTTGCGGGTCGAGTTCGAGCTGGAATTGCGTGGTGACGCCGCCGAAGTTCGAAACGTCGGCGACCCCCGGCACCTGCTTGATAGCGGGTATCACGGTCCACTGCTCGATCTCGGATAGCTCGCGCAGGTTCTCGGTGTCGGACTGGAGGATGTAATACAGGATCTGGCCGGTCGGCGACGACAGCGGATCGAGACCCGGGGTCAATCCCTGCGGCAAGGTCGCGCCCTGTATCCGCTCCATGATCCGTTGCCGCGACCAATAGTCCTCTATTCCGTCGCGGAACACGAGCGTGATCAGCGACAATCCGAATGTCGATCGCGAACGCATCATGGAAAGCCCAGGCGTGCCGTTGAGCTCACGTTCCAGCGGAATAGTGACTTGCTGCTCGACCTCCTCGGCGGCGAGACCCGGCGCCTGGGTCACCACCTGGGAGGCTGTGTCGGCAACGTCGGGGTAGGCTTCGACCGGCAACTGGGTCCAGCAGTAGGCGCCGTAGATTGCCGCAATGATGCACATCATCGCGACGACAAGACGCTTCTCGAGCGCCAGCGTGACCAGCCGGTCAATCACCGAGCAGCACTCCGCCTTTGACCACGATGCGATCGCCAGGCTTGATGCCATTTGCAATGAACGCCTGCTCGCCTTGCTGGAACGCGATATCGACGGTGCGCGGTTCGAATTGCCACGGAGAGGTCTCGACATAGACCTGCGTCAAGTCGTCCTTGAGCACCAGCGCGCTGGTTGGCGCGATCGCGAGCGTCCGGCTGCTGGTGTGGAATGTTGCAGTTGCAAACATTCCCGGCCGCAGCCGGCCGTCGGCGTTGTCGAAGCCGATGCGGACCTTGATGCGGCGAGTATCGGCATCGAGCACGTCGCTGACGAAGAGCACGCTGCCGTGCCTGACTTCGTCGGGGTAAGCGACGAGGCGGACATCGACCGGCTGGCCTTTGGCGATCTGTGCGATGTCCTTCTCCGGCACGCTTGCTGTGACCCAGACGCTGGAGAGGTCGGCAATCGCTAGCAGGGCCTGGGTCGAGTCGTTCCAGTATTCGCCGGGCGCAACGCCGAGATCGGTGACACTGCCGTCCATCGGAGCCACCACGCTCACGGTGCGCGACTTGTTCGGCGTCTCGGGATCGATGCCGATCTGCTTCAAATGCGCGGTGGCGCGCTGGTCTTCGACCTCCGCGGTCGCGTAATCGGTTTCGGCTTGCTGCAGATCCTTCTCGGCAGCGCCGCCGATCTTCGACAGGCCGCGCTGGCGGTCGCGGTTCTTCTGCGCCAGCGCCAGTAACGCCTTGGCGCGATCGTAGTCCGAATAGGCCGCGGCGAGATCAGGCGAGTCGATCACGAACAGCGGTTGGCCGGCCTTGACCTGCTCGCCGAGCGTGACCTTCAGCTGCGTGACACGGCCGGCCAGCGGCGGTGCCACCTTGATCAGACGGGCCGGATTGACTTCGACCACAGCGGGCAGCGCAAGATCCCGGGGAACTTCGCGCGCGACAACGGATGCGATCGCGAGCTTGCCCCGCACCGGCGAACCATCGGGTACCGCAACGGCGTCGCTTGAGTGGACCAGCGCTGCGGGCTTCGCGGCCGCCTCGGGACGGCCGGGAGGACCGCCGACAAAGCGATAGAGCGCGACGCCTATCAGCAGCACCGCCACCAACGCCGAGATGCCTTTTACGCGCGATGGTGCGAAGGCTGCGCGATCGCGGCCGGCGGGTCCCGCTGCGCCCAGAAACGAATCGTTTGGGGCAGCGGACTTGGTATGGGAATCGGCGAGCATGTGGCGTCTCGTCCGAATGGAATTTGGGAAGGCATGCGCAAACGAAAGCGTTTGACGCGAAGCCGGCTCAGTCGTCTTGGGAAGCGCGCGTTATGACAGCAAACGCCGCAAGGCGCCTCCGCCTTCAGGCTGCGGGGGGGCCGCGCGCCTGGAATGACGCCGGCGGTTCGGCCACCGCGGCGAACTCGAAGCGCGGCTGCACTACCAGGAAATGGGCCGCGAGGGGTAGTGGCAGCTCCGGGGCAACCGACGGCGCCGATATGGCGATGAGCTGGATCAGCGCGCAGGTCGGACAATCGATATCCGCGAGTCCGTTATGGCTGGGACCTTGCGGTGCCGTGCTGTCCGACTGCAGGCTTTGCACTGCAGAGGCGAGTGCGGCGGACGGTGTGTGCACGTGACCGAACGTCAGCATGAACTGCAGCGCCAGCGCGATCAGCGCCAAGCGACTGCCATACTGCCTTTTGGTTCGGAACCAGCGCATCAACCCCGTGTGATTCCCTTAAAGAGCGGCGCCCCGGCGCATCCAGGCAACCAGCTTGGTCAGGCTTTTCGGTTCCTGTCAATCTCCCTCATTGCGCTCGCGATTTAGCGCTCTTGTTGGAGCTTTGGCGCGGAGCATCGTCGTACCAACAGGAAGGTCGTTGGGATGTCTGGGTTGGGCCATTTTCGACAATTTTAGGCGACGATTTGATGTCCGCTCCTGAACAGCATGGGCCTATGTCGTGTTCTGCGAGGCGCTGCTCAACCTTGTCGCGACGAAATTGGGCGACAAGGCGCTCAACTCCCTGGCGGGCCGCGAGCGGCTGATTGCGGAGATGAACATCGAGGTCGGCTGACCGCACGGCTGCCCGTCATGGCAGCAACGCCGGCCACGCAACGGGTGAGCCTTTCGTTCGCGGGGTCAGGCCCTCTTGCCGCTCCGTCCGGTCATCGGCGCGTTGCGACGCGCGCGCTTGCCGCGCGCGATCTCGGTCGCCAGCGCGTCGAGCTTCGGCTCCCAGAAATTCCGGAACTGACCGATCCATGCATCCACCGCTTGCAGTCCCGCAGCATCGACCGAATAGAGCCGTCGCTGCGCCTCCGCCCGGACGGTGGCAAAGCCGTTCTCGCGCAGCACCTTGAGGTGCTGCGACACAGCCGCCTGGGTGATGCCGAACTCGGCACCGATCGCTTCGACGACTTCACCGGATGCCATTTCGCCCGGCGCCAGCAGTTCGAGGATGCGGCGGCGCACGGGATCGGCGAGGACCTCGAAGATGTGCATCAGCTTCCCGTGCCCGGATGTGCGACGTCGGGCGGCATCTCGCCGCGATAGAATGCGATGGTGCGGTCCGAGCGCTGCTTCGCTATATCGGGGTCGACGCCGCTTGCGACATGCGCCGCTCGCCAATGCTCGCCCGCATCAGTCATGAAGTCCTTGCCCGCAGGAGAGCCCATCCACGCCTCGGCCGTCGCATGGTCGACGGCTGCCCCGGTCGCAACATATCGCTCCAGCCCCGCAATGGCGAGGTCCCAGCCGATCCCGACTGCACCTGGACCGAACTGATTCCAATGATCCTCGATGATCGCGATATGCTCCAGCGTCAACCGCGCCTGGCTTCGCTCTGCTGCGAGCGTGACGTCGATCCAGCTGACGGCGCCGCCGAATTCCCAGGTCGCGGCAAAATGCGTCGGCGGCGTGCAGGCGATGATGGTGCCGCCTGCATTACCCTTCAGCTGGTACTTTCCACCGACCTGGAGATTGCCCTCGACCGGCAAGAACCAGCGCGGAATGCGCTCCTTGTTGGTCACCGCGTCCCAGAGATCCTCGACGCCAGTGTCGTAGAGCCGCGTCAGCATCACGGCGCTGGCCGGCTTCCCGTCTTTCTCGAAATTGCGCACCGCGCGCGTCACGAGCCCCAACGCTCTGGCGGCGTCGATCTCCATTGCAGTCCTCCCTGTCGTTGAGCAGCGAGGACGAATATCGATCTCCGCTAATATAAGTCAAATCTTATATTAACGCAGCCCCCTATTGCAGGGAACATCACGTCTGACCACAAGCCGGGTCCAACTCAAGCCGCGCCCGCCAGCGCCACGGCATCGGCGGCAAGCCGAGGGCGTGCCAGAAGATAGAATGCGGTGACATGCGTGATCATCAATAGCGGCACGTAGATGATCGGGATCGCATAGGTCGAGGCAAGCCACTCCGCATGCGCGGGAAGGCCGACCTGGATTGCGTCATAGTAATCGACGATGAGATCGATCACGCCGACGACATTGAAGGCGACGACAAACAACCAGAAGAGCGGGCGTATTCTCACCGTGAGAAGCGCCAGCATCGCGAGCACCCCGGTCGCGAAGTCGCCCCAGGCGGCGAAATTGGCGAAGCTGACCGGCAGGTCCGGGCTCACGATGCCGGGAAGGATGAAGACGAGCCCGAAGAAGCGGAAGCTGTGCAGCGTGGCGATGGCACGGTGTGCATCGACCCTGTCCATGCCTCTGAGCCAGGGCCAGACATAGGAGCCGAAGCAAAGCGCCCAGGCGACATAACCAAGGACGAGATGGGTCCGGAAGAGAGTTTCTGTGGTCATTCTGGTCTCCGATCAGATCGCGACATCGCGGGCCCCGCTCCGACTGCGGCGACGCAGCTGGCGCAACGACAATGCGTGCAGCAGGATCGAGCTTGGCACCACGAAAGCCGGGGTCAGCACATTAGGATAGCCGTCCAATCCGACGTTCGGGCCATCAGGAATGATCAACTGGAACGGGCCTGGCGTGATGATCATCCCCAGGGTGATCGCGACGACGAAGTCGGCGAGACCGAACATGTTCCAGAGGATCGCTGCCTTGCGTCCCTCAGCCGTGCCTGATGCCAAGGCCGTCGCCGCTGTTACGGCGAACAGGCCGGTCAGCACGTCGCCCGTGCCTGCCGGTAGCGCCCACAGGCCGGGCAGCCGTCCAAGCAGCCAGTACGCGAGCCATTGGCTCCCGACGACGCGATAAAGCTGAAGGGCGACCAGCCACGTCGTCGGCATCGCATCGAGCAACTGCCCTACCCGCTTCGACAACAGCAACAGCGGAGTGCCGACGAAGAGGGGCAGGAAGATCGCCGCTGGAAGCAACGGCAGTTGAGAGTAGCCCGTGCGAAAGACACCGTTGATCGCTGCAGACCAGGCGACGGCAGCCCATAGCGTGAAGGGCACAATGATTGCGAGCCAGGTCGCACGCCGCTGGCTCGGCGTGAGGTCGGTGCGTTCAAGGCCGAGCCACGTGCCGAGCGCAATGAGTCCATAGGCGGTCAACCGGGCCGCCAGGGCCGGAACGCCGCTCTCGAGAAGCACTGGTTGCGCGTAGAGAAGCCAGGTCCACAATGCCGTGAGTGGAACGGTCCAGAGCAGGCTGTTCAGGGCGCGAGGTGGCGGGGCAATCGCAGCGGGAACAGCATCTGACGTCATCGGCCCACCTCCCTCAGGATCCTGCTCTTATTGTCGGCGCTCGGGATTGGCCATGAGCAGCCGAAGCGGCAGCAGCGGACCGATGGCGGTGTAGTCGTGGTCCATCAGACCCTGCTTGGCCAATGGAAGGTCTTCCATGATCGCCTTCGCTGCGGCGACATCCGTGACATCGACGAAGAACACGACACCGCGTCCGTCGCCACGCGAATACCACTGCTGAATTTTGCCACCGAGATAGAGCTGCACGGTCTCTCGGATTTCGGCCGGCATGACGGCCATGACCTGCTCACGCGTGACGCCCGCCTTCGCGGTGAGGATGACCATCACCCCGGTGATCGTGGGCGAGAAGGCTTGCGGGGCGGATGGTGGGTTGGATTGGGTCTGGGCGTTGGATAGATCGGCCATGGAAGTCGCTCCCATCAGGGTTAGGGTGAGCATGACGACAAGCTTAGGGATCACCTGCATAGGTCTCGTCTCCCGGAGCACCGCGGTCACCTCTGTTTCTCCGAGATGACGCTGATGTCGGAAAATGTCCGCCGTCAGCGATTGCTCCAATCTGCCGGCCAGACATACGATCGATTGTCGCCAGCGACTATCCGGGATAATGTTGACGGGCTATGAAGCAGAACTTCACAGTCAGACAGGGCGCACTCGATGGCGTGGAAGCGTTCCTGAGCGTCGCCCAGCATCGCAATTTCCGCCGTGCCGCCGCAGACCTCGGCGTGACACCCTCGGCCATCAGCCAGGCGGTGCGCGCGCTCGAGGCGCGGGTCGGCGCAGCCTTGTTCATACGCACCACACGGAGCGTCGGCCTGACCGAGGCCGGCGCGCAGTTCCTCGCGCGCGCCAAGCCTGCCTTCGAGGAGCTCGTTGCCGCGAGCGATGTGGCACGCGACCTTGGGCGGCGGCCATCAGGACTATTGCGCCTCACCGTGCCGCGCGCGGTGGTGCCGATCCTGCTGGAGCCACTGATCGCGTCGTTCTGCCAGGCCTATCCCGAGGTCGAGGTGGAGATCGCCGCAGGGGAGGAACTGGTCGACCTCGCGGCCAAAGGGTTCGATGCCGGCGTCCGGATGGGCCAGTTCGTCGCCACCGACATGGTCGCGGTGCGGCTGACGCCCCCCTTCCCGTTCATCGTCGTCGGCAGCCCGGACTATCTGCGTCGGCACAAGCGGCCCGAACGGATCGATGATTTGCGCCGGCACGCCTGCTTGCGCATTCGCCGCAGCAACGGATCGATCGCGCCATGGTCCCTTGTCGATGGCAACAGGAACGTCGAAGCGATCGTCTCGGGACCGCTGATCGCGCACGACTTTCCCACCATGCTTGGCGCAGCCGTGGAAGGCCTGGGACTTGCGCAAGTTCCCGCGCCGATCGCAGCACACCTGGTGAAGACAGGAAAGCTGGTCGAGGTGCTGAAATCGTTCGCGCCGATGACGCCGGGCGTGTTCCTCTATTATCCCAGCCGGCATCAGATGATGCCGAAGCTGCGGGCCTTCATCGATCACGTGAAGAGCCGCGCGGTCGCGGCCGGGAGAACGCGCGACCAGGCGGATGACAGGCGAACGCGGGCGAAGAAGCGACGCTGACGTGCGAGGCGCGAAGGCCAGGCCGCTATTTCAGCGGCAAGAACACGTCGGCAACCGTCTCATGCTCCGGCACCTCCGGGAAGAAGCTCAGCCGCTGGCAATAGATCGGGAAGTCGCGCGCCTCCTCCCCGCTGGCCGGGAGCCAGTCGCGATAAAGATAAAGCGCGGCGGGCTCCAGATTATCGGTATAGCCGACGACCCGCAGCACCGCGCAGCGCCCGCCGGGGATCTCGCCGGCCCTGATGTCTTCACCATCAGCCTCGATCGGCCGGTCGGTGCCGACACAAAGGTCCGTGCTGTAAGCGGCCGGCGAAGAAGGACGCCGCTCCGAGCGCCAGACATTGAACGTCGGGCTTGTCCTCGGATGCAGTCCGGCGGCCTTGCGCCAGGCGATGAAGCGCCGGATGCTGTCGCCGAGCGTCGCCGGGTCGCCGCGATGCTCCATGATCGCGACCCGTGTGGAAGGGACATCGCGGATCTTCACGTCGTCAGGGGTAAAGGTCTTCTGCATGAGCTTGCTCCTCGCATCTTCGAGAGGCCCGAAGGCCACAAGCCACGGCTCCCATTCGGGAGAGTTGCGGAACGACGACGGCGATTGCCCGAACCGTTGCCGAAAGGCGCGGGCGAAGGCATCCGGTGCATCGTAGCCGGCATCCATCGCGATGTCGGTGACGCTTTGGGCGTCGGCAAAGGCCAGCCGGTAGGAAGCGCGCTTCATACGGGCCAGCTGGACATAGCGATGCACCGACAACCCGAAGATCGCCGTGAACTGCCGATGGAAATGAAACCGCGAGAACGCCGCAACGCCGCTCAGCGTTTCCAGGTCCAAATCGGCGTCGAGATGCCGGTCGATATAGTCCAGCACCCGCCGCATCCGCTCCTGATAGTTTCGCAGCGCTGCCGTCATCGTCCCTCCTGTCGTGGCGGCATGAGTTAGACCGGTATGGCCGCGATGCGCTCGACCGATCTTGCGGTTTTGGCATGAATACGTAAGCGCCGCACCTCCGACAATTTCGTCGCAGGTGCGGCGTCATTCAAATGGCAACGGCCTTCACGAGGTTAGCGAAGGTCTCAGCCCTTCCGCCCGCGCTTCTTCGCCTTCGCCGCGCGCTTTCGTGCCGGCGGCGCGGCGCGCGCTGGAGTACGGCCCGCGCGGCCACCGGTATCGGCGGCGAGATCGGGGCGCAATCTGGCGAGCTTGGCGCGGTCGGGCAGCATGTCGGCGAAGCCGTCGATGACGCTGGGCGCTGGCGCACCGTCGCCGGCGACAGAAGCGGCGCGGGCGCCTGCCGGCGCTGCAGTCTGGCTGAGGGCCTGCAAGCGACGGCAGGCTTCGCCGAGGTGATAGGCCTCGCCCCCGAGTGCGACCCATTTGCCGACGTCCGCGTGCATCACGAGATTGGCCTGATGGTTGTCGGTGGCGCTGGTCGGATAGTCGACGAACACGTCGATCCCCGACTGCACGCCCACCATCACGCCCTGGGCCGACCACGACACCGCGACGTCGACGCGATAGCGGCCCGGCTTCTCGAAGGCGAAGCCCGAGGTGCTCCAGAACACCTTTGCCGAGGCCGTGACGCTTTGGCCGGCTTCGAGCTCGGCAAGCTTGGCGTGCTCGCACAGGATCACATAGGGCCGCACGGGGCGTTCGCGCCCCTCGCCGTCGGTGACGGTGATCGAGCCGAACAAGGCCTCGATGCTGACGTCATTCGGCGCGCGCAGCGACACGCCGCTGTTGTTCGTCATCGTCCAGGTCAGGTCGAGCGGCTGGCCGAGCGCGACGCGATCGGTCGCGGCCGTGACCGTCAGCGCCAGCTCGGAAGCGTCGAAATCGTGCCGGTCGGCGGCTTGCGGCGCACCGGTCGGGAACCAGCTTGCGAACGGCCATCCGCCTGGCCGAATGACGGGATCCGGCATGTGGTTGAGGTGATGACGGACATTGGTGTTGTGCGCGAGCTTGATCTGATCCGGGAACACGCCGGGTTCGCCGGTCGCGGGACCGCCGAGCACATCCGCGACGCTCGGCGTCGTGGTCATGATCGAGTTGTCGGCCGCCGTCTCCTGCTCCTGGTGGATCTGGTTCAGCGTATGCGTCAGCTCGTGGGTCGCGCTGCGCAGGAACGCCCGTGGCACGTCGCGCTGCTTCTTGTTGGCGGCGAGGCCGAAGTTCGAGGAGTCCGAGACGGGATAACCGTCATCGGAGAAGCTGGCGCAACCTTCGCGCGGAACACCGATCGTGTCGTACATGATGCCGCGCGAGCAGCCGAGTTTTGCGGGCACCACGATCATGTGCACATGCCATTCGGCGTCCAGGTTGGTCGCGGGATTGCGCACACTGGTCATCAGCGCGTGCAGATCCGCCGAGCTCCAGCAATTGGTCGGCACCACGCCAGCGGGCACCGGAACGTTGAGCTGGTCCTGCACGACGTTCAGCTGCCAGCCGGTCCTGGCGAAGATCGTATCGAAGAATTCCGTTCCGCCGGCCCCATCGGGCACCAGTGCGGGCCTGACGGCGCCGACCAGCGTGTCGATCTCCAGCGTCGCGCGGCGGAAGAACTTCGACACCCAGGCGAGCGTGACGCTGCCCTTGTCCACGCCATTCTCGAACAGCCGGCCCTCGTAGAACGGCCCGCCGGTCAGGGAGAACGGGAACGGCGCCGGCACCTTGCTGAGCTTCATGGTCACGGTGCGCGACGGCGTTGCGGGGAACGTGCCTTTGAATTGGCCGGCCAGAGGCTGCGTGTAATTGAACTGCTCGGCGACGATGGTGAGCTCGCATTTCGCCGTGATCGGGACCCGGATCGGCGCGGACACGCTGGTCACCCTGAGATAGGACGAATAGCGCGAGCGCGGAAAGATCGGGATCACCGGCCTGCGGATCGGCAGCGGAATGAGCGGCTCGTCGACCGCGCTGAGCGAAGCTGCGAGGCTCGTCAATCCCGAGCCTTCACCTTCCTCCTCGTCCTTGCTGATCACCGGCGGCAGCGGTGGGTTCGGCTTGATCACCGGCAGGCGCGAATAGAGATCGCCGCTGACGATCAGATTGTCGGGGCCGCCGTCGGGCGCGGAGCGATCGACGCGCAGCGTGCCTTCGAACGACACGAAGCCGAACGTCGGCTTGAAGTTGATCTGGTAGCAACCTTCGCGGAAGTCGAGCCGGCACAGCTTGAACGGCGGAAACGGCGGAACGGGTATTTTCACGTCCTGCTCGCCGGACTCGTCATCGCTGAAGCTGATGTGCCGGGACAGCGGCACCTGCGGATTCATCGCCGGCTCGACCGAGGCCGCGGACATTTTTGCAAGGCTTCCACTTGATTCATGCTCTGAGCAATTGCACATGTCGTCTTCTCCTCGTTGAAATGGCGAGGCGATCGACGTGAGCAGCGGGCTCATTCGCGGGGTACGCCCGCGTTATTCTGGTCGGCCAGGGTGTTCGTGCGATCCTACGCGCGCCTGTAAGTCACAAGACAGCCCTCTGAATCCGTAAACTCAAACCGGTCGGCCTCGAGTGAAATGCGATACGTCACAAGTTCATCGTTCGCCGTCCCGACGACGAGTGTCCTGGAGTCCTCGAGACGGTAGATGCCCGCGTCCCACCACACCATGCCCTGCCCTGCCCCGCGCATGCCGCGGTAGGTGCCGGTCGAGAATGTGAGGGTTGCAGGATATTTGTCCGCACACGCGGCCGCCGTGGTTTTGGTCCACGTCCCAACCATGCTCTGTCCGTGTTTGTCAGCCATAGTGTCTCCACAGCTCTCATCGCCCGGCACAAGGCCGGCCTGTGGCCATTTCAACATGTCGCTCTGGCGTGTGCAGCTCATTTGCAGCTGATGTGGTGGATTTTACCGCCACAATCACAGCAGGTGTTTTATGGCAAGATTTATGGGAGGGTGCGTGTGAAGGGGTTCACAGCGAGGGTGCGACGATTGAGCACGGGCGGTCGGACCAACGAAAGTTCGGCGGAGAAGCGGCTCGGTCCGCATCCTGCAGGCCGCATACGTGCTGCGATATGCAGAGCCCGGGCAGCCTCTGTTTAGTGCACTGGCACCGTAATGACAAATCCAGATCGGCGTCGAGATGCCGGTCGATATAGTCCAGCACCCGCCGCATCCGCTCCTGATAGTTTCGTAGCGCCGCCGTCATCGTCCCTCCTGTCGTGGCGGCATGAGTTGGACCGGAATGGCCGCGATGCGCTTGACCGATCTTGCGGTTTGGCTGGAACCGGTAGCCCGGATGGAGCACACTCTACCCATCCGACACGGGCTTGCGAGACTATGAGGCCAGCCCAGCCTTTGCTCGCGCAAGGATGCTATCCCAATTCACCTGTCCGCTGGTGGCCAAGTCTATCTTGAAATAGCTGTCGTGGTGACCGATGTAAGCTGGAAGCGCCTTGGGCCCATGGGTACGCCACGCATCGGCGAACCATTGCTCCAGAAGCTCTGAAGCCACTTCCCCCGGTTCAATCGCCTCGTATTTCTCATCATCGTAAATTTCGGAGGGAACGACGACCGTCCGGCCTTTGAGAAACCAGTGCCCCTCCCGGTCGACAGGTTCGCCATCGGCATCCATCGCCCACAGTGCCACAAAAAATTTATCGCTAAACTCAGACGCGTCGTATTCAATCAGGAGGAAGCTCGCCTCCTCATCCCACGACAATTCTGCGATCCTCGCGATTTCTGTATTCATTAGAGGCGCGATCTTCTGAAAGTGCTGCCGTACCCCTTCAACGAATTCCTTCTTTTTGTCGTCCTCACCCATGCACCCCTCGCCACTATCGATATTACTTGCTTTCCAGAGTTGGAAGGACAGGGTGGAGGCAAAACGATAGGCCCCAGCGAACCCCCACAACTCACTCATTAAGCGCTCCCCGCCAGTTCCTGGCGCGGCCCCATGATCCGATAAGAATAGAGCCTGAAAAGAGCCAAATGCAACCTTTCCGAGCATCGCGGACACATGAACCATCGTGATATCGGGGGCGATTGGTCGGGTTGCGGACGCGGCGTGCCATCCTGACGTGCAAGCGCGACCCGTCCCGCTACTGCTTGAAGCAATGCTCGCGGTGCCACTGCAGAAAATGCGGATGAGGTCGATCCGACGGCCTTCTCGGCTCAAGAGCACGACCCGTCTTGTTGATGACCGATCGGACTCCCTCCAGATCGTTTGTCTGACGCGATATCAGTACTTCGAGATCATCTGTGAGGCTGATCAAACCACGGTCGAACATCCAATGAGCCGTACCTGAGAGAGCGATCCCGTTGCTAACGATGTCCGGCCCGTTTGCCTCCACAGGCCGAATGTGAGCCGCTGCAACTTCTGCGCGCCCCATTCCGTTGATGAGCTTCAACCCCGTAATGGCGCAGCGTTCATCATAGGCGCGCAGCACGATCCGACGAAAAACGCGATCGCGCAGAACGCGAGATACGGTGAGGCTGACGCGATCTCTTTGCTGCTCAAATATGAACGGCGCCTGCTCTCTTTCATCGAGCTGAGCCAACCGAACATCGGCATCAACTCGCGGCAGCAACGGCGCGCCTTCCGCAAAACCAAGTTCGAATATTCTATTGAAATCTTCGAGCGAGATAGGACGAACCGCAGACTGAGCACGTCCTGAAATTCGTCGCTGCTCGTTCAGAACGCCGCGCTCTACGGGCCCAGTCGGCCCTTTGAAAGAAACCGGATTGGCAAAATCGAGATAACTTCCTGGCACGATCAGAGCGAGATACATTCCCGGAGTGCCCGGGTCAGGAATAACTTGCTGAACTCGAGCAATCGCAAAATAGCCGCGCGTCTCGGCGACCTTGCTCGGCTCGTAGTAGATTATCCAATCGCCGACGCAGGCTTCGACCCGGCGGAGATACTGACTGGGAAACTGATACTGCTCAGCTGGGCTGTCATCGTAGATCGAGTCCGATCGATGGATGAATACCCCAAATCCCGTGATCTAAGCGGCGCCGCCTCTTCGGGGCATTAGAGATCGAAAAGGCAAAGCTTCCCCTACTCCCACTCAATCGTCCCGGGCGGCTTGCTGGTCACATCATACACCACCCGGTTCACGCCTTTCACCTCGTTGATGATGCGCGTGGCGGTCTCGCCCAGGAACTTCATGTCGAACTGGTAGAAGTCCGCGGTCATGCCGTCGGTCGAGGTGACGGCGCGGAGGCCCACGACGTAGTCATAGGTGCGGCCGTCGCCCATGACGCCGACGGTCTTCACCGGGAGCAGCACGGCAAACGCCTGCCAGATCTCGTCGTAGA
Source organism: uncultured Bradyrhizobium sp. (assembly GCF_936928535.1). GTDB lineage: Bacteria > Pseudomonadota > Alphaproteobacteria > Rhizobiales > Xanthobacteraceae > Bradyrhizobium. The sequence continues at coordinate 73,907 of NZ_CAKZHY010000092.1, read as the reverse complement.
GGCCGTGCTTGCGGATCTGGTCGATGTAGACGGCATCGGCCTTGCGCAGGATGTCTAGCTTGTCGCGGGTGATATCGCCGGGGCAGCGGATGGCGAGGCCCGGACCGGGGAACGGGTGGCGGCCGACGAAGATTTCGGGCAGGCCAAGCTCGCGCCCGAGCTTGCGCACCTCGTCCTTGAACAGCTCGCGCAAGGGCTCGACGAGCTTCATGTTCATGCGCGCAGGGAGTCCGCCGACATTGTGGTGCGACTTGATGGTGACTGAAGGTCCGCCGGTGAAGGAGACGCTCTCGATCACGTCGGGATAAAGCGTGCCTTGCGCGAGGAAGTCGGCGCCGCCGATCTTCTTGGCTTCCTGCTCGAACACCTCGATGAAGAGACGGCCGATGGTCTTGCGCTTGGTCTCGGGGTCGGTGACGCCCTCTAACTCGCCCAGAAACTGCTTGGACGCATCCACGTGCACGAGCGGGATGTTGTAGTGATGACGGAATAGGTCGACGACGGTCTTGGCCTCGTCGAGGCGGAGCAGGCCGTGATCGACGAACACGCAAGTCAGCTGGTCGCCGATGGCTTCGTGAATCAGCACGGCCGCGACGGCGGAATCGACGCCGCCCGAGAGGCCGCAGATCACCTTGCCCTTGCCGACCTGGGCGCGGATCTTGGCGATCTCCTCCTCGCGAAAGGCGCGCATGGTCCAGTCGCCGGAGAGGCCGGCGATCTTGCGGATGAAATTGCGGATCAGTTTTGCGCCGTCGGGCGTGTGCACCACTTCGGGGTGGAACATCAAGCCATAGTATTTGCGCTTCTCGTCCTGGATGATGGCGAAGGGCGCGTTCGGCGAGGTGCCGGCGACGGAGAAGCCCGGCGGCATCTTGGTGATACGGTCGCCATGGCTCATCCAGACCTGGTTCTTGCTGCCCGACGACCAGACGTCCTCGAACAGCTTGCTGTCGGCTTTGACCTCGACGTCGGCACGGCCGAATTCGCGGTGATGGCCGCCCTCGACGGTGCCGCCGAGCTGCTCCGCCATGGTCATCTGGCCGTAGCAGATGCCCATCACGGGCACGCCGGAGGCGAAGATCAACTGCGGAGCACGCGGCGAGCCTGCCTCATGCACCGACTCAGGCCCGCCGGACAGGATCACCGCCTTCGGCTGCATCGCCTTGAAGGCCTCTTCGGCCTTGTTGAACGGGACGATCTCGCAATAGACGCCGTCCTCGCGCACGCGACGCGCGATCAGCTGCGTCACCTGGCTGCCGAAGTCGACGATGAGAATCTTGTCGTGCGCCGAGGCCACTGAGGGCGTCGACGCGGAGCGGTCGTTCTGTGCTGCTGTCATGGCAAGCCAATACGCGATGAGCCTCCCGCCCGCAACCGCGTGCCGGCGCGCGCCCACATGCTTCTTTGGGCATGGACAAACCAATATATGTCAGCATTATTGACCTAATTTGCCTCGCCATGAAGCAGGGGCCAATCAGGGAGAACGCCATGTCTCAATACCATCAGCCGTCACAGCTTGCCGCGCTCGGCCGGACCTGGGTGGACGCCTGGAACGCGCGCGATCTCGAGCGCGTGCTCACGCTCTATGATGATGCCACCGTGATGACCTCGGACCGCATTCCGGCGATGGGATTCGATGCCAGCGGCACCGTGCGCGGCAAGGACGCATTGCGGGCCTATTGGAGCAAGGCTCTCGGGCTGCTGCCGGAGCTGCACTTCTCTCTCATCGATGTGTTCGTCAGTCCTGACAGCCTGGTGGTGTTTTACGAGAACGAACGCGGGAAGAAGATCTGCGAATATCTGCGGGTGAATGATGCAGGGCTGATCGTGCAGGGCTCGGCGAACCATCTGCCGCATTGAGATGCTCCCGGTCACTCGTAGGGTGGGCAAAGGCGCCCTTGCGCCGTGCCCACGATCTTGTCCAGGATCGCAAGAGATGGTGGGCACGCGCCCGCCTTCGCTCTTCGCGCGAAGCCAGACGCTTTGCCCACCCTACGAATTTCGAGAATTCAAGGACCCCTCCCCATGAAACTCCCCACCTCGCCCTTCACCGTCACCGACTGGAGCAAGGTCGAAGCCACCACGCATCCCGGCGAGACCGGGCACGCGCTGTGGCGCACGCTCGATATTGGCGAGCTCCGCGTGCGGATGGTCGAGTATTCGCCGGGATATCTCGCCGATCATTGGTGCGATCGCGGGCACGTGCTCTACGTGCTCAAGGGCGAACTCGACAGCGAGCTGCGCGACGGGCGCAAGTTCAAGTTGACGCCGGGCATGAGCTACCAGGTCTCGGATTTCGGCGATGCCGCGCATCGTTCTTCGACGGCGGTGGGGGCGACACTCTTCATCGTGGATTGATGGAACTATCCTTCGGGTGTGCAGCGCAAAATAGCAAAGTGCAGGACGCTCGCTGCGAGCGCGTGCCGCCTTGAAGTTGCCCCAAAAAATCGCTAGATTGTGAACATCGATCCTTGGCCGAACGACTGGGCCGCTCCGTCTCATTTCCAATGGGCGAGCACGTTTCAGGTATTTCTCCAAAATCGACCAATCGGGACGTGGGCGCGGTAATGCGCATTTGTCCCCCTGAGTGCATCGTCAATTGAAAGGAAATGACTATGGCAATGGGCACCGTGAAGTGGTTCAACAACCAAAAGGGCTTTGGCTTCATCCAGCCGGATGACGGCGCAAAGGACGTTTTCGTTCACATCAGCGCCGTCGAGCGCGCGGGTCTGTCGACCCTCAACGAGGGTCAGAAGGTCTCCTTCGACATCGTCGCGGACCGCCGCAGCGGCAAGTCCTCGGCCGACAACCTCCGCGCCGGCTAGTTGACCGCGCCATTCGCGATCTGACCACGGACGTACCGGCAGATCGTCGAGTTCAGAAACCCCGCGACCGGGATCCCGGTTCGCGGGGTTTTTGTTTGCGCTGTCATTTCGGGGCGCCCGCAGCGCGGTGCCGTAGGGTGGGCAAAGCGAAGCGTGCCCACGAGTCGTTCATGACCGCGAGAGATGGTGGGCACGGCGCAAGGGCGCCTTTGCCCACCCTACGCGACCTACGATTTCCTCAACACCGACACGAAAAACCCGTCCGTCCCCGTGCGCCTCGGCGTCATCAGCCAGCCCTCCTCCGACTTCAGCGCGGCTTGCGCAAAATCCTCGGCCTTGTCCCAGAGCACGCTCGCGGTCTGCTCCGGCGGCACCACCGAAAACTCCGGATGCTTGGCGACGAAAGCCCTCACCTGTCCGCCATTCTCTTCGGGCAGCACCGAGCAGGTGATGTAGGCGATGCGGCCGCCTTGCTTCACCAGCGGAGCAGCACGCTCCAGCACCTCAGCCTGATCCTTCAGACGGATCTCGAGCGCGCCCGGACGCATGCGCCATTTGGCATCGGGGTTGCGGCGCCAGGTTCCGGTTCCCGTACAGGGCGCGTCGATCACGACGAGATCGGCGGTGGCGCTGATATCGGCGAGCGGATCGGCCTCGCCCTTGGGCGTGCGGATGTCGGCATTATGGACGCCGGCGCGCGACAGCCGCTCGTGGATCGGCGCGAGCTGGCGCTTGTCGCGATCGGTGGCAATGAGGCGGCCCTTGCCCTGCATCAGGGCCGCGAGCGCCAGCGTCTTGCCGCCGGCGCCGGCGCAGAGATCGATCACCTGCTCGCCCGGCTTTGCCGCGGTGAACAGCGCCGCGAGCTGCGATCCCTCATCCTGCACTTCGATGCCGCCCTTGATGAAGTCCTCCTCGGCCTGGATGCCGGGGTTGCGCGCATCGGCCGAAAGCTCGATGCGCACGCCGTTTGGCGACCATGGCGTCGGTTTCGCATGAAGATGAGCAAGCGCCTTCAGCACCTTGTCGCGATTGGACTTTAGCGTGTTGACGCGCAGGTCGAGCGGCGCCCGGCTCGCCATCGCCACCGCCTCGGCGGCGCGGTCCTCGCCGAACACTTTCGCAAGATGGGAATCAAGCCATTCCGGATAGTCGCCGGCAATGGGAGCTGGCGCATCTTTCAGCGAGCGCTGGCTGAGTGCGGCCTGCTCGGCGTCGGTCAACGGCTCCGGTGCAAACCGGCTGCCGTCGAACATCGCAGCCATGGTGGCCGTATCCATGTTCCGCTCCAGGCGGAGCATGCCGATCAGCCGCGCGCGAGCGGTATCGGAATCCATCAGGAAGGCGCTCGAGGCGTAGCGGCGCAGCACGTCCCAGACGAGGCCGGCAATGGCGGCGCGGTCGCCGGAGCCGGCAAAGCGGTGCGCGGTGCCCCACTCCTTCAGCGCTTTCGCCGCTGGCACGCGGTCGCGCTCGATGGTGTCGATCAGTTCGATGGCTGCGGACAGCCTGGCAGCGGGAGTCATTTGAATCTTTCAGATGAGATCAGACGGGCAAGCGTCAGATCAGCAACAGGATTTTCAGTGCGAAGTAGATCCACATCGCCAGCAGCACGAGCACGCCGGCGATCCAGACCGACGAGCGCCGGCCGAGATCGTTCGAGGTGACGAACACGCCGGCATGGGCAAAGCGCGTCACCACGAACACCCAGGACATCAGCACGATGAAGAGATCGGCATGGCGTAAGGGGAGCGCCAACGCGATCAGGACGTAGAACAGCAGCGGCAGCTCGAACTGGTTGCGGTAGCAATTGGCGATCTGGGTAGCGCCCTTCGGCCAGTTAGGCTCGCCTAGCGCAATGTCGCGGATCTTGGTGTCGCCAGAGACCAGCGCCTTCCTGCGCCCGAATACCATGCCAATCAGCAGCGCGAAGGTGAGGCCGATCTGCACGAAGACCGGCAGCAGGACCATTTGGACGGACATCGGATCTTTCCCGTAAATCGCGGATTGCCGCGGCCCGTCATTAGCCGCGACTTCTGGCGCTGACAATCAACCAGTTGAACCGGCGTTCCCGATTCCGCGACCAACTGGCGATCATTAAAGCTTTTGGCCCCCTGAGCCCGGCGGAAGACGCCAAGAGACCCACATGAGCACCCTGTCCAACCTCTGGACCGAATCCGCCGACGGCCAACTCGGCATCTGGATGTCGGCGCTATCGGGCGTCGCGGCGGCGCTCGCCGTCGCTCTGGCCATGACGGTCTATTTCCGCCTGGCCTACCGCACCTGGCGCGATGTCGTCAGGCACGGACTGGCGGCGCTCGCGGCATTCGCCCTGTTCGCATTCGTTGCCTTCGACATGCGCCACGCCGCGCTCGCCTATCTCGGCCTCAACCCGTCCAAGCCGGCGGTGGAGTTCGAGATCCGGATGCCGCGCGAAACCTTGACCGCCGTGTCCACCGACACCCAGATCGAGTTGCACACCGACCGCAACCAGACACTCGCGCTGGTCGACGGCGTCAGCGACCTCACGGATGGACGCGCGGTGCTGCGCGGCGCGGTCGCCCTCAACTATCGCACCGCAGACCGCATGCTGGTGGTGAGCCTGCCGGGCAAGGGCACGTTCGAGTTTCGCCTGCGCCTGCCCGCCGAGCCGCATCGCACCGAGCAGTTCGGCCCCTGGCATCTGGCGGACCGCATTGCCTCGCCAGTGGCAGGCGCGGTGGCGCAGCAGGACGCCTACTCAATCCGCTATCGCGTGCTTTAAACTTTGTTTCATCGCGGATCTTGCGCTGATGTCATCGTTCCGACGTTTGGCCGGACGATAGTTTATGCATGTCCGAATTTCGCATCACCCAGATTTCCGACACGCATCTCGGCCGGCGCTTTCCCGGCCTGATCGCAAACTTCCACGCGGTCAGCGAGCACATCGACGCAAGCAGGCCCGATCTCGTCATCCACACCGGCGATGTGTCCTTCGACGGCCCGAGCGGCCGTGAGGATGTCGCGTTTGCGAAAAGCCTGCACGCTGCGCTGCCCGTCGACTGTCGCTACATCCCCGGCAATCACGACATCGGTGACAACCCGACCGCACTAGGGCCGGCGCCGAAGCCGCCGGTCACCGAGGCGCACCGCCAGCAATTCCGCGACATCATCGGCGAGGACCATTGGTCGTTCGATGCTGCCGGCTGGCGCTTCATCGGCCTCAACTCACTGGTGATGAATTCAGGGCTTGCGTTCGAGGCCGAGCAGTTTGACTGGCTCATGTCGGAGATCGCCGAGGTGAATGGCAGACCGGTCGCGCTATTCATCCACAAGCCGCTGTTTCTCAACCTGCCCGACGATGCTGAGCTACCGGAGACCTCGATCCGCTACGTGCCGCAGCCGGCGCGTGCGCGGCTGCTCGAAATGTTCGCGCACACCGATCTCCGCCTGATCGCCAGCGGTCATGTGCATCAGCGCCGCGACTTCACGTTCCATCATATCAGGCACGTCTGGGCGCCCTCAGCCGGCTTCAAGATCAACGACACGCGCCAGGACCGGATCGCGGTCAAGGAGACCGGCCTCGTCGAATACCGCTTCGCCCTCGATGGTTTTGAAGTCCGTCACGTCCGCGCGGCGGGCCAGGTCGATATCGATATCGAGGAGCTGTTCGCCCAGAGGGGCGGCGAGCACTAGCACCGCCTTCAGGCGACGCTCTTGAGATCCTGCTGGATCGCAGCCAGCAACGATTGCAACGCATCGCTGGTAACGGACTTGGCCGCTTGATCATTGGCAGGCGCAATTTTTGCCAGTTCGACGGCCTTGACCGGACGCTTGGGGAAGCGCGGTGGCGGCGACGGCATCGGAGGCTGCACGAATGCCTCTTGATCCTCGCTGTGAACGAACTTGCCGTGGATGACGTCGTCATGGCGCCCCATGACAAACATCGCCGCCCAATAGCCGGCAGCCAGCAGGATTACGCAGAAAATACCGATCTCTAACATCGCAACACCCTAAATATGCGCGATGATTCAATGCCTTCACCCTGGCGTCAATGAACCCTCGGTCACACGCTGCGCCTTTTACGGGCAGGTGTGGCCGATCGGTAACTATTCGTTAACCACTGGCGCCCGGGGTGTGGCACCGGCGCAACTCCAAGACGTCCCAAGCCTCCTGGAGGCGCTCCAGGCTCGGGCTCTACGCCTTGTCCGGCCCGACCCGGACCAGCTGCTTGCCGAAATTGGCGCCCTTCAGAAGCCCGATGAAGGCGCTGGGCGCGCTCTCCAGGCCCTCGGTGACGAACTCCTTGTACTTCACCTTGCCTTCGCGGACCCATCCCGACATGTCGCGCAGGAAGTCGCCATGGCGCGAGGCGAAATCGGAAACGATGAAGCCGCGGAAGGTCAGCCGCTTGGTCAGCGTCGCGCGCATCATCGACGCGGCCCATTTCGGCGGCTTGGCTTCGGTGTCGTTGTAGTGCGCGATCAGGCCGCAGACCGGCACGCGCGCGAAGGGATTGAGCAGCGGAAAGACCGCCTCGAACACGGCGCCGCCGACATTCTCGAAATAGACGTCGATGCCTTTCGGGCAGGCATCCTTCAGCTTCGCCGCCAAATCAGGATCGCGGTGATCGATGCAGGCATCGAAGCCCAGCTCCTTCACCACGTAGTCGCACTTGTCCTTGCCGCCGGCAATTCCAACTGCACGTGCGCCCTTGATCTTCGCAATCTGACCCACGGCGGAGCCGACTGCGCCGGAGGCACCGGCGACGACGACAGTCTCCCCGGCTTGCGGCTTGCCGATATCGAGCAGGCCGGTGTACGCGGTCATGCCGGGCATGCCGAGCACGCCGATCGAGGTCGAGATCGGACCGAGCTTGGGATCGACCTTGATCAGGCCCTTGCCGTTCGAGATCGCATGCGTCTGCCAGCCGGTCCTTGCGCGCACGATATCGCCCTTGGCGAAATCAGGATTGCTGGAGGCCGCGACCTCGCTGACGGCCTCGCCTTCCATCACGCCGCCGACCGGCACCGGCGCCGCGTAGGACGGACCATCGCTCATGCGCCCGCGCATATAGGGATCGAGCGACAGCCAGATCGTGCGCAGCACAACGTCGCCGGCGCCAGGCGTTGGCACCGCGAATTCCTCCAGACGAAAATCGGATGATTTGGGTTCGCCGACGGGACGCGCGGCGAGAACGATGCGTTTGGCTTGGGACATGGCTTCCTCCGAATTGTGTTTCGGCGCGAACGGAAGCGGAGGCGACGCGGCGCGTCAATACAAAAGCGGTGGAGCAGCTGATCGCTGCGCCATCAGCGCTCTCGTGTTCCGGACGCGCTGCTGCGCAGAACCTGGGACCCGAGAGCGAAGGCGAATGGTGCTGTCCTTCGCTAGAATTTTAAGTGCCGGGTTAAGAGCAAGATCAGCCTGCCAGTCTAGGCTGTACCAGGGAGATCGCCTCGCCTCTGCCGTGCACAGCGGCCTCTCCAATGAAATCAATGAGCGAAATGACAATTGGACAAGGAATGACATCGCTGAAGCAGCAAGTCGGGCGGATGGGTCTGATGGCCCCGAAAAGCACGGCATGGAAAATAGCGTTCGTCATGGCCGGCTTGCCGATCATCTTCTTCGTGATCGGCCCCACGCTCCTTGCGTGGCTCACAGGCAGGTCCACGGACCTCTTTACAACGGCGGGCGATCTTGCGGCTCTGATGCTCATCCTCCTGCCGACATGGATCGCGCTCTTTCTCAATCAGCGCCATGTTCTGCTGATCTGTTTGTCAAACCTGCTCTGCGTCTCGATTGGCCTCCTCGCAGCGGCCGACATGCCTGTCCTCAGCTGGGCCGGCCTCGGCAGCGAAGCGTGGTGGTCGGTCCTCGGGTGGCAATTCGCACTCATCTGGTCGTTCATCAACGGCACGAAACCGGACGCCGCGGAGTTCTCTCACGCCGCACCGCCGATCCCATCCCTGACGACGATCAACCCATGATTTCGCGTCCGGCGTAACTAACCCCCGCCCGGATAGTTCGGCGATTCGCGCGTGATGGTGACGTCGTGGACGTGGCTTTCGCGCAGGCCCGCGCCGGTGATGCGGACGAACTGCGCCTTCTCGTGGAGCTCGTTCATGTCCTTGGCGCCGACATAGCCCATGGCGGCGCGCAGGCCGCCGGCGAGCTGGTGCATCACGTTGCCGACCGGGCCCTTGTAGGGCACCTGGCCCTCGATGCCTTCAGGCACGAGCTTGAGCGAATCCTTGATGTCCTGCTGGAAGTAGCGATCGGCCGAGCCGCGCGCCATCGCGCCGACCGAGCCCATGCCGCGATAGGCCTTGTAGGAGCGGCCCTGCCACAGGAACACTTCACCCGGCGTCTCGTCGGTGCCGGCGAGCAGCGAGCCGACCATCGCGATGTCGGCACCGGCGGCGAGCGCCTTGGCGAGATCGCCGGAGAACTTGATGCCGCCGTCGGCGATGACGGGGATGTCGGACTTCTTGGCGGCCTCGACCGCATCCATGATCGCGGTGAGTTGCGGCACGCCGACGCCGGCAACGATGCGCGTGGTGCAGATCGAGCCCGGGCCGATGCCGACCTTGATGCAGTCAGCGCCCGCATCGATCAGCGCCTGTGCGCCGTCCGAGGTCGCGACGTTGCCGGCGACGACCTGCACGGAATTGGAGAGACGCTTGATGCGGTTCACCGCATGCAGCACGTGGCGGGAATGGCCGTGCGCGGTGTCGACGACGACGAGATCGACGCCGGCATCGATCAGCCGCTCGGTGCGCTCGAAGCCGGTGTCACCGACGGTGGTCGCGGCGGCGACGCGAAGGCGGCCCTGCGCGTCCTTGCAGGCGAGCGGATGGGCGACCGCCTTCTCCATGTCCTTGACGGTGATGAGGCCGACGCAGCGATATTGATCGTCGACCACCAGCAGCTTCTCGATGCGATGCTGGTGCAGCATCCGCCGGGCTTCGTCCTGGCTGACATTCTCGCGCACCGTGACGAGCTTCTCGTGCGTCATCAGCTCGGAGACTTTTTGCCGGCGGTCGGTGGCAAAGCGCACGTCGCGGTTGGTGAGGATGCCGACCAGCTTGCCGGGCGTGTTCTTGCCGGCGCCGGTGACGACGGGAATGCCGGAGATGCCGTGATCGCTCATCAGCTTGAGCGCGTCGTCGAGCGTGGCGTCGGGGCTGATCGTGAGCGGGTTCACCACCATGCCCGACTCGTAGCGCTTGACCTGCCGCACCTGCGCGGCCTGCCCTTCGGGATCGAAATTGCGGTGGATGACGCCGAGGCCGCCGGCCTGCGCCATGGCGATCGCCATGCGGGCCTCGGTGACGGTGTCCATGGCCGAGGCCATGATCGGGATGTTGAGCGGAATGGCGCGGGTGACGCGGGAGCGGATGTCGACTTCGCCCGGCATGACGTCGGACAGGCCCGGCTTGAGCAGCACGTCGTCGAACGTATAGGCTTCGCGGATGCCCTGAAGTTGCACCGTGGCCATCTGCCAACTCCTTCCTGCGGCCCTGCCGCAAATAAGTATGGATGAGCGCCGCCCTCGGCGTACCTTGCGGCATCGCCTTGAGAATCGGAGCCCATCGGTGGGGTTGACGCGGGTCGATAGCATGTCCGCGTGACGAATCAAAGCAAATCGGGCCGCCGGCCAGCCATGCACAGGCTTTTTACGTAAATTCGGCGGGGATTGCCCTGATGGAGCCACCCACCCGTCATTCCGGGGGAGTGTTACGCAGGATTTAGGTGCTATGCGCCGATCCGCAATGGTCCCGGCGGAGCGGCGGTGATAAGCCGAAATTCTCGCCCCCTCCGTCCCGTTTCCATAACCAACCCGACATGGTCGACAAGCAACGCATCATTCCGCTGATCGTGGCCACGGCTCTCTTCATGGAGAACATGGATTCCACTGTCATCGCGACCTCGCTGCCGGCGATCGCGGCCGACATCGGCACCAGCCCGCTGACGCTGAAGCTCGCGATCACCTCCTATCTGCTGTCGCTCGCAGTGTTCATCCCCGCGAGTGGCTGGACCGCAGATCGGTTTGGCGCGCGCATGGTGTTCGCGATCGCGGTCGGCGTGTTCATGATCGGCTCGGTCGGCTGCGCGCTGTCGGGCTCGGTCACCGACTTCGTGATCGCGCGCATCCTGCAAGGCATGGGCGGCGCGATGATGACGCCGGTCGGGCGCCTCGTGCTGCTGCGCTCGGTCGACAAGAGCGCGCTGGTCAACGCCATGGCCTGGGTGACGGTGCCGGCTCTGATAGGTCCCGTGATCGGCCCGCCGCTCGGCGGCTTCATCACGACCTACGCGTCGTGGCACTGGATCTTCCTGATCAACATCCCGATCGGGCTGCTCGGCATCTTCATGGCGTTGAAGTTCATCGATCCCATCAAGAGCGAGACGCAGGAGAAGTTCGATCTCTACGGCATGCTGCTCGCAGGCATCGGGCTCGCAGGCATCGCGTTCGGGCTTTCGGTCGCCGGCCTCAATCTGTTGCCCTGGAGCACGGTGGCTGCCCTGGTTGCGGGCGGCGCGATCTCGATGACGCTCTACGTCATTCACGCCCGGCGGACCGGATCGCCAGTGCTGGATTTCTCGCTGCTGAGCTTGCCGACATTGCGCGCGGCCATCTTCGGCGGCTTCATGTTCCGGCTCGGCATCGGCGCCCTGCCCTTCCTCTTGCCGCTGTTGATGCAGATCGGCTTCGGGCTGTCGCCGTTCCACTCCGGCCTCGTCACCTTCTCGTCCTCGCTCGGCGCCATGGGCATGAAGACGCTGGCCGCGCGCCTCATCCGCGCCTTCGGCTTCCGCAATCTGATGACGGTGAACGCGATCGTCAGCGCGTTCTTCCTCGGCGTCTGCGCGCTGTTCACGGTGACGACCCCGCTTCTGATCATCATGGTCATCCTGGTGGTTGGCGGCTTCTTCCGCTCGCTGGAGTTCACCGCGATCAACACGGTAGCCTATGCCGAGGTCGACAGCCCCCAGATGAGCCGCGCCACCACGCTGGTCAGCGTCAACCAGCAGCTCGCCGTCTCCGCCGGCGTCGCGGTCGGTGCTGCCTCAGTGGAGACGACGATGTGGCTGAACCACGTCAGCGAGCTCAATGCCACCGTGTTCATGCCGGCCTTTGTCGTGGTGGCATTGACCTCGGCGGCCTCGAGCTGGTTCTTCTGGCAGATGCCCAGCGATGCCGGCCACGAGATCTCAGGCCGCAAGGCGATCGAGGTCGCAAGCCGCAAGGGCGCGGCCAAGAGCGCCGCCAGCGCCGCCGTCAAGGTGGCGACGGAAGACACGCAGGACATGCGCGATCAGCGGCTGGGATGAACACATCCTCGGTCATTCCGGGGCGATGCGCAGCATCGAACCCGGAATCCATCGCACCGCAGAACGTGCTGAGAAATAGATTCCGGGCTCGCCTCTTCGAGGCGCCCCGGAATGACGAAGTAGGAGGCTACCCCTGCGCTCCGCCGCGAAATCCCGTCGCGAGCACATAGCGCTCGGAAGAATCCTGCCGGCTTGACGCCGGCTTGACGTGACGTACGGTGGCAAAATCGCGCTTGAGCTGCGCGAGCAGATCGGCATCGGCACCGCTCTGGAATGTCTTGGCCAGGAACGTGCCGCCGGGCTTGAGCACGTCGCAGGCAAAGGCCGCCGCCGTCTCGACCAGGCCGACGATGCGGAGCTGGTCGGTCTTGCGGTGACCGGTGGTGTTGGCGGCCATGTCGGACATCACGACATCGGCGCCGCCACCCAGCATAGCGGTGAGCTTGCCAGGGGCGTCATTGTCCATGAAGTCGAGCTGCGCGAAATCGACGCCCGGGATTTCCGGCATCTCAAGGAGGTCGATCGCGACGACCTTGCCCTTGCCGTCGACCGAGCCGACGCGCTTGGCAGCGATCTGGCTCCAACCGCCCGGCGCGGCTCCGAGGTCGACCACCGCCATGCCGGGTTTCAAAAACCGAAACTTGTCGTCGATCTCCAGCAGCTTGAACGCGGCGCGCGAGCGATAGCCCGCGGCCTTCGCCTTGGCGACATAGGGGTCGTTGAGCTGCCGCTCCAGCCAGAGCTTCGACGACAGCTTGCGCTTGCCGCCGGTCTTGACCTTGGTCTTGACCTGGACGTGCAAGCGGCCGGTGGTGTCTTTCGCCATCTCACCAGTTCCTGAGCGCGCCGTCCTCGCGCATCATCTCGACCAGCATGCCCTCGCGCAGGCCCCGGTCGGCGACGCGCAGGCGCGGCAGCGGGAACGCGTGCCTGATGGCATCGAGGATGGCACAGCCGGCCAGCACCAGATCCGCACGCTCGATGCTGATGCAGCTGTTGCCCGCGCGCTGCTCGTAACTCATGCCGAGCAGCTTGTTGATGGTCGCGGTGATGTCGGTGTCGTGCATCCAGATGCTGTCGATGCGGCGGCGGTCGTAGCGCACGAGATTGAGATGGATGCCGGCGAGCGTCGTCACGGTGCCCGAGGTGCCGAGCAGATGCATGTCGGTGAGATCGCGGCCGTGCTCCGCGGCGAACGGCGCGACGTGATTGGCAACCTCCCGCTCCATCGCCGCATAGATTTCCGGCGTCACGTCGCGGCCGCCGAACTGCTCGGCCAGCGTCACGACGCCAAGCGGGATCGACATCCAGGCTTTGATGCGCGGCTCCGGATTTTGCGGGTCACGCTCGATCCGCACCAGCTCGGTCGAGCCGCCGCCGATGTCGAACAGGATGGCGCCACGGCCCCTGGGGTCGACCAGCGGCGAGCAGCCGAGCATCGCGAGCGAGGCTTCCGTCTCGCGGTCGATCACCTCCAGCTCGATGCCGGTTTCGGCGGCGACGCGGCTGCGGAAGCTCTCCGCGTTCGAGGCCGCGCGGCAGGCTTCGGTGGCGATCAGCCGCAGCCGCTTGGCCTTGCGCAGGTTGATCTTGTCCCGGCAAATGCTGAGCGCGGCGACGGCGCGATCGATCGCGGCCTCGCTGATGCAGCCCGTCGCCGAGACGCCCTCGCCGAGCCGGATGATGCGCGAGAAGGAATCGACCACGCGAAAGCCGTCGTGGGTCGGACAGGCGATCAGGAGCCTGCAATTGTTGGTGCCGAGGTCCAGCGCCGCATAAACGCCGGTTCCCGGCGCCTGCGCGGATACTGCAGGCTCGGTGGCCAACGCCACCGCCGCCATCGACCCCTCCAGCTCACCGTGCGGCGCAAGGCCATCGCGGAGCCGCGTGTGGTCATTCATACAAACTGTCTTTCCACGGCCCCTAAGGGGCCGATCCGGAATTGATTTTTCGCCTGAAACATTAGCAGCGCGGCTGACATGCGCAACATCGCATCACATAGGACCATGCCCATTCGTGCGTTGTCGTGAACGGGAGCGTGGGCTATTTTTGCAGGGTCCGGTCCCCCTAGGCGCCCCCCAAACGCGCAATTGCCGGCTTTTCAGGTCAATTCCATGCAAGAACACACCAAATCGTCCACGCTCGAAAACGCTATTGCACTGCAAAAATATGGCGTTGGGCAGCCCGTCCGCCGCAAGGAGGACGACACGCTGGTGCGCGGCAAGGGCCGCTACACCGACGATTTCAACCTGCCCGGCCAGGCCTATGCCGTGATCGTCCGCTCCACCCATGCCCATGGCGTGATCCGCGGCATCGGCCTTGATGCCGCCAAGGCGATGCCGGGCGTGCTCGGCGTCTGGACCGGAACCGATCTGAACGCCGCCGGCTACGGCCCCTTCACCTGCGGCCTGCCGCTGAAGAACCGCGACGGATCGCCTTTGCACCAGACCAACCGTCATCCGCTGGCCACCGACAAGGTCCGCTTCGTCGGCGATCCCGTCGCTTTCGTGGTGGCGGAGACACTCGCGCAGGCGCGTGATGCGGCCGAGGCCGTCGAGCTCGATATCGAGCCGCTGCCCGCCGTGACGGATCCCGAGGAAGCTGCCAAGCCCGGCGCGCCGCAGCTCTACGACCACATCCCCAACAATGTCGCGCTCGACTATCACTATGGCGACGCGGAGAAGGTGAACGCGGCCTTCGCCAGCGCCGCCCATATCACCAGGATCGACATCGAGAACACCCGCGTAGCCGTGGTGTCTATGGAACCGCGCGTCGGCCTCGCCTCCTTTGACAAGGCCACCGAGCGCTACACCATCCAGATGCCGACGCAGGGCGTTGCGGGCAACCGCGCCAACCTCGCCAAGAATTTGAAGGTGCCGAACGAGAAGGTGCGGATCCTCACCGCCAATGTCGGCGGCTCCTTCGGCATGAAGAACGTGAACTACCCCGAATACATGTGCATCCTGTACGCGGCGAAGGCGCTCGGGCGCCCGGTGAAGTGGCTCGACGAGCGCTCGACCAGCTTCCTGTCCGACAGCCACGGCCGCGCGCAGAAAATCCATGCCGAGTTGGCGCTCGACGCTGAAGGGCACTTCCTCGCAGCAAGACTGTCCGGCTACGGCAATCTCGGCGCCTATATCACCGGCGTCGCGCCCAGCCCGCTTTCGCTCAACACCGGCAAGAACTTTTCCAGCGTCTACCGCACGCCGCTGATGGCGATCGACATCAAGACCGTCTTGACCAACACCACGCTGATGGGAGCCTATCGCGGCGCCGGACGGCCTGAGGCGAACTACTACATGGAGCGGCTGATCGACCGCGCCGCCGACGAGATGGGCATCAACCGGCTGACGATGCGCAAGCGCAACTTCATCAAGTCGAGCCAGATGCCCTTCGCGGCCTCCTCCGGCGTCACCTATGACAGTGGCGACTTCCAGGCGGTGTTCAGCAAGGCACTCGAAATCTCCGACCACGAGAACTTTGCCAAGCGCAAGAAGGAGAGCAAGAAGGCCGGCAAGCTGCGCGGCATCGCCGTCGGCTCCTATCTCGAGGTCACCGCGCCGCCCGGCCCCGAACTCGGCAAGATCGTGTTCGATCCTGACGGCACCGTGCAGCTGATCACCGGCACGCTCGACTACGGCCAGGGCCACGCCACGCCGTTCGCGCAGGTGCTGTGTGCGCAGCTCGGCGTTCCCTTCGAGAGCGTGAAGCTCGTGCAAGGCGACAGCGACATCGTCCACGCCGGCAACGGCACTGGCGGCTCGCGCTCGATCACCGCCAGCGGCATGGCGATCGTCGAGGCCTCCAAGCTTGTCATCTCGAAGGGCAAGCGCGCCGCCGCGCATATGCTGGAGGCGTCGGAGGCCGACATCGAATTCGAAGGCGGCAACTTCACGATCGCCGGCACCGACCGCAGCATCGACATCATGGAGCTCGCCAAGAAGCTGCATGACGGCAAGCTGCCGGACGGGGTGCCCGACAGTCTCGACGTCGACCACATTAGCGAGCCGGTGCCCTCGGCCTTCCCGAACGGCTGCCATGTCGCCGAAGTCGAGATCGATCCTGATACCGGCGTCGTGCAGATCGTGCGCTACAGTGCGGTGAACGATTTCGGCACGGTGGTCAACCCGATGCTGGTCGCGGGCCAGCTCCATGGCGGCGTCGTGCAGGGCATCGGCCAGGCGCTGATGGAGCATGTGCGCTACGACGAGAGCGGGCAGCCAATCACGGGCTCGCTGATGGACTATGCGCTGCCCCGCGCCGAGGACGTGCCGAACATGACGGTCGGCGATCACCCGGTGCCCGCCACGACCAATCCGCTCGGCAGCAAGGGCTGCGGCGAAGCCGGCTGCGCCGGCAGCCTGTCGACGGTGGTGAACGCCGTGCTCGATGCGCTCTCGGACTATGGCATCAAGCACATCGACATGCCGCTGACGCCGGAGCGGGTGTGGCGCGCGATTCAGGACGCGAAGGGCGCGGCGTAGTTGCGTCATTCCGGGGCGGTCCGCAGGACCGAACCCGGAATCTCGAGATTCCGGGTTCGATGCTTCGCATCGTCCCGGAATGACCTTGTCGGTGGTTACGCCGCCGCTTGCTCCCGCGGCTGGTAGATCGCGGTGTGCTGGCAATGCGCGAGCGGTGTCGTGCCGTTGGCGACGACCAGTGCGTCGAACTCGACGAAGCGGTGGCCCTTCTTTTCGTAGTTTGCGGTGACCTTGGCCCGCGCGACGATCTCGTCGCCGGCGCGCATGGCGGACAAGAGCTGCATGCGGCTGCCGACGTGGATCCATGGGCCGAGAATGGTGTTGTCCACCAGCACGCGGTTCATCACGCGCTGGATCAGGCCGGGATGGCCGAGACCCTCGCGCGCGAAGATCGGATCGGTCTCCCTGACATCAGCGAGATAGTCCGTAGCATCCTGCCCGGCCCAGCGGCGCGGGGTGGTGCCAAACCATTTGCCGGTCTCGAAGGTTTCAGGGCTGACCGGCTTGCGCTCGGCGACGGCGGGCACCCCGACATAGTCACCCAATGACACCACAGGCGCTGACGCCGGCAGCGACGCAGTCCCGGCCGCGCACAGCTCGGTGCGGCTGAAAACCTCGATCGTCAGCAGGCCGTTGTGCTCGGTGGCGTCGACATCGGCGACCTCGCCGTCATAAACCGGCTTGATGAAGCGAGCCTCGACCAGCCCGCGGTCAAGGAAATCGCGGCCCCAGCGGGCGACCGGCACGTGCATCATGTAGGCAAAGACGTCGACACCAGGGACGAGGCCACCGGAAAAGCCGAAGCGGCGTGCCACCGTGTCGTCATGCATCTTGTTTTCGGACTGTTTGGCGGTGTTGTAGGCCTCGACGCGCCAAGTTTCGAGCCGGTTCGGCATGGCTAGGCTTTCCCTCTATTCTTGTTATTTCCCTGATGATCGTAGGGCCCGGGGAACACCGGTCAATCCCCTCGCCTTTGCGGCCCGAATGGGGTACCACGCGGCGAATGACTGACACCCCCACCCGCATCTATGTCGACGCCGACGCCTGCCCGGTGAAGGACGAGATCTATCGCGTTGCGCTTCGCCACGGCGTGCCCGTCAGCGTGGTCGCCGGCAATTTCATCCGCGTGCCGCAGGACCCGATGATCGAGCGCATTGCAGCCGGCTCCGGCATGGACGCGGCCGACGACTGGATCGCGGAACGGGCGAAGCCCGGCGACGTCGTCATCACCTCTGACATTCCGCTGGCGAGCCGCTGCGTCAAGGCGGGTGCCGACGTGATCGCGCCGAACGGCAAGCCGTTCACGGAGGAGTCGATCGGGATGACGCTGGCGGTGCGCAATCTGATGACGGATCTGCGCTCGGCCGGCGAAGTCACCGGCGGCCCGCGCTCGTTCGCGCCGCGCGACCGCTCCGCTTTCCTCTCGGCGCTCGACCAGACGCTGCGCCGGATCCAGCGCCGCCGCGCCGACCAGGCCGCCACGAGCCAGGGCTGATCATGGCGCCGCCGCTGATCCAACTGAAAGACATCAAGCTGACCTTCGGCGGCACGCCGCTGCTGTCAGGCGTCGAGCTCAACGTCGCACCATCAGAGCGCGTCTGCCTGATCGGCCGCAACGGCTCCGGCAAGTCGACGCTGCTGAAAATCGCGGCCGGCCTGATCGAGCCGGACAGCGGCACGCGCTTCGTGCAGCCCGGCGCCACCGTCCGCTATCTGCCGCAGGAGCCTGACTTCGGCGAGCACAAGACCCTGCTCGCCTATGTCGAGGCGGGCCTCGCACCCGGCGACGATCCGTACCAGGCGCGCTATCTGGTCGAACAGCTTGGGCTCATCGGCAACGAGAACCCGGCGAACGCCTCCGGCGGCGAGGCGCGCCGTGCGGCGCTGGCGCGCGTGCTGGCGCCCTCGCCCGATATCCTGCTGCTGGACGAGCCGACCAACCATCTCGATCTCTCCACGATCGAATGGCTGGAAAAGGAACTCGACTCCCGGCGCAGCGCGCTCGTCATCATCAGCCACGACCGTCGCTTCCTCAGCAATCTCTCGCGTTCGACCGCCTGGCTCGACCGCGGCAGGATCAAGCAGATCGACCGTGGCTTTGCCTCGTTCGAGACCTGGCGCGACGAGGTGCTGGCGGAAGAAGAGCGCGACCAGCACAAGCTCGATCGCAAGATCGTCGACGAGGAGCACTGGCTGCGCCACGGCGTCTCCGGTCGGCGCAAGCGCAACGTCAAGCGGCTTGCCAATCTGCATACACTGCGCGACCAGCGCCGCAACTATCGCGGCACGGCCGGCACCGCCAGTCTCGCCGCAGCGGAGGCGGAAGCCTCCGGCAAGCTCGTGATCGAGGCCAAGGGGATCACCAAGGCCTATGGCGATCGCGTCATCGTCGACAATTTCTCCACCCGCATCCAGCGCGGCGACCGGCTCGGCATCATCGGGCCGAACGGTGCCGGCAAGACCACGCTGGTCAATCTGCTCACCGGCGGCATGCCGCCTGACACCGGCACGGTACGGCTCGGTGCAAACCTCGAGATAGCAACGCTCGACCAGCACCGCGAAAGCCTTGATCCCAAATCGACGCTGGCCGAAGCCCTCACCGGCGGTCGTGGCGACCAGATCATGGTCGGCGGCAAGCCGAAGCACGTCGTCGGCTACATGAAGGACTTCCTGTTCGCGCAGGAGCAACGCGGCACGCCCGTGGAAGTGCTCTCGGGTGGCGAGCGCGGCCGGCTGATGCTGGCGCGCGCGCTGGCAAAACCCTCGAACCTGCTGGTGCTGGACGAACCGACCAATGACCTCGATCTCGAGACCCTCGACGTGCTCGAGGAAATGCTCGGCGACTACGAGGGCACGGTCATCCTGATCAGCCATGACCGCGACTTCCTCGACCGCGTCGTCACCTCGGTGATCGCGCCCGAGGGTAACGGCAAATGGATCGAATATGCCGGCGGCTACAGCGACATGCTGGCGCAGCGCGGCGCGGACCTGAAGCGCGAGACGGCAAAGTCGCCGGCGCCTGCGGAGAAGAAGGAAGAACGTGCTCCCGCTCCCGCTTCCACGTCGAAGCGCAAGCTGAGCTTCAACGAGAAGCACGCGCTGGAGACGCTGCCAAAGAAGATGGAGACGTTGCAAACGGACATCGCCAAGCTGCAACGCGTGCTTGACGATCCCAATCTCTATGCAAACGATCGCAAGAAATTCGACGATACGTCGGCTGCCATCGCCAAGGCGCATGAAGAACTGTCCGCCGCCGAAGAGCGCTGGCTCGAACTCGAAATGCTTCGCGAAGAGATAGAACAGGCTTAACCCATGACAACGACTCTCGCCGCCAAGATTGCCCGTGAATACGGCACCCCCTGCGCCGTCATCGACATGGACAAGGTCGAGCGCAACATCGCGCGGATCCAGAAGGCCTGTGATGATGCCGGCATTGCCAACCGTCCGCACATCAAGACGCACAAGAACCCGACCATCGCCAGGATGCAGGTCGCGGCCGGCGCAAAGGGCATCACCTGCCAGAAGATCGGTGAGGCCGAGATCATGGCCAATGCCGGCATCGACGACATCCTGATCAGCTACAATCTCCTGGGCGAAGAGAAGATGGCGCGGCTCGGCGCGCTCAATGCCAAGACCAGGATGACGGTTGCCGCCGATAATTCGACGGTCGTTGCGGGCTTGCCGAAGGCCGCCGAAGTTTCGGGCCGTCCGCTCTCGGTCGTGGTCGAATGCGACACCGGGCGCAAACGCGCGGGCGTGGAGACGCCGGCCGAAGCGATCGCGCTGGCGCGCGAGATCGCTGCATCAAAGGGGCTCGAGTTCGCCGGCTTCATGTTGTACCCGACCGAGACCGGCTGGGCTGACGCGCAGAAATTCTACGACGAAGCGCTGGCCGGCGTGCGCGCGCACGGGCTCGATGCGAAAATCGTCTCGACCGGCGGCACGCCCAACCTCGTCAACATCGGCAAGCTCAAGGGCGGCACCGAGCATCGCTTCGGCACCTATATCTACAACGACCGCATGCAGGTCGGCGCCGGCGTCGCCACCTGGGACGATTGCGCGCTGCATATCTATTCGACAGTGGTGAGCCGTGCCGCGCCCGAGCGCGGCATTCTCGACGCCGGTTCAAAGACGCTGACATCGGATACCGGCGGGCTCGATGGCCACGGCCTCATTCTGGAGCACCCCGAAGCCAGAATCGCGAAGTTCGCCGAGGAGCACGGCTTCCTCGACCTCTCCCGCAGCAACACGCGGCCCAATGTCGGCGACGTCGTCCGCATCGTGCCGAACCATGTGTGTGTCGTTGTCAACATGATGGACGAGGTGTTGATGGTCCGCGGCGAGGAAATCATCGGCACGCTGCCGGTGGCGGCGCGGGGGAAACTGCGTTAGGCGCGAAGCCGTAGGCGTCGAGCGCCCGCGCATCCTTCGAGGCTCCCGGCGCGATGCTTTGCATCGCGCCACTCGCACCTCAGGATGACGCTCTCTTGAAATGGTCCTCGGAGTGACACGACGGCGCTCTCAAAGCCGTCACCCTGAGGTGGCCGCTTCTTCAGCGGCCCTCGAAGGGCGGCGGCGTTCTAAGAACGCTTCAGCCACGCGAGCACGCCCCGCCCTGCTGCCGCACCGGTCGCGAACGACGCTTGCAGCAAGTACCCGCCGGTCGGCGCCTCCCAGTCCAGCATCTCGCCGGCCGCGAACACGCCGGGCAGCTTGCGCAGCATGAAGTGCTCGTCGAGCTCATCGAACATCACGCCTCCTGCAGTCGAGATCGCGCGTTCGATCGGGGCGACGCCTGTGAGCCGGACCGGAATCGCGTTCACCAGATGCGCGAGCTCCGTCGGCGAAAACGCGGCCAGCGGCCGGCCGGAGGCGATGGCCGCCTCCTGCATCAGGCCGATGCCGACCGGCGACACCTGCGCCGCCTTGCGCAGGAAATTTGCCAGCGACTGCTTGCCGCGGTTACCTGACAGGCGCGTTGTCAGCGTTGCCCTGTTGAGATCAGGCCGCAACGCGATCGTCAACGTTGCCTCGCCTATCCCCAGCACCGCTTCACGCAGCTCCGCCGACAGTGCGTAGATCGCACCGCCTTCGATGCCGGTGCGCGTGATCATGGCCTCCCCG
The DNA here is from genome assembly GCF_936928535.1 of uncultured Bradyrhizobium sp. Taxonomy (GTDB): domain Bacteria; phylum Pseudomonadota; class Alphaproteobacteria; order Rhizobiales; family Xanthobacteraceae; genus Bradyrhizobium. Next base: position 52,156 of record NZ_CAKZHY010000092.1, on the reverse strand, counting down.
CGCACGGTGTGCGGACCGATCGTCAGCGCCACGCCTTTGAGCGGCTGGCCTTCGAACCGATCCCGAAACACGTCGGACCACGCGACCGTGAAACAGGAATTGGCCGGCCGAAGTTTTGAGATGGCAACGCCCTTCGCGACAAGCCGATCGACCCACGCACCGTCCGAGCCGAGCCGCGGCCAGCTCGCGCCGCCGAGCGCGAGCACGGTTGCGCCGGCCACGATCGCAAGCTGGCCATTGGGCGTTTGAAATTCGAGTCGCCCCTGGGCGTCCCATCCCGTCCAGCGATGCCGGAATGCGAATTGCACGCCTGATGCATCAAGCCGTCGCAGCCAGGCGCGCAGCAAGGGCGACGCCTTGAAGGTCTTTGGAAATACCCGTCCGCTGCTGCCGACGAAGGTCAGCTGCCCCAGGCCCTCGCTCCAGTCACGCAGTGCATCCGGCGGAAACGCTTCGACCGCAGCCCGCAGATGCGGCATTGCTTCGCGGTAGCGGGGGAGGAAATCCGCCAGCGGCTCGCTGTGGGTGAGATTGAGCCCGCCCCGGCCCGCCATCAGAAATTTGCGCCCCGCCGACGGCATGGCATCGTAGACGGTGACGCTGGCGCCGCCTTGCGCCAGCATCTCCGCCGCCATCAGCCCGGCGGGACCGGCACCGATGACGGCGACGTCACTCAGAGCTTGATCCCCGCCCGTGACGCTGCCTGCGCGACGTATTTCTGCGTCTGCTCGAACGCACCGGCGAGCGCCTTGGCCTTCGACATGTCGCTGATCTCGGCGAAATGCGCGGCGATCGCGTCCGGCGTCCATTCGGCTTCCGGCAAGTTGATGCCTTCACTCTCGATGATCTTGATCACGGCGAAGGAGCCGGCACCGGCGCCCATGATGGTGCGGGTCGGCGCGTCCTCGCTCAGCATGTACTCGACCGCGGGCGTGATCGCGTTCGGTTTCATCAACTGCAGCGCCTGCGGCGGCAGCAACTCTTCGGTCATGCGGGTCGCCGCTGTCGGCGAGATGATATTGATGCGGATGTTGTTCTTGCGGCCCTCTTCCGCCAGCACATTCATCAGGCCGACCATGCCTGACTTCGCCGCGCCGTAATTGGCCTGGCCGAAATTGCCGTAGAGGCCGGACGACGAGGTCGTCAACACGATGCGACCGTAATTGCGATCGCGCATGCCGGCCCACACCGCCTTGCAGCAGTAGAAGGTGCCGACCAGATGCACGTCGAGCACTTTCTGGAAGTCGGCCGCTTCCATCTTGCCGAACGACTTGTCGCGCAGGATGCCCGCATTGGCGCACATGATGTCGACGCTGCCCCACTCCTTGGTGGCGCGCTCGACCATCGCGGTGACCTGCTCGAAATTCGAGACGTCGGCGCCGTCAGCCATGGCGGTGCCGCCGGCCTTACGGATCTCCTCGACCACGGCTTCGGCCGGCGAGAGCGAGGCGCCCGTGCCGTCGCGCGCGCCGCCGAAATCGTTGACCACGACTTTGGCACCCCGGCTGGCAAGGCCCAGCGCATGGGCCTTTCCGAGACCATTGCCCGCGCCGGTGACGATGGCCACGCGTCCGTCGAACCTGATTGCCATTGATAAAATTCCTGCTTCTTCTTCCTTCTCCCCTTGTGGGAGAAGGTGGCGCGAAGCGCCGGATGAGGGGTCTCTCTCCACAGATGTGCTCGCGGAGAGAGACCCCTCACCCGGCTTCGCTTTCGCGAAGCCACCCTCTCCCACAAGGGGAGAGGGTTCGAGCGCACCAAATGATAGGCTTTTGAGCAGCGATGGATTGCCGGGTCAAGCCCGGCCATGGCGGCTCAACTCACGCGAAATAGATCAACCCGAGCCAATCCGCGACCAGAGCGGGCCTGTCCTCGCCCTCGATCTCCACGGTGACATTGGTGCGAGACTGCAATTCGTTGGGCTTGCGCAGCTTGGCTTCGGCCAGCACGAAACGGCCGCGAATGCGTTTGCCCGAGCGCACCGGCGAGATGAAACGCAGCTTGTCGAAGCCGTAATTGACGCCCATCGTGGTGCCTGCGATCGCCGGCATCACCTCATAAGACATCACTGACATCATCGACATCGTCAGGAAGCCGTGCGCGATGGTCGTGCCGAAGGCGGTTTCCTTCTTGGCGCGCTCGGGATCAACGTGGATGAACTGATGATCCTCGGTGACGTCGGCATAGGTGTCGATGCGGGGCTGGTCGATCAGGTGCCAGGACGACACGCCGATCTCCTTGCCGACCATGGCTTGATAGGCCTCCAGCGTGATCGGCGGCTTCTTCCAGATTTGATTCACTTAGCTCTCACTTCTTGTTTTCGGCAGCTCCGGAAAATCCTCCTCACGGAATTCCCGGCCGCGCAGCGGATCGTTGCGATCATTGTCGCGCTCGAGCCGTCGTAGCTGCACGCGGCGGATCTTGCCAGAGATCGTCTTCGGCAGCTCGGTGACGATTTCGAGGCGGCGGATCCGCTTGAACGGCGCCAGCCGCGTGTGCAGATGCCTAAAGATGGACAGCGCGGTCTCGGGCGTCCGCTCGGCGCCCGAGGTCAGCAGCACGAAGGCCTTGGGGATCGCGAGCCTGATGGGATCGGGGCTCGGCACCACCGCGGCTTCGGCAACGAGCTCGTGCTCGAGCAGCACGCTCTCGAGCTCGAACGGGCTGATGCGGTAGTCGGAGGATTTGAACACGTCGTCGGAGCGGCCGACGAAGGTGAGATAGCCGTCATCGTCTTCGAATACGACGTCGCCGCTGCGATAGAGCTCGCCTTCGGCGCCCGACAGCTTGCCGTCGTCGCCCTGATAGCCCTGCATCAGGCCGGCCGGCCTGTCAGCGCCGAGCAGCAACGCGACCTCGCCCTCCTTGGCCGGATGGCCGTCGGCGTCGGTGACTTGCACGCGGTAGCCCGGCAGCGGCCGGCCCATCGAGCCGACCTTGATCTTCTGCCCAGGCGAATTGCCGGCAAGCGCCGTGGTTTCAGTCTGGCCATAGCCGTCTCTGATCGTGAGGCCCCAGGCGGCCTGCACCTGGTCGATCACCTCTGGATTGAGCGGCTCGCCGGCGCCGCAGACTTCGCGCAAGGCCACCTTGAACGCGGCCAGGTTCTCCTGGATGAACAGCCGCCACACCGTCGGTGGCGCGCACAACGTCGTGACACCGCAGCGGCCGATGGTGGCGAGCAGGCCTTTGGCGTCGAAGCGCGGCTGGTTGACCACGAACACGGTCGCACCCGCATTCCACGGCGCGAAAAAGCAGCTCCAGGCGTGCTTGGCCCAGCCCGGCGAGGAGATGTTGAGATGAACGTCGCCGGGCATCAGCCCGATCCAGTACATGGTGGAGAGATGACCGACCGGATAGCTGCGCTGGCTGTGCCGGACGAGCTTTGGCTTTGCCGTCGTGCCCGAGGTGAAATAGAGCAGCATCGGGTCGTCGGCCTTGGTCGGGCCGTCGGGGGCGAAACTCTCAGGCGTGCTCGTCGCTTCGTCGTAGGCGAGCCAACCGTCGGAGGCCGTGCCGACCACGATGCGAACGATGTTCTCGGCACCAAGGCTTGCGAATTTCGCAACCTGATCCTCTGCGGCAACAACCGCCTTCGCTCTGCCGCGATCGAGTCGATCGCGCAGCTCGTCGGCGGTGAGCAGCGTGGTTGCTGGGATCACGACGACGCCGAGCTTGATCGCCGCGAGCATAGTCTCCCACAGCGGAACCACATTGCCGAGCAACAGCAGGAGATGATCGCCGCGCTTCAGGCCCTGCGCGCGAAGGAAGTTGGCCACCTGATTGGAGCGCCTGGAGAGCGCCGCGAAGGATAGCTTGGTCTGCTTGTCCTGCGCAGCATCGACAATCCAGAGCGCGGGCCGGTCCTTGCTCTCCGCGTTCGTCGCCAGCTCGGCGTCGAACCAGTCGAGCGCCCAATTGAAGGGGGCAGGATCAGGCCAGCGGAAATCCCGGACCGCTGTCTCGTAATCCGTGCGGTTGTGAAGCAGAAACGCGCGCGCGTCCTGAAATGTCGTCATTAGGCTTTCCCGGCTAGCCCCCTAACGTGCTTGATAATTCCGGAAAAATCCACCCCGCCCTGGCCGGCTGCGTCGAAAGACTGATAGATCTCCTGCGCATGCTTGCCGAGCGGCGTAGCGGCGCCCGCGGCCTTCGCGGCGTCCTGCGCCAGGGTCAGGTCCTTCACCATCAGCGCCGAGGCGAAGCCCGGCTTATAGTCGTTATTGGCGGGGGACGTCGGCACCGGGCCCGGAACCGGGCAATAGGTCGTCAGCGACCAGCACTGGCCCGACGAGGTCGAGGCGACATCGAACAGCGCCTGATGCGAGAGGCCGAGCTTCTCAGCCAACGCAAACGCCTCGCTCACCGCGATCATGGAAATACCGAGGATCATGTTGTTGCAGATCTTGGCCGCCTGCCCTGCGCCGCTGCCGCCACAATGCACGATCTTCTTGCCCATCTTCTCCAGCACGGGCTTGGCTGCCGCGAACGCGCCCTCCTCGCCACCGCACATGAAGGTGAGCGTGGCGCCCTTGGCACCGCCGGTACCGCCGGAGACCGGTGCATCGACCGAGAGCACGCCGTTCTTGGCGGCGAGCACATGAGCGGCCCTCGCGCTCTCGACGTCGATGGTGGAGCTGTCGATGATCAGCGCGCCCTTGGTCATCGCAGGAACGACCTCGTTCCAGACGCCGAGCACATGCTTGCCTGCGGGGAGCATGGTGACGACGACGTCGGCGCCTTTCACCGCAGCCGTTGCACTGTCGGCGATGCCGGCACCGTCGGCCTTGGCGTGATTGCGGGAGGCCTCGACGAGATCGAACGCCACCACCTTGTGGCCGGCCTTGACGAGATTGGCAGCCATCGGGCCACCCATGTTGCCGAGACCGATGAATGCGATCGTGGCCATTGTTATTTCCTCCGCTTGAACGTTGTTAGTTGAACTTGAGCTCGTCAGGGCCGATCTCGGCCAGATACGGCGCCAGCATCTCTTGCGTCACGTCCTCGACCCGCGGCGGCGACCAGGTCGGATTGCGATCCTTGTCGATCACGGCGGCGCGCACCCCCTCGCGGAAATCGTCGCTGCGAAAAACTTCGCAGGCGGCGCGATATTCGCGCACCAGGCACTCTTCCAGGCTCAACGCGGTTCGCGCGAGCCTCAGCAGCTTCAGCGTCACCACCATGCCACGCGGCGATTTTTCGTTGAGTGCCTTCAGCGTCGCCAGCGCGAACTCCGAGCCGTCGCGCTTGAGCGCGGCGAAAATGTCTTCCATGCGGTCGAAGCCGAACAGGGCATCGATGAGCGGCTCTTTTGCGGCCACGGGCCCTGCGGTCTCGCCAGTGGCAAAATCGTTGATCAGCTTGGTGACGTCGGATGCTGTCACGCCAGGGCGAACCTTGGTCAGCGCCTCGCGCAGCTCCAGCCACTTTGCAGCCGGCACCTCGGCGTCCGCGAACTTGGCGTGGATCGCATCCGGGCCATTCATGGTCTGGCCGGTGAGACCAAAATAGGTACCGATCTCGCCGGGCGAGCGCGACAGCAGCCAGGTGCCGCCGACATCGGGGAAGAAGCCGAGCCCTACCTCGGGCATGGCCAGCTTGGTGCGATCGGTCACGACACGGTGGCTGGCATGGCCCGAAAGCCCAACGCCGCCGCCCATCACCAGACCGTCCATGAATGCGACATACGGTTTCGGATACTTCGCGATCCGCGCGTTCATGACGTATTCCTGGCGCCAGAACCGAGCGCCGAGATCGCCGCCTTCGCGCGAGCTCTCCCAGAGGCCGCGGATGTCACCGCCGGCACAAAGGCCACGCTCGCCCGCGCCTTCCAGAATGATGACGGCAACTTCAGGATCGGTCTCGAAGCGATCGAGCGCCGCGTCGATACCCTCGGACATCTCCAGCGTCATGGCGTTGATCGCCTTTGGGCGGTTGAGGCGGATCACGCCCGCCGCATCCTCGCGACGGACGATCAGATCGCCCTCTTCCACTGCATTCATCGCGCGCCCTCGATCAGCTTGCGCGCCACGATGAGCCGCATGATTTCATTGGTGCCTTCGAGGATCTGGTGCACGCGCAGATCGCGCACGATCTTCTCGATGCCGTATTCGCTGAGATAGCCGTAGCCGCCGTGCAGCTGCAGCGCATGGTTGGCAACCTCGAAGCCGACATCGGTGCCGAAACGCTTGGCCATCGCGCACAGCATGGTGGCGTCGGGGTCCTTTCGATCGAGCGCCGCCGCAGCGCGCCACAGGAAGGTGCGTGCGGCCTCGAGCTCGATGGCCATGTCGGCGAGCTTGAACTGCAGCGCCTGGAATTCGTCCAGACGCTTTCCAAACGCCTTGCGCTCCTTCATGTAGGCGCGTGCCTTGTCGAGCGCGGTCTGTGCGCCGCCAAGCGAACATGCGGTGATGTTGAGGCGGCCGCCGTCGAGGCCAGCCATCGCGATCTTGAAGCCGATCCCCTCCTCGCTCAGCCTGGCGGCAACAGGCACGCGGGCGTTCTCGAACATCACGGCGCGGGTCGGCTGCGCGTTCCAGCCCATCTTGCGCTCATTGGCGCCGAAGGAGACGCCCGGCGTCTTGCCATCGATGACGAGGGTCGAGATGCCGCCGGGGCCATCAACGCCGGTCCTGACCATCGCGACCAAAAGGTCGGTACCGCCAGCGCCGGAGATGAACTGCTTCTGACCGTTGAGCACGTAATGATCGCCATCGCGCACCGCACGCGTTCGCAGCGCCGCTGCATCGGAGCCGGCGCCTGGCTCGGTCAGGCAGTAGCTCGCGATCAGCTCCATCGTGCAGAGCTTCGGCAGCCATTGGTGGCGCTGGGTGTCGCTGCCGAAGGCATCGATCATCCAGCTCGCCATGTTATGAATCGAGATGAAGGCCGAGGTGGTCGGACAACCCGTCGCCAGCGCCTCGAAGATCAGCGCTGCGTCGAACCGCGACATCGCGGAGCCGCCGACATCGTCGCGGATGTAGATGCCGCCCATGCCGAGGCTTGCCGCCTCGCGCATCACGTCGACGGGAAAGTGCTTCTCCTCGTCCCAGCGCAGCGCGTGCGGCGCGATCTTTTCCGCCGCAAACGCCAACGCCATATCGCGAACCGCGACCTGATCCTCGTTCAGAGCGAATTGCATCGTGCCCTCGCTCCTGAACGGATTACTTCATCAGCGGGATCGAGAACTCCGCACCTTCCTTGACGCCGGACGGCCAGCGCGAGGTCACCGTCTTGGTCTTGGTATAGAAGCGGACCGAGTCCGGGCCGTGCTGGTTGAGATCGCCGAAGCCCGACTTCTTCCAGCCGCCGAAGGTGTAGTAAGCGATCGGCACCGGGATCGGCACGTTGATGCCGACCATGCCGACATTGACCTTGGCCGCGAAGTCGCGCGCAGCATCGCCGTCGCGGGTAAAGATGGCAACGCCGTTGCCGTAATCATGCTCCGACGGCAGCGCCAGCGCCTCCTTGTAGTCGTGCGCGCGCACGACCGAAAGCACGGGCCCGAAGATTTCTTCCTTGTAGATCCGCATGTCCTTGGTGACGTTGTCGAACAGCGAGCCGCCGAGATAGAAGCCCTTCTCGTAGCCCTGCATCTTGAAGCCGCGGCCGTCGACGGCGAGCGTCGCGCCTTCCTTGATGCCGATATCGATGTAGCTCTTGACCTTCTCGACCGCCTCGCGTGTCACCAGCGGACCGTAATCGGCCGACGGATCGATCGAGGTGCCGATCTTCAGGCTCTCGACGCGCGGGATCAGCTTGTCCATCAGGCGATCGGCGGTGGCCTTGCCGACGGGAACGGCAACCGAGACGGCCATGCAGCGCTCGCCGGCCGAGCCGTAGCCCGCGCCGATCAGCGCATCGACGGCCTGGTCCATATCGGCATCAGGCATGATGATGGCGTGGTTCTTGGCACCGCCAAAACACTGGCAGCGCTTGCCGGTCTGGGCGGCGCGCTCATAGATGTACTGCGCGATCGGCGTGGAGCCGACGAAGCCGACGGCCTTGATGTCAGGGTCGTCGAGGATGGCGTCGACGGCTTCCTTGTCGCCGTTGACGACATTGAGGATACCGGCCGGCAGGCCCGCCTCGATCATCAGTTCGGCAAGCTTCATCGGCACGCCGGGATCACGCTCCGACGGCTTCAGGATGAAGGCGTTGCCGCAGGCGATCGCGGGCGCGAACTTCCACATCGGGATCATCGCCGGGAAATTGAACGGCGTAATGCCGGCGACGACGCCGAGCGGCTGGCGCATGGAATAGATATCGATGCCGGGGCCGGCGCCCTCGGTATACTCGCCCTTCATCAAATGCGGGATGCCGCAGGCGAACTCGGCGACCTCGAGGCCGCGCTGGATATCGCCCTTGGCGTCGGGCACGGTCTTGCCGTGCTCGCGCGCCAGTAGCTCGGCGAGCTTGTCGTAGTCGCGCTGCACCAGCTCCACGAACTTCGTCATGACGCGGGCACGGCGCTGCGGATTGGTCGCCGCCCATTCGGGCTGAGCGGCGCGGGCGTTCTCGACGGCGGCGCGAACCTCGGCCTTGGACGCCAGCGCGACCTTGGCCTGAACGTCACCGGTCATCGGCTCGAAGACGTCTGCCGTCCGGCCCGACGTACCCTTGACTTCCTTGCCACCGATGAAATGTCCGACTGAACGCATGGAATGATCTCCTTGGAAGTCGCGCCTGAACGCTTTGACAAATCCTATCGACCTGCATTTATTGGGATTCAAGTCTGATATATTGCACCATAGATGTGCGAAAATGCTGGATCAAGGTAGCATCGACTGGGACGACTTCCGCTTCGTGCTGGCCATCGTGCGGGGCGGCTCGGTGTCGGCTGCGGCAAAACAGCTCGGCGTCGACCATGCCACCGTGATCCGGCGCGTGGACCGGCTGGAGAAACACCTCTCGGCAAAGCTGTTTGACCGGCGCAAGACCGGCTACCTCCTTACCGAATCCGGCCAGCGCGTGGCCGACAGCGCCGAGGCGATGGAATCCACCATCGTCGCCAACCAGGAACAGGTCGGCGGCTCCGTGGCGCGGCTGACGGGCACGGTGCGGATCGGCGCACCTGATGGCTTCGGCACCGCCTTCCTGGCCCCGAGGCTCGCCCCATTCGCCGACCGCTATCCCGATCTCGATCTGCAACTTGTGGCCACCGCACGGCTGTTCAGTCTCTCCAAGCGCGAGGCCGACATCGCGATCAGCCTGACCATGCCGAAGGAAGGCCGCATCGTCGGCCGCAAGCTGCTCGACTATCGGCTCGGGCTCTATGCGGCGCCGGCGTATCTCGACCGCTTCCCTGAGATCACCTCGCGGCAAGACCTGCCGCAGCATCGGTTCGTGGGCTACATCGAGGAACTGCTGTTCACGCCCGAGCTCGACTACCTGCCGCAGGTGTCGCCGCGTATCTCGGCACGTTTCCGTAGCGCCAATCTGATCGCGCAGCTCAACGCCACGCTGTCAGGCTTCGGCATCGCCGTGCTGCCGCATTTCATGGCGAGCGACTATCCGCAGCTCGTGGCGGTGCTACCCGAGGAGGTCTCGATCACCAGGACGTTCTGGATGCTGATGCACGCCGACAGCAAGGATCTTGCACGGATCCGGGCGGTCGCAGATTACATCGGGGAAATCGTGGAGCGTGAGCGGGCGCTGTTTGCGGGGCGATAGCACCGCTGTCGTAGGGTGGGCAAAGCGAAGCGTGCCCACGCATTTTTCAACTGAGAGAGATGGTGGGCACGGCGCAAGCGCGCCTTTGCCCACCCTACGCATTCAACGGCAACTCGCCTAGCTGAGCTTTGCCTTCTTCGCAGCCGTCACCTTCGGCTCGCGCTTCGCGCCCTCGAGCGCGTTGTCCCTGCCCGCCTTCAGCACCTCATCCGACAGCTCACTGGAGCCGGCGATGCGCGCCAGCAGCATGGTGCCTGCCATCGTGGCCAGCGTGGCGATCGCCTGCTTGCGCGCGGCCTTGCGCGGAACGTTCGGGATGAAATCGGTCATCATCTCGACCATCTCGTCGAGCTTGCCGGCAAAGGCCTTTCGCGTCTTCGGGCTCTCGCGAGCGATCTCGGCGCCGAGCGCGGGGATCGAGCAGCCATGGCCGGGATTGTCACGATGCAGCACCGAAAGATAGGTCTCCACGATCTGGGCCAGCTGCTTGTCTGGCGCAACCTGATCGGACTGCTTGCGCCAATGCTCCATCGATCGGTCCATGGCGTAGGCAAAGGCCTCGATCACCAGCGCCTCGCGCGAATCGAAATGGGCGTAGAAGCCGCCATGCGTGAGGCCCGCCTCCTTCATGAGATCGGCGACGCCGATGCCGTGGGCGCCCTTTTCGCGCAGCCGCACCGACGCCTTCTTGACGATGCGGTCGTGGGTTTCCTGCTTGTGTTCCCGAGAATAGCGCATGCAGCTCTCATTGGATGTCGGAGGTCATCTCATAACACGGATATCGACCGAGCGGCGCATTAATTCCCGGTAAAGATGTTACCGATCATGGAAAAGGTTGCAGTTGCATGGACTGCGAGTGTCCCTTTACCGTCCCGCACAAAGCCTTCGGTGTAGCTGGTCTGGCGCCCGAGCTTGATGATCTTGCCTTCGGCCGAGATCAGTCCGGACCTGACCGAGAGCGGCCGCAGGAAGGTTATCTTCAGGTCGAGCGTCACCGACGACTGCCCGGCCTCGAGACGCGTCGAAATCGCACAGCCCATGGCGGTGTCGAGCAGAGCGGCCGCAGTCGCCCCATGCAGAAGCCCGATGGTATTTTCGAGATCCTCGCGCGGCTCCAGTTCCATCACGATCCTGCCAGGCTCGACAAAAGCCATGACGAAGCCGATCAGTTTTGCGAAGGGCGGCGGCGGCAGCCGGCCATCGCGGATGCCGAGCATGGCGTCCATGCCTGATAGGCCCATGGCCACTTCCGCGACCGGCGCAGGAACCTGCCAGTCGACCACGCGCTCGCGGCGCTGTGCGGACGAAAACAAATCGGGTTGAGCGGATTCAGCCATAAAGCCCTCTTTGAATGATATTCATCATACTATGCCACGGACTTCATGCTGGCAACACCGCCTCATCCGCTTGACAAGCGGGGCGTTTCGGCCCGGAAGTAATCACGACCAGCGCGTTGTCGCGCATGTCCACGAAAGCTTCGGATCACACCATGGAAATGCTCAACAATCACTGCGGCGTGACCCGCGATGCGCGCGGCGTCGTCCATGTCGCGATCTGCAACGCCGGCTCGCTGAACATTCTGGGCTCGCCCGTGACCGACGCGGTCCGCGAAGGGCTACAAAAGCTCGCCACAGATCGCAGCATCCGCGTGGCGGTGCTGCGCGGCCAGAGCGAGAAGAGCATGATCGGCGGCGCCGACATCAAGGAGATGGCGAAGCTCGATCAGAAATCCGCGGAGGCCTTCATTAGCCGCCTGCGCGATCTCTGCGAAGTGGTGCGGCAATTCCCCGCCCCGATGATCGCGCGCATGCCCGGCTGGTGCCTCGGCGGCGGGCTCGAGGTCGCGGCCGCCTGCGACTTCCGGATCGCCGCCCACGATGCGCATTTCGGCATGCCTGAGGTGCGGGTCGGCATCCCCTCGGTGATCCACGCTGCGTTGCTGCCGCGCCTGATCGGCTGGGCCCGGGCGCGCTGGCTGGTGATGACGGCGGAGAATATTGATGCGCCGACGGCGCTGGCCTGGGGCCTGATCGACAAGCTCGCCCCGCCGGGCGGCCTGGATGCCGAGATCGAGCATCTCGTGACGGCGCTGCTCGAATGCGGCCCCGAGGCGCTGCGCTCGCAGAAGGCGCTGCTGCGGCAATGGGAGGAATTGCCGCTGACCGAGTCGGTGAACCTCAGCGTCAAGGTGTTCGGCGAGTCGTTCCTGACGGATGAGCCGACACGGCTGATGCAGGCGTTCGTGAACAGGAAGCGGTAGGCGCTCCACGAATGGTGTCATACCCCGCGAAAGCGGGGTATCCAGTACGCTGCGGCTCCTCGGTTCCAGCCGCAGCGCCTCTGGAATACTGGATCACCCGCTTTCGCGGGTGATGACAGTGTGCCGTGGGCTCTCATCCGAACCACGACATTTTCTCATCCCCGGCGTGGTTGCATTTTTTGCGACGCATCATATGATGATCATAATCTTAATGATCATCACAGGGAGTTTGTCATGGCCGAAGCCGCCGATCCCGTCATCATCGTCTCCGCTGCCCGCACGCCGCTCGGCCGCTTCATGGGAGAGCTGTCGCCGCTTGCCGCCCACAAGCTCGGATCGCATGTGATCGGGGCGGCGCTGGAACGCGCCAGGCTCGCGCCCGAGAAGGTCGACGAGGTCTTCATGGGCTGCGTGCTGCCGGCCGGCCAGGGCCAGGCGCCAGCGCGCCAGGCCGCGCGTGGCGCTGGTCTGCCGGATGCCACCGGCGCCACCACGGTGAACAAGGTCTGCGGCTCCGGCATGAAGGCGACCATGCTGGCGCACGACATCATTCGCGCCGGATCTGCCGAGATCGTCGTCTCCGGCGGTATGGAGAGCATGAGCAACGCGCCCTATCTGCTCGCGAAGGCGCGCGCAGGCTATCGCGCCGGCCATGATCGCATCATCGACCACATGATGATGGATGGTCTCGAGGACGCCTACGAGACCGGCCGCTCGATGGGCGATTTCGGCGAAGCCACCGCCGAAGCCTATCAGTTCACCCGCAAGGACCAGGACGCCTATGCGATGGAGACGATCAGCCGCGCGCGCAAGGCCGTCGAAGGCGGCGCGTTCAAGGCCGAGATCGCGCCGATCACGCTGAGCGAGAAAGCAGGCCCGCGCGTCATTGCCAATGACGAGCATCCGTTGAAGGTCGATCCGGCCAAGATCCCCGGACTGAAGCCGGCGTTTCGCGCCAACGGCACGATCACGCCGGCGGCCTCCTCCGCCAACGCCGACGGCGCCGCCGCGCTGGTGCTGACCAAGCGCTCGCTCGCCGATCGCAACGGCCTTCCTGCGATCGCCGAGATCAAGGGCCACGCCACCCACAGCCAGGAGCCGCAATGGTTCACGACGGCGCCGATCCCGGCCATCCGCAAGCTGCTCGACAAGGTCGGCTGGACCGCGGGCGATGTCGATCTGTTTGAAATCAACGAGGCCTTCGCCGTCGTCGCGATGGCTGCGCAGCGCGATCTCGGCATCCCGCGCGACAAGCTCAACATCAACGGTGGCGCCTGCGCGCTCGGCCATCCCATCGGCGCCACCGGCGCGCGGTTGATCGTGACGCTGCTGCATGCGCTGGAGGCGAACAATCTCAAGCGCGGCGTCGCGGCACTTTGCATCGGCGGTGGCGAGGCCACCGCGATCGCCGTCGAGCGCATGGCTCGCTGATCAGCCGCTATGTCCTAATTTGAGGGAAGTCTGTCATTTCAGACTTCCCTCTGTTGTGTCAGACTGCAACGATGACGCGGGTGTACTTGACCCCGCCAACCTGGATTGATGGGCAATGATTTCGAACTGGCTCTCGGCCGCGCTCGGCCGTCGCAACATCCATTACGGCTGGGTGATGGTCGGCGTGACCTTCTTCGCCGCGCTGATCAGCGCCGGCACGGTCGGCGCGCCCGGCGTGTTCATCATTCCGCTTCAGAAGGAGTTCGGCTGGAGCACGGCCGAGATCTCCTCCGCGCTCTCGATTCGCTTCATCCTGTTCGGACTGATGGCACCGTTCGCCGCCGCCCTGCTCAACCGTTATGGCTTGCGCAATGTCACGCTGACTGCGCAGCTCATCGTCGTGTCCGCGCTCGTACTCTCGCTCGGAATGACCCAGGTCTGGCAGCTCGTAGCGCTGTGGGGCGTGGTGATCGGGATCGGCACCGGGATGACCGCGCTGGTGCTGGGCGCGACCATCGCGACGCGCTGGTTCGCGGCGCGGCGCGGCCTCGTCATCGGCGTCATGACTGCGAGCGTCGCCACCGGCCAGCTCGTGTTCCTGCCGCTGCTCGCAAGCCTGACCGAACGCTTCGGCTGGCGCCTCGCACTCGGCTTCGTCTGCATCATGCTTGGTGTTTCAGCGGCAGCGGTCTTGCTCGTCATGCGGGACCGCCCGAGCGATCTGGGCCTGCGCCCGTTCGGCGACGAGGGCACCGAGCCCCTGCCCGCACCGCCTGTGACCCATGGCTCGATCACGGCCGTTGCACTCGGCACGCTGCGCGACGCCTCGAAGTCGCGCGCGTTCTGGATCCTGTTTGCGACCTTCTTCGTCTGCGGCGCCTCGACCAACGGGCTCGTCCAGGTGCATCTCATTCCGATGTGTCTCGATTTCGGCATCCCGCAGGTGCAGGCCGCGAGCCTCCTGGCGGCGATGGGCATCTTCGACTTCTTCGGCACCATCATGTCGGGCTGGCTGTCGGACCGTTATGACAACCGCTTCCTGCTGTTCTGGTATTACGGCCTGCGCGGGCTCTCGCTGATCTTCCTTCCCTTCAGCGATTTCTCGTTCTATGGCCTGTCGATCTTCGCGATGTTCTACGGCCTCGACTGGATCGCGACCGTGCCGCCGACGGTGCGCCTCACCGCGCAGAAGTTCGGACCCGAGCGCGCCAATCTGGTGTTCGGCTGGATCTTCGCGGGCCATCAGCTCGGCGCCGGCACCGCCGCGTTCGGCGCGGGCCTGTCGCGGACGCTGCTGCAAAGCTATCTGCCTGCCTTCTTCATCGCCGGCGCGCTCTGTGTATTTGCCTCGCTGATCGTGCTGGCCCTGTCGCGGCACCCGAAGCCGCAACCAAAACCCGTGATGGCCTAGTACCTGATCGTGGTGGTGATGCCGAACACTGCGGCGTCACCGATCCTCGAAGTCCCGGTCGGGTCGTTCGGATTCGGGATCCCGCCGGACGGGCGCCACACATACTGGAAGTAAGGCGCGATCAGCCAGCCAGGCTTGATGTGCGCCTCGTAGATCACCTCGAGCAGGGCCTCGCTGCTGCGCACCGGGCTCTGGTTGCCGCTGAAAATCTGGGTATCGACGTCCAGGCTTCGGGCGGCGCCCGAAATCCGCATATAGGCCATCCCGATCCCGAACCGGTCGAGTGAACGGCCCGGGGTAAAGCCGACAAAGCCGACACCGCCGTCGAGATAGAGATCGATCAAGTTGCGATCGGGCGGACTGTAAGCGATGCGGCCGAACCCGGTGACACCGGGGATCGAGGCCGACACGGTCTTCTCGGTCGCTGCCCCCGGCGGCCGCCAGAGAGTCTGCTCGACCACCGCGTAGATTCCATAATTGCCGCGAAGTTTTGCCGGGATGCCGGATCCGGTTGGGTCCGCGAGCGAGATTCCTCCCGCGGTGAAGCGCTGACTGTCGAAGTCGCCGAAATGATACCAGCCGCCGGGCGTGAAGTTGCCCGCGAGCGAGCTTCCACCGATATCGAGATGATAGTCGAAATGGACCTGCCCGATGAGCCACGGCGGATCATTGACGCGAAAGGCCAGACCGTGATTGTCGCGCGTCTGCGGATCGCCGTCGCCCGGCCGGGTTGGATTGCCGTTGAACACCGCACCGAAGACGGTGATATCGTCCGCAACCACGGCCTTGACGCGAATGCCGGGCACCGCGATTGGCGGCGCCGGGCCGCCAGCTGGCAGGTTGGTGGCCTTGATGGCCGGCCAGCCGAAGGTGCCGTTGATGAAGAGATCATCGGTCTCGCTGTCGAAGAACTCGACGTCGGCGGCCTGCTGGCCGGCCCTGATGTTGAGCCGGTCGTTGAACAAGCTCTGCTCGAAATAGGCGTTGTAGAGCCGCCGGTCGGGCAGCGCCTCGATCTCGCTGATAGTGGCGAGGTTGTGGATGTAGTTGCGGCTCAGCCCTTGGCCGTAGATGACGAAGCCGTTGGCATAGAACCGACCACCGGACCAGCCGACGAGCTTGTCAAGGTCAGCGTCGACCGAGAGATCAAGTCGGCCGAAATGGATGGCGCCGCGCGAGACCCCGCCCGAAACATTGCCGATGTTGTCGGCGATGTAGGCCGCGCCGAAGTTCAAACCCTTGTTCGTCAGCCCGTCATTCCATTCGTTGAACCATTTTGGAAACAGCCAGTCGGCGGCGCTCTCGTCCTTGGCGCCAGCGAATGCACCGGTGCTCGCAAGCGATATCGCCGCCAGCACGAGCAGGCGTCGCAACGCAAATGTTGGAGCAATCGCACTCACGGCTGATACCGACTGAATGCTCTACTTTCTGAAAATGCCCGTGCGCCGCATGAACATATAGGCCGCGCCGATCGAGCAGATCATCATCGCTGCGGCCCAGAGGAAACCTTCGTCGACATCGGTGAGCGGCAGCCCTTTGGTGTTCATGCCGAAGATGCCGGTGATCAGCGTCGGCGGTAGCAGCAGCGTCGTGACGATCGAGAGCGTGTGAAGGTGCCGGTTGCTCTCCTCCTCGTTCTTGAAACGCAGCTCTTCCTCGAGCAAGCGGCTGCGCTCGCGGAGCTCGACGACGTCGTGATCCAGGCCGTCGAGCCTTTGGGCGAGCTTGCCGGCCTGAATGCGCAGCCCCGGCGACAGATGATCGGTGTTCTTCTGATCGAGCCGGTGAAACAGCACGCGCAGGCCGGTGAGCTGCCGATGCAACCTGACGCAGGTCCGGCGCAGCCTTCCGAGCGTGCGACGCATCTCCGGCTTGGCGTCGTCGGCCAGGATCCGTTCCTCGATGCCGTCGATCTCCTGGCCGAGTTTATCGGCCATCCTGTCCAGCGTGTCGGCGACCTCATCGACGATCTTTTCCAGGAGATGCGCGACATTGTCGACGCGGTAGCCGCCCTCGAGAACGCGCCGCGTCGCATCCGCCGAGCACAGCGCCTGGTGACGGCCAGAGACCAGCAGATGCTCGGTCATGGCGAAGCGCAGGAACGCGGTCTCCTCCGTCGCACTATCGATGTCGCGAACGAGATCGGAGAACACGCCGTAGACGCAATGGTCGATGACGTGAAGTTGCTGGAACGTGTCATTCGACAGCAACAGTTCGCGCGCCAGCGGCGGCAGCGTCGAGGCCGTAACCCACGTCCGCACGCGACCATCTGTCAAATTGAAATGCAGCCAGAGCCGACCATCATGGCTGAACTCGATCGGCTGGTCGATCGGCAGCGCTTCCGCGCTGCCGTCACTGTGCAGACGAAACGCCCACACCAGACCAGGAATGACAGGCGCGACCTCAATGTTCGCGCTGACAAGCATTGCCGGCTCGGCCATGCTGACCCCACATCGTTGCAGCCCAATCGGGGGACCGTTATTGGCCTCCTCCGGATCCTCAGTGCAGTCAATTACGTCAATGTTACAGCTTCATGATGGTGCACTGCCCTATTCCGCAGCGAGCCCCGTCGCGGCCTGCGCTTCCTTGATGTAGTCGTGCACGACGCGGCCGAACGGCAGCGTCAGATCGGCGATGTAGTGATGCGCGCCAATACAGCGGCGCACTGGGAAATCCGCAACCGGCGCATTGACGTGCGGGACCAGGTGTAGACGGCCCGTCCCCATCCAGGAGCCCTTCGGGACGATGTCGATGAGGTTGATCGCGACGAGTTGGCAGACCTCGAGATGACCGTCGACGCCGGGGATCATCTTCAGATTTACTTGCGTCTTCGACAGCGTCGCGCGGGTGAGATCGCCGTTGCCGGCCATGCTCTCGTGCTTGTAGCCCATCGTGCCCATGGCGACGAGCTGACCGGCATATTCCAGCGTGCCTGTCAGCGTGTCCTTGACGATCTCGAGCTTGGGATGGGCGTATTTCTTGGGAAAGCCCCAGATCTCGCGTCCCGCGGCGATCGGGGGATCATCGTCGAGATACATCTGGGAGACGAAGTTGACCTCCTCGCCACGCAGCCGCGCCGGAATCACGAGACCGGACTCGGTGTAGCTACCGAAGCCCGAGGAGTCCGGCATCTTGATCCATTCATAGTGCACAATGGGCTGGTCGATCGGCTCCAGCGGCTCAGGCAGGCCGGCGCGGATCAAGTCCGGATCGGTCTCATAGGTGATGACGAGGAACTCGCGATTGACAAAGCGGTACGGCCCGGCCGGGTAGCTCGGGCCAGCAGCCGGCATGGACGGAAGTCTCAGCACGTCTTCCCTACGCATCGCTGTCTCCTGTGTGATGCTCGCCCGGCAGAGTCTGTTGCGACGCAGATTGCTAACCGTCGTCATTGACTGCGGTGTGACGATTTCCCTCGACTTCGGCCTTGTCATCACGCCGTCACTACCGAACGCAATCGTCAGGGCTAGCCAGGAGGCATCGCTATGGACGCCCGGACGTTGCAACCGACACACCAGACCCATCAGCCGCCCGCGCGAGGCTGGCGGCCCGAGCGCTGCGACCGCGTCGCGCTGGTCCTGCAGGGTGGCGGCGCGCTCGGCGCCTACCAGGCCGGCGTCTATCAGGCGCTACACGAGGCCGGCATCGAGCCCGACTGGGTCACCGGCGTTTCGATCGGCGCGATCAACTCGTCCATCATCGCCGGCAACAGGCCGGAGAAGCGGCTCGAAGCGCTGCGCATATTCTGGGAGCGCATCACCAACCGCAAGATCTGGCACTACACGCCCGACGGCGACATCTTCCGTCAGTGGCGCAACCTCTATAGCTCCTGGATGACGTCAGCGATGGGCCAACCTGGCTTCTTCACGCCGCACCAGATGAATCCATGGTTCAGCCCCGTCGGTGCCAAGACGGCGACGAGCTATTACGACACGGCCGCCCTCAAGGCGACGCTGCTCGAGCTCGTCGACTTCGAACTCATCAACGAGAAGAGGATCCGCTTTGCAGTCGGCGCGGTCAACGTGCTCTCGGGCAACTTCATCTATTTCGACAACGCCCATGACGAGATCGAGCCGGAGCACATCATGGCCTCCGGCGCCCTGCCCCCGGCGCTGCCGATGGTGCGGATCGGCACCGATCATTTCTGGGACGGCGGCATCGTCTCCAACACGCCGCTGCAGCATCTGCTCGACCAGGAGGACGCGCTCAATTCGCTGGTGTTCCAGGTCGACCTGTTCAGCGCGCGTGGCGTGCTGCCCCGTTCGATCCAGGACGTGATGGCCCGCCACAAGGACATCATGTATTCCTCGCGCACCCGCCACAACACCGACGTCTACCGTCGCACCCATAATCTCAAGGTGCTGCTCTACAAGGCCTTGGCCAAGATCCGGACGAGCAGCTCTCCGACGAAGACCGCAGCCTGAAGGCGAGCCTGCGCAGCATGCCTGAAATCGCGATCCTGCACCTGATCTACCAGCAGAAGGCCTATGAGGGCGACGCCAAGGATCACGAGTTCTCGGGCACCTCGATGCGCGAGCACTGGACCTCCGGCTACGAGGACACCAAGCGCACGCTGAAGCGACGCGACTGGATCAAGATGCCGGACGAGGGCATGGGGCTCGTCGTGCATGACGTGCACCGGGAAACGGAGAGCGCCTAAGCGCCAAGCTTATGCCGGAAGCCGGTCTTGATGTGCATCAAAAGGTCGGGGAACGAAGCAGCTAGTAATTGAGGCCTTGCTGGCCCGCGTCGGAGCGCAACATGGTGCAACATGGTCTAAAGTGTTTGATGATAGCCGGTCTTGCCGCGGGTTTCGCCGTTGCAGCCCAAGCCGAAGACGCAGACATCGGCAAGGGGGAGTTTCAGTCGTCCTGCGCGAGCTGTCACGGTGCGGATGCCAGGGGCAAAGGACCGGTCAGCGACCAGCTGAGGGTACCGCCTGCCGATCTGACCATGCTGGCCAAGAACAACAACGGCGTGTTTCCCACGGATGCCGTCTATGCAACCATCGATGGAATGAAAACAGTTCCCGCCCACGGCACGCGTGAAATGCCGATTTGGGGGGAGCGATTCAATCCCATCGTCAACCTGCCCCACTATGTTGACCCGTCCTATTGGAAGCTGGCCGGGCCGGATCAAAGCCCTGAGGTCGTCGTCCGCAAGCGCATCCTCGCTGTGATCGATTATCTGAACCGCATCCAGCAGAAATAGCAGCCGACAAGATCGGGAACCACCTGCCCTTCGCGCCTGGACGCCTCCAGAGCGGAGGGCAAAACGCTTGCCTGCGCCACGGCCAGCCAAGCCGCTGCGCATTGCCCCGGAACCTCGCCGCTGTCGAAGGGCGCGCCCAGGCTCGGGGCATATTGCCGTTAGACTTCGCGGCCCAAACGTGGACAATACGACCTCAAGCGCTTCGCGCGCGGCAGTGCACACCAAGATGCGCCAGAGGAAACCACATGCCGACTGCCTTCCCGTCACCCGTCCCCACCATTCCGACCGTTGCCTTGACCGCCCAGCTCCGCGATGCGCTGCGAGCGATCGTTGGTGAGAAGGGCTTGATCGAGGACGAGCACGGCATGCAGCCGTTCATCACCGATTGGCGCGGGCAGCTGTTTGGCAAGGCAGGCGCCGTCGTTCGGCCTGCCAGCACCGAGGAAGTCTCCGATGTGGTCCGGCTTTGCCATCAGCACGGTGTCGCGATCGTGCCGCAAGGCGGCAACACCGGGCTGATGGGCGGCGCGACGCCCTGGCCTGCCCATACCGGCATCGTGCTGTCGCTGGGCCGGATGAACCGCGTGCTGGACGTCGATCCCGTCGGCTATGCCATGACGGTCGAGGCCGGCTGCGTGCTGGAAACGCTTCAGGAGACTGCGGCCGGTCACGACAGGTTTCTGCCGCTCAGCCTTGGCGCCCAGGGCTCCTGCATGATCGGCGGCAACCTTTCGACCAACGCCGGCGGGGTGCAAGTGCTGCGCTATGGCAATGCCCGCAATCTCGTGCTCGGGCTCGAAGTCGTGCTGCCCAATGGCGATGTCTGGAACGGATTGCGGGCGCTGAAAAAGGACAACACCGGCTACGACCTCAAGCATCTCTTCATGGGCGCCGAGGGCACGCTCGGCATCATCACCAAGGCCGTACTCAAGCTGTGGCCGGCCCCCAAGGACGTTTGCACGGCCTGGCTCGCGATCCGCGATCCCCGCGCGGCGCTGGAGATCCTCTCCGAAGCGCATGCGGCCTCCGAAGACAATGTCGGCTCCTGCGAGCTCTTGAGCCGCGCGGCCGTCGACCTCGTGATGCGCCACATTCCCGGCGTCCAGGATCCCCTCAAGGCGAACACGCCGTGGTACCTGTTGATGGAATGGTCGTCCTCGCGCCCGCGGCGGGACGGCGCCGACGGCATGTCGGAGAAGCTGGAGCAATTTCTCGAAGGTCAACTCGAGGCCGGTCGCGTGCTCGACGCGGTGATCGCGCAGACCGTCAGTCAATCCCGCAATATGTGGCGCATCCGGGAAGCCATGGCCGAGGCGTCGCGTGCCGAGGGTCCGGGGATCAGCTACGACGTCTCGGTGGCGATCTCCAGAATCCCTGAATTCATCGACAAGGGGCTCAAGGCTACGCTCGACATCCTCCCGAGCATTCGCCCCTATCCGCTGGGGCACATCGGGGACGGCAATCTGCATTTTTCGTTCATGGGGCCTGAAGGCATGGATCAGCAGACGCTGAACCAGTACACCGCGGCCCTCACCCGCGCCGTAAACGATCTCATCACCTCCATGGGCGGCTCGATCTCGGCCGAGCACGGCATCGGCATCGAAAAGCTCGACGAGCTCAGCCACTACCGCTCGAAGACCGAGCTCGACATCATGCGCACCATCAAGCGCGCGCTCGATCCGCAGAACATCATGAATCCCGGCAAGGTGCTGCGGGTGTGATGGCCGCAGCACCCTCTTCGTCGTATCAGGCGTGTGGGTTGACGATGGTGTAGCCGCGCAGCGAACGCGCGTGCATGCGCGTGGCGTGACCGCCCGAATTGGCATCATACGCCATCCACACGTCACCACCGAGCGGCTGCTCCAGAACGAAGACATGACCGTGCCGCGCGGCGACCATTCCCGGCGCCGGCGCCGCGCGCGGAAAGCGCAGCCAGTTCGATGCGAGATTCAATTCCGGCACGACATGACCGAACACGCGGATCGCCGCGCCGCAGCCGCAGAAGGATGAGGGACAGCCGGCCGGACGGCCGCCGACGACGCGATCGCCGGTGACGCTGATCGTCGTGGCGGCGGCATTACCGGCAGGCATCACGCTCATTTGCATGGAGCGATAGGCCTGCAACTGACGCCTCGGAGCCCGCTCGGGGCGTGCTTGCGAATATGAAAAGTCGCAGGGCATAGTGACGTTACATTCAGGCGCCTGAAGGCCGCGATAGGGCCGCGCTTCGGCGGCAATAGAGCTGGCAGCAATCGCGAGACACGCAGAAACAACTTGCTTGATCATTTGCAGGACTCTGGGTTGGAGGGTCCTGCCCCGGCCGCGAGAAACCAATATTGCTTTGGCTGAAATGAGCCTGAAGAGCGGCGGAAGAAAGTGCGCGATTAACCTGGGTTAAGTTCCCAACGAACACCGACGCAACAGCGCGAAAGCCGCGAAAATCGGATCACTCCGTTGCGTGCCCCGGACGCGACGCAGCGCGCCGCGCTTGCGGCGTGATGCGTTGCAGAGCCGGGGCCCACCCCTCCGATATCTCGCTTGTGGTTTTCTGGGTCCCGGCTCTGCGCAGCAACGCTCGCGCGTTGCCGCTTGTCCGGGACACCAGAGCTTACGGCCGGATCGTCATGTTCTCCGGTGGCCCGACTTTGCGCAGCGGCTCGGCGAGACGTGCGAACTCGCAGAGCAACGACCGCGTCTTGCGCGGATCGATGATCTCCTCGACCCAGAATTTTTCGGCCGAGCGGAACGGCGAGCGCAGCTTGTTGAGCCGCTCCTCGATCTCCTTCAGCTTCGCCGCCTTGTCCTCGGCCGCGTCGATATCGGCGCGGTAGGCGGCCTCGATGCCGCCTTCGAGCGGTAGCGAGCCCCAATAGGCCGACGGCCAGGCGTAGCGGATCGAGAACCGGTCGGCCGGCTGATGCACGACACCCGCGACACCAAAGGCGTTGCGCAGGATCACCGTGCACCAGGGCACGGTGGTCTGGTTGACCGCCGCCATGGCGCGAACGCCGTGACGGATGGTCGCCGCCTTCTCGGCGTCGAGGCCGATCATGAAGCCGGGGCAGTCCATGAGATAGACGATCGGCAGGTGGAAGGTCTCGGCGAAGTCGACCCAGCGCACCACCTTCTGACAGGCATCCGCGGTCCAGGAGCCGCCATAGTGAAAACTGTCGCTGGCGAGGACCATCACCACCCTGCCCTCGAGCCGCGCGAGCCCGACGATGATCGGCTTGCCGAAATTGCCGGCGACCTCGAAGAACGAGCCCTTGTCGACGACCGATTCAATGATCGGCCTGACCTTGTAGACCTGCTTGCGGTTGCGCGGCACCGCCTTCATCAGCGCTTCTTCCGTCCGCTCCGGATTGTCGATGCAGGGCAAGGTCGGCGGCAGCTCGTAGACCGAGGACGGCAGATAGGACAGGAAGCGCCGGGCGCAGGCAAAGGCCTCTTCCTCGGTGTCGACGGCATGATCGACAGCGCCGGCCTTGGTCTGGATGTCGGCGCCGCCGAGTTCTTCCTTCGAGAGATTCTGGCCGAGCGCCTTCACCACTGGCGGGCCCGCGACGAACATCGCCGACTTCCGCGTCATGATGGAATAGTGGCTGGCGGCGAGACGCGCGGCGCCTAAGCCCGCGACCGAACCGAGGCCAAGCGCGACCACAGGCACGCGCGACAAATTCTCCGTCGTGAAGCGATACCAGCGCGTGCCGCCGATACCGCCAGGCAGATTCGCCGCACCCTTGGTCTCGATGGTCTTGACCGAGCCGCCGCCGCCGGAGCCCTCGATGATGCGTATGATGGGCAGACGGAAGTCGTGCGCCATCTCCTCCGCCATCAAGGGTTTTGCCGAAATCGACGCATCCGCCGAGCCGCCGCGCACGGTGAAATCGTCGCCCACGACGACCACGGTGCGGCCGTCGACCTTGGCGCGGCCGAACACGCAGTTCGCCGGCGTCACCGTCTTCAGCTCGCCCCTGGGATCGTACTCACCGATGCCGGAGACGGCACCGATCTCGTGGAAGCTTCCCTTGTCGATCAGTTTGTCGATGCGTTCCCGAACTGTCAGCCGGCCCTGGTCATGCTGTCGCTTGACCTTGTCAACGCCGCCCATCTCCCGCGCGAAGGCTTCGCGCCGGGCGAGCTCGTCGAGTTCCGGCTTCCAGTTCATTCACTCCCTCCGAACTCATCGGCTTGTTATTGTTATGCACGGCCATTGCGACCGGTTTGCGCGAGATGCGGTTGTTGAAAGCATCGCCTTCGACGCCCTCCATCAGGCTGCCGAGCGAGCGGCCGAGCGCCAGCATCAGCGGCGCGACCTCAGCATCCAGGCGTTGCTCGTCATACATCGCCGACAATAGCCCGATCGTGACGACCACGAAGGTTTGGTACTGCGGCGACCAGATCGGCACCGCGAGGCCATTGATGTGCGGGCTCCACAGGCCGCAGGCCGTGACATAGCCGCGCTCGTGCAGCGACTGCCTGTTGGCTTCGATGCGCGGCCGCAGGATCTTTGCAGCCTCCGGCGCTTCGCGCTCCATGTCGTTGATGAAGGCATCGCCGACTTCAGGTGGCAGCGCCGCGGTGTAGGCCGCCCCCGCGGCGGTCGAGGCCATCGAGATGCGGCTGCCGGTGCCCTCGTGCAGACCGAGCGCGGAAGGCGAGCGCGCGAACTGCAGATAAACCAGATGGAAGCGATCGGGCACGACGAAGCCGACGGTGCCCGGCAATTGCTCGGCGACTTCCTGAAGCCGCTGCCGGATCATGCTGCGCAGCTGCGCGCCCTTCATCATCGAGGCGCTCATCGCCACCGCGCTCGGACCGATCCGATACTTCTGATCGCGCGGCAGATAGACGAGTTGCCCCATGCGCGTCAGCGTGTGCGTGAGCCGCGACACCGTCGAACGCGGCAAGCCGCAGCGATTCGAAATCTCGAGATTGCCGAGCCGCGCCTCGTGGCCCTCGAAGCATCGCAACACGTCGAACGCGCGCGACACCACCTGGATGACATCACCCTCACCGGCATCGCCAGCGAGCGCACCTTGCCTGCTTAACCGCTCCGAACGTCGTCCCATGATCCCTACCGGTTGTTCCGCTGTGCGGAATTAAATTCCACTTGTGAACGACGCTACCTCAGGCATTTTGCGACGACAACAAAAAGGCGATGGCATGCCAGAAATTAAGATCGCACTGACGTCGCGGGCCGCATCTGCGCAACTCCCGTGCAAGTTGGAGGAACCCTCGCCAACGGCGACGACGTTGTGGTCGTCGAAGCCATGAAGATGGAGATACCGGTGCTCTCGCCTGCATCAGGTACGCTCACATCGCTGCTCGTGAAGATCGATGACTTTGTTGCCGAGCGACAAGCGATCGTAATCGTCGCGAGCTGAGCACGCGCCGCCTGCTTCTGATCCGCGACAATCTGAAACCGATCATATCGGGATAGCGCGCGGCATCTTGCGTTCGGGCGTTATGCTGGGCGAGCATACGGATCGCGACGGGTTGCGCGTATGCTTAATGCGTTGCACAAGGGAGCAATGATAGCGCAACCGCCGCCCGCTTCTGCCTGGACCCGCTCGAAACCACCGCTGCTGCGGTTTCTCGACACATGCCTGAATGAATTCTCTGCGGAAACTACGGGTCATGTCGCGGATTATATTCCCGAGCTGAGCAAAGCCGACCCTGCCTATTTTGGCATCAGCCTCGCCACGCTCGACGGCCATGTCTACGAAGTGGGCGACTCCCGGGTACCCTTCACCATCCAGTCGATGTCGAAGCCGTTCGTGTTTGCGCTCGCACTCGACCTGCTCGGCGCAAGCCATGTCGAGAGCGCGATCGGTGTCGAACCCTCCGGCGATCCTTTCAACTCGATCCGGCTCAATTCCGAGAACCATCCCTTCAATCCGATGGTCAATGCCGGCGCGATCGCCTGCACCGGGCTGATCCACGCGAGCAAGGGCAATGATGCCTTCGAGCAGATCCGTCTTGCGCTCAGCCGATTTGCCGGACGCGACCTCGCGGTCGACGAGTCCGTCTACGCTTCGGAGAGTCAGACCGGCGACCGCAACCGCGCCATCGGCTATCTGCTCAAGACCAATGCGGTGATTTCGGACAATGTCGCCGGCGTGCTCGACGTCTATTTCCGGCAATGCGCCGTGCTGGTCACCGCGCGCGACATCGCGGTGATGGCAGCAACGCTCGCCAATCGCGGCGTCAATCCCGTGACCGGCGAACAGGTGCTGACGCCTTATGCGATCTCGCGCACGCTGTCGGTGATGACGTCGTCGGGCATGTACGACTATGCCGGCGAGTGGATCTACCGGATCGGCATTCCCGCCAAGAGCGGCGTCGGCGGCGGCATTCTGGCCGCGCTCCCCGCTCGCCTCGGGCTTGGCAGCTATTCGCCAAGGCTCGACAAGCACGGCAACAGCGTGCGCGGCATCAAGGTCTGCGAGGCGCTGTCCTCGCATTATGACCTGCATATGCTCAACCGCAGCGACGATGCCCGTAACGCCGTCATCGCCGACTACGACATCGGCAAGAGCCCGTCTCGCCGCGTCCGCCGCCAGCAGGAGCGCGACATTCTCGCCGCGCATGACCAGGCCGTGCGTGTGATCGAGCTGGTTGGCGTGCTGTCACTGTCGGCGGTCGACTACGTGACGCGCCGGCTCGCTGGGCAATCGCGGCCGCAGATCGTCGTGTTCGATCTGCACCGCGTCACCTCGACGACACGAGCTGGTGCCCGGCTCCTCGCGGAAGCTTTCGAGGAACTCGCCGAGCTCGATGTCACCGTGGTGATATCGGGCGTCAGGCGCGCCTCGAAAGAATGGAATACGCTGCGGGAGTGGACCGCCGAGCTGAAGAATGTCCGCGACTTCTATCTGCTCGACACCGCAATCGAGTGGGCGGAAGACCAGATCGTCTACCGCTATGGCGGCTCGATCGATTTTCACGAGACCACCGAACTGTCGGAGCAGCCGCTGCTCGACGGTCTCAGCGCCGAAGAGCTGACGGACCTCGCCTCGATCTGCACCATCAGGACCTATCAGTCCGGCGCAAAGATCGTCACGACGGGAGATCCCGCCGATGCCCTGTTCTTCCTGCGCAGCGGTGCCGTGCATGTCACCCTGCCCGATGGCGTGCGCCTGGCGACACTCACTGCCGGCATGGCCTTTGGCGAGATGGCGCTGATCGAGACGTCCCGCTCCGCCGACGTGTTCGCGGACATGGCGGCGACCGCGTTCGAGGTGTCACTGAAGGATTTCGAGCGCTTTCGCAGGCAACACCCGCGTGCCTCCGAGCGCATCATGCGCAATTTGGCGCAGCTATTGGCCGATCGACTGATCGTGGCCAACACCAAGGTCGATATCCTGACGTCGACGTGAGGCCCAGAGCCGGCGCATCGTTGTCTCCACAGCGTCGAGGCCGGGCTTGTCCCGGGCATGACGACCTCTTGTGAGTGAATCTTATACCTCTCTCTACCGGCTCGCCGCCTGGCTGATGCGCCGCTTGATCTTGGCGGAGCTGGCCTTCAGCAGTTCGGACGGCTGCTGGCCGGTCGCGGCGCAGAGGCAGGCCCAGTAGTAGATGACATCACCGAGCTCTTCGACCAGACCCGCCTTGTCGAGCCAGTCGTCGCGGAGCAGCTTCTTGATGTGCTCGGCGACCTCGCCCGCTTCGCCGGCAAGGCCAAGGCCGAGATAAGAGAGCCGCTCGTTCGAGGGATGCTCATCGACTTTTGCAATGGTTGCGGCCCAGGCCGCATATTCATCGATCGTCATGACCATCCCTCGCGGCTCGCGCTGATCAGCCCACCACTTCGGTGACGGGCTGGAGATCGATCTCGAACGTCTCCAGGAACTTTGACGTCATGATGTAGAATCCGACCGAGAGCTGCAACTCGACGAGCGCAGCCGGTGTCAGCTTCGCGGCGATTGCCTTGAAGGTCGCATCCGTCGGCTTCTTCAGCTTGACGACCTCGTCAGTGAAAGCGAGCGCGGCCCGCTGGGTTTCGTCGAAGCAGCTGGCGGCCTGCCAGTTCTCCAGCGCCGCGTTCTGCGCGTCGCTGACGCCGACATTCTTGCCGATGCGCTTATGCGCGATGATCTCGTAGGGCGCCTCGCACAGAATGCCGGTACGCGTAATCGCGAGCTCGCGCACAACAGGATCGAGCTCGCCCTTGTGCCTGATGGCACCACCGAGGCGGCAATACTGCTCAAAATAACTCGGAGAATGCGCCATCATGCGGAAAATGTTGGCGTTGCGGTTCTTGTCGAGGATTTCGCGGGTGCGGTCGGATGCCTTGGACGGATCGCTGTAGTCGATACGGGCCATGATTTTCCTTGAGTTTTTCCTGACGCTTTTGAGGCTTATTGTCGCGAGCGGAATAAGTTCCCAAAAACTCTATTCGCAGCCCGACGCAGGAGCAACATCATCGAGTCAAATTGCCGCCGCATTGCTGATCGACCTTGGCACAGTCGATGTTCGCCGCGTGGGGACACATTGCGGTGAATAGTCGAGTGGGGTGTTCCGAGTAAAAACAATTGGCCGTCGGGTGCGCAGTGCGCGCAACGATGAGTCACGCCCAAGTCTAGGGAGAAAACGGCATGAAGGAAGCCTCCAAGGGGGCGGCCTCGGAAGCGCTCGCGCATATGCTGGCGGTGATGGCAACGCTCGTCATCGCCAGCATATTGTTCTACGCGCGGTAGTTGAGTTTATGAGTTTTCGTCATTCCGGGGTGGCCCTCGCACAGGCCAGGCCCAGAATACCCGTTCCAGGCTCGGTCCCCAGGACCGCCCCCGAATGACGAAATCCCCTCACCCTTCCTTCGTGAAGAAGGGCACGAGCTTACCGGCGAACGGTTTGAAGCTCGCAGCGACCGAATCGCCGATCGCGAGATCATTCTCGCCATGGGCCATCATCCGAAATCCCTCAGCGCAATCGACAAGCAGGATGTTGTAGGGCACGTGAGCGCGGGTTTCGGGCGTGGCCGCGCGGCAGACCAGCGAGGTCGCGTAGACCGTGCCCTTGCCGCTGGCGCGCGCCTCGCGCGGACCGGCCGCGCCACAGGCCGCGCAGAAGGCGCGATGGAAATACTGCACATGGCCGCATGAGGCGCAGGTCTGGTAGGTGATCGCCTCTTCGCCTTTGGTCCAGTCCGCCAGACGTTCGCTCATCGCACCTGCTCCAGAAACATGCTGACATGGGACGAGAGCACGCCGCCGTCGCCGTGCAGCAGCGCGATCGACGCGTCCTTCACCTGGCGATTCTCCGCCCGCCCCGTCATCTGCAAATGCGCCTCGACCAGGTGCGCCATGGCCCCGCCGACGCCGCAATGGCCGTAGCTGAGCAGGCCACCGTGGGTGTTCAGCGGCATGGCGCCATCGCGGCTGAAATGACCCGCACGCACGCGCGCGGCAGCCTCGCCGCGTCCGGCAAGGCCGAGATCCTCCAGCAGCATCGCAAGTGTAATGGTGAAACTGTCGTAGATCGCGGCATAGCGCACATCTGAGATCGCCAAGCCCGTGGCCTCCTTGGCGCGGGCGATCGAGATCTCCGCGCCGAACTCGCTCAGGTTCGGCGCGGCGGTGACGTGCTGATGAGTGTGTGCCTGCGCGCAGCCACGAATGCGCACCCCTGGCTCGCCAGTCCGCTCCCGGCTGATCACGAGGGCCGCGCCGCCGTCCGATACCGGGCAGCAGTCGAGCAGCTTGAGCGGCATCGCGACCGGCTTCGAGGCCATGACGTCGGCAACCGTGATGGGATCGTGGAATTGCGCACCGGGATGGGTGCAGGCGTGCGCGCGCATCAGCACGGCGAACTCGGCAAGGTCCTCTTCGGTCACGCCATATTCGTGCATATAGCGGGTGGCGACCAGGCCGTAATAAGCGGGGATGGTCGGGCCGAGCGGCACCTCGTAGTCGGGGTGGCCGACCTGCGCCAGCGCCTGGATCGAGGCATCGCGGCTCTGGCCCGTCAGGCGGTTCTCGCCGGCGACCACGAGCACGTTGCGGCAGACATTAGCCTCGACCAAGTGATGGGCAAGCATGGTCATCGCGAGGCCCGTGGCACCGCCGACCTGCACAGCATGGGCGTAAGATGGCCGAATGCCGAAATGCTCGGCGAACACCGTCGCGAGCATGATGTGCGGTGAGACGGTGGAATAGCCACAGAGGATGCCGTCGATCTCGGCGCGCTTGAGCCCGGCGTCATCAAGTGAGGCTTGCGCGGCTTTGCTCATCAGGTCGAGCGAAGACGAGCCTTCGTGCTTGCCGAACGATGTGAGACCGACGCCGGTGATGAAACTCATGACATAAACCCCGCTGTCATTCGGGGGCGATGCGAAGCATCGGGCCCGGAATCTCGAGATTCCGGGCTCGGTCCTACGGACCGCCCCGGAATGACGGATGAGAGAATAGTCACCCTCACTTTCTCCTCCCTACTCCGGCGCCGCGCGCGTGACGCCGTCGCGGACCATGGCTGCGATCTCGTCCTGGGAGTAGCCGATCTCGCGCAGGATCTCCGCGCCATGCTCGTTGAGCCGCGGCGCAAGTCGCACGGGCTCGGCCTCGGTCTCCGACCAATTCGCCGTCACCTTCATGCTGCGGATCGGACCTTCGGTCGGATGGTCGACCACCGGAAAGAAACCGGTCGCCTCCAGATGCTCATCGTGCAGGATCGATGCGAGGTCGTGCATCGGCATCACGGGCACGTCGGCCCTGGTCAAAAGGTCGATCCACTCGGCGGTGGTGCGCGTCTCGAAGATACGCGCGAGCTCGGCATAGACGACGTCGATATTGGCGGCGCGGCCGGCGAAGGTCGCGAACTTCGGATCGGCGCGCAGGTCATCGCGGCCGGTCGCCGTGAAAAAACTCTCCCACTGCTTGTCGTTGTAGACGATGACGCTGAGATAACCGTCCGAGGTCTTGTACGGCCTGCGGTCGCGCGAGAGGTGACGGGCGTAGCCGCCCTTGTCCAGCGGCGGCTCATAGGTGAGGCCGCCCATGTGATCGCCCATGACGAAGGCGGCCATGGTCTCGAACATCGGGATGTCGACGCGCTGGCCACGGCCGGTGCGGTCGCGGTGCACGAGGCTGGCGCAGATCGCGCCGACGGCCGTGAGGCCGACGATGCGGTCGACCAGCGCGTTCGGCACGTAGCGCGGCACGCCGTCACCGGTCTGCGCCATCAACGCGGGGAGCGCGGTTGCGCCCTGGATCAGATCGTCGTAGGCGGGCTTGGCCGCATATGGCCCGTCCTGACCGAAGCCGAACACACCGGCATAGACGAGGCGCGGGTTGATTGCGGAGACGACGTCATAGCCAAGCTGAAGCCGCGCCATCGCCTGTGGGCGCACATTGTAGACGAGCACGTCGGCGTCCTTCAGCAGCCGCAATACGGCCTCGTGCCCCGCCGGCTTCTTCAGGTCGAGGCAGATCGAGCGCTTGCTGCGGTTGGTGTTGAGGAACACCGGGCCCATGCCGGCGTGCCGCATCGGGCCGATCAGGCGGGTGACGTCGCCGTCGAGCGATTCCACCTTGATGATTTCGGCCCCGTAGTCGCCGAGCATCTGGGTCGCATAGGGGCCCATCAGCACGGTGGTCATGTCGATGACCTTGATGCCCTTCAGCGGCCCCATTCGCATCCTCCCGATGGCGCGGGCTCAACTTGCGGCTCCGCGATTTCGGTCCAGCTAAGGGGAGTAACGGCGCATGCGCAAGGGCGGCCGGCGTATGGCCGCATGCGCGAGGACGGCCGCTATTTCTTCTGGCGGGATTCGCGGATCTTCATGAGGCGGTCGAGTTCGTCGTTCTGCTGGTTGATGCGATCGGCGATGCGCGACTCGCTCTGCTCGCCGGAGGCGGCGGCAGCCTGCTCGATCAACTGGCGGATATTATCCTCGAGGATCGCGATGCGGTCGTTGAGGGATTCGAGAGAAAGAGAGTCTTCGTAGTCATTGCTCATGATGCAGTCCCTGCAAATCAATGGGAGCATTAAGGCGAGCTGGAACCGGCCCACCATGATCTAACGCAAGAAACGTAGGGCGGATTAGCCGAAGGCGTAATCCACCTCTTTGCTTTCCACGCGGACAGAGAAGGGGTGGGTTACGCCAGCGCCTGCGCTTCGCGCCGCCGCCAGCTAACCCACCCTACAAGACCTATTTCAGCGGTTCGAGCACCGAAACGTAGTTGGCGACCGCGGCGCCGCCCATGTTGAAGATGCCGCCGAGCTTGGCGTTCTTGAGCTGCATGCCCTCGGGCGCCTGGCCGGCGAGCTGCATTGCCGTCATCACGTGCATGGAGACGCCGGTGGCGCCGATCGGGTGACCCTTGGCCTTCAACCCGCCGGACGGATTGACCGGCAGCTTGCCGTCCTTGAGCGTCCAGCCCTCCTTGATGGCGCGGGCGCCCTGCCCCTTCGGCGTCAGGCCCATCGCTTCGTACTCGATCAGCTCGGCGACGGTGAAGCAGTCGTGGGTTTCGACGAAGGAGAGATCGGACAGCGTCACGCCTGCCTGCTCCAGCGCGCGCTGCCAGGCCACCGTGCAGCCCTCGAACTGGAGGATGTCGCGCTTGGACATTGGCAGGAAGTCCTGGGCGTGCGCGGTGGCGCGGAAACCGATCGACTTGCCCATGGTCTTGGCCGTCTCGGCATCGGCCAGCACCAGCGCAGCCGCGCCGTCGGAGACCAGCGAGCAATCGGTGCGCTTCAAGGGACCTGCGACATAAGGGTTCTTCTCGCTCTCGGCACGGCAGAAATCGAAGCCGAAATCCTTGCGCATCTGGGCAAAGGGATTGGCGACGCCATTCTTGTGGTTCTTGGCCGCAATCAGCGCCAGCGCATCGGACTGGTCGCCGTACTTTTGAAAATAGGAGCTGGCGATCTTGCCGAACACGCCGGCGAATCCGCCGACGGTCTCGCCATCTTCAGGCAGATAGGACGCCTTGAGCAGGTTCTTGCCAATCTCCGGGCCCGGCGTGCGGGTCATCTGCTCGACGCCGACGACGAGCACGATCTTGGCAGCGCCAGCGGCGATCGCCCGCAGGCCCTGGTGGACCGCGGCAGAGCCCGTGGCACAGGCGTTCTCGACCCGGGTCGCCGGCTTGAAGCGCAGCTTCGGGTCGGCCTGGAGCACCAGCGAGGCGGTAAAATCCTGCGCCGAGAAGCCGGCGTTGAAATGGCCGAGCACGATCTCGTCGACATCCGAGGCCGAAATGCCGGCATCAGCCATCGCCTCGTTGGCAACACGGACGACGAGGCTTTCGACGGTTTCGGTGTCGAATTTGCCGAACGGCGTATGCGCCCATCCGACGATGCTGGCAGTCATGGCCTTCTCTCCCTGGCGGTCTCTTGCTGACCTAAGTCTTAGCCCAGGGATGGCAAGACTTCACGCTGGTTTAAGGGCCTGGAGGGTGCGCTGGCAGATGGCAGTTATGCCGGCCCAGTTCCCCGCCTTGATCTCCGCCGTCGGGCACAGCCAGGAACCGCCGACCGCGACCACATTGGGTTCGGCCAACCAGGTGGCCGCATTGGCCTCGCCAACCCCGCCGGTCGGGCAAAACCGCACGTTGGGGAACGGCCCACCCAGCGAGCGCAGTCCCTTGATGCCGCCAGCCTGCTCGGCCGGGAAGAATTTGGCGACGTCGAAGCCGTAGGACAGCGCCATCATCAGCTCGGAGGCCGTGGCAATGCCCGGTGCGAACGGCAATGAACTGTGGGTGGCGGCCTTGAGCAGATCGGGGGTCAGGCCCGGGCTGATGCCGAAGGCGACGCCGAGCTTCTCGACCCGGGTGAAGTCGGCCGGATTGAGAATTGTGCCGATGCCGACGACCGCGTCGGGGACTTCCGACATGATCGCCCGCGCGGCCTCGATCGCAATCGATGTGCGCAGGGTCACCTCAAACGTGCGGACGCCGCCGGCCACCAGCGCTTGCGCCAGCGGCACGGCATCCTGGATGCGCTCGATGGTGAGGACGGGGATGACGGTCGCGGCCTTGAACAGCGCGACGAGGTGATTCTGTTGGGCAGCAGTGGGCATCTTCTGGATCTTTTCGTTGGATTGGGTCGCGTTACTTCGTGGCCTGGCGCGTGGGCGCCGGCCGGTATCGCTTCTTCGGTGGCATGGCATAGCCCGGAATGATGGCGCCGGGATAGCAGATCACCAGGCTCGCGAGCCGGTGCCCTGATTGGGCCGCCTCGACCGGATCGGAACCGCCGAGCCGGGCCGCGATATAGGCCGCAGCAAAGCTGTCGCCGGCCGCGGTGGTGTCGACCACCGGCCTCGTCATGGGTTCGGCGCGGACTTCGCTTGTGCCGCCGGGGTAGCGCAGCAGGCTGACGGGCTCGGCAAGGCGGAACACCAGCTCGGGCGTCGGGATCCGCGCCATCAATTGCTCCGGGCTCTCGCCGGGATAGAGCGCAAGCAGGTCCTCGGTCGAGGTCAGCACGATGTCGGCGGCCGCAAACGCCGTGGCAAACACCTCGCGCGCGACGTCGCGATCCGGCCAGCCGCGTGCGCGGAAATTGGTGTCGAACACGAAGCGCGTTCCGAGCAGGCGCGCGCGCTTGATCGCCGCGAACAGGCGATCGCGCCCGGCCGGGTCGTAGATCGAGAGCGTGATCGCGGAGAGATAGACGATGTCGTAGCTCATCAGCGAGTTGAGCAACTCGTCGGTCTCCGGCAAGCTCATCAGCTGCCGCGCCGCTGCGCTGTCGCGCCAGTGGAAGAACTGGCGCTCGCCATTGGCATCCAGCTGGATCATGTAGAGGCCGGGCAGCTTGCCCGGCAGCCGCACCACACGCCTGGTGCCGACCCCCTCGGCGTTCCAGGCCGCGATCATCTCCTCGCTCATGCCGTCGTCGCCGAGCGCGGTGAAATAGTCGACCTTGACCTCGAGCCGCGCCAGATACACCGCGGTATTGAGGGTGTCGCCGCCGAAGCCGCGCGAGAACAAGCCGCCGCCCTGCCCGGCCTGCCCACCTTGAGCCTGCCGGAGCTCGACCATGCACTCACCGATGCAAGCCACGCTCGCCATCGTCATATCCACGCTGTTCATCGGTTAGATCAGGCGACGAAGTTGCCGCCGAGCTCGTCTTCGATGTGAATGCGGATGATATCGTCAAAGGTCTTCTCGGCGGTGGTGAAGCCGAGCTCGAGCGACCGCTTTGGGTTGAAGTTGCGCGGCCAGCCACCGACGATACCGACGATGAAAGGATCAGGCTCCCGCTTGATGCGGGCGGCAACCTTCTCGCCGGCAACGCGCTTCAAGGCGGCGATCTGCTCGCCGACGGTTGCGGACAGGCCAGGCATCGTCAGGTTGCGGCGCGGACCGACGGCCGCAAGATCCATGGTGCCCGCATGCAGCAGGAAACCGACGGCCGAGCGCGGCGTGGCGTGCCAGTGCCGGACGTCCTCGGAGACCGGGAGCACCGCCTCCTTGCCGGCCAAGGGCTCGCGCAGGATGTTGGAGAAGAAGCCCGATGCTGCCTTGTTGGGCAGACCGGGCCGGATGCAGATGGTCGGCAAGCGGATGCCGATGCCGTCGAGGAAGCCGCGGCGGGAATAGTCCGCGAGCAGCAGCTCGCCGATGGCCTTCTGGGTGCCATAGCTGAGCAGCGGGGTGTGGAAGAACTCGTCGCCGATCGCGTCCGGGAACGGTGCACCAAACACCGCGATCGAGGACGTGAACACGACGCGCGGCTTGTAGCCGCCGCCGACCAGCCTGACAGCGTCGAGCAGCATACGAGTGCCGTCGAGATTGATGCGATAGCCCTTGTCGAAATCGAGCTCGGCTTCGCCCGAGACGATCGCGGCGAGATGGAAGATCACGTCGGGACGGCCGGCGATCAGCTTCTCGGCCGCACCCGGCACGGCAAAATCGCCCGAGACGGTCTCGACGGCAAAACCGGCCTTCTCCGGCTTCTTGGGCTCGACCACGTCGTGCATGGTCAATTTGGTGATGTCGCTCTTGCCGAGACGGCCGTCGCGCAAGAGACGTTCACACAATTTGCGGCCGACCATGCCGGCAGCGCCCAGAACCAGAATGTGCAAGAGCCTACTCCTTCTTATTGGCTGGAACGCGCCGCTCTTGAAACGTGGTGGCGCGTCTCCAGGCAGGCCCCGCTGATCATTCCTTCACGGCGCCGGTCATCGCCGACACATAGTACTCTACGAAGAAGGAATAAAGGATAACTACGGGAACCGAGCCAGTCAGGGCCGCCGCCATCAAGGCGCCCCAATGGTAGACGTCGCCGTTGACGAGCTCGGTGATCGCGCCGACGGGAATCGTCTTGTTCTCCGAGGAGGAGATGAAGGTCAGCGCGTAGATGAACTCGTTCCAGGACAAGGTGAAGGCGAAGATGCCGGCCGAGATCACTCCCGGCAGAGACAAAGGAAGCGTGATCTTGACCAGGATCTGCAGCCGCGTGGCCCCGTCGATCAGCGCGCATTCCTCCAGCTCATAGGGAATGGTGCGGAAATAGCCCATCAGCAGCCAGGTGCAGAACGGGATCAGGAAGGTTGGATAGGTCAGGATCAGCGCCAGATTGCCGTCGAACAGGCCGAGCTGGAACACGATCGCTGCCAGCGGAATGAACAGGATCGAGGGGGGCACGAGATAGCCGAGGAAGATCGCCAGCCCAATATAACGCGAGCCGGTGTAGCGCAGACGCTCGATCGCGTAAGCCGCGCAGACACTGGCGAACAGGGAGATGAAGGTCGAGGACACCGAGACGATCACGGTGTTCCACATCCACAGCGGATAGTCGGTGTCGAAGAACAGCTTCTTGATATGCTCCAGCGTCGGATGCGCAATCAGGAACGGATTGTACTTCTCGTAATCGTACATCTCCGCATCGGGTTTGAACGTCGTCACCGCCATCCAGTAAAACGGAAACAGCAGGAAGAAGATGATCAGGCCGAGCGGGAGGTAAACCCGGAGAAACTTCTTCGGGAAGCTTTCCAGATAGTCCATTCCGACGCTTTGGTCGTCCACAGTGGTCATGGTCAGTCCCTTCCGCCCTGCTGCCAGCGCGAGCGCTGAAGCCCGAAGAAGCTGAGCAGGATTGCAGCGACCAGGAACGGGATCATCGCATTGGAGATCGCCGCGCCCTCGCCAAGGTTGCCACCGGTAATGGCGCGCTGGAACGACAGCGTCGCCATCAGATGCGTGGCGTTGATCGGCCCGCCCCGCGTGATGGTGTAGATCAGCTGGAAGTCGGTGAACGTCATCAGCACCGAGAACGTCATCACCACTGCAATGATCGGCGACAGCATCGGCAGCGTGATGTGACGGAAGCGCTGCATGTTGGTGGCGCCGTCGAGATTGGCGGCCTCGTAAAGCGAGGGCGAGATGGTCTGCAATCCCGCCAGCAGCGTGATCGCCACGAACGGCACGCCGCGCCAGATATTGGCGAGCACGACCGACCAGCGCGCATTCCAGGGATCGCCGAGGAAATCGATGTAGTGGGTCAGAATGCCGGCCTTGATCAGCACCCAGGAGATGATCGAGAACTGGCTGTCATAGATCCACCAGAACGCGATCGCCGACAGCACGGTCGGCACCACGAAGGGCAACAGCACGATGGCGCGGACCATCGACTTGAACGGCAGCCGCTCGTTGAGCAGCAGCGCGAGGTAAAGCCCGATCGCGAATTTCACGATGCTGGCGAACACCGTGTAGAAAATGGTGTTGAACACCGACAGCCAGAACACGCTGTCCTTGGACAGCGAGACGAAGTTCTGGAAACCGATGAAACGGCCGACGCCGCCGATCTTGGTGTCGGTCATGCCGAGCCAGAATCCGAGCGCCAGCGGATAAGCCAGAAACAGGATCAGGATGGCGATTGCCGGCACCATGAACATGGCGCCGAGAAAATTCCGGCTCTCGAACGCCCTGGTCCACAGGCTGCTGCGCTTGACCTGCGCAGCGACGGGTTCGGCAATGACTGCCATGTCGAACTCCCCTCAAGGAACGACGACGGCGGCGCCCAGCAGACTGGACGCCGCCGCCTGTAGCGGATCAGACCTGATAGTAGCGCTTGGCGCGCTCGGCAGCGCGCTTGGCGGCTTCCTGCGGCGTGGCCGAGCCGGAGGCGGCTTCGGCGAACATGTCGACCACCACGAAGTCGCCCATGACGGCGGCCGAGGCGTAGCCGAGATCGCCGGCATAGCCATTGTCCAGGCAGCGCTTGAGGCAGTCGCGGTACGGCGTGATCTTGGGATCGGAGGTCCAGACCGGGTTGTCATTGTAGGCCGGGAGCGGCGGCGAGACGTAGCCGTTCGAGGCGACCTCCCAGGCGTCGTAATTCTCCTTGTCCATCATGAACTTGATGTATTCCTTGACGGCCTTCGGATACTTCGAATGCTTATAGCCGTAGTAGACCAGGATGTTCTGCTGCTCGGTCGGCTTACCCACCGGACCGATCGGCATCGGCGCATGATCCATGTCCTTGGCGATCTCCTGCTGCTTCGGATCAGGGGAGTTCTTGCCGACGGTCCAGATCGAGATACCGTTCAGGGTGAGACTGAGCTCGCCATTGAGGAAGGCCTTGTTGTTGTTCGAGTCGTTCCACGACAGCACGCCCGGAATGAACGTCGCGTAGAGCTGCTTGACGTATTCGAGTGCCGCGATCGTTTCCGGCGAATCGAGCACGACTTCGTTCTTCTCGTTGACAACCTTGCCGCCAAATGCCCACAGCGCCCACTGGCACCAGCCGTTGGCATCGCCCGTGGCATGACCGAGCGCGAAGCCGGCCGGCGTGTTGTTCTTCTTCAGCGCCTGGCACAGCTTGAGGAAGCCATCGGTGTCCTTCGGGAATTGCTCGAAGCCGGCGGCCTTCATGTGGCTGATGCGGTAGTTCAGGCAGCCACCGGTCGCGCCTTGCGGAATTGCGATCCAGTTGCTTCCCTTCCTGCCGTACTTCTCGGCGACCGGATACCAGCCGCCATATTGGGCCCCGAGATATTGGGCGACGTCGGTGACGTCGATCAGCTTCTCCGGGAATTTGTGGGGATCATCGAGCGTACCGATGATGAGGTCGGGGCCGGCGCCGACATTGGCGGCGACCGCGGCCTTCGGGCGGATGTCTTCCCAGCTCTCGGCCTCGAGCTTGACCTTGATGCCGGTCTTCTCCGAGAACTTCTTGGTCTGCTCGGCGAACTTGTCGAACTCGGCCTGGATGAACTGCTTCCAGCGCAGCACGCGGATGGAGGCATTCGGCTCCGGGGTGTTGGTCCACTCCGCAGCCCGGACGGGGACGACGCCCGGGCCAACCAGCAACGCTGCACCGCCCAGGCCGGCTTTAAGCACACTTCGCCTGTCGAAATCGCTCATCGTTCTCTCCCTGATTTTTTGATTGTATTTGGTCGTTCTGAAGTCGCTAAAGGCGTTTGCCCGTCGCCTCGTCAAACAAGTGAACCACGTTTGGATCGGGCTTCAGCTTGACCTTGTCGCCCGGATTGAACTGGTGGCGCTCGCGGAAGACCGCGACGACCTGCTCGCCACCGACCTTCGCAAACACCTGCGTCTCCGAGCCGGTCGGCTCGACCACGACGATCTCAGCGTCGGCGCCGTCGTCGGCAATCGTGAAATGCTCGGGACGGACACCGTAAACCACGGGCTTGCCGTCCGAGGCAGCCGGCGCGGTCTTGAGCGGCAGCTTGACGCCGTTCGGTCCCTCGAAGGTCGCAACGCCGTTGACGCGGATGTGCCCCTTCAGGAAATTCATGGCCGGTGAGCCAATGAAGCCGGCGACGAACTGGTTTTCCGGCTTGTCGTAAAGCTCGAGCGGTGTGCCCATCTGCTCGACGATGCCGTCATGCATCACGACGATCTTGTCGGCCATGGTCATGGCCTCGATCTGGTCGTGGGTGACGTAGACGGTCGTGGTCTTGAGCCGCTGGTGCAACTCCTTGATCTCGGTGCGCATTGCGACGCGCAGCTTGGCGTCAAGGTTCGACAACGGCTCGTCGAACAGGAAGACCTGGGGATCGCGCACGATGGCGCGGCCCATGGCGACGCGCTGGCGCTGGCCCCCGGAGAGCTGGCGCGGATAGCGCTCGAGCAATGGCGTCAGCGCGAGGATTTCGGCGGCGCGCTTGACGCGCTTGTTGATCTCGTCCGAGCCGGCATTCCGCAGCTTCAGCGAGAAGCCCATGTTTTCGCCGACCGTCATGTGCGGATAGAGCGCGTAATTCTGGAACACCATTGCAATGTCCCGCTCCTTGGGCTGGACATTGTTGACGACGCGGTCGCCGATCGAGATCGTGCCCGATGTGATGTTCTCGAGGCCTGCCAGCATGCGCAGAAGCGTCGACTTGCCGCAGCCGGAGGGGCCGACCAGGACGACGAACTGGCCATCCTCGATCGGGATCGAGACGCCGTGCAGGACTTCAAAATTGCCGAACGATTTCCGCACGTCGCGGATTTGCACAGACGACATCTAGCTCCCTCCTTCGACTTAGACGACGCACCTGTCGCGCCGCCACCGTCTTGTTTTTTCTGAACTTCGCCGACCCGAAGCCCTCTTAACAGGCGACATTGTCAGCAGTTTGTGCGGGTTTGGCAATTTGTCTTTGGTTAGTCGCTGCTGGTAGCGCTGTCAACGATCCTTTGTTTGCGGGATCGGCTGTGTTAAGAGCAACAAATGGGTCGAAAGCGCACCAAGTCGGGCAAGATTCGGTTAGCGGAAGTCGCCGAGCTGGCCGGCGTCAGCCCGATAACCGCGTCCCGCTTCTTCCGCAATCCTGAGGCGCTGTCGGTGGCCAAGCGGACGCGGGTCGAAAGCGCGGCTCGGGAGCTCGGCTACGTGCCCAATCTTGCGGCACGCGCGCTGGCCTCGCAGCGCACCGAAGTGATCGGTGTCTTGATTCCGTCACTGACCAACAACGTGTTTTCCGACGTGCTGCGCGGGATCTATGACGCCTCCGAAGGCAGCCGCTACTCGATCCAGCTGTCCAACACGCGCTACTCCATTCTCCAGGAGGAGAAGCTGCTGCGCCTGTTTCTGGCGCAGAAGCCGGCGGGACTGATCGTCACGGGCATCGACCAGACCACCGAATCCCGCGCGATGCTGGAGGCTGCCGACTGCCCGATCGTGCAGATCATGGAGATCGGGCCCAATCCGGTCGACATGATGATCGGCTTTTCCCACTATGATGCAGCGCGCGCGGCAATCGCCCATCTGTTCGCGCAGGGCCGCCGCAGGATCGGCTTCGTCGGCGCCCGCATGGACCCCCGGGTGCAGCGCCGCCTCGACGGCTATGTCGCAGCCATGAAGGACGCCGGCCTGTTCGACCAAAGATTGATCGTGACGACGGCGACGCCGACCTCGGTCACGCTTGGTGGCGCGCTGTTCGCCGATCTGGTCGCACGCGAGAGCGACATCGACGCGGTGTTCTGCGCCAATGACGACCTTGCGCTCGGCGTTCTCTTCGAATGCCGCCGCCGCGACATCCCGGTCCCGGATCAGATCGCGATCGTCGGCTTCAACGACCTCGAATTCATGGCCTCCGCGGTGCCGACGCTGACAAGCGTGCGGACCAACCGTTACGAGATGGGCAGCACAGCTGCTGCGATGCTGATCGAGGCGATCGAGGGAAAGCGTCCCGAAAAACCTGTGCTCGATCTCGGCTTCATGGTCATCGAGCGGCAGAGTTCGCAGGCGCAACGGCCAATGGCGAGCCCCCGCGCAGGCGAATGGGTGCCGGCCGTACAAAATGATAGCGTTACCAACGACCCGTGAGTAAGATCGCAACCCTGAGGAACGTTCGCCAGCGGGCGGGCCGCCACGACATGCTCGCGCTGCCGGGCAGCGCACCAACCGACATCCCGGACGTCGGCAAGCCGGATGTCGACAAGTGCGTTTGCATTGAAGGAGAAACCCCATGACAAAAAAGCCAACCAATGGGCACGCGCCCGCCGGCAACGGCACCCGCCGTCATCTTCGCTCGCAGGACTGGTTCAACAATCCGCATAATCCGGGCATGACCGCGCTCTATATGGAGCGCTATCTGAATTTCGGCCTCACCCGCGCCGAGCTGCAATCCGGCAAGCCGATCATCGGCATCGCCCAGACCGGCAACGACCTCTCGCCCTGCAACCGCCACCATATCGAGCTGGCCCACCGCGTCCGCGAGGGCATCCGCGAGGCCGGCGGCATTGCGATGGAATTCCCGACCCACCCGATCCAGGAGACCGGCAAGCGCCCGACCGCGGCGCTCGACCGCAACCTCGCTTATCTTGGCCTGGTCGAAGTCCTCTACGGCTATCCGCTCGACGGCGTGGTGCTGACCACCGGCTGCGACAAGACCACACCCGCCTGCATGATGGCGGCTGCGACCGTCAACCTGCCCGCTATCGTGCTGTCGGGCGGCCCGATGCTGAACGGCTGGCACAATGGCGAGCGCACCGGGTCCGGCACCATCGTCTGGAAGTCGCGCGAGCGGCTTGCCGCCGGTGAGATCGACTATGAGGAATTCATGGAGATCGTGGCGTCCTCGGCGCCGTCGGTCGGCCATTGCAACACCATGGGCACGGCCTCGACGATGAACGGGCTTGCCGAAGCGCTCGGCTTCTCGCTGCCGGGCTGTGCGGCGATTCCCGCCCCCTATCGCGAGCGCGGCCAGATCGCCTATGAGACCGGCAAGCGCATCGTCGAGATGGTCTGGGAAGACCTCAAGCCGTCGGACATCCTGACGCGCAAGGCGTTCGAGAATTGCATCGTCATCAATTCGGCGATTGGCGGCTCGACCAACGCGCCGATCCACATCAATGCGCTGGCCCGCCACATCGGCGTCGAGCTCTCGATCGACGATTGGCAGAAATTCGGCCACGACGTGCCGCTGCTCGTCAACATGCAGCCAGCCGGATTCTATCTCGGCGAGGAATTCCATCGCGCTGGTGGCGTCCCTGCCGTCGTGCGCGAGCTCATGAAGCACAAGCGCATCCATGAGGACGCGGTCACTGTCAACGGCCGCGGCATCGGCGAGAACTGCAAGGATGCGCCGGCCCCCGACAACGACGTGATCTGGACCTACGACAAGCCGCTGGTGAAGGATGCCGGCTTCCTGGTGCTCCGGGGCAATCTGTTCGATTCCGCGATCATGAAGACCAGTGTGATCTCCAAGGAATTCCGCGATCGCTACTTGAACAACCCGAAGGATCTGAACGCCTTCGAAGGCCGCGCCATCGTGTTCGAGGGTCCGGAGGATTATCACGCGCGGATCGACGATGCCTCGCTCGACATCGATGAGCACTGCGTGCTGTTCATCCGCGGCACCGGCCCGATCGGCTATCCCGGCGGCGCCGAGGTCGTGAACATGCAGCCCCCGACCGCCCTGATCAAGCGCGGCATCCTGTCCCTGCCCTGCATCGGCGACGGCCGCCAGTCCGGCACCTCGGGCTCGCCCTCGATCCTGAACGCCTCGCCGGAAGCCGCCGGCAACGGCGGACTGGCGATCCTGAAGACCGGCGACAGGGTCCGCGTCGACCTCAACAAGGGCAGCGCCAACATCCTGATCTCGGACGAGGAGCTGAAGAAGCGCCACGCCGAGCTCAAGGCCGCCGGCGGCTTCAAGCATCCGCCGAACCAGACGCCGTGGCAGGAGATCTACCGCAACACCGTCGGCCAGCACGCGACCGGCGCCTGCATGGAGCTCGCCACGCGCTACCAGAACGTCGCCGCGGCGTTTGGT
The DNA here is from genome assembly GCF_936928535.1 of uncultured Bradyrhizobium sp. Lineage (GTDB taxonomy): Bacteria > Pseudomonadota > Alphaproteobacteria > Rhizobiales > Xanthobacteraceae > Bradyrhizobium. The sequence goes on along the minus strand of NZ_CAKZHY010000092.1, from coordinate 8,476 downwards.
GTGCCGCGGGATAATCACTAGCAACAGCCACACCGTCATTGCGAGCGAAGCGAAGCAATCCAGTCTGCCTCTGCGGAAAGACTCTGGATTGCTTCGTCGCACCAGCGCAAAATTGCCTTGCAATTTTGTCGCGGGCTCCTCGCAATGACGTGGGGCTGGCACTGGAACAAACATAACGGAGAAAACAACATGGCCAACCGCCTCAAGGGCAAGCGCGCCGTCATCACGGCTGCAGCGGCAGGCATCGGGCGCGCATGCGCTCTCGCATTCGCGCGTGAAGGCGCAACCGTCATCGCCACCGACATCAATGAGGCTGGAATCGCTGACCTGACCAAGAGCGGCATCGCCGAAGTGGCAAAACTCGACGTCCGCAACACCGCCGACGTCAACGCCTTCGCCAAGCGTGTCGGCAAGATCGATATCCTGCTCAACGCGGCCGGCTTCGTTCACCACGGCACCATCCTGGAGTGCTCGGAAGAGGATTTCGACTTCTCGTTCGACCTCAACGTCAAGTCGATGCACCGGACCATCAAGGCGTTCCTGCCTGACATGATCGCGGGCGGCGGCGGCAGCATCGTCAACATCTCGTCCTGCGCGGCGCTGCGTCCGCCGGCGAACCGCTACGTCTATAGCTCGTCGAAGGCGGCGGTGTCGCTGCTGTCGCGCGCGGTTGCGCTCGACTTCATCACCAAGGGCATCCGCTGCAACTCGATCTGCCCCGGCACCGTCGAGACCCCCTCGATGCTCGACCGCGCCGCAGCCCAGGGGCCGCAGGGCAAGGAGATGTTCATCTCCCGCCAGAAGATGGGCCGGCTCGGCACCGCCGACGAAATCGCCAACATGGCGGTCTATCTCGGCAGCGACGAGAGCGCTTTCACCACCGGCGTCGACCTCGTCGTCGACGGCGGCTACATGCTCTGACCTCCACCGGCATCACATCTGATGAACAAGATTGATCTCAACGATCGCGTCGCAATCGTCACCGGTGGCGCGCAGGGCTTTGGCCGCGCCATCACCGAGCGTTTCGTCGCCTCCGGCGCCAAGGTCGCGATCTGGGACTTTGACTCAGGCCTGGCCGAGAAGACCGCCAGGGACATCGGCGACAACGTTCGCGTCTTCAAGGTCGACGTCACCGACACTTCAGGTGTCGAGCAGGCGCGCGATGCGACGCTGGAAGCCTTTGGCAGGATCGACATCCTCGTCAACAATGCCGGCATCGCCGGCGTCAACAAGCCGGTCTGGGAGACCGATCTCGAGGAATGGCGCAAGGTGCTGCGCATCAACCTCGACGGCCCCTTCATCGTCTGCAAGGCCATCGTGCCCGTGATGCTCAAGCAGAAATACGGGCGCATCGTGAACATCGCCTCGATCGCCGGCAAGGAAGGCAATCCGAACGCCTCGCATTACTCGGCTGCCAAGGCCGGCCTGATCGCGCTGACGAAGTCGCTCGGCAAGGAGCTCGCCGCGCATGACATTCTTGTGAATGCGGTGACGCCGGCGGCCGCAAAGACCGCGATCTTCGACCAGATGACGCAGCAGCATATCGATTTCATGCTGTCTAAAATCCCCAAAGCCCGCTTCGTGCTGGTGGAAGAGCTCGCCGCGATGGTCAGCTGGCTTGCATCTCAGGATTGTGCCTTCTCGACCGGCGCAGTCTTTGATATTTCCGGGGGCCGGGCGACCTACTGAGCATGGGCCGCCGGAGGGGGGCGGACCATGCAGCTAGGGCGACGGGATTTTGTGAAGCTCGCAGCGGGCGCAGGCGCGCTGCCGTTGCTTTCGCGCGGTGCGCTGGCGCAGATCGCGCCCAATCCACCGAGCATCCACCCACCCTCGCCGGCCGAACGCGCGGCGATGGGTCGGCTGGCGCAGGCCTTCATGACCAAATACGACGTGCCGGCGCTCTCATTTGCGATCGGCTATGCGGGTGCTATCGTGCATCAGGCCGCCTTCGGCGTGGCCGATCGCGAGCAAAATGAAGCCGCGACGCCGCAGCATCTGTTTCGCATCGCCAGCGTCAGCAAGATGATCACCTCGGTCACGCTGTTCCGGCTGATCGAGGAGAATCGCGTCAAGCTCAGCGACCGCGTGTTCGGGTCCGGCGCGCTGCTCGGCACGGATTACGGCGCACCGCCCTACTCGCCCGGCATCGACCAGATCACGCTCGAACATCTCCTGACCCACACCGGCGGCGGCTGGACCAACGACGCCAAGGATCCGATGTTCACGCATCCGCGCATGGACCACGCGCAGCTCATCACCTGGACGCTAGCCAACCGGCCGCTGGACCGTCCGCCGGGCCAGCACTACGCCTACTCGAATTTCGGCTATTGCGTGCTGGGGCGGGTCATCGAGAAGTTCACCGGCCAGCGCTATGCCGAGCATGTCCGCGCCGAGGTGCTGGGCCGCTGCGGTATCACCGACATGACGCTCGCCGGCAACACCCGCGACCAGCGCCAGGCGAGCGAAGTCGCCTATTACTCCAAGGTCGAAAGCCCCTACGACATGAACGTGCACCGGATGGATTCCCATGGCGGCTGGATCGCGACGCCGACCGATCTCGTGCAGTTCCTGATGCATGTCGACGGCTACGCCCGACCGGCGAACATCCTGCGGCCACGCACAATCGACATCATGACGACGGCGCCGAGCTACAGCCCTGATTACGCCAAGGGTTTTTGCATCAACAAGTCAGGCAATTGGTGGCATAATGGCAGCCTGCCCGGCACCAGCACCATTGCTGTCAGAACCCATGGCGGCTTCTGCTGGGCCGCGTTCACCAATGTAAGCCGGCCGAACACCAACATGGATGGCGACCTCGATGAGCTCAACTGGAACATGGCGCGGCAAGTCGGCGAATGGCGGGTGGCCTGAATCATGATCCGGGAAGGTGGATGCCTCTGCGGCGCAGTGCGGTTCAAGGCGGAAGGCGAGCCGCTGAACGTGCGGATCTGTCATTGCCGGATGTGCCAGAAAGCGATGGGCTCGCCCTATTTCGTGCGTGCCCAGTTCGACCAGAAAGCGTTGACCGTCGAGGGCGACACCGGCCGCTATGCGTCGTCGGAAGCGATCGATCGCGTGTTCTGCAAGACCTGCGGCACGCGGCTGTTCTCCTGGCGGCGCAACGGCACGTTGGCCGGCGTCGCGCTTGCGACCTTCGACGACCGCAATGCCTTCGCACCGACCGAGCACATCTGGGTCTCCGAAAAGCTCGCCTGGGTGAAGCTCGACGACGGGCTGACGCAATATCAGGGCACGATCCCGGCCTGAGGTCAGGGCTGGCTCGAAACGGGAGCGCTTGTGGCCTGCACGCGCCGACCGCTCGTCGTGGCCAGCCAGATCCCGGCAAACACCGCGACGATGCCGGCCGCGAGATTCCAGCGTAGAGGCTCGTTGAGCAGCCAGGCGCCGACCAGCGATGCCGTGATCGGATTGACAGTGACCGAGATCGCTACGCGTGTCGGCGTGGTCCGCTCCAGCGCAAAGGCCCAGAGATAGAAGGTCAGCGCCGCACCGAAGGCACCGAGATAGAGCGCAGCCAGCCATTGCGGCGCGCCGAAATTGGCGACAGGCGCGAAACTGCCTCGGAAACCTGAGAATAGGATGAGGCAGAGGGCGCCCGCGGCCATGCTCATGGTCGTAAACCCGATCGGGCTCGAGCGCCGGATCACCGGCTTCGACCAGATGCCATACAGCGCCATGCAAAGCGCAGCCGCCATCATCAGAAGATCGCCGCGCCAGGCGCCTGACGGCGCCGAGCGCAAATCGGTGAGCAGCGCAACGGCAACGCCTGATGTTGCCACCACGACGCCGATCGATTTGCGCCAGCTCAGGGCTTCGCTGCCGAGCACGGCGCCAATCAGCAGCGAGAGCAGCGGCAGCGTCGATAGCGCGAGCGCACCGCGCGCGGCCGTCGTGAAGATCAGCGATGCATTGAACAAGATCGGAAACAGCGCGAAAAACAACAGGCCGAGCCCCACGGTGGCCGCCCAGTCACCGCGCTCCGGCCAGCGGTCGCCGCGCAGCAAGGTCAGCGGCATCAACAGCAGAAGCCCGATGCCGAACCGAAATGAGCCGATCGCCACCGGATCGATACTGCCAACGAGATAGCGCGTGGCGCCGATCGAGGTCCCGCCGAGCGCGCTCGACAGCACCGCGGCCAGAACGCCAAGAATTTCGTCCACGATGCCTCCGTCCAACGCTTGGTCACAGCATTTGGCCTCAGCATAAGGGGCGTGCCGAAACAGGGAATGGAATTTCCGTCATGCTGGGATAACATTCCATTATGGCTGCGGCTGACCTCGATCCAGATCTGCTGAAGACGTTTCTCGCCGTCGCCGAGCATCGCTCGTTTACGCGCGCGGCGGAGCACCTCAATCGGACCCAGTCGGCGGTGAGCGTGCAGGTCAGGCGGCTCGAGGAGCGGCTCGGCATGAAACTGCTTCAGCGCAACCGCTCCGGCGTCGTGCCGACCGCCACGGGCGATGAGCTGCGCGCTTATGCGCAGCGCATCCTTGCCCTTCATGCGGAAGCAGTCAGCACTCTCCGAGCGCGCAAGCCGGAGGCTGTCATCCGTCTCGGCGTGATGGACGATTACGGAACGATCCTCGTTCCGCCCTTGCTCGCGAGCTTTGCCAGGAACCATCCAGCTGTCAGGGTCGAGGTCGAGACCGGGCTGACCGCAACCATGCCGGCCCGGCTCGGCGAGGCCTATGATCTCGTCATCGCCATGCATCCGGTAGGGCGCGGCGACGGTGAGCTGTTGCGGCGCGAGCAAGCCGTCTGGGCGGCCGCCGCCTCTGGTCGCGCCATGGCGGTAGACCCCCTGCCCGTTGCGCTCTACCCGCCCGGCTGCCTGTTCCGCCAATGGGCCGCGGAAGCGCTTGATCGCGCCGGCCGACCCTGGCGGCTCGCCTTTGTCAGCCGGACGCTTGCAGCGGTGGAATCGATCGCGGCGGAGGGCCTCGCGGTCACCGTGGTCAAGGCCGGCACCCTGCCGCCCCGTCTTCGCGCGCTCAGCCCGCGCGACGGCCTGCCGCCGCTGCCCGCGGCGGACATCCGCCTCCATTGCGCGCGAAAGCTGTCGCGCGCGGCGGCGATGCTCGCCGATCATTTGCAGCGTGGCATTTCGGAACCGGCCACCCTATGTTGACGTGAAGCGTTGCTGCACCGCCGTTTGGTCGTCTGCAGGGCGACAGGCACGAACGGGCAAGATGCGACGTGAACATTTCCTTCTATGATCTCTCGGTGTGGGTGCTGCCGCTGGTGCTCGCCATCACCTTTCACGAGGCCGCGCACGGCTTCGTTGCGCACCGTCTCGGCGATAACACCGCCTGGCAGCTCGGCCGCGTCAGCTTCAATCCATTGAGGCACATCGACCCGTTCGGCACGCTCATTTTGCCGGCGATGCTGCTGTTCGCGCATTCGCCATTCCTGTTCGGCTATGCCAAGCCGGTGCCGGTGAATTTTCGCAATCTCAACAATCCCAAGCTCGACATGGTCTGGGTGGCGCTCGCCGGCCCCATCACCAACATCCTGCTGGCGCTGATGGCAGGCCTCGCTCTCCACGCTTTGCCCTTGGCGCCCGCAAGTTCGGCGCAATGGATCTTCGACAATCTCAAGAATGCGCTGCTGATCAACGCCGTGCTGGCGGTCTTCAACATGATGCCGATCCCGCCGCTCGATGGCGGGCGGGTCGCGGTCGGGCTATTGCCCCGCGCGCTCGCCCTGCCCCTGTCGCGGCTCGAGCCGTTCGGCATGATGATCCTGATCGCGCTGCTGATCCTGCTGCCGCTGGCTGGTTCCCAGTTCGGTCTAAATCTTGATGTTATTTCAGCAATACTGCGAACGTTGACCGGTTATGTGATTCAAGCTGTTCTCCTAGCTACCGGCAATGCGTAGTTGAAGCCGTACTCGCCATTCCTGAAGACAAAGCCGAAGGGCTAGAGGCCAACTTGGTCAAAGCTGCCGATATGCTGATCGCGCGACGCGCGGACACCCGTGCCCGTGCCGATTTCGCCACTTGGAAGATGATGGCCAAGCTGAACGGGTTGTCGGCACTGCCTCCGGACGCACAGGGCTTCCTCGACGGCTACAAGAAGCTGCTGGACCGGATGAGCGAGGCCGAGGCGACCGAGGCCGCCATCGCTGAGGTCTATAAGTCCTATTATCTTGAGATGGGCGGCGGCGGGAACCCGCCTGATGTCCGCACCCGGCCGGCCGAACCGGTATCGGACAATGTTACCGCTTTCCGGCGCCCCGCGCCCAAGCCGAAGAAGGCCAGCTTCTTCGGGGCGACGACAGTCGGGGGAGCCCACAAGCGCCCGCTCCCGGTGGCGTTGATCTTTGCGTGCCTGGTCGTGGTCTATGTCGGAATCAAGTTCTACTGGCGCTGACGGCCAGGGCGCTATTTCGACGGCTTCTTGAAATTCACCGGCAGGCTGAAGGCGAACTGGTCGTCCGTCAGCTCGGCCGGGGGAACCGGCACAGGATCCGACCGACGCACCATCGATATGGCCGCATCGTCGAAGGCCGGATCCCCTGAGGATTCCGCGACATTGACGGACACGACGTTGCCACGCCGGTTCAGGACAAGGCTGAGCTTGACCGTCGTCGTTTTGCTCTTGTCCTTGGGATAGCGCTTGTGAATCTCGAAATAGGCACTGATCCGCTTGCCCCATTCGGCGGTCAGCTTGCGAATGTCCTTGCCGATGCCCTGATTGGGGGCGGTGGCCTTCTCGTTCTCGCGGGAGTTCTCGTCCAGCGTCTGCCTCGCCGATTCCTGAGAGTTCGGCATCTCCTCGACGGCCTGGGTTTCGACCTTCGCAACCTTCGTGGTGTCCTCGACCGGCTTCTTGGAGTCGTTCTCGGTGACGAGGCGATCCGGGTCCTCGGCTTCCTGCGGTATATCCTTCGGCAGATCGGTCTCTTTCACCTCGGCCTGCTGCTGCATCTGCTGCGGCTGGTACTGCGAGGCTTCGCTATCCTGTCCCGCAGGCAGATCTGTCTCCGGGAGTTTTGGTGAGGTCAGCTCGACCGCGTATTCCGCGCCGCTGGCGCCGAGGCCGTCGTCAGCGTCGTCGGCACGCAGGTTGGCGAGCGCCAGCGCGGCCCCGCCGAGATGCAGGCCGATCGCCACAACAGCGGCCAGGATCCACAACGGCCGCGAGGATTTTGCCTCGAACACAGGGTCGGTCATCGCGCCGCCATCAGGGTTGGACTGCCCCTTGCGCCGGCCCGGCCGCCGCAGGAGGTGCCTCGAGCGCCACCAGCTTGATCCGAGAATAGCCGCCGGATCGCAGGATTTCCATGACCCCCATCAACTCGCCGTAAGGCACCGCCTTGTCGGCGCGCAGGAACACGTATTTGTCCTTGCTCATGTCGGCGACGGCGTCGAGCGAGCTGACGAGGTCGGTCCGCTTGACCGGATTTTCGCCGATCGCGAGCGTCAGATCGGGCTTGATGCTGACATAGGTCGGCTTGTCCGGCTTCTTCTGCGGCGTCGCGCTCGATGTCGGCAGGTCGATCGGCAGGTCGACGGTCGACAGCGGGGCTGCGACCATGAAGATGATCAGCAGCACGAGAATGACGTCGATGAACGGCGTGACGTTGATGTCATGCGTCTCGGCGAAATCGTCGTCGTCATCGTTGTCGGTGAGCGAGACCGCCATGGCCTACTCCGCCGCGCGCGAATGCGCGCTGCCATGGCTGCGGTCGAGATCGCGCGACAACAGCCGCGCCGCCGCCCCGGAGGCGCGGCTGACGAGCTCGAGATAACTTTTCGTCACGCGCGAGAAGTGATTGTAGATGATGACGGCAGGTATGGCCGCGACGAGGCCGATGGCCGTCGCGAGCAGCGCCTCGGCAATGCCAGGGGCAACCACGGCGAGGTTCGTCGTCTGCGACTTCGAGATGCCGATGAAGCTGTTCATGATGCCCCAGACGGTGCCGAACAGACCGACGAAAGGCGATGTCGAGCCGATGGTCGCAAGAAGGCCGGTGCCGATACGGATGCGTCGCGCTTCCGCGCGCAGGATCTCGGCAAAGCTCGAGGCTGCGCGTTCCTTGATGCCGCTGTCGCTGGACAGGCCCGCCGACATCCGCGCTTCACGCAGCGCCGCCGCCAGGAAGGACGGCAGGATGCCCTGCTTGGTGCCGAGCGCCATCTGCGCTTCCGCAAGCGAGCGCGCCTCTGCAATCTTCCGCAGCGCAGAACGAAGCTTGGTAGAAGCAATCGACAGCTCGATCGACTTCGCGATGAAAACCGTCCAGGTCACGAGCGAGGCAAAGGCAAGCCCGATCATCACCGCCTTCACGATGATGTCCGCCGACATGAACATCACCCAGGGCGACAATTCCTTCATGGCCGGCGCGATGCCGGCTTTCGGTGCCGCCTCGGGCGCCGGGGCCACGACAGCCTCGGTCGCGGTGGCGCCGGGCGTCGCGGCCACAGGCGCAGCAGCCGTCGGGGCTGCGG
>NZ_CAKZHY010000091.1 GCF_936928535.1 uncultured Bradyrhizobium sp. | reverse complement strand
TCCACTGGGCTCGCCGCCGCGCCACCTCGGGTCGATCGCGTTCGCCAGCCGCCACGCTTTTTTTTGAAGCTGAGCTTCTCGGCATGCACGAAATCCCACACCGAGTGGTAGTCGACCTTCAGGCCACGTCCGGCGAGTTCGGCAACGAGCCCGCGTATGGTGAAATCGCCGTCTTTGATCCGTTGCGACAGCCAGACCGCATGCTCGCCCGAGATCGCCTTTGGCTTGTAGCCGCCGATCTGGCTGGGCTCAACGCTGCCGGTCTCATCGACCCGCTTCATCCAGCCAATCGCCGTGCTGATTGCCACTCCAAACTGCTTGGCGGCCCGATTACGGGACATCCCGCCCTCAATCGCGGCTACCACACGCCTGCGGAGATCCAGAGAATAAGGCTTGCCCATCCATGCTGGCCTCCTATCCAGCCAGCATGGTGAATCAGAAATGCACTGATTTGGGAATCCCAAGTCGATTCAGACTAACCCCATCCCGCTTTAGAAGCCGCCAACCCTTTAGGGTTTTCTCCCAGCTGGAGGTGATCGACCGGGAGCGTAGATTCGACTCCCGCGGCCCATCCAGGGTTCCAGAAGGGCTTGGCACACAATTGGCATGATCCGGCACGGGGCCGGCGCGGGCGGCTCCCCGCTCAATTGGCCTAGACCACCAGACAGAGCGGGGAGCTTGCCAGGGGGTGGTGGGCCTGGCCGGATTTTATGAGCGGCCGAGGAGCCAGTCCCAGTAATGCGCTGGACCGTGTGTGTCGGGATTATCCTAGGATGCAGCTTTTCCTCCAAACGCCTAAATTACGGTTGTGCCTTGCTGTTCTGATCGCCTTGGTCTCTGGGCATAGGATCAAATTTTCTGTCGAAGGGCCGTTCACCGTTCGCGTCGCGATCCCAAGGCCGCTTCGTTGTGCTGTTTTCCAAGTCTTGTTTGTATTTTGCCCTTTCCGCCATGATCTGATCGCGGATCGAAGGGTCATCCTTGGGCGGAGTATTAGTTTCGGCGTTAGCCGGGGAAAACAAACCGACGAACGCAACTATCAAAATAGCTTTCATCGCCGTTGCTCCCGGTCAGACGTCATAGGGCGGGAGGAGCAGAGCGCGCGTCTCTCGGCACCGATAGAAGCCACGGGCAGAACGGTGATAAGGGTGATTGTGCGCCTTGGTGGGCGAATTAGCGAGTCCGAACAGTTTCTTTGCCACACGCTGGCGGGCCACCCAGTTTGAGCACGGTACCCCGAGGGAGAGACGGCCCCGGCTTCAGGGGGGCTTTCAAGGGTGGGCCGGGGCCGCCGGCCGGCTCGGCGGCGAGCCGACCGGCTTTAACCCTGAAGCAAGTTCCCTGTTCCTACGGCCCTGCTTGGCGACATATTTTCCCGCTGAGGATGCAGTTTTAACGAGGTTTTTGTCATGGCCAACGGTGTCGAGGAGCTCCACCTGCTGCGCCTGATCAGGGCATTTCAGAAGCTCACCGATCAGGACACGCGGCAAATGATCATTTGTTACGTCGAAGAGCAGGTGGAGAAGCAGCAGGCCAAGAGCAATTGCAAGCCGCCGGGCGCCGCGTGAGCCTTGCGTGACGTGCGAGCACAGGCCTCCCACAACTTCAGATTCGTAGCCGGATGGCGCGTGGAATGCGATGCTGACCGCATTATTTGCGTTTCGGAGGGGGAAGTCCGATGCGCCTAGCATTGCCTTATCTAGGAATTGGTTTGTGCGCCTCGCTTGCGGTGTGGATGTCGCTGCTGCTGCTTCACTGAGCTTGTAGCGGGCCGCTGGGGATGGTGGGCCGGGCCGGACTTGAACCAAGCAACCAGACCGTTATGAGCGGCCGGCTCTAGGACTCTGACCCCAAGTACCGATCGATTAGGGAGCGAACGCGGCGGGCGGCGAGCAGTCCTAACCTGGCGTCGACTATCCCTGCTTGGGCACCGTCACCTTCTCCAAAACAATATTGCCATGAGGAATCGTCGGCTCCCGTCACTCGGTACCAGACGCCGCGATGAATTCCGGAATGTTCGGCAGGAAGCGAAGCGCGCTTCGGCATGGTTGCAAACTGGAATGGACAAAATATGCGGGAATGTAGCCGGCCTCAGGAGATGGGGCACTTGGGAAATTTACGGGTGCAAGGTCGCAGTCAGAGGGAGTTGTGCGGAAACCGAGGGCGAGTAGGCTTCAGCCGGGCTGAGGAGATTCCGATGGCAAAGAAGCTGATTTCGATAGGCGATTTGGAGTGGATCTTTGTTGAGCAATTGCGAGAAAGCAGCCGTAACTGGGTAGGCGTCTCGGTAATTTCGGAGGGTGAGGGTGACTGGCGCGTGGTCATACCGGTGAGAACCCGGTCCTACATGCGGGCGGACACCTGGCGGCAGGTCGCAGCGATCGAGAAGAGGCTCCGATCCATTTACGCGCTGGCGGCCTAGCATCTGATTATCTTCATGCCAGAGCGGCCCCTCGAGGCGCCCAAAGACCTAAGCCAAGACTGTCGGCTTGCCCGTCCTCGCTACTTTTTTGTCGACTTCTTTCGCTTGGTCCTAGCTGCACGCTGGCCGCCAGCGCCTTGGTTCAGATGCTTGGCCAAGGCCCTTATAGCCTTCTCATCACGCTTCTTGGCTACCCACAACTCGATGTAACGACCTTTGGCCATCTTGATTCCCGCGTGTAGCGACTGCTGGCAGTATGGAATTCGATGGGATGTCCGGCAAGCCGGGTTACCCTAATCAATTCGCGGACCATTCCCCGTACCTAGGGCAGGCTACGTTGGGAGAAAGTTACTATGGTCACCAGCTATCGGTTGCTTCGTTGGTCGGGTTATTCGCGACGGGAAGCCATCTTCCATTTGGCGCTGGCGTGCGTTCGCCACCTATTTGGCAGCTCATAAAACGCCAACGCGCCCCCCAAAGGGGTGGATTTTTTAATGCAAATCGGGTGAGGTGCTAGGCGGAGCGTGAGAACTCCCGCCAAAGACCCTTGCCGGGGTCAGTTTGGCACCAGGGCGTTGGCAGGGCGATCCTTGCCTGGATCGATGTTTGCCAACGATAAGACCGTGCCGATTAGCCGTCGGCGCGAACGGCAGCACTATGCCGGGAGAGCGGCGGCTATACAAGACCCGCAAGGGGAAGGCCGTCGCGCGTGGTCTCTGGCCATGTTCTCACCCTCCCGGCGCCAGTGCTGACCGCTGGCACCCCGGCCGTGAGAAGCCGGTCTTGATCCAGAGAACCACCAATGCAACCCACCACAGAACGGCCAGCGGAGTCCGCTGGTAGGTTATCCCGTCGACTAGCTGTCCAGGAGCTGGAGCGACAAACGGCGCTCCTAAGCCTCGCCAGACTCAGGAAGCAGGCGGCGGAGGAGATAGATCGCCTGATCCGCTTTCTCGATGAGAGTGACCCCTATGTGACATCCGGGCTTGAGGAGGACGGCGACGAGGGCGACCAGAGCTACAAAGCATCTAGCGCCCCAGGCGCCGTTCAATTGTCTTTATCTCGAGTGATTCCGGGAAGGCGGTTGGCTGCATTGCTGCCAACAGCATCGGATGGTGAACCAGTACCCGACCACGCGACTTCTTTGGACGGGACCAGCCAAAACACCTTCAGCAGGAGATCGATCATGAACATGTTTGTGGCGGCTGCCAGCGTGGCGGCGTCTTCCATTCCACTCCCTCCAGCCGCCGGCGATAATATGGTTTTCGAACTGATCGAACGGCACAAGGAGGCGATGGCGGCTTATAGCGACGGGATCAGGCTAGCCGAAATGGATCATGCAGGCGTGGAGGAAGAGGAGGAGGCACACCGCCTCGGGGACATTGCGGACGAGGCAGCCGTCCGGCTTCTGTTAGCGAAACCGTCGAGCATCGCCGGTGCATTCGCCCTGCTAAGGTACGTAACTGAATACACCGCCGCCGGCTTCTCCTTCCCGCGAGAAATCGATCACCGGGATTGGAGCTTCTTTCTTCATCGGAACGTCGTCGCCGCGCTGTCTGCGTGATCTCCCAAGGACAAAGCCCCGCCGCAAGGCGGGGTTTTTCTTTTGTAGTTAGGAATTGTAGTGAGCCGCAGTTCTACGGCAAATTAGAAAATATAAGTGCAACAGGGAGTGTTCGCCTTGAGCCGCCGTCCCAATAATGGCCCTTCCTTCAGCAAGTCTCCTGTGAGTGCGAAGAGGGCGAGCGGTCCTAATAACTTGAAAAAGAAGGGTCGCCCCGCCAGGCGCAAGAAGAAAAGAACGAAGTCCGCTCAAGAGCGAAAGCAAAACCTGATGGACCATCCCTCTTTGCGTTATCTGAAGAAATCAGTCCGCCGCGAAGCGGCAGAACGAGCAAAGAAATGATGGTGGCCGATCACTAGGGCTCGGCCTGCTTAACACGTTCCGTTCTCTTACAACCGAAGTAGTGTTCCCCGGCCACGAGCGCATATTGGCCATATGTTGGACATCGCGACTGAGGATATTGCTAAGCCGTTGATTTTAATGGCGCTCCCTAGCGGAATCGAACCGCTCTCTCCACCGTGAAAGGGTGGCGTCCTAACCGATAGACGAAGGGAGCAAACGCAAGGCCAGGCCGCAGGTGGCGACAGGCCCGCTGGCCGGCCGAGTCGTGCCCGGCGGCTTGCAGCGGGCGAACGTATAGTGGCCTTTGCGCTCCCGGGCAAGCCGTTCCGGCAGGCTCTTTCGCCCCCGGTGGATAGAAGGACCCGGGTCTGCTCGGGCCCCGATTTCAACGGTTTCTTAGGGTTCCCGGGCTAGCGCTGGGGCGGGAGATCTTTCGCCGATGCCTCAGCCCAAGAAGCGCGCAGCCCGCAAGCTGCTGTCGCAGCACGCCTGGATCACGCTCGACGGCGGATTCGCGGCGCGGCATTGCCTGGTCCAGGATATCTCGGCCTCGGGCGCCAAAATCACGCTGGACGAGGATGCAAGCCAGCTTCCGGGCGTGATCCGGTTGGCCTTTGCGCGGGACGCGCGGACCGGGCGGAGCTGCCAGGTGGTCTGGCGCCGCGGCAAGTCGGCCGGCATCAGGTTCCTCTGAGCCCAGATCGTCCGCATGGCGCGTGGCGCCGGTCCGGGGTACAAGGCGGCCCATGCGCGCCATCCTGCTGGTGATCTCATTCGTACTGACCACGGCCGCCGGGGCCGAAACCCTGCGCCTGCCGCCCAGTGATCCCCAAGGCAAGACCCTGCCCCTCAAGGGCAGCGGCGGGACGGCCAAGGCCTGCGCCGCCTATGGCGCGGGCTTCACCATGGTCGGGGGGACCTGTGTGAGGATCAGCGGGTCGGCCCGCGTCGACATCGTGGTCGGGCACTAGGGCCCTTCAAACCAAATCGCGAAAACAACCCCATGCACAGTAGACGTCAACCCGCGCCAGCGGCTCACGACATCGGCGGCGCCACGTGCTGGGCGAACCCCGCCCGCTTGCCGAGAGAGGCGAGCCACCGCGTCAGGTTCGGCTGCGCCGGCCAGGTGATGCCCTCGACGCCGAGCCAGCGCCGCGCATAGCAACCGACCGCGATATCGGCGAGCGTGAAGGCGTCGCCCTCCATGTAGGGGCGGCTCGCCAGCAGGCGGTCGGCGATCGCCCAGACCTCGGCGGCGGCATCGGCATCCTTCTGCACCCGGATCATGTCGCGCTCGGCGGGCGGCGTACGCACGATGCCCCAGAATACCGGGCGGTCGACCGGCTGCACCATCGACAGCGTCCAGTCGAGCCAGCGGTCGACGCCGGCGCGCTGCTTCGGCGCCTCCGGATAGATCGGCGTGCCGCGCCCATGCGCGAGGCAGAGATAGCGCATGATGGAATTGGACTCCCACAATGAGAAGTCGCCCTCGACCAGCGTCGGCACGCGCGCATTCGGGTTCATCGCGAGATAGTCAGGCTCGCGGGTCTTGCCGTAAGCCATGCCGGCATCGATGCGCCGATAGGGCAGCGCGAGCTCGGTCAGGCACCACAGCACCTTCTGCACGTTGACCGAATTGGCGCGGCCCCAGATCGTCAGCTGTGTGTCCGGCATCAATTCCTCCCGCGACGTTTTGATGTCGCGAGGTTGAATAGCGGAATTCGCCGGCTACAGCGATGCCGATTGCCGCGCGCCCCTCATGCAAAAAGCTCCGCACGCAGGCGGAGCTTTTCAAGGCACGTTCATCGCCGCGACATCAGCAAGATGCGTTTGCGCTGATATCAATGGCCGAAGAACAGCCATAACAGAATGATCACCGGGATCGGCACACCCAGCAGCCACAGCAAAATTCCGCGTCCCATCGCGTCCTCCTCCATCAGTATTTGTCCTGGAGTGAACGCGCCGGAGCGGCGCTGGTTCCTGCCGATGAGGCCTACCAATGACCGGTGTTCGGCATCGACGCCCACGGCTCGGCCGGCGCCTTCGGTTCGCCCTTCTGCAGGATCTCGATCGAGTGCAGGTCGGGCGAGCGGACGAAGGCCATGTTGCCGTCGCGCGGCGGCCGGTTGATGGTGACGCCGGCCTTCTGCAGCTTCTCGCAAGTGGCGTAGATGTCGTCGACCTCATAGGCGAGATGGCCGAAGAAGCGGTCCTCGCCATACTTCTCCTCGTCCCAATTGTAGGTGAGCTCGACCAGCGGTGCGCCGCGCGTTTGCGGCTGCTTCTTCAGCGCCTCGAGATCGTCAGACGAGCACAGGAACACCAGCGTGAAGCGCCCCTTGTCGTTCTCGATCCGCCGCACCTCCTTCAGCCCCAGCGCATCCTGGTAAAACTTCAGCGCGACATCGAGATTGCGCACGCGCAGCATGGTGTGAAGATAACGCATGGTTGTTGCTCCCTTGGAGTGGGGTTTTGCTTTGGGCCGGGATGGCGGGGGAGAGATAGCAGGAAATGGGAGGGAGGGGCAGGGGGCGGGGGCAAATGGCTACCGCTGAGCTACCGAGGAAAAGTCCGACGGGGGAAAGTGAGCCGCCCGATCGCAATGGTGGAGTTGACCGGGCGGCGAAGTTTGGGGGACGCAATTCGAGGAGGTCTCGAACAGGTCAGAAGGTGCCTCGCCTGGCGCGAGCCCGGCAATGCTGGTCTGGAATTAGGGTTTTCGGGAAACCTTAACGGCCGTAATGGCGCGGGCGGCTAATCTTGCTCTCCGTCATTGCGAGGGTTGCGAAGCAATCCAGTCCGCTTCCGCAGATGCAGTCTGGATTGCTTCGTCGCAAGGGCTCCTCGCAATGACGATGTTGAGAGAGCGTGCGCCGATCCATCACCGTCGCCAATCCCTCGAGGACTCAGCCGCTCTTACCAGAAACCTTCTTTCGGCGCTTGGCATAGGCGCGTCGTGCCCGCTCGCGATTTCCGCAGACTTCGCTTGAACACCATAGCCGGGTTCGGTTTGGGCTTTCGTCGACGTAGAACCAACCGCAACCGTCGGCCTGGCAGCAACCGATGCGCGACGCATCCGCCGACGTCAGAACCGCAGTCAGGGACCACAGGATGGGCCAGAGCGGCTCGGAGAGAGTTTTGCCCTGGAGGTGGTGCACATACGAGCTGCCGGTCCGAACGAGGCTCGGCTGCGACGGCGCTTGTGCGAGCAGAGCATTCACGCGGGCCAAGTCGCTTCGCTCGCCCCGGCGTAGCGCATCACAGATGCTCCAGATCTCTGAACGCAGCGAGAGGATCTCTGCCTGTGCGGCGGCAGCGTCGGCTGGCTTCTTTAGGGCGATGAGCTCGAGCGCCTTGATCGCCTGAGGTGACAAGGTTCCCCGGCGGCCGCACCACCCGAGAAAGGCGGCGTAGTTGGGGACGAGCTCCTGCGGCTCGGCAGATGTCCGCCAATCCAGCGTGTTGGCGAAGTCGAGACAGACTCGTCCGCCGAAAAATTGCGTCGCTGCGCGTTGTGGATCCCTTGACATGGCTGAGCCTGCAGGAGCTATATAATGGTCATGACCATTACAACGCAACCCGCGCCGTCGGCCAAGGCCACCTGCACACGTGCAGGGTTTCGGCGCGGCTTGCTCGCGGCGCTTCCGTTCCTGTTGAGCAATGGTGTGGCGGGCCTGGTCATGGGTGTCGCCTATCGCGGTGTCGGGCTTGGCTTCGTGCCTTCAGTGCTGTCTAGCGTCGTCGTCTATTCGGCCACGGCGCAGGCCGTCACGCTCGGCATGTGGGCCCCGGTCCCGCCGATCATTCCGATGGCGGTGGCCTGTATCGCGACAAACGCGCGATATCTCGTCATGGGCGCTCACCTCTACCAGATCTTCGGCCAACTCAAAAAGCGCATCACGCTGCCGATCCTGTTTCTCCTGGCGGACGCCTCCTGGCTCATGACGACGGCGGACGCGGAAAGCAACGATGCCGATGTCGGGTATCTGCTCGGCGCGAGCGTGCCCATGGCCGTCGGCTGGATCGGAGGGACCGCCCTTGGCTACGGCCTGCCGCTGGCGCCTGATGGCCCGCTCTCGGTCGCTGCAGCCTTGCTCCCTGCAGCGTTCATCGTCACGCTGCTGCCGACCCAGTGGCGCGGCGCGCGTTCGGTTCTGCCCTGGCTGCTGTCGGCGGCGGGCGCGCTTGTTGTCGGCAGTTTGGTATCGCCGAATTGGGCCATGCTGGCCGGCGGCGCTGTTGGCACCGGCTTCAGCATGATGCGCGCCGACCATGCTTGACTGGCACACCCTCGCGGCAATCGGTGTGCTGGGGCTTGTGAGCTATGCGTTGCGATCAGGAGGGTTTCTCGCGGGCGGATTGATGCGAGAGGGCAGTGCAATGGCGAGGTTCTTCCAGCTGGCTCCCGGCAATCTCTTCGTTGCCTTCGTGGCAGCGGCCTGCCTTGAAGGTGGGCTGGCAAGCATCGTTGGCTGCACAGCCTCGCTGACCGTCATGACCGTGACGCGCAAGGAGTGGGCGGCGTTGGCTGTCGGCTTCGCTGCTGCCGCGCTCGTCGCCGGAGTGCGTCTTGCGTCACCAGGCTCGCAATGACGGTGTGGCGAGAGAGGGCGCCAATCTATCACCGTTGCCGCTAAGGAGCCCGCCCTAAGCGAGCACGACCGCCTCTCTCAAATCGCCTTCGCCTTCTTCAGCGCATCGAGGTCATGCCGCACGCCGGCGAGGCCGTCGTGGTTGTAGCGGATCAGGATCCGCTCGGCGCTGAGATAGGACAGCGCCGGGTTGCGGAAGCCGTTGTTGAACTTTGCCGTATCGGCAGCGTCGAAGCCGTAGTCGGGTGCGAGCTTGGTGAGGATCGCGACCGCCGCCGTCACCGCGGGGCCGGCGAAGATGTAGTCAGCATCCGACAGATTGTGGATCACGGTCTCGGCCGAGAGGTTGCCGAGCTTGGCGGCGAGGAAGTCGATGTTATCAGTCGTGCGCGCCGGCGGCAGGCGGAGATGGCCGCTCGCATCCTTCACCAGATAGCCGCGCGCGATCGGGTCGACATGGGCGATGATCGCAGCAGCGCGCAGCCAGTTCACCACCATGTATTCGTGGCCGAGCGTCGGCGCGCTGTGGGCCGAGGCCTGGATCACGATGAACGGCGCGGGCAGGTCGCGCGCCATGGATTCGGCGACGCCGAGAATGTGATGGGCGCCGGTGCGGCTGTCGCCCTTGGCGCCGTCTGCGTCGGTCTCGCCGTTGCCGCCGAAGTTGAACTCGGCGAACTCGCTGCCGTCGGCATTCCACTGGAAAACGATCGGCTTGGCCCAGTCATGCCACATCGGAGCGGCGAGGATGGCGTCGTTGTTGATGACCAGATCAGAGTGGTTGACCACCTCGCGCGAACCGTTCGGCGGTAGCGGCGCCACCCGCGGCAGGCCGTCCTCGCCTGATAGCCCGACGTTGAGGCGGTAGTTCTCGCTGAAGCTGATGGCGCTCGACAGGTTGAACGATTCATGCACGGGCAGGCCGCCGGGATAGGAGTGGTGGCCGGCGAACGCGCTGCCGGGCGCAGCGCCCCAGGCCATCGGCAAATGCGGGCAGGCGGTGCCATCGTCGCGCAGCGGCGGAAACACGCCTGTGACTGCGCCACCCGGGAAGGCCTTGCCGTCGGCTTCGTTGATCAGGCCGAGGCTGATCAGCTCGGCGATAATCTTGTCCTTGTCTGTTGCGGTGAGGTTGGCGCGATGGGTGACGCAGGTGTCCGGGTTGAACAGGGCGTCGTGGGTCGCGGCCTTCAGCTTGGCGTCGTCGATGGTGGCGATGACCTGCTCGATGCGCGCCAACGCAGATTTCACCAGCGGCGAACGGGCGGCGAGCTCTCCCGCTGCGGCGTTGCCGGCGCCAGGCACGGTCTGGTCGACGGCCCAAGCCGGGGTGGAAGCCGCGAGCACGGCAGCGGTGACGACGGGAAGCATTTGGCGCATCAGCGGGTTCCTTCTCAACGACCCGCAGCGCTAGCATCGGATAATGACAGTTCATTAACAGCAGCAGCCACTGTCATTCCCGAAGCCCAGAGGCGGGCCGCAATGGCTATGCAAGTGTAGTCGCCGCCATTGCGCAATTGAACGCGAAGGCGACAGCTTGTGCCTCGGTGCTGTTACGGCGCCGCGGGGGGCGATTCAGCTTGATATATGCCTATATGGGAATATATTGGCGTCCATGGCACGAGCAGCAACAACGTCGGATGTCTTCAACGCGATTGCCGAGCCCCAGCGCCGGCAGATTCTGGCGCTGCTGCGGACGGGGGAGCGCCCGGTGACGGAGTTGGCTGAGGAACTGGGGATGAGCCAGCCGGGGGCGTCCAAACATTTGCGGGTGCTCCGAGAGGTCGGGCTGGTGCGGGACCGCAAGCAAGGCCAGCAGCGCCTGTACGGACTGGACGCGCGCAAGCTGCGCGCGGTCCACGAATGGACTGGCGGATTCGAGAAATTCTGGAACGAGAGCTTCGACCGGCTGGACACCTATGTGCAGGAGCTCAAGCGGACAAGGAAGGAGAAGTGACTGATGGCGGTGTTCTTCAGCGTGTCGATGTCGCTGGACGGTTTTATCGCGCCCGGATCCCCCGGGGAGTTGATGGGACGGCAGTGGATGGAGCTCCAGCAATGGGTTTTCCGGCAGCGGTTCTTCCGGGAGAGCCTGAAGCTCGGCGAGGGCGGCGAGGAGGGACGCGAGAACGACATCGTGCGCGAGACGTTCGAGCGCACCGGCGTGAGCGTGATGGGCAAGCGCATGTTCGACGCCGGCGAGCACGCATGGCCGGAGGAGGCGCCGTTCCACACGCCGGTGTTCGTCGTGACCCACGAGACGCGTGATCCCTGGAAGCGGCCGGGTGGGACGACCTTCCACTTCGTCAATGACGGCATCGAGTCCGCGCTCGACCAGGCCCGCGAGGCCGCCGGCGACCGAGACGTCCGCATCGCGGGTGGCGGCGCAACGATCCTGGAATATCTGAACGCCGGCCTGATCGACGAGTTCTCGATCGCGCTGTCGCCCGTGCTGTTCGGCTCCGGAATCCGCCTGTTCGAGGGCGTGGATGCGGGCCGCGTGGCCCTGGAGCCGATCCGCGCGGAGCCGACGCAACGGATGACCTACCTGACCTACGCAGTCCGGGAGCGGTGATGCTCTTCAGGATTACTTCACCAGCTTTTCGCCGCGACGCGCTCGCTTGGCGGCTCTTCCGCGATTGATGAACTGAACGCCGACGAACTCGCCGTTGATCCAGGCGAGTTCGCAGTGACGGTAGGCGAGGCCAACGGGTGACAGCACGAGGAAAAATTCCCTCTGGCCGATATCCGTCACCGCGCCGTCGATCACGAGCTTCGCCCCCATCTCGGAGACGTCGTGGATCTTGCAGGCGCGCTGCCATGTGCCGTCGATCGCCATGACGCGCGCTTCGATGGGCCGTTCGAACGCGACGCGCCTGTCCTTGCGTTGTTCTCCCTCACTCATCAAACGTCCTGCTGATGGTGCCCCCAGACGGCCGTCCAGATTAAAGCAAGAATCTTGATCTTCGGTGAATCGGGGGCGAAGCGAAGTCCCAGGGAGGGCTCGGGACGCGTGAGCGCGGACGTCTGCCGCGGGCTTGCCGGGTGTCGCTTTTCAGATCGACAAAACCCTGGGACGGGTGTTGACTGTCGGCCAGTGGCCCGCAAGAGGCCACGTAGACAAGCGACCATTCATTTTTTCATTGCAGGGGAAACGGGATGTCCTTCGTCGCGCGACGATTGGCGGCGTTTTCGGCCGCAGTTTGCTTGTTCGCTGCCAGCAGCAGTTTTGCCCAGAAGAGCTACGATCCCGGCGTCAGCGATACCGAGATCAAGATCGGCAACATCATGCCCTATAGCGGACCCGCCTCCGCCTATGGGGTGTTCGGCCGGACGCAGGCGGCCTATTTCAGGAAGATCAATGCCGAGGGCGGCATCAATGGCCGCAAGATCAACTTCATCTCCTACGATGACGCCTACAGCCCGCCCAAGACGGTCGAACAGGCGCGCAAGCTCGTGGAAAGCGATGAGGTGCTGCTGATCTTCGGCGCCCTGGGCACGGCGACGAACAGCGCCATCCACAAATACATGAATATGAAGAAGGTGCCGCAACTCTTCATCACCACCTACGCCAGCAAGTGGAACGATCCGAAGAACTTCCCTTGGACGATGGGGTTTGGCGCGACCTACAATGCCGAGGCACGCATCTACGCCGCGTATATCCTGAAGAACTATCCCGGCAAGACGATCGGAATTCTCTATCAGAACGACGATCTCGGTAAGGACTATCTGGCAGGTCTGCACGATGGTCTCGGCGCGCAGGCGGCCAGCCTGATCAAGGCCGAGATCGCGTATGACACGTCGGCGCCGACGGTGGAGTCGCTGGTCGTCCGGATCAAGGACGCCAATCCCGACATTTTCGTCAACATCTCCTCGCCCAAATTCGCGGCGCAGGCGATCAGGAAAATCGCCGAGCTGAAGTGGAATCCGGTCCATATCCTGACGAGCACCGCCAACTCGACAGCGGCGACCTTGAAACCCGCCGGCTATGAGAACAGTCAGGGCATCCTGTCGGCCTCGGCATTCAAGGATGTCGATGATCCGCAATTGAAAGAGGATCCGAGCGTGAAGGAGTGGCGTGCATTCATGACGCAGTGGTTTCCCGACGGCGATCAGGACGATGGCTTTACCAGAACGGGTTTTGCCCAGTCCAAGACGCTCGTGCAGGTGCTGCGCCAATGCGGTGACGATCTGACGCGCGACAACGTCATGAGACAGGCTGCCAATCTCGATATGGAGATCGGCCTCTTGATCCCGGGCATCCGTATCAAGACCGGCCCGACCGACTACGCGCCGATCAAACAGCTCCAGATGATGCGTTTCAGGAATCACAGATGGGAGCGGTTCGGTCCGGTACTGAACGACGACAAGAATTCCTGATGCCGAAGCGCTGGGTGCGAAGGCTTGGACGGATAGCGTGGATTTCCGCGCTTTGCGGGACGGTCGCGTTGCTTGCGCTTGTGGCCATCTCGCCTCAAGAGCCCGATGGCGCGCATCCGGTGCGGTATGTCCTCCGCCACGACGTCAGGTATGTGAGCGAGGACATGAGTCTGGTCTTGCAAATTCTGCTTGGCGTGAACGTTGCGCTGGGCCTGGTTGCAGCCGGATGCCATTTCGCGAGCAAGGACGTCGGAGATCGATCCTGGCCGGGCAGGATAGGCGAACCTTAGCCGCTGCAACGCGGCGGGCGTTCCAGACCCAGCGACCCATTTTCTGTGCTGAGAGGGTGTTGTCACCGTGCGGGAGGCCGGACCGTCTGATGAACCGGCATCCTGCTCGCGGCGACGAATGCCTGGAAACGAGGGCATTCGCCGTGAGCTGGTTCAAACGATATCTGTTGGGCTGCCTGGTCGCGGTGGTTTTCTTCGCCGGTTTCGATGCCTACAGGCAGCCGGGCGGGGCTCCACATCTTGGGACGATCCTGGTCGTATCCGCAGGCTGGCCCGTGTTCGCCGCGCTGGTCGTGGGAGGCACGATCGGCGGCATCGTGCATGACGCGACCTACGGCAAGGCCGGGTGAACGGCCATGCTTGACGCCTTGTTCGGCTTGATCTTCGACGTCGTTTTGAGTGCGGTCGGGACCGCGGTCGCCAAATTGTTCGGCGTCGAGGGTGCCGCCGATTTCGGTCCTGTTGTCGTCGGCCTCGGCTTGATCGGATTCGGCGTCGCGGCCGCCGTGTGGGGCCACTGAGGGGCGACCGTCGCAAGGACGATCGCTCACTGTTGCGGTGCTTGCAGTTTACGCTGCGATCCGCTGTTCTGCCGGCAACGTCAGATATTTCAGCACTTCGGCATGCTCGATATCAGGCACCGCGATTGCCGTGTGGCTGTAGCTCGCATGCGTGCGCGACTTCGCTATGCCATCCAGGATCTCTTTGCCCTTGATGACGTGAAGGCCCATGCCGTCTCCGGACGGGAAGATCGCCAGCACCACGTCGTAGGCCCTGATGACTGACCTGAGCGCCTCGGCCTTGTCTTCGGCGACATCGACAAATACGCGGACATCGGCTGCGAGTTCACGCAGCTCGTCAAAATTCAGCACTGTTCGGGTACTCCAACGCAACAAGACTGCCTAGAGAGTGGATGCGTTGGGTTACCAGAGTCTGAACAACATCCATCAAGATGAAAGTTTCACGCTGAGGTGACGCCTGGTGTGGAAAACTCCGCCGGCGGTGAATGAGCGGCGCGCTCGTTCGAAGCTTCAGTCGCGCCAGCGCATTGGAAGCACGCCGTCCTGCCTGAAGCTGCCGAGGAAGGCGAACCGGTCGGCCTGCGGATTGGGGCGGGCCTCGATCGTCGTGCCGAGAACCTGCACGATGCCTCTCTCATCATGGGACGGCCAGGGCGGCAGGCCTGATGCGTTCGGGTTCCCTGATGTCGCGAAATTCACCCAATAGCTCATGATGACCTCGGCCAGCGCTCGATCCGTTGCATCGGGCGGCGTGGTGCTGCCGATGATCCGCTGCGGCGTCAGCGTGCCAAACACGAAGGGGATCTCGGTCACGTGCGAGGCGATCGGCGTGTAGGGCGAGGTGTAGGCGAAATGATAGGCGTAGACCGGCGCGCACGTGCTGGTCCTGTGCAGCCGCAGCCATTGCCAGCACTGCTCGCCGATCACCATGTCGCCGTTGAGTGCGGCGGTCGATGTCCTGGCCTCTGCGTCCGTGCCGGCCGGATAAAGCTTTTGGAAATCCGCCATCCGGTCCTCGCCGAATATCTCTGCCGCCGCGGCGCGAAAGGCTTGCGCCGACCGAGCGGGCAGGGCGAGCGGCATGAAGGGAAATTCTTCCGCGCCGTTCCATCCTGCGAGCAGCGGGATGTGCATCTGCTCGCCGCGCAGGAAGCGTCGCGCCGGCACATCAGGCACCACGTAACGGTCGATGCTCGGCGAGAACGCCTGCGTGACGTGATCGCGCGCAAGGCTCCACGGCGCGGCCTCGTTCAACTGCTCGGCCGGCATCGTGCGCAACGTTGCGATCGATCCGCCGGCGTGCTCACGGACGAAAGCTGTGCCGCGCGCACGGGCTTCGTCAAAGCCTTGCAGCGGCCCGTGCCTTCCATCCCAGAACGCGCCGCTCTGGCCGATCGCCTTGTGGAACAGCCCGCGCGCGAGCGGCGAGGCCATCAGCATGCCGACAGCCATCGCGCCGGCGGATTCACCGAACAAGGTGACGTTGCCAGGGTCGCCGCCAAACGCGGCGATGTTGGCTTTGACCCAGCGCAGCGCCGCGAGCTGATCCTGCAGCCCGAAATTGCCTGATGGCGCCTGCGTATCGAGGTCGGGATGGGCGAGGAAGCCGAACAGTCCGAGCCGATAATTGAAGCTGACGACGACGACGCCCTTCGCGGCCAGCAAGCTTCCGTCGGTGGCGGGATTGGCCGAGGAGCCGAATTGAAAACCGCCGCCGTGGATCCACACCATCACGGGCCGCTTGGCGTCGGGCTCCGTCGCCGCGGTCCACACATTGAGCGTGAGGCAGTCTTCGCTGCGCGGTCCCGGCCGCGGGTCATGCTCGAGCGAGGAGAGCGCCCCCTCGCCAAAGGTGACCGCATCGCGCACACCCGTCCACGGTTTTGGAGCTTGCGGCGCGCGCCAGCGCAGCGGCCCGACCGGAGGTGCCGCGTATGGGATACCCTTGAAGGCGAGCACGCCGTTGCCATCCCGCGCCGCGCCGCGCACCTGACCGGCCTGCGTGCGAACGGTTCGGCCCATCCGGGCTCCAGACATGATCGAGCCATGCACGGCCGCATCTCCTTGCGTTGAGTTGAGGCGAGATCTATCGACTTTGCCGATGGATGAATTTATGCATAATCGCAATCGATCGCTAAATTCAGTCAATGATCCGGCAAAAGCTTCGATATCCCTGGTTCGACCTCGATGTGGACGACCGCGCCGCACCTGTTATCGCCGTGCGCGTCGACGCCGACGGGACCAAGCACGAGGTGCCCGAGCACAGGCATCGCAAGGGACAGCTGGTGGTGTCGCTCGGCGGCGGCGTCACCTGCCGCGTTCCAAGCGGGCTGTGGATGGTGCCGCCACATTGCGCGGTCTGGATTCCGAGCCGCATGCCGCACAGCAATCGCGCCACCGCGAACGCGATTCTGTTCTTCGTCTATATCGAGACGGAGCTGGTCGATCTGCCGGAGCGCTGCTGCACCATTTCGATCTCGCCCTTGTTGCGCGAATTGATCGTCGAGCTATCCGATGGCGCGCAGCATGACGAGGCGAGGCGGGAGCACCTGATCGCCGTGCTGCTTGGCGAGCTGCCGCGCATGCCCGTGCAGCAACTGCATCTGCCGCTCACCAGCGAGCCGCGGTTGAAGCGCATTGCCGAAAGCCTGGCGGACAATCCAGCGGACCGTCGCACGCTGGCGCAATGGGCCGATCACGTTGCGCTCAGCGAGAGCAGCCTTGCGCGCCTCGTTGCGAAGGAAACGGGGCTTACGTTCGGACGCTGGCGTCAGCAGCTGCATCTCATCGTCGCGATCCGCGAGCTCGCCGCGGGTGCAAGCGTGCAACAGGTCTCGGCCGATCTCGGCTATGAATCGGTCACCGCCTTCATCACGATGTTCAAGAAGGCGCTTGGCAAGCCGCCGGCGAAATATCTCAGCAGTGTTGCCCGGGAGACTTGACGGAACTCCCGCAGAACTGCTGCTTGCGTTTTGGCCCTCAATGGGCTCTAAGCCCGGCTGCTTCGTGGCCATCAGGCGCGAACAGACGCGGCGCGCGTAGTTTTGCCGCCTCCGGCACAAAGCTACATCGCAGCTCGCGCGCACCCCATTCAGAGGAAATCCAGACATGCCGAAGATGACCAAGACTCAATTGATCGATGCGATTGCCGAGGGCACGCAGCTTGCGAAGAACGACGTCAAGTCGGTCATCGAGTATATGGCGACGGTCGGCTACAAGGAGCTCAACGAGTCCGGCGAGTTCGTTATTCCCGGTTTCGTGAAGATGTCGGTCGTCAACAAGCCGGCGACCGAGGCCCGCATGGGCGTCAATCCCTTCACCAAGGAGCCGATGCAGTTTGCTGCAAAGCCGGCGAGCAAGTCGGTCAAGGCCTCGCCGCTGAAGGTGGCCAAGGACGCCGTCTGATCCGCGTATCGCGCGGCGTCTGCGTGGCCCGAGCGCAGCGCCGACGAGCGATACGATGACGGCAAAAAGGGGAAAACCCCGCTTGGGGGGAGCGGGGTTTTCTGATGGGGGTGAAGCCTGGGGGAAGCTTCATCAATTAGACGCGCCAGCGCTGAAAAAGTTCATCGCGCCACGACGAGATCGTGCCAGGCGATGACGATCGCGAACATGGCTGCGGTCATCACGATGATCCACAGGAAGCGCCGGCCGCTTTCGCCAGGCATGCTTTGCGGCTTGCCGCAACAGGGGCACACCGCAAGCCCGATCGGGATTTCCTTCTCGCAGAACTCGCAATTCATTGCTCAAGCGCCATTGCCGGCTTGCCAAAAAGAAAAACCCCGCGCGGGGGCTACGGGGTTCTTCCAAGCTGCCGGTCGCGTCGCACAACCGACAGCACCACTGATTTCGATCTGACAATGCAGAATGCACGGCGTTCGTTCCCGCGCGTCCGTCAATCTTTGCAGCACGCCATTCCCCAAGCGACGCAAAAGAAAAACCCCGCGCTTGCGCACGGGGCTCTCTTGCTGACGGCGTTGGGATTTCAGCGCCTGACCGTCAGCCATCCGCCTAACTTAAGGTTGAAAATTCAAAAAGCAACAGCGCCGCGGTGACGGAATATGTTCGTCCATCGCGGCGCTGCCATATGACACTGGGCGCTGAAATCCCCAGCTTCCATAAGTCTTGGGCGCGCCGAAAAGGTTCAACGCGACACGCGCAGGAAATTTCGCTGACAGGCTGGACTTTTTGTTCCTATTTTGTTCTAGTGAGTCTCAGCTCGGGAGATGCCTCATGACCGTTGAAAAGCAGCGCGAAGTGATCCGGCTCTGGAACCAGCTCAGGAAGGTCGAAGGCCCGGCGGCAGAGGAAATCCGCATCCAGATCCTGGAATGCTTTGCGGAGAAGGGCAGCGCCAGGCGCGCGGCGGCTTGAGCACTCGCGCTTTGAGGCGATGACGCTCGCATGTGACGGCGCGTCGCTTCATCGCTCGTTAGGAAATGCGTCCCACCGATTTGCTCGCTTCCGATTCGTTCTTTGAGAATGAAATAGAGTCGGATGCAGAACAGGTCGGGTGTGTGCAAGCGTCGGTGCGATGTCTGTGCCAAAACGAGTCAGCGGGGGCGCCTTGCATCGGCGTGTCGTCGTTGCGATCCGCCGCGATCAAGGTCCACGATCGTGTGGGATCAGCTGCCTGCGGCGGTATGTCGCTCGTTAGTATGCAAATGATTTGTTAAGACCTGCTCCATGCTGATTTCGCCGATTCCGATTCGTTCTCTTGAGAACAAAACGCAGGCGAAGCTGGAACAAAGCCGGGCAGCGGGCGGCACGTCCGTGTCTCGACGCTCTCCATGGGCCGCGCTATCGTTCGTTCGGACCGCGGGCGCATCCATGAAGAACGGGCTCTACTCTATCCACATCCGCATGCTCGACGGCGTGAAGGGCCGCGACAGCGGCGTGTTGATCTTGCGCGATGGCGTGCTGCTCGGTGGCGGACCTTACTTCTGGTCACGCGGGTCCTACACGTCAGGCAATGGCACCTGGAAGGGCGAGCTTGCCACCAACCAGCATTCCCCGTTTGCCGATCCGCTTGTCAGGCCGCTGTTCGCTGGTACCGAGGCGACCAGCGGATTTTCGGGGACGTTCACCGAGGAGGGGGCTGAGGTGTACGGCACCGTGCTGGTCGGCGGCCATCGCAGCCTCGGCTTCAGCGCAACGCTGAAGTGGCTTGCCGACGCCTGAGGCGTCGACCGGGCCTCCTAACGAAAGCTTGCCGCCATCGCGATAACCCTATTCGGTTAGGTTAAAAGCCCAATCGCGTTGCGCCGCCTGCGCGTTGGGATAGGTGTGTGGCAAAGACAACAACAAATCCGAATTGCCAAGAACCTATTCATGACCCCATTTTTACAACCGCCATTTTATCAGGGCGACCGCCAGACCTATCGCCGCGTTGCCGTCGTCGGCGCGCTGTTCTGTCTCGCCTTCGTGGTGATCAGCGTTTCGCTGCGGCCGCAGGACGAGGGCTCGCGCGTTGCGGCCAAGGCCGACCGGCTGGTGCGTACTGCGGGTCACGTGCCGCAGGCCGACTGATCGCCACAAACGACCTAGCGTTTGCCTGGGCAGGTCTCGTCCTCGGCGGAACCGTGCGAGCACGCGGCGCCGCTGGTTGCGAGCGCCACGAAGCCGACATAGCCGGACAGGTTGAGCAAGACTTCGAGCCAGACGGGCATGATGAGCCTCCATCTCTCGCGGGAAGACGATTTCAACCCGCGCGCGAAGCGCATGTTCCCAGCCGAATAAACGCCGCTCAAAGCGGCGAGGTGGGATCGAGCCGCCGGCCGAGGGTCGCAACCGACTCCGCCGACGGCGATGATTTGAGGAACTCGGCGATGGCGCGGGCGAGCTCGCCATCGCTCATCGTCGTCCGCGGCGGGCGGAGTGCGCCAACGCCGAAGTTCCGAACGATCTCGTCGTAATGCTCGGGTTTGGTGCTGGGAACGAGCCTGCGGATGCGGGCGAGCAAAGCGGATATCGGCAATCTTGTCTCCTCGGCCTCCCGCCCCGTTGGCAGCCTTTGCTGTCTGCTGCCATTTTTGTCCGCGAAATTGAAAACCCCGCCAGCACCGCGGAGATGCTGACGGGGTCTTCATGCTCTTGCCCCACCCGGATGGCGGAGGCATTCGCATGTACGGCATCAATTCGTCGCCGGTTCAATCGTTCCCTGCGGGGTGGGATTTATTTCTGCGCGCTGCGGTTCCACCCGCGGCGAACCATCGCACGCCGCCTGCGTTGTCTCAGCGACATGTGAAGGAGGAGATCATGAGGAAGACACTCGCAGTTCTGGCCACCGTTGTCGCCGTCGGCGCAACCGCGCTCGCTGCGCCGGCGCCTGCCGAGGCACGCGGTATCGGCCCGGGCCTGGCGTTCGGTCTCGCCGCTGGTGCGATCACCGCGGGCGCCGTCGCCGCGTCCCATCCGTACGGCTATGGCTATTATGGTCCGGGCTACGGCTATTATGGCGGCCCGGCCTATTACGGGCCCGGCCCGTACGCCTATTATGGTGGGCCGTACTATCGGCACCGGCACTACTACCGTCACTGGTAACGGCTGAAGAATCGAAAAAGCCCGGAGCGATGCTCCGGGCTTTTTTCGTTCGCGGCATCGTTTGCGATGCGGTCACGGCCAGAGCGAGGGCCGTTCCACCTTGCGCGCGTTCTCGAGCGTCGAGACGAAATATTCTTCGCGCTCGCGTTTGAATTTTTCCTGCGTGGCACGGAAGGCGGCGACGCGGGCGGCGATCTCTTCGCGTTCTAGGATTTTGCGTTGTTCGTCTTCGGTCATGTCAAATCCCCACTACACCTGAGTCTATGTGCACTGCTGAACTCAAGCACTGCCGCCGCAATCACGTTGAGTCGCGTCAACACATGCATTGGCGCTTCTGATTGGGGCGTCAATGGGGACGAGGCATTGCAGGATTGTGATAAGAGACGGTCGGAAAAAATTGCCGCCCTTTGTCGTCAACGACTTGAATGGTTCTTGCGCGGCGGTGGATAAGAGCGTCAACAATCTTGCCGCTTGCGCGCGGTGCAGCTAGCGCGAAAATGAATGGGGAGGCGGCGCGTGATTGCAAAGGACCTTCAGAGCGGCGTCGAACGGCTCGGCGACATGATCGCGAGCGCCGACATCATCGTGCCGTTCACCGGTGCCGGCATTTCGACCGAATGCGGCATCCCGGATTTCCGCTCGCCGGGCGGAATTTGGACCCGCAACCGTCCGATCCCGTTCGACGAGTTCGTCGCGAGCCAAGAGGCGCGCGATGAATCCTGGCGCCGGCGTTTTGCGATGGAGGAGGTGTTCGCCGCAGCAAGGCCCGGCCGCGGTCATCGTGCGCTGGCCGCGCTGCATCGCGCCGGCAAGATCCCCGCGGTGATCACCCAGAACATCGACAATCTGCACCAGGCCTCCGGCTTTGCCGCCGATCGCGTGATTGAACTTCACGGCAACACCACTTACGCGCGCTGCATCGGGTGCGGGCAGGTCTACCAGCTCGACTGGGTGAAACGCCGCTTCGACCAGGACGGGGCCGCGCCTGACTGCACTGGGTGCGACGAGCCGGTAAAAACCGCGACGATCTCATTCGGTCAGGCGATGCCCGAGGAGGAAATGCAACGCGCTACCGAACTGTCGCAGGCCTGCGATCTGTTCATCGCGATCGGTTCCTCGCTTGTGGTATGGCCGGCGGCGGGCTTTCCTATGATGGCGAAGAGATCAGGTGCACGTTTGGTGATCATCAATCGCGAGCCGACCGAGCAGGACGCAATCGCCGACCTCGTCATCCGCCACGACATCGGCGAAACGCTTGGACCCTTTGTCGGCAATTGAGGCGTTAGTTTGATTCGCGGCTGTGCAAGCTGTTCATAGGTTCCGGCGAATCTCTTTTTTGACTATGCCTCGCAACCGGGAGTGTTATCTTTTGATTCGAAAGATTCGCGTCGCGTCGCGTCGCGTCGAAGTGAGAAGACTCTCTTAAGACGCGTAATTCGAGCACCGCCAATGTGGCGGGTTGCATGGCAGTTGTGGGGTCCGGGGTTATGGGGTCGTCGGACGGATTTGAGTCCAAGAAGCTGGGAGTTCCCGCGTCGGGCGAGCACGGCGCCGGTCGCGACAATGCGCTCAGTCCCTTTACCGGGCTAGGTGAGGGGAGCGCCAACCTCGTCGAGGTCCATGGCGTCATCAAATGGTTCGACGCCTCAAAGGGCTACGGCTTCATCGTCCCGGATAATGGCTGGCCCGACGTCCTCCTGCACGTTACCGTGCTTAGGCGCGACGGCTTCCAGACTGCCTACGAAGGCGCCCGCATCGTCGTCGAGTGCATCCAGCGCGCCAAGGGCTACCAGGCGTTCCGCGTCGTCTCGATGGACGAGTCGACCGCGATCCATCCTGCGCAGATGCTGCCGCCGCGCACCCACGTCACCGTCACCGCGACCAGCGGGCTCGAGCGGGCCCAGGTCAAATGGTTCAACCGGCTGCGCGGCTTCGGCTTCCTGACCTGCGGCGAGGGGACCCCCGATATCTTCGTCCACATGGAGACGTTGCGCCGTTTCGGCATGACCGAGCTGCGACCGGGCCAGTATGTGCTGGTCCGCTTTGGGCCCGGCTCCAAGGGCATGATGGCCGCCGAGATCCACCCCGAAACCGGTTCGCCGGGCCTGCAGTCGCACTAGCGGCTTCAAATTTCCGTATTCGTCAGCAGAAGCGCGCAGGGTGGCCTTGCGCGCTTCTGGCTTTTGGGACGGTGGCCGCGTAAGGATGTCGCAGTCCCACACCGCCGGGCCAGTCATTGTGGTCCTGAGTTTCCTGCCGAATTTCCCGCCGAGTTTTCCGCCATGATCTCTGATCGAAAAGCCGCCCGGTCCGTTGCCCGGGGCTTTCTTGCCGCCGCCCTCGTCATTGTCGGCTTTGCCATCGCCGGCTCGCCGCTGCGCGCCGCCAGTTTCCAGCCGCTCGAAATCGTCACCAAGAACGGCGTGCAGGTATTCTCGGTCGAGATGGCGACCACGGACGAGGAGAAGCAAACAGGGCTGATGTACCGCAAGGAATTGGCTGACGGCAAAGGTATGCTGTTCGACTTCAATCCCGAGCAGGAAGTGTCGATGTGGATGAAGAACACCTACGTCTCGCTCGACATGATCTTCATCCGTTCCGATGGCCGCATCCTGCGCATCGCCGAAAACACCGAGCCGCTCTCGACCAAGATCATCTCGTCGAAGGGGCCCGCCCGGGCCGTCCTCGAGGTGGTGGCGGGAACAGCCCAGAAATATGGCATTCGCCCCGGCGACCACGTCGGGCACCCCCTGTTCGGCAGCAAATAGGTCCGGTAGGCGATTGCGGCCCGGGGGATCCTATCGGCGGCTTTGCTTGCCGCCGGTGGTTTGCTGCCTGCCGGCGGCTTGGAAAGCTTGATGGCCCTCCTGGAAGCGTGTATCGACGGGGCTCGCCGGACATTCGGGGTATAGCGCAGCCTGGTAGCGCGGCAGTTTTGGGTACTGCAGGTCGTTGGTTCGAATCCAGCTGCCCCGACCAGTCCCGACGTTGAATGTTCTGTTTCCCTGATTTTGACGCGGCATCCTTACCCGGCTCCATCACCGTCGCTTGCGCGGCTCCTGCAACGAATTTGGCAAGTTGACGGATGCCGTTGCCAAAGCTTCATCGAACCTTTGGGCGTCGCCATAGACATATCGGTGTTGGGGATTTCAGCGCCCAATACCTAACGGACGCCGCCAAGCGATAATACTCCGCTTGCGCGGCGTTGCGTTTTCGAGGGCTTCAGCCCGAGGCGTACCAGCCTGCCGGAAACGGGATGAGTGGCCAGACCGGATGATTGTCGTTCGCAGCCTTCGGCGATTGATCCTGGGGCTGTCTGCCGACCGGTGTCGGAGGCGGCGAAATCATCGCCAGGCGCAAATATCCACATTGCAAATTCATGATGATCGACCTGCGCAGTCAGTCGCTTGAAAAAAGTCAGCCTGAAATCAGCCTCGGCGCGCTCTTCGGAAACGGCGCATTCATTCTCAAATCGCGCATGCATCTTAGGAAAGATGGGCACGCGTTTCAACCGGCAACGCTGACGTCCGTCGACCGGTAAGGTTGATCGGTTAGGTTAAGCGCGGACCGTCGTTGCGGCCGTTTTGACTGATGGTATCAACCAGTCCTGGCCCGCGACGACGCCCCAGAAGCTGCTCACACGAGATCACATTCGTCGCGGCGTTTCGTTTCGCGCGAGTTGTCCGTCATGGCTTTCGATCTCACCACGAAAACACCCCGCCAACGTCCGAACTGGACCGAGATCTGGCATCTCTGGACCGTCATCGTGCCGCGCCGCTCAATCAATGGGCAGCTCGTCTACGGCAAGGTCTGGCGTCGTCACGATGGCCGCGACTGGATCTACAAGAAATTCACCGAGTACGACGGCGAGGCGGCGGCCTGAAACGGCGGCGCTTCGCTTAGCCGGTGTGTCTTTCGCCCGCGGCGGCGCCGGGGGTCTGCACGCGCGGGAGCGGCAATTTGAAGTGACGCTTGGCGTAAGCGACGATCTCGTTGTCGGTGGGATGATCGGCTGCTTCCACCGCGACGATCCGCTTGGCAAGATCCGGCGCATGGGCGCGAATGTGGCTCGCGAGCTCGGTCTTCGCGTTCGCCGGGCCGATGATGAGGATTTCTCCGGCGTCGGCGAGGGCCTGGGTCACCTCGGCGAGGAAGGACTTGTCGGGCGCGGCGTGGCCGCTGCCGATCGTGTTGGCCTTGTGATGAAGATGCCGCGTTGCCAGCTGCGGATGCAGCGTGATTTCGTCGGCGCCGCTCAGGCCAAGATGGAAGATCCGGGCCTGCGAATGATCAATCCAGACCACGGCGTGAAAATGAGAGGGCATGTGCTTGGGCCTTGTCCGAGAGGAGACCGCCGACATCGGTTGCGACGGCGCGTGTCGTAATAACACTAGGCCGACCGGCCTCGCTCCAGGTTGACCCAGGTCAATCCGATCCCTGACGGAACTCGAACGCTCGCTTGTAAGCAAGCGGGCGTTCGGCGGCTCAGGCGGCCTTTGCCGCCGGGGGGGCTGCGGACTTCGCCGGCGGCGGCTTCAGCGGCTTGTCCTGCCGCTTCGACCACGAGATGTAATAGGCGACCGTTGTCATGATCGCGATGCCGGCGATGGAGACGAACAGCTGCGCAAACAGCGAGCCCGAGCTCATCGACAGCTCGAAATGGCCGACGAAGGACAGGAACACACCGACGCAGAACACGGCGAGCGATTGCTGGCCGCACACGATCACGGGATCGAAGACCTTCCACTCCAGGCCCGGCCAGTCCTTCGGCACGAAGCGGATCACCAGGATCACGATCACGACGAAATGGATGAAGCGGTAGGGCGCAAGATTGGTCTTGTCATTCGGATTGAAGGCCGAGAACAGCCACTCCGGGAACATGGCGCCGAGCGCCGGGAAGCGGCCGGCCATGGTCATGACCAACGCAAAGGCAAGATAGCCGAGGCAGAGCCACAACGTGATCGACGAATTGATCAGCCAGCCCGAGCGCCGTGCGCCGCCCATCGCGCACCAGGCGCCGAACACGAACAGCACCTGCCAGCAATAGGGGTTGAAGTACCACTGGCCGGCCGGATAGGCATTCAGGTTCAGGCTGAAGTGACGCGCGGTCAGCCACAGGATGATGGACAGCACCATCGTCAGATCGGGCTTGCGCAGCATGAACCACAGCACCGGCGGAAACAGGCCCATCAGCACGATATAGAGCGGCAGCACGTCGAGATTGAGCGGCTTGAAGCGCAGGAACAGGCCTTGTCGCAGGGTCTCGGTGGCGTTGTCGACGAGGCCGGCGACGTTGAACTCGTTGATCATCTCCGAATCGCCGAAGCGCAGCGCCAGATAGCTGATCGAGGCGATGTAGATCACGAACAGGATGATGTGGGCGACATAGAGCTGCCAGACCCGCTTGGTGAGGCGGGTGGCGCCGACGATGAAGCCGCGCTCCAGCATCATGCGGGCATAGACGAAGGAGGCCGTGTAGCCGGAGATGAAGACGAACAGGTCGGCGGCGTCCGAGAAGCCGTAATTGCGCGTCGTGATCCAGTTCACGACGTTGTCGGGGATATGGTCGAGGAAGATCGCCCAGTTGGCGATGCCGCGAAACAGGTCGAGCCTGAGGTCACGGCCCTTGTCGGGGAGCGTGGCGTTGATGTTCAGGAAGGCCATGCGACGGAAGCTCTCGAAGGGGGCAGATACGCTGAATTCGGCGAGGCGGATGTTGTCAAGGCTTGTATTGGCAAGGCTTGTTTTAGAAAGGCTTGGCCGCCGGGCGGGATTCCCGGGCGGAGGGCGGGTACGCAATTGTCACAGTGCAGCATAATGACTATACCCGTCGGTGAGAGACCCGGGGAGGGCCGGAATCACCGATCAGTTCCGAAAGGTGTCTCTATACTATGCCCGCCCTTTCCACCAATCACTACCGTGACGCACTAAAATCGAACGAAAAGACGAAGAGGCCGGACCGCCAATGACCGCACGCATTTTCAAGCCCGCCAAGAACGCGATGCAATCCGGCCGGTCCAAGACCAAGGAATGGCAGCTCGATTACGAGCCGGAGCAGCCCCGTTCGGTC
Source organism: uncultured Bradyrhizobium sp. (assembly GCF_936928535.1). GTDB lineage: Bacteria > Pseudomonadota > Alphaproteobacteria > Rhizobiales > Xanthobacteraceae > Bradyrhizobium. The sequence goes on along the minus strand of NZ_CAKZHY010000091.1, from coordinate 128,968 downwards.
GAGCCGCTGATGGGCTGGACATCGTCCGGCGACATGAAGCAGCAGATCACGCTGCGCTTCGACACCAAGGACGAGGCGGTCGCCTATTGCGAGCGCAAGGGCATCGCCTACCAGGTGATCGAGCCCAAGGAATCGCTGCACCGCCAGGTCGCCTACGCGGATAATTTCGCCTTCCGCCGCGGCGAACCCTGGACGCATTGAGGGGCGCTTCCCGTCAACCGGCCCTTGGCATCAAAATCGGCCCGTGCTTCGCTGGCCCTGATGACGGGACCATGATGGGGTTGGGGGATGGCCGGGCGTGCGCAGCTCGACGGCGTCGATCTGAAGATACTCTCCGAATTGCAGCAGGACGGGCGCGTCCGTAACAACGAGCTGGCGCTGCGCGTCGGCGTGTCCGCGCCGAATTGCCTGCGGCGGCTCAAATCACTGTTCAGCCGTGGCGTGATCCGTGCCGTTCGTGCCGTCATCGACGAGCGGTTGCTCGGCTACGAGGTGGTGTCGTTCGTCTCGATCCAGCTGAGCAGCCAGGCTCAGCCGGTGCTCGAGGCGTTCGAGGACTCGATCTCAGCGATCCCGCGAATCCAGCAGTGCTGGCGCATTTCGGGCGACACCGACTATCTCCTGAAATGCGTGGCGCCGAGCGTCGAGAGCATGCGCCAGCAACTGCTGCATTTCGCCGCCATGCCCAACGTGAAGAACGTGCGCAGCTTTCCGGTGCTGGGTGTGGCGAAGGACGTGCCGCTGCCGGTGCCGGAGATCGCGGTCGTATCGACAGGATAGGGGCCGCGCGCCCTCAACGATATCGCCCGCGGAATTCGCGCGGGCTGGCGCCGGTCCAGCTGCGAAAGGCGCGCGAAAAACTCTTTTCGTTGCGGAAGCCCGCAATCTCCGCGATCCGCTTGATCGGCGTGCGGCCGCGCATCAGCTCCTGCTTGGCGAGTTCGAGCTTTGCCTCTTCCTTGAGGTCGCGCAGCGATGTGGCTTCCTCGCGCAGGCGACGATGCATGGTGCGGGTGGAGAGCGCGAGCTCGCTGGCGACGTCTTCCGCGCCGAGAATACGTCCACGCGCCTCGCGCAGCACGCGGCGGACGCGCTCGACCAGCAAGCGATCGCGGCGATAGGGTAGTACGGTGAGGCGCAGTGCGCCCTTGAGCATGCTGTCGAGGTCGGTGGGGCTGCGGGTCAGGGGCAGCGAGAGATAATGCTTGTCGAAGACGATGCGTGCCGCCTCCGCTTCGAAGCGGATGTGCTTGCAGAAGATGGTCGGATAGACCGAGACGTGGGCGGGCTCGGAGAAGGGAAATTCCGCGGCGCGCAGCGCGATCGCGGAATCCACCGCCCAGCAGGAGAAGCCGAGCACATAGCGGAGCAGGGTGACGAGGCAGAACTCGCGTAAGCTGCCGAGATCGCGCTGCTCGCGTAGCGAGATGGTCGCGGTCTCGCCGCTGACCGCCAGCTCGAACAGCACGTCCTCGGTCAGCAGGCGATGATGACGGCACCAGCGCTTCAGTGCGACCTCGAGATTGGGCGCGGTGATCGAAGCGCGGCACAGCATGCCGTAGGTGCCCCACGGCAGGCGGCGCGAGAACCAGCCGAGCGCTTCATCGTCGAGCTCGCGCATGGCGTGGCCGGCCAGCGCCTCGAACTGCGCTGCCGTCACGCGCCCGTCGGCGGATCTCACCAGATCAGGGAGGACCTGCCCCTTACCCAGCGCCTCTGCTGGATCCCCTCCATAGCGGGCATAGGCCGCGACCACGCCGCGGACGAAGGCGGCGGGGGTCATGGCGCGGCGGGGCGTCGCGGTTGCGGCCTGAAACGGCATTGGAAGTCCTTTGGAAAATCCTCGCCAAACTTGGCGGAAAATGCAACCTTTTCGACCGCCAGAACGCCTAGGCGGGGGTAGGTTCGGATCGACAAAGAACTTTGCAAGAAGACGGAGGATCGCCTTGAACATCCCGAGCATCGACTTCGATCTGGGCGAAGACATCAGCATGCTGCGCGACACGCTGCGGGCCTTCGTTGAGGCGGAGATCGCCCCGCGCGCCGCCGAGATCGAGAAGGCCAATCTGTTCCCCGCGGACCTGTGGAAGCGCCTCGGCGACCTCGGCCTGCTCGGCATGACCGCGCCGGAGCAATATGGCGGCTCGAACATGGGCTATCTCGCCCATGTCGTCGCCATGGAGGAGATTTCGCGCGGCTCTGCGGCCGTGGGTCTGTCCTACGGGGCGCATTCCAACCTTTGCGTCAATCAGATCCGCCGCAACGGCAATAACGCACAGCGCCAACGCTATCTGCCGAAGCTGATATCAGGCGAATATGTCGGCGCACTCGCAATGTCAGAGCCGGGCGCCGGCTCGGACGTGGTCTCGATGAAGCTGCGCGCCGACAAGCGCGGCAATCGCTATGTGCTGAACGGCTCGAAGATGTGGATCACCAATGGCGGCGATGCCGACGTGCTGGTCGTCTATGCCAAGACCGATCCGGAGGCGGGCCCGCGCGGCATGACGGCCTTCCTGATCGAGAAGGGGTTCAAAGGCTTCACCCACGGCCAGCATCTCGACAAGCTCGGCATGCGCGGCTCCAACACCTATCCGCTGTTCTTCGACGAGTGCGAGGTGCCCGAGGAGAACGTGATGGGCAAGGTGGGCGAGGGCGTCAAGGTGCTGATGTCAGGCCTCGACTATGAGCGCGCCGTGCTGTCGGGCGGACCGCTCGGCATCATGGCGGCCTGCATGGACGCGGTGGTGCCCTACATGCACGAGCGCAAGCAGTTCGGCCAGCCGATCGGCGATTTCCAGCTGATGCAGGGCAAGCTCGCCGACATGTATTCGACCTGGCAGGCGACGCGCGCCTATGTCTACGCCGTCGGCAAGGCCTGCGACCGCGCCGATCATGCGCGCAGCTTACGCAAGGATGCTGCTGCTGCCATCCTCTATTCCGCGGAGAAGGCGACGTGGATGGCGGGCGAGGCAATCCAGGCGCTCGGTGGCGTCGGCTACACCTCCGAGTTTCCGGTCGGCCGGCTCTGGCGCGATGCCAAGCTCTACGAGATCGGTGCGGGGACCTCCGAAGTCCGCCGCATGCTGATCGGCCGTGAGCTGATGTCCGAAACCGCCTAAGCTCTCCACGCAACGACATCATCAGAAACGCGGGACCACATGCCGCTCCATTCCAGCATCGATCCATCGTCATCCGATTTCGCGCGCAACGCGGACGCCATGCGCGCGCTCGTCGCGGACTTGCGTGAAAAACTAAGCCAAGTGGCCGGCGGCGGCGGCGAGGCCTCGCGCAATCGCCACACCTCACGCGGCAAGATGCTGGCCCGCGAGCGGGTCGACCTGCTGGTCGATCCCGGCACGTCGTTCCTGGAGCTGTCGCCGCTCGCGGCCCACGGCCTCTACGGCGGCGACGTGCATTCGGCGAGTATCGTCACGGGCGTCGGGCGTATTTCGGGCCGCGAATGCGTCATCGTCGCCAATGACGCCACCATCAAGGGTGGCACCTACTATCCGATGACCGTGAAGAAGCATCTGCGCGCGCAGGATATCGCACGGCAAAACAATTTGCCTTGCGTCTACATGGTCGATTCCGGCGGCGCCTTCCTGCCGCTGCAGGACGAGATCTTTCCGGACGAGCGGCATTTCGGCCGCATCTTCTACAATCAGGCGCAGATGTCGTCGCAAGGCATCCCGCAGATCGCGATCGTGATGGGCTCCTGCACCGCTGGCGGCGCTTATGTGCCGGCGATGTCGGACGAGAGCATTATCGTGCGCAATCAAGGCACCATCTTCCTCGGCGGCCCGCCGCTGGTGAAGGCGGCGACCGGCGAGGTCGTCAGCGCGGAAGAGCTTGGCGGCGCCGACGTGCATTCGCGGCAGTCGGGCGTGACCGACCACTACGCCCAGAACGATGCCCATGCCATCGGCATTGCGCGGCGTATCGTCGGCACGCTGAAGCCATCGGCGCGACCGAACCTCAACATGCATCCGCCACGTGATCCGCTGTTCGCGGCGGAGGAGATTTATGGCGTGGTGCCGGTCGACGGCCGCAAGCCCTTCGACGTGCGCGACATCATCGCCCGCGTCGTGGATGGCTCCGAGTTCGACGAGTTCAAGAAGCTCTACGGCACGACGCTGGTGTGCGGCTTCGCCCATATCTGGGGTTTTCCCGTCGGCATCATCGCCAACAACGGCATTCTGTTCAGCGAGAGCTCGCTGAAGGGGGCGCATTTCATCGAGCTGTGCTGCCAGCGCGGCATTCCGCTGGTGTTCTTGCAGAACATTACCGGGTTCATGGTCGGCAAGAAATACGAGGCCGGTGGCATCGCGCGCGACGGTGCCAAGCTGGTGACGGCGGTTGCGACGGCGTCCGTGCCGAAATTCACCGTCGTGATCGGCGGCTCCTACGGCGCCGGCAATTATGGCATGTGCGGCCGCGCCTATTCGCCGCGCTTCCTCTGGATGTGGCCGAACGCGCGCATCTCGGTGATGGGCGGCGAGCAGGCCTCCATGGTGCTGAGCCAGGTCCGCCGCGATAACATCGAGGCGAAGGGCGACAGCTGGTCGAAGGAGGAGGAAGACAAGTTCCGCAAGCCGATCCGCGATCAATATGAGAGCCAGGGGCATCCTTATTACGCCACCGCACGCCTCTGGGACGATGGTGTGATCGACCCCGCCGACACCCGGCTCGTGCTCGGCCTCGGCCTCTCGGCGTCGTCGAATGCGCCGATCGAGCCAACGAAATTCGGCCTGTTCAGGATGTGATGCGATGGACTCTACCAAGCTCTACCGGCGTTTTCGCACACTCCTGATCGCCAATCGCGGTGAGATCGCCTGCCGCGTCATCCGCACGGCGCGCGCCATGGGCCTGCGCACCGTAGCTGTTTATTCCGAGGCCGATCGCGACGCCATGCATGTCGCGCTCGCGGACGAAGCCGTGTTGCTCGGACCTGCGCGCGCACGCGACAGCTATCTCAATGTCGAGCGGCTGATCGAGGCCACCAAGAAGACCGGCGCAGAGGCCGTGCATCCCGGCTACGGCTTCCTGTCCGAGAATGCCGAATTCGCGCAGGCCTGTTACGGTGCCGGCCTCGTCTTCGTCGGCCCGACCGCCGAGATGATGAATGCGATGGGCTCGAAGTCAGGCTCGAAGGCGCTGATGGAAAAGGCGGGCGTGCCGCTGGTCCCTGGTTATCACGGCGATGCCCAGGACGATGCGACGCTGGCGAAGGCGGCCGAGAAGGTCGGCTTCCCGATCCTGGTGAAGGCCTCGGCCGGAGGCGGCGGCCGCGGCATGCGGATCGTGCGCTCGGCCGCCGAGCTTGCGCCCGCGATCGTCAGCGCCAAGCGCGAGGCCAAGGCGGCATTCGGCGACGACCGTATGCTGATCGAGAAATACGTCGACAATCCCCGGCATATCGAGGTGCAGATCATCGGCGACAGCCACGGCAATCTGCTGTCCCTGTTCGAGCGCGAGTGCACCTTGCAGCGCCGACATCAGAAGGTGATTGAGGAAGCGCCGTCGCCGACCCTGAATGCCGCTCAGCGCGAGGCGGTCTGTGCCGCTGCGCGCAAGGCAGCCGGCGCGGTGAATTACGTCGGCGCCGGCACGATCGAATTCGTCTCCGACGGCAAGGACGTGTTCTTCATCGAGATGAACACGCGTCTCCAGGTTGAGCATCCCGTGACCGAGCTTATCACGGGCGTCGACCTCGTCGAATGGCAGCTGCGCGTCGCCTTCGGCGAGGCACTGCCGCTGAAGCAGGACGAGATCAAGCTCAACGGCTACGCCATCGAGGCGCGCGTCTATGCCGAGAACCCGACCAGGAATTTCATGCCCTCGGTCGGCAGGATCTCGACCTGGCGGCTGCCTGCGGAGACCGGCGGTCTGCGCATCGATGCCGGGTATCGCGAAGGCGATACTGTCTCGCCCTATTACGATGCGATGCTCGCAAAAATGATCGCATGGGCGCCGACGCGGGACGTGGCAATCGACCGGCTGAACCGCGGCCTGGAAGACACCGACGTCCGCGGCATCGTCACCAACATCCCGTTCCTGTCGGCGCTGATCACGCATCCGAAGGTGCGGGCGAATGCGATCGACACCGGTTTCATCGAGCGCGAGCTGGCGGTTCTCACCTCGGCCTCGCCGGCGCCCGGAGAACTCGAGCTCTGCGCCGCGGTGGCCGCGATCGTCAATGATGAGCGGGGGGCTGCGCAAAGCGAGACGAAATCGGCTTTGAATTCTCCCTGGCAGACCTTTGGTTGGCAGCCTGTGGGCCGGCGCCAGCGCAACTTTGCCTTCCGCGTCGGCCATGGGCCGGAGCAGAAGATCGCGCTAAACTACGGCAGTGGGCCATCGACATGTGTCATCGGCGAACGTGAGCTGACGTTTGCGATCGCGCCGAGGGACGGCGGCTTCGACCTGACGCTGGATGGCGTCAAATCGTCGGTCGCCGCCGTCATCGACGGCCATGAGCTCTATTTGCGAACGCGCAACGGCCGCTTCGATCTGCACTGGGTCGATCCGTTCGGCGGCGAGACCGAGGAGCAGACAGGCGCGGACAAGATCGCGGCGCCCTTGCCGGGCACGGTCGTCGCCGTGCTGGCCGAGGAAGGTGCAAAACTCGAAAAAGGCGCGCCGATCCTCACGCTTGAAGTGATGAAAATGGAGCAGACTCTGCGGGCGCCCTATGCCGGCGTGCTGAAGTCGATCAGGTGCAAGGTCGGCGACATCGTGCAGGAAGGCATCGAGCTCGCCGTGGTCGAGGCTTCGGGAGAGTGACATGAGCGATCCCGTCCGGATCATCGAGATGGGGCCGCGCGACGGGCTCCAGAACGAGAAGACGCCTGTCAGCGTCGAGGCCCGTATCGCCTTCATCGAGGCGCTGGTCGGAGCCGGTCTTCATACCGTCGAGGTCGGCGCTTTCGTCTCGCCCAAGGCGATCCCGCAAATGGCAAGCTCCGATGCCGTGCTGCGCGGCGTCAGCCACATCAAGGGCGCCCAATTCCACGTGCTGGTGCCGAACGAGAAGGGCTATGACGCCGCGCGCGCTGCCGGCGCCAAGGTCGTCTCAGTGTTCGCCGCGGCATCCGAAGGATTTTCACGGGCCAACATCAACTGCACGGTCGCGGAGTCCATCGAACGGTTCGAGCCGGTGCTGGCGCGCGCCAAAGCCGACGGCGTGAAGGTCCGCGGCTATATCTCCTGCGTGCTCGGCTGTCCGTTTGATGGCGAGATCAAGCCGAAGGCGGTTGCCGATCTTGCCGGCACGCTGTGGGATCTCGGCTGCTACGAGATCTCGCTCGGCGATACCATCGGCGTGGGTACGCCTGCCAAAGCCAAGGAGATGCTGCGTGCGGTGGCGGCGAATATTCCCGCGGCACAGCTCGCGATGCATTTCCACGACACCTATGGGCAGGCGCTGGCCAATCTCTATGCCGGCCTTGAGGAGGGCATCCGCGTCATCGACGCCGCTGCCGGCGGGCTCGGTGGCTGCCCCTATGCGCCGGGGGCGACGGGCAACGTCGCGACGGAGGACGTCGTCTACATGCTCGAGGGCATGGACGTGAAGACTGGCGTGGACATGGAGAAGCTGCTCGCGGCGACGAACGCGATGAGCGTCGTGCTCGGCAAGCCGCCGGTGAGCCGGGTGGCAACGGCGCTGAATGCGAAGAGGAAGCGGGCCAGTTCGTAGCGCTTCGTGGGGTGGGCTAGCCGAAGGCGTAACCCACCATTGTTCGCCTCAGCGGAGACAGAAGCGGTAGGTTACGCCCTGCGCCCGCGCTGTGCGCAGCCACAGGTCTAACCCACCTACGGCACCTGTGATTGCCTCACCTGCTCCCGTCCGGCCCCATCACCAAATCCGGCAGCCAGGTCGAGATCTCCGGCACCAGGCACAGCAGCAGCACCGCACCCATCATCAGGAGCACAAACGGCAGGGTGCCCCAGATCACTTCGCTCAGCGAAATGTCAGGCGCGACGTTGCGGATGACGAAGATGTTGAGGCCGACTGGGGGATGGATCAGTCCCATCTCCATCACGATGGTCATGACCACGCCGAACCAGATGATGTCGAAATTGGCGGCGCGCAAGGGCGGCAGGATGATCGGCGCGGTCATCAGGATGATCGAGACCGGCGGCAGGAAGAAGCCGAGCACGACGACCATGACGAGAATGGACAGCAAGAGCCCCCAGCGCGGCAGATGCATCGCGACGACGGACTCGGCCGCTGATTGCGAGATGTGCAGATAGCTCATCACGTAGGAATAGAGCAGCGACATGCCGATGATCATCATCAGCATGGTCGATTCCCGGACGGTCGATTTCATGATGGGGCCGAGATCCTCTGGCCGCCACACGCCGTAGATCGCTGCGATCAGGCCGAGCGCCAGAAGTCCGCCGAGGCCTGCGGTCTCCGACGGCGTGGCGTAACCGCCATAGAGCGCCGCCATGACGCCGGTGAGCAGCAGCACGAACGGAATCACGCGCGGCAGCACGCTGAAGCGTTCGGCGAGCGTGTACTCGTCGCGGGCGAGGATCGCAGACTCCGGGCCGCCGTTCTTGTAGGCCGCTTCGGCCGCGGCATATTCCCGGCGGAAGCGGAACACGGCGTAGAATCCGAACAGCGAGACCAGCAGCAATCCAGGACCGATGCCGGCGAGGAACAGTCGCCCCAGCGATTTTTCGGCGGCGACCGCAAACAGGATCATGGTGATCGAGGGCGGCAGCAGGATGCCGAGCGTGCCACCGGCGGCGATGATTCCGGCGGCAGAGCCGCCGGAATAGCCGCGCTTGCGCATCTCGGGGATACCGGCCGAGCCGATGGCCGAGCAGGTTGCGGGCGAGGAGCCCGCCATCGCGGCAAACAGCGCGCAGGCAAACACGTTGGCAACGCCGAGCCCGCCGGGCACGCGGTGCAGCCAGGCATGCAGGGCCGAATAGAGATCCTGGCCGGCGCGCGATTTGCCGATCGCCGCGCCTTTCAGGATAAACAGCGGGATCGACAGCAGCGTGATTGAGGCCATTTCCTCGTAGACGTTCTGCGTCACCGTATCGAGCGAGGCCGAGGGCATGTAGATGCCCATGAACACGACCGCGACCGCGCCGAGCGCGAACGCGATCGGCATGCCCGAAAACATCACGAGCAGCGTTGCAACGCCATAAGCGAGACCGATCCCGAAAACGCTCATGGTCGCCTGGCTCCCGCGAAAGGCAGCGCCAGCTGCACGAGGACCTGGATGCAGAGCAGGCTCATGCCGAGCGCCATCAGGGAATAGGGAATGGCGAGGGGCGGCGACCACATCGAGTTCGAGACCTGACCGTCGACATAGGCCTCATTGGCCAGCGTCCACGACTTCCAGGTGAAAAATGCGCAGAACAGGAACGTGGCTGCATCGACGATCCACAGCCGGATCCTGTTTGCCAGCGGCGAGAGCAGGCCGACGAAGGCCTCGATGCCGATATGGCCGCGGTTCTGCTGCACGTAGGCTGATGTCATGAAGGTCGCGCCGACCAGCAGGAATACGGCCGCCTCGTCCTGCCAGTAGTTTGCGGCCTTGAACAAGGCACGGCTGAGCACGCTGTAGCTCAGGATGGCGCAGGCCGCGACCAGCGCCAGCGCTGCGAACACCACGATGATGCGGTTCAGGATGACGAGGCCGCGATCAAGCGCTGCCGCAAGGCCGGTCCTTGCGACAGCATATGCCCGATCGTCACGATCCGGCAGAGGGCCGTGACTCATGCAGCGACGTCGGAGGCGAGCTTGAGCAGGTTGGCGGCGGTCGCCGTTTTGGCACCATAATCCTTCCACGCGGTGTCACGGGCGATGTCGCGCCACTTGCCGACGGTGGCGGCATCGAGCGCCGAGACCTTTGCGCCGGCCTTCTCGTAGACCTTGGCGACCTCGACGTCATCGTCCTGCGCGCCCTTGCGGCCGAAGGCTTCGAGCTCTTCGCCCACGGCGACCAGGATGTCCTGCTGGTTCTTCGGCAGCTTGTCGAAGATCGCCTTCGACATCATCAACGGCTCCAGCATGAACCAGTAGGAGGCACCCGCGCCCGAGGTCAGCGACTTCGCGACCTCTTCGAGACGGAACGAGATCAGACTGGTGGAGGAGGTGATGCCGGCATCGCAGGCGCCGGTCTGCATCGCCGCGTAGATTTCGTTCGAGGGTACCGACAGAACCGAGGCGCCGGCGGTCTGCAGCACCATATCCATTTCGCGCGAGCCGCCGCGCACCTTCAGCCCCTTGGCGTCTTCGGGGGCGACGATGGCTTTGGAGCGGCTGGCGACGCCGCCGGCCTGCCAGACCCAGGTCAGCAGGATAATGCCCTTGTCGGCGAGGAAGTCGGTGAGCGCCTTTCCGACCGGTTCCTTCTTCCAGCGCATACCCTGGTCGTAGGTGGTGACTAGGCCGGGCATCAGGCCGATATTGGTCTCGGGCAGCTCGCCGCCGGCATAGGGCATCGGATAGAGCGAGATATCGAGCGCGCCCTTGCGCATCGCGGAGAACTGCGCGTTGGTCTTGATCAGCGAGGAGTTCGGATAGATCTCGGCGGCGATGTCGCCATTGCTGCGCTTGGCGACCTCGGCTGCGAACATGCGGCAGAGCCGGTCGCGGAAATCGCCCTTGTCGATGGTGCCGCCGGGGAATTGGTGCGAGATCTTCAGCGTGGTCGCGGCGTGCGCGGTGCCGATACCGAAGCGCAAGATGGCGGGGGCTGCGACGGCAGTCGCGAGCAGGTGACGACGCGTGAACATGTGTATCCCCTTGGACAGTTTCTTTGAACGGTTCTTCTGTAACGTGATCTGGGCGGGTCTTGAGACCGGCGCGGAGGCCCATCCTAGCCGGTCTTTCACCCGCGCTTCTCTCATCTGATAGTTCGAGATCGAAGGCGGCGGCAAGCATTCGTCTTGCTGCGCTGCACTCGCCGAACCCTCGCGTTTCGGTCGTTAACGCTTTTGGCCAAGGAGCGATCGCGCCAGCGCCCTGCGGCTTACGCAAAAAAGTTCGCAACGTCGCGTAACAAGCAGGCGTGTCGATCCGTCGAGATTGAGTAGCGGCACCTGTCGCATACACAACACCATCTCGAAGGGAATATTTCTCATGACCATTCGCACCCGCATCGTGCTCGGCGTCTCGGCTGCCGCTCTCTCACTTGGCCTGGCGCTGTCGCCGGCCGCCTTTGCCCAGGACAAGATGGGCAAGGACGACGGCATGATGAAAAAGGACACGATGTCCAAGGACGGCATGAAGAAGGATCACATGTCCAAGGACGACGGCATGAAGAAGGACACGATGTCGAAGGATGGCATGAAGAAAGACGATGGGATGATGAAGAAGAACTGATCTCCCGCCGTCATGCCGGCCGCCTCGAACGAGGCGAGCCCGGCATGCGCTGCATCCGTCTTGCCGATCCACGGCCCGTCGTCGCGGCGTTCGCGGCTGGTCCGGCATGATTTGACCTGAAGCGCATGCGCTCCAAGCGCCCGGGCTCCAGGTCAAATTTTGTTGAAGCTTACTTCCGCTTGGCCTTGCGGGCGGCGTAGCGGGCGTCGCGCTTGGCCTTTTGCTCGGCTTCGAGCTCGGCCTGCCTGGCAACGGCTTCTTCCGCTTCGCGGGCGATCCGGGCGGCCTCGGCGGCCTTGGTTTCTTCGTCGAGGCGCTTCTTCTCGGCTTTTTCGGCCTCGCGCGCAGCCTTCCCCTCAGCACGCTTTGCCGCAAGAGCCTCGCGCTCGGCACGCTTCGCCGCGACAGCGGGATCATCAGGCCCGGGCTGCTGCTTGAATTTGTTCAGAAGATTCTTGCGCGCTTCCTGCGCCGCCTTCTGCCGGTCTGTGAAGCCTGGTTCCCTAAATCCACTCACGGGCCTTGCCTTCCTCGCTTTCAATCCTACATCGGAGACTGTTGGTACGTCGGCTGGGCACAAGCAGGCGCAACGCGACGCAGAAGCGTGTACATCGCCACGCGCCGCGAAGCCACCCATAATCGCAGCCGATCAGGTCAACGAAATCGCTGAACCAGCCGATCCATCGTAGCCCGGAAAAACTGCCGAATTGTGATGTCCCTCATAAGGACACCCAGCGGCGGCGCCTAGCGTCGCCATACGAGACGGAGCACGGGCATGATTTTTTTCCGGCGGAGCCTGAAGGCCCTTGCAATCGTGGTCGCCGCAGTGGCGGTCGCAGGCGTGGTGCTGTTGGCCGCGCGTCCGCAGCCCATCGAGAGCACCGTCCTGGGAGCCGCCTGGGAGTGCACCCAAACCGCGTTCATTCTGACGAGCTGCGCGCCGCGCGCGCAACAGGCGATCCCGGCGGTCGAGACCTTGCGCAAGGAAGCGGCGAGGCAGACCAAGGGGTGAGCGGCGAAGGCCGCGCGGGGATGTGACGCGACGTCGCAGAGGTGGTAAACGGCCTCACCGAGCGACAAGGTCTCCATGTCCGAAGCCGATACCAAGCCTGACCCGGCAGAAACACCTAAAGCTCCGCCAAAACCCCAATCCGGCGACAGCCGTCGCGGCGCGATCGCGGGGCTGATCATTGCTGCCGTGCTCCTCGCGGTCGGCCTGTGGCTTGCCCGGGACCTTACCGCTGCCAGCAAGATGCAGGAATGCGTGATGTCGGGGCGACGCAATTGCAACGTGATCGAGCCGGCGCGCTAAGCCAGGCTCGCGTCCCGCCCGGACGAAAATTTGCCGCGATCTTAAACATTTGTAACGGGACAGACCGGCCTTGGCAGGCCAGTTATGTCAGCCGGCATCAGCCAATTGCGATTCGATCGTCTATTGCGCGGGCCACGGCAAATTCTGAAAGTAGGGGGTTAGGCACCGATGAGTGCGTCCAGCCGCATGAAGATCATCATTCCCGTGGTTTCGGCCATGTCGCTGCTGGCATTGTCCGCGCAGGCGCAGGACGCAGGTCCGCCCAGGGACTCCGTCAAGCCGGGGCAGGGCGCGGGTAGCCCGCCGCCCGCCAATCAGACCATGCGCAAAGGTCCTCCACCGCAGGCGGGGCGACCCGCCCCCCAACCCGGTGGTCAGGCCCATGTGACCCCCGGACCCGGTCCGCACAATGCCGGCGGGCCGCCCCCTCGACCCGGCCACACCATGGCGCGCGGTCCGGCGCCGGCACGCGACTGGGGTGGACATGCCTACCGTGGCAATCTGGCCTGGGAGGGCGGACGTTGGCGTCATGAGGTCCACAATGGCCGCCCCGGCTGGTGGTGGGACGTCGGCGGCGTCTGGTACTATTATCCGCAGCGGATGGACGGCCCGCCCGCCTATATCTCCGAAGAGTATGTGGACGACGCGCCGGTGGCCTACGCGCCGCCGCCGGGTCCGCCCGTGGCCTTCGAACCACCGCCGCCCCCGCCGCCGGCCCCCGATCCCGGCGCGAGCGCGCTGGGTGGCGCCATCATCGGCGGTGTGCTCGGCGGACTGATTTCCGGCAGAGCCTCCGGCGCAGCCGCAGGTGCCGTCATTGGTGGTGCGACGGGCGCCATCGCGGGAGCAACGGCCGCTTCGCGTCCCGGCTACTATATCGCCGAGGGTGTTTGCTACTACCGCTATCCGAGCGGCCAGTATGTGCAGGCCGATCCGCGCGCCTGCTACTGAGCTTGAGCGAGATTCTGAACTGAATGAGGCGGGCCGAGGCCCGCCTCATTTGTTTTCGGAAATCGCGGCAGCCCGTATTTTTGCAGGCGGATCCTTGTGGCGGCGCACAACAAATGCCTCAAATTTCCACTAGCGCTCGTTACGCCCTCACGCGATTGATCAAAGAAAAAATCGAAGGTGATTCGCGGGGATGGGAAATATGCTGGATGCGATCCAGATCAGCCTAGCGCTGTGGGCCATGATCGTTTGCGGGGGCATCAAGGGCGTGCAGATCGTGCACTACCTGTTTTAGCGCGCGATCCGCGCTACGAAACAAGCCAGGTCAGGAATGCCATTGCGGCCCAGACCAGGGCGCCGATCCACGCGGTCATGACGATGGCGATGGTTGCGAGAAAGGCGAGGCCGTGCAGGTCGGCCTTGCGCGTTGGCGCGGGCGCTTGTGCTTCATGTCTCATGAGGGGAACAGCCATCGATCCTCGGTCGCGTTCTGCGGGAGCGCTATGCTGCTTTTTAGCGAATGCGCCGGGCTACGGCTGTGATGCAATTCACAGATCGGCGCAAATGAATGCGCCTCACCGCTTGGTGCGTACGATCAGCACAAGCGCGCAAAGCGGGGCGTTAGCGCGCAGTTTGAAACCGCCAGTGCAATTCTATGGGGACCACAATTAGAGCGTGCCGAAATCGTCGGAAACACGTCCCGTTCTCCGCAATCATACGGACGAAATTGCCACGTACTTGTCCCGATCGAGCGGTTAGAGTCGGCACTCATGTGTACCAATTACGATCCACAGCATGAAGCTGAGGCCGCAATGAAGCGCGCCGCGGAGTCGGAAGGCTCCGACCGGCAACGCCTGATCGAACTGGCGTTGGCCTGGCATCAGCTTGCGCGTGATCGTCGCGATGACGAGCCGAGTGCGGCGACCGATGGCATTCGGCCCTAGGGCCCGTTTGATTCCCACCCGTCGAGCATCCCGACAAATACGGCGTCCACCGCGTGCGTTGCATCGCTGAGCAAGGCAGCGATGGCCGCGCAAGGCCGAGGTCACTCGACCGTTGATGCCGGCTTCTGATGACCGCGGTGAGTCCGTGCCTGAACAGCGGAGGCGACTTGATGCTGGCTCATCGCGGCATCCGCGATGGAGGCCTGCGCTATTTCGATACGCTTTGCGATCGTGCCCGAGCTGACGTCTGCGACGCCGGCGTCGATTGCCAGATACGACATCGCGATGAGTGCCACGGCAAAGGCGATCCCCATTCTCGTCAAGTCGGGCAGCTGCATCAAAAGTCCTTTTTGAGCGCAATGGCTCGCCGCGTTTAGATAGGACACACCTTTCGGGTTCAAAGCCCGCGGCAAGCCGGCCCACGCGTTCGTGAAACACGACAGATTTGCGATGGAAGGCCACGTGGCGCGTTAACGATGAAGCTCGTGCGGCTTTCGTTTTGCCGGCACCGAATATTGCGGGCCACAGAAACAGTTGGCGCTGGTCCCTTCGTGACATGAAACACAGAGGAATGCGTTTTTATGCCGCTAGATGGCGCGCATCCGGTGACAGCCGGAACTTGGAAGTCATGGCGTAAGTGTCGGATGAACCGGTAACTCCGCGCTGGCGGGCCTTTCAATAATAGCGGCGGCGTGGACGGGGTTCGTAGTAGTCGCCGCCGTAATAGTCTTGTCGGCCCTGCTGAAACTGAGGAGGGACGGTGCCGGTCGGGTAGCATTGGCCGTCTCGAATATCGATGTCGGCGCCATTACCGCAAGGAACTGGATAGCGGCCATATCCACCGCGGCGATAATAGTATTGTCGCGCGGCCTGCTCTTGCGGGGGCAAGTATCCGTTTGGATAGCACATGCCGTCGCGAGCGCTGATGTCCCACCCGTTGCCGCACGGAGGCGGTTTGACCGGCACGCCGTATTGGACGGTGTTAATCTCGGGTGAAGCGTCAATTGGCGCTGGGGAGCCGACGAGAAGCGCAAGGGTGGCCGCGGCAATGCTCATGATCATGATCTAACTTCCTTTCGAGCAAGGTGGCGCAGACGTGCTGAATGCGCGGTGAATGGCCCGCCAGCGATAACGCCGGCCCGCTCAGCCAGTTCACGGCGGATTTGCTCCCACAATTCGCGAACGATGATTCCAGGCAACATCCCGAGGACGAGCGATCGTTGGAGCGCTCCGGCTGCGAACCGAAAGCGAAGTGGCGTGTTGCTGCCGTGTCGCGTGGAGCGATTTGTAATGTCGCGTACGCCGCCGAAATCACTGCGACGGGTTGGGAACGCCGCGCATCACGGATCGCAATGAAGAACGGAGGCGAAACGCGGCCAAGGTCTTGATCCGCAAGCTGAAAGGCTGGCGATCCCGGCAGGAATCGAACCTGCAACCCTCAGAGTAGAAATCTGATGCTCTATCCAGTTGAGCTACGGGACCGTTCTGGTCAGCCCGGTTTGGGGCCGGCTGTTCATATATCATGGCAATATGAAAAATCTGGTCTTTCGCCAAGCCTGAACCGAACCGTTTTCCTCAGTGCTGCGACAAACCGGAACGGCGGAGTGTCAGGGTGCCGGGTTGAGCGGCAGCGGACTGGACGACGGATTACGTCGCCGGCAACGCTGACCAGCTTCCGGGACACGGTTGCCGGTCGACTGGTCCGATACTGCCTGCGCCACAGGACGGCGTGCGCGGCGGTAACGTGATCGGTCTCCCTCTGGGCGTGCCTTGCCATGGCGAATGCGACGTTTTGCACCTTTGGTTCCATCGCCATGAGTCCGTCACCTTTCCGCACACATTATCGCTGCCGCGGCGCTCGTCCGCGATTTCCGGGAGTCCTTCCATGATTGGTCTGGTTCGCGCCGTCGCTCTCTGCGCCGTGCTGGCGTTTGGCCTCTGCGCTGCGCAGGCAGCGGACAAGGCATTCAAGCGTGACGATCTCGCCGATTCCGCGATCAAGCTCGAGGCGCAAATCAAGAGTGAAGCGGGGCCGGTCGCCAAGACCAACGCGACACTGAAAACCGACGCCGACGCCGCCTTCAGGCGCAACGATTACCGCACCTGGCTCTCGGTCCTCGGCCAGATCGCCGCCACCACGCCTGATGATGCCGGTAACTGGCTGCGGCTCGCAAAGGTCATCTTCCAGATCACGCCGAAGAGCTCGAGCGAGCAGACGTTCCTCTGGGAGCGCGCCTCGACCGCCGCCTACATCGCTTACATGCGCGCGGGTAATCAGGGGGAGGAGGCCGATGCGCTTGCGGTGCTCGGCAGGTCGCTCGCCGAACGGCACCTGTTCCGGCCGGCGCTCGACGCGTTGCGGCTGTCACTGGACATGCGCGAGGTCGCCGATGTCCGCGGCCAATACGAAAAGCTGCGCGACGAGCACGGCTTCCGTCTGCTCGATTATACCGTGGACTCGGATTCAGCGAGCCCGCGCGCCTGCTTCCAGTTCTCGGAAGAGCTCGCCAAGCGCACCGATTTCGCGCCGTTCCTCGCGCTCGCCGGTCAGGACAAGCCGGCGCTGTCGGCCGAGGGCAAGCAGCTCTGCGTCGATGGGCTGAAGCATGGCGAGCGCTACAACATCAATCTGCGTGCCGGGCTGCCGTCCACCGTCAAGGAAGGCCTGCCGAAATCGGCCGAGTTCAACATCTATGTGCGCGACCGCAAGCCGTTCGTGCGCTTCACCAGCCGCGCCTATGTGTTGCCACGAACCGGCCAACGCGGCATTCCCGTGGTCAGCGTCAACACGCCTGCCGTGAACATCAACGTTTACAGGATCGGCGACCGCAATCTGATCAACACGGTCGTCGACAGCGACTTCCAGAAGACGTTGTCGAAGTACCAGCTCTCGGATCTCGGTGACGAGCGCGGCGTAAAAGTCTGGTCCGGCGAGCTTGCGACCGCGATGACACTGAACCAGGACGTCATCACCGCGTTCCCGGTCGACCAGGCGCTGGGTGAGCTCCAGCCCGGCGTCTATGTGATGACGGCTGCGGCCAAGGGGCCGGGCAGCGACGACGATTACCAACTCGCAACGCAATGGTTCATCGTCTCCGATCTCGGTGTCACGGCCTATTCCGGCAATGACGGCATCCACGTCTTCGTCAATTCGCTGGCCTCGACCGATCCGGTCGGCAAAGCCGAGGTGCGGCTGGTCGCCCGCAACAATGAGATTTTGGCGACACGCAAGACCGACGATGCCGGTCATGTGCTGTTTGAGGCGGGCCTCGCGCGCGGCGAGGGCGGCCTGTCGCCGGCGATGCTGACGGTGACAGCCGAGAAGGCCGACTATGCCTTCCTCAGCCTGAAGACCTCGGCCTTCGACCTGTCCGATCGCGGCGTCGCGGGTCGCGCCGTGCCCGCGGGCGCCGATGCTTTCGTCTATGCCGAGCGCGGCGTCTATCGCTCCAACGAGACCGTTTATCTGACGGCGCTGCTGCGTGACGGGCAGGGCAATGCAGTCAATGGCGGGCCGCTGACCCTGGTGATCGAGCGCCCTGATGGCGTCGAGTTCCGCCGCGCCGTGCTGGCTGACCAGGGCGCCGGCGGCCGCACGCTGTCCGTGCCGCTCAACTCGGCCGTTCCGACCGGGACGTGGCGGGTGCGCGCCTTCACCGATCCGAAGGGGTCTTCGGTCGGCGAGACCACCTTCATGGTCGAGGATTACGTCCCTGATCGGATCGAATTCGATTTGTCCGCCAAGGACAAGCTGATCAAAGCTAACGCTCCTGTAGAGCTTAAGGCGGACGGCCATTTCCTCTATGGCGCCCCCGCCTCGGGCCTCAGCCTTGAAGGCGACATGCTGATCGCGCCCGCGAGCGAGCGCCCGGGCTATGCCGGCTACCAGTTCGGCGTCGATGACGAGCAGACCACCTCGAACGAGCGCACGCCACTGGAGAACCTGCCCGAGGCCGACGCCAATGGCGTTGCGACCTTCCCGGTGACGCTGGACAAGCAGCCCGCCTCGACCCGTCCGCAGGAAGCGCAGATCTTCATCCGCATGGTCGAGACCGGCGGCCGTGCGGTCGAGCGCAAGCTCGTTCTGCCGGTCGCGCCTGCGACCGCCCTGATCGGCATCAAGCCGCTGTTCGGCGACAAGAACGTCGCGGAGGGCGACAAGGCCGAGTTCGACGTCGTGTTCGTCTCGCCCGAGGGCAAGACCTTGCCGCGCGATGGCCTGCGCTACGAGCTCCTGAAGATGGAGTCACGCTACCAGTGGTACCGCCAAAACAATTATTGGGAGTACGAGCCGGTCAAGTCGACCTCGCGCGTCGCCGACGGTGATGTCACCATCGCCGCCGACAAGCCGACCCGCATCTCGCTGGCGCCGCGCCCCGGCCGCTACCGGCTGGACGTGAAGTCGAACGATGCCGACGGCCCGGTGACCTCGGTGCAGTTCGACGTCGGCTGGTATTCCGACGGCAGCGCCGACACGCCGGACCTGCTGGAGACCTCGATCGACAAGCCGCAATACGCGTCAGGCGACACCATGACGGTGTCGGTCAACGTCCGCTCCGCCGGCAAGCTGACCGTCAACGTCGTTGGCGACCGTCTGCTGACGACCCAGACCATCGACGTCAAGGAAGGTACCGCGCAGGTGAAGCTTCCGGTCGGCAAGGACTGGGGCACTGGCGCCTATGTGGTGACGACGCTGCGTCGTCCGCTCGATGCGGCCGCCCAGCGTATGCCGGGCCGTGCGATCGGCCTGAAATGGTTCGGGATCGACAAGCAGGCGCGCACGTTACAAGTGAAGCTGACGCCGCCCGATCTGATCCGGCCGAATTCGATGCTCAAGATCCCGGTGAAGCTCGACGGGCTCAATCCGGGCGAGGATGCCAAGATCGTCATCGCCGCGGTCGACGTCGGCATTCTCAACCTCACCAACTACAAGCCGCCGGCACCGGACGATTACTATCTCGGCCAGCGCCAGTTGACCGCGGAGATCCGCGACCTCTACGGGCAGCTGATCGACGGCATGTCGGGCACGCGCGGCCAGATCAAATCGGGTGGCGACGCGGGTGCAGCCGAATTGCAGGGCTCGCCGCCCGCGCAGAAGCCGCTGGCGCTCTATTCGGGCATCGTCACCGTCGGCGCAGACGGCACGGCGGAAGTCAGCTTCGACATTCCGGAGTTCGCCGGCACCGCGCGTGTGATGGCGGTGGCGTGGACCGCAACGAAGCTCGGCCGCGCCAACACCGACGTCGTGATCCGCGATCCCGTGGTGCTGACCACGACCCTGCCGCGCTTCCTGCTCAACGGCGACCACGGCACGGCCAATCTCGAGATCGACAATGTCGAGGGCCAGGCCGGCGATTATGTCATCGGCGTCAAGACCGGCGGCCCGGTGAAGATGACCGGTAACCCTGCGACCACCGTCACGCTCGCCGCCAAGCAGCGCAATTCGTTTGCGCTGGCACTCGACGCGACCGCGGCGGGGCAGGCGACGCTCGACGTCGATATCAAGGGGCCGAACGGCCTCACGCTCGCTCGCCACTACACACTCGACGTCAAGGCGGCGACGCAGGTGCTGGCGCGGCGCTCGATCCGCACGTTGGCAAAAGGCGAGAGCCTGACGCTGACCTCGGACATGTTCTCCGACCTGGTGCCGGGCACCGGCAGCGTCTCGGTCTCGGCGAGCCTGTCCACAGCACTCGATGCGGCGACCATCCTCAAGGCGCTCGATCGCTATCCCTATGGTTGCTCGGAGCAGATCACGAGCCGCGCGATGCCGCTGCTCTATGTCAACGACCTCGCGGTCGGCGCGCATCTGGCCATGGATACCGAGGTCGATCAGCGCATCCGCGACGCCATCGAGCGGCTGTTGGCCCGTCAGGGCTCCAACGGCTCGTTCGGGCTGTGGTCGGCCGGCGGCGACGACGCCTGGCTCGATGCCTACGTGACTGACTTCCTGACCCGCGCCCGTGAAAAGGGTTTTGTGGTGCCTGATATCCTGTTCAAGAACGCGCTCGATCGCATCAGGAACTCGGTCGTCAACGGCAACGAGCCGGAGAAGGACGGTGGCCGCGATCTCGCCTACGGCCTCTACGTGCTCGCCCGCAACGGCGCTGCGCCGATCGGCGACCTCCGCTATCTCGCTGACACCAAGCTGAACAATCTGGCGACGCCGATCGCCAAATCCCAGCTTGCGGCAGCGCTCGCTCTGGTTGGCGACCGCAACCGCGCCGAGCGGGTCTATGGCGCAGCGCTCGACAGCCTCGCACCGAAGCCGGTGCTCGAGTTCGGTCGTACTGACTATGGCTCGCAGCTCCGCGATGCCGCAGCGCTGGTCTCGCTTGCGAGCGAAGGCAACGCACCGAAGGCGACGCTGACGCAGGCGGTCGCGCGGGTCGAGACTGCGCGCGGGCTCACGCCCTACACCTCCACGCAGGAGAATGCGTGGCTGGTGCTGGCGGCGCGGGCGCTGGCGAAGGAAAACCTCTCGATCGAGGTCGACGGCCAGCCGGTCAAGACTGCGCTCTATCGCAGCTACAAGGCTGATACGCTGAGCGGCAAGCCGCTGAAGATCACCAATACCGGCGATGCGCCGGTTCAGGCGGTGGTCTCGGTCTCGGGCTCGCCGGTGACGCCGGAGCCGGCCGCGTCGAACGGCTTCAAGATCGAGCGGAACTATTTCACGCTCGATGGCAAGCCGGCCGATATCAGCAAGGTCAAGCAGAACGATCGCTATGCCGTGGTGTTGAAGATTACGGAAGCCAAGCCCGAGTTCGGCCACATCATGGTGTCCGACTATCTGCCCGCGGGCCTCGAGATCGACAACCCGAAGCTGGTGTCGTCGGGCGATAGCGGCACGCTGGACTGGATCGAGGATGGTGAGGAGCCCGAGAATACCGAATTCCGCGACGACCGCTTCACCGCGGCTGTCGACCGGGCCTCGGACTCCAAGGCGGTCTTCACCGTCGCCTATGTCGTGCGCGTGGTCTCACCCGGCAAATACGTGCTGCCGCAGGCCTATGTCGAGGACATGTACAACCCCTCGCGCTATGGCCGCACGGGGACGGGTACGGTCGAGGTGCGGGCGGCGAAGTGAGTGGTGAGATGAGCGAGGCTGATCATAGCTCTCGTCATTCCGGGATGGTCCGAAGGACCAGACCCGGAATCTCGAGATTCCGGGTTCGGCTCTTCGAGCCGCCCCGGAATGACGGCGGAGAGCGGAGCGCGACTATGCGCGTCCTCTCTGCCATCGCATTCGCGTTCATCCTCGCCATCATCGGCTTCGTCGCTTGGGTCTACTCGCTCGGCCCGCTGCCGCTCGATGAGGCGCGTCGCGTCTCGACGACCGTTGTCGATCGCAACGGCAAGCTGCTGCGTGCCTACGCGATGGCTGACGGGCGCTGGCGTCTGCCGGTCGATGCCAAGGCCAATGTCGATCCGACTTACCTGAAGCTGCTGTTCGCCTATGAGGACCAGCGCTTCTATGCCCATGACGGCATCGACCCGCTGGCGCTCGGCCGGGCTGCGGTGCAGCTCGTCACGCGCGGGCATATCGTGTCGGGCGGCTCGACGATCTCGATGCAGCTGGCGCGGCTGATGGAGCCGCGGCGGCAGCGCTCGCTTTACGCAAAGCTGCACCAGATGGTCCGCGCGATCGAGCTGGAGCGCAGCTTGAGCAAGGACGAGATCCTCGACCTCTACCTCGCGCTCGCGCCCTATGGCGGCAATCTCGAAGGCATCCGTGCCGCATCGATCGCCTATCTCGGCAAGGAGCCGAAGCGGCTGTCGCTGGCGGAAGCCGCGCTGCTGGTCGCGCTGCCGCAATCGCCGGAGACGCGCCGGCTCGACCGTTATCCGGAGGCCGCACGCATCGCACGCAATCGCGTGCTCGACCGCATGGTCGAGGAGCATGTGGTCAGCCTTGACGATGCGAAGCAGGCCAAGGCCGTGCCGGTCCCGAAATTGCGCAAGCCGATTCCGATCCTGGCGCCGCATGCCTCCGATAACGCGCTGGCGACGGTCAAGGACGCGCCTGTTATCAAGCTGACGCTGGACTCCAATCTGCAGAAGGTGCTGGAGCCGCTGGCCCACGACCGCGCCATTGCGCTCGGGCCGAACATCTCGGTCGGCATCATCGTCGTCGACGTCGAGAGCGGCGACGTGCTCGCCCGGGTCGGGTCGGCGGATTATTTCGACGAGAGCCGGGCAGGGCAGGTCGACATGACCCGCGCCATCCGCTCGCCGGGTTCGACGCTCAAACCGTTCATCTATGGCCTCGCTTTCGAGGACGGCTTTGTTCACCCCGATAGTCTGATCGACGATCGGCCGGTGCGGTTCGGCTCCTATGCGCCGGAAAATTTCGACATGACGTTCCAGGGCACGGTGCCGGTGAAGAAGGCGCTGCAGATGTCATTGAACGTGCCGGCGATCGTCCTGCTCGACCGCGTCGGCTCGAGCCGGCTGGCCTCGCGGCTGCGGCAGGCCGGCGGCAATCTGGTTCTGCCCAAGGACGAGGCACCCGGCCTTGCCATGGGCCTCGGCGGCGTCGGCGTCACGCTTCAGGATCTGGTGCAGCTCTATGCAGGCTTCGCCCGGCTCGGAACCACCAGGCCACTGCGTGAGATCATGGCTGCCGGGGATGATCGCGAGCCGCTGCGGCTCCTCGACCCGGTGGCGGCCTGGCAGGTCGGCAATGTGCTGATGGGAACCCCGCCGCCGGAGAACGCGGTCCACAACCGTATCGCGTTCAAGACCGGCACCTCCTACGGCTATCGCGACGCCTGGTCGGTCGGCTTCGACGGCCGCATGACCATCGGCGTCTGGGTCGGCCGGCCCGATGGCGCGCCGGTTCCCGGCCTAATCGGCCGCATCGCCGCCGCGCCCATCCTGTTCGATGCCTTCGCGCGGACCGGAAAGACGCTAACCCCACTGCCCAGGCCGCCGAAGGGAACCCTGATTGCCAGCAACGCGAAGTTGCCATTGCCGTTGAAGCGGTTCCGTCCGGTTGGGGAACTCGTCCGGGCCGGCGGCGAGCAGGCGCTGCATATCCAGTTCCCGCTCAATGGCAGCAGGATCGACGTGGATCGGTCGGGCGGCAGTGAGGCTGCTGCCATGCCCGTCAAGGTCGCCGGCGGGGTGTTGCCGATGACTGTCATGGTCAACGGAACGGCACGCGGCGAGATCGACGGACGGCGCCAGCGCCTGATCGATCCGCCCGGCCCGGGCTTTGCAAGGCTGACCGTGATCGACGCCACGGGCGCCGCGGACACAGTCGTCATTCGAATTCAATGATGCGGCCTTAAGCGGTTGTGGCGATGGCGGTTTCAGCGTAAGCGGAACCAATGGCCGAGACCTATCCGACTCCCCGATTTGGAGCGCCCCGAGAGCCGAAAACGCCCGTGAATCCGGGCAGCCGGCTCGTGCTGATGCTCGACTTTGTCACCGCCAGCCATGCCCGCGCCGTGAGCTTCATGGTGTTGTGCGCGCTGCTTCTGTTTCTGCCGGGATTTTTCACCATCCCGCCCGTCGACCGCGATGAGGCACGTTTCGCGCAGGCCACCAAGCAGATGGTCGAGAGCCGCGACTATGTGGACATTCGCTTCCAGGAGGACGTTCGCTACAAGAAGCCGGTCGGCATCTATTGGTTGCAATCCGCGGCCGTCGAGATTGCGACGGCGCTGAAGTTGCCCAAGGCCGAATTGCGCATCTGGGTCTATCGGCTGCCCTCGTTGATCGGTGCGGTCGGCGCGGTGCTGATGACCTATTGGACGGCGCTGGGCTTCGTCACGCGGCGCGCGGCGGTGCTTGCCGCGCTACTGATGGCCGCCTCCGTGCTGCTCGGTGTAGAGGCTCGGCTCGCCAAGACGGATGCCGTGCTGCTGTTCACGGTGGTTGCCGCAATGGGAGCGATGTCGCGCGCCTATCTGTCCTGGCAGCGTGCCGAGGACGAAGCCCATCCGCCCTGGAGCTGGCCCGCGATCTTCTGGACCGCGCTCGCGGTCGGCATCCTGATCAAAGGCCCGCTGATCCTGATGTTCGCGGGGCTGACCATCGTCGCGCTCGCGATCCAGGACCGCGATGCCTCCTGGCTGTGGCGCTTGCGCCCGGTCTGGGGCCTGATGTGGATGCTGGTGCTGGTGTTGCCCTGGTTCGTCGCGATCTTCTGGCGCGCCGGCGATGCCTTCTTTGCGGATTCCGTCGGCGGCGACATGTTGAGCAAGATCGGCGCGCAGGAATCCCATGGCGCGCCGCCCGGCGTCTATCTGGCGCTGTTCTGGATCACCTTCTGGCCCGGTGCGCCGCTCGCAGCGATGGCAGCGCCGGCGGTGTGGCGAGCGCGGCGTGAGCCCGGCGCGCAATTCCTGCTGGCCTGGCTGATCCCGTCCTGGATCGTGTTCGAGGCGGTGCTGACCAAGCTGCCGCATTACGTGCTGCCGCTCTATCCGGCGATTGCGATCCTCACCGTCGGCGCGCTGGAGCGGAACGTGCTGTCGCGCTCCTGGCTGGCGCGCGGCTCGGCTTGGTGGTTCGCAATTCCAGCGGGCGGTTCGATCATCGCGGTGGTCGGCGCCGTCATGCTGACGCGGCAGCCGGCCTTCGTGGCGTGGCCGTTCATCGCGGCCTCGCTGATCTTCGGCCTGTTCGCCTGGTGGCTGTTCGACACCAATCGCTCCGAGCGTTCGGTGCTCAACGCGCTGGTGGCCGCGCTGATGCTGGCCGTCGTGATCTACGGCATCGTGCTGCCATCGTTGACGCCGCTGTTTCCGAGCATCGAGATCGCGCGCGCGCTGCGCAATGTGACTTGCGTCGGCCCGAGGGCGGCGTCAGCAGGCTATGCCGAGCCGAGTCTCGTCTTCCTGACCGGCACCCAGACGCTGTTGACTGACGGATCGGGCGCTGCCGATTTCCTCCGGCAGGGAAGTTGCCGGTTCGCGCTGGTCGAGCAGCGCTCGGAGCGCAGCTTCGTGCAGCGCGCCGAGGCGATCGGGCTGCGCTACAAGGTCGGCGCGCGCATCGACGGCTATAATTTCTCGCAAGGGCGCGCGATCTCGATCTCGATCTTCCGTTCGGAGGGCACCGAGTAAATGCCCGTTGCGCCGACCATCGCGCCGCGCGCCAGCTACCCCGCGCAGCTGCTTGCGGTCGCGGGAGGCGCGCTGGCGCAGCTCGTGCGTGCGCCCTCGCATTCGCGCCGCGCTGCGGCTGCACGAAAGCTGGCGCGGCATTCGCTGTGGCTCAGCGCGGCGGGCGCGGCCTTGGTGATCGTGCTGATGCTCGCGTTCGACCAGACGGAGATCCAGCTGATGCCGGCGCGCGGCACGGCCTGGCTGTGGCCGATCCGCATCCTCACCGATTTCGGCAAGGACGAGTACGTCCTTGCCGTGCTGGCCATCGCGCTCGTGGCGGTCGGACTCGTTGCGGCGGGATTGCACGGCACACGCCGCGCGGCGTTGCTCGGCCTCGGCACCCGGCTGCAATATGTGTTTCTATCCGTTGCCCTGTCGGTGTTCGTCGCCGAGATCCTGAAATTCGTCATCGGGCGCGGCAGGCCCTTTGTCGGCGGCAAGGCCAATCCGTTCAACTTCGTCCCGTTCCAGGGCACGGAGGCCTATTTCAGCCTGCCATCCGCGCATGCGGTCACGGCGTTCGCCCTTGCCTTTGCGGTCTCGGCGCTCTGGCCGCGCCTGCGCGTGGTCATGTTCATCTACGCGCTTCTGATCCTGCTGACGCGGCTCGTGCTGCTCGCGCATCACCCGAGTGATGTCACGGCTGGCGCCCTGGTCGGGATCGTCAGCGCCATGGCCGTTCGGTACTGGTTTGCGGCCCGCAGGCTCGGCTTTGCCATCCGCGCCGACGGCACCGTCGCGCCGCTTCCCGGACCCCTCAAAAGGGTTGCCCGCGGCCCATCCGCCCCATAAAAGCGGCTGCTTCCCGGGCCTGGGGTTCCCAGGTCGCGGGCCAATCCAACCACGAGCTTTCGATTTGTCGTCGTCCCAGCCTTCGGTTTCCATCGTCGTCCCCGTGCGCAACGAAGCCGACAACATTGCGCCCCTGATCGAGGAGATCACGGCCGCGCTCGATGGCCGCTGGGCCTATGAGATCATCTATGTCAACGACGGCTCGACGGATGCGACCGGCGAGCGGCTCGCTGCGATCATGAAGCAGTGCGGCAATCTGCGGCAGCTTCGTCACGCAAGATCCGGCGGCCAGTCGGCCGCGGTTCGCAGCGGCGTGCGCGCGGCGCGCGGCACGATCGTGGCGACGCTCGATGGCGACGGGCAGAACAATCCCGCCTTCCTGCCGGACCTGATCGCCGCGGTCGAGAAGGGCGCCAATGTCGGGCTTGCCGCAGGACAGCGCGTCGGGCGCAAGGATACCGGCTTCAAGAAATTCCAGTCGCGGGTGGCCAACAAGGTCCGCAATGCCATCCTCAAGGACGGCACGCGCGACACCGGCTGCGGGCTGAAGGCGTTCCGCCGTGAGGTGTTCCTGATGATGCCTTATTTCGACGGGCTGCACCGTTTCTTGCCGGCGCTGATGCGCCGCGAGGGATTTGACATCGCCTATGTCGATGTGATCGACCGGCCGCGCCATTCCGGCGTGTCCAATTACGGCTTCTTCGACCGGCTGTGGATCGGGATCATGGATCTCGCCGGCGTATGGTGGCTGATCCGCCGCAAGAAGCCGACGCCCGAAGTAACCGAGGTGAACGCATGATCATCCAATACGGCCAGGCGTTGAGCAATTACCTGTACGACGTCTTCGTCGCCAAGTTCGATTTCTGGCTCGCCTTCGGCCTGGTCGCGCAGCTGTTCTTCACCGCGCGTTTCCTGGTGCAGTGGATCGCGAGCGAGCGGGCCGGCAACAGTGTGGTGCCGATGGCGTTCTGGTTCTGCTCGATGGGCGGCGGCCTGATGACGCTGGTGTATGGCGTCGTCAAACGCGAGCCCGTCATCATCCTCGGACAATCGCTGGCGACGATCATCTATATCCGCAACATCATGCTGATCATGAAAAACCGCGGCCGTGCGTCGAAGACACTGGACCGCTGATCTCTGGCCCTAACGCGGCAGCACCGTCGCGCCTGACGCGGGCAGGGCTGATGTCTCCGCCTCGGTCCGGCGATAGGGCTCGCCGGCCGCATCCAGCACGGGATAGGCGACCGAGCAGATATGCGAATGGATCCGCCTGAGATCGCGCAGCACGTCCAGATGCAGCGATGTGGTCTCGATCGTCTCGGGGCGGCCCTCGCGCAGGCGGTCGAGATGGCGCTCGACGGCGGCAAGCTCGGTGTTCTTCAGCGCCGTCTTCTCCGCCAGCAGCTTGCGAGCCTCGTTGGCATCGCCCGACATGAACACGCCGAAGGCGATCCGCAGCGACTCCATCGTGCGCTTGTGAAAGGCGGCGAGCTCGTCCGCGCCCTCAGGCGAGAACTGGAAGCGGCGCTTGATCTTCTTGGTGGCGAGCTCGCTCAGATTCTTGTCGATGATGTCGCCGATATGCTCGAGGTTGATGGCGAAGGAGATGATCTCCATGGCACGCCGCCCCTCGCTCTCGTCGAGGCTGCCGCGGGTCAGCTTGGTGACGTAGAGCTTGATGGCCTCGTCGAGGCTGTCGACGACGTTATCGGTCTTCGAAACCTGGTCGACCAATGAACGGTCGCCCGTCATCATGGCCGCCATCACCTTGCGCAGCATGGTTTCGACCAGATCGCCCATGCGCAGCGTTTCGCGGGCGGCGTCGGCGAGCGCGAGCGAGGGCGTCTCCAGCGCGGTCTCATCGAGATAGCGCGGGCGGGCCGGATCGGTTTCCTGCACGCGATCGGGCAGCAGCCGCGTCAGCAGACGCGACATAGCATCGAGCAGGCCGATGAAGACAACCGCCGTTCCGACGTTGAAGGCGATGTGGAACGCCGCGATCATCTTGGCGAGATCGGGTTGCCAGGCATGCATGTGACCGGCGATCGTGCCTAGGAACGGCAGGACCAGTGCAATGCCGATGACGCGGTTGGCGAGATTGCCGACCGGCAGGCGATAGCTCGCGGGATCGTCGCGCTTGGCGCCTTCGAACACGGGATTGACGGCGCTGCCGAGATTGGCTCCGAGCACCAGGGCCAGCGCCGCGTCTGGCGTGATGAACTGCGAATAGGCCAGCGACATGATCAGCAGCACGCTGGCGACGCTGGAATGCACGGCCCAGGTCAGGAGCGCGGCGACGACGATGCACAGAATGGGATCGCCGGTGATCGCCGACATCACGACGCGCACGCCGGGCGCGTTCTCGGCCGGCGCCAGCGTATCGAGCAGGATGTGCAGCGACAGCAGCATCAGGCCGAGGCCGATACAAAGTCGGCCGATATCCTTGATCCGCGAGCGCGGGCCGGAGCGGAAAGCGACGAGGCCGAGCACAAACAGTACGGGCGCAACCGCCGCAATGTTGAACGACAGCGCCTGCACGATCAGCGTCGTGCCGACATTGGCTCCGAGCATGATGGCGAGCGCAGCGACAAGGCTGAGCATGCCTTCGGCGGCAAAGGAGCTGGTGAGGAGCGCGGTCGCCGTGCTGCTCTGGAGAGCCGCGGTCAGGCCGAGGCCCGCAGCGAACGCGCTGAAGCGGTTGCCGAGGGCCTTGCCAAGCAGGCGTCGCAGATCGGGGCCAAAGGCGCGCAGGATGCCGCTCTGGACCATGTGCAGGCCCCAGAGCAGCAGCGCTACGCCGCCCATCAGATCGAGCAGAACCAACGTACCCATGCTCCGTGTCCGGATTGAGAGTCGATTGGTGAGGCTAGCGCCAAATGCTTGAGGTTCAAACCATTTGTTGGCGCATCGGCGTCAACGCTCCGTGCTCATGCGCGTTCCCGCGGCGTGCATTGGCGCGTCCGCAGGCGTTTTGCCCTGTGAGCAGGCTCACATTGCAGCTTTGAGGGCAACAGAGGCGATCGAGATCGGCCTGAGCAGATACGACCGGCCGCGGCCAGTGGTGCTGGCTAAGCAGGAAGTCCCGTCAGGCGAAGACCGTTCTCGAAGGCGCCGAGATCCTCGGCGCGCCGCAAGGGCCACATATTCGTGAAGTTGGCGATGCTGACCTGGGGATCGAGCTCCCGCAAACCGGTCACTGCTCTGTCGCGGTCCTCGTCGCGTCCGGTAAGCGCGCCACTGACAGCCGCCATGATGAGAGCCGCGGCGTAATTTGGATTCTGCCGCAGCGCCTTCAGAGCCCAATCCTGCGCTTCTTCGTAGCGGCCGGCAAAGAAATGAGCCAGCACGATTCCGTTCTGAACGATGAAGATCAAGGGATCGAGCGGACTCAGCCGTATTGCGCGCTGAAGATGCTCGATGGCGAGTTCGGGGTCGCCGAGAAACACCCGGACATATCCGCTGAAACGCCAGGCCGCCGCCAGGTTGGGGTTGAGGTTCAGCGCACGATCGATCAGCGCCGCTCCATCGTCCAGATTGGCAGCAACGAATGCGAGAGCAAAGCCCGCCTGAGCAAGTGCTATCGCGTCGTCGAAGCCAAGTTTCGCGGCCTTTCTTGCCGCCGATTCCGCAGCCGCCGTTTCCTGCCTGGGATCGGCGACCCAGCCGTTTGCCTTGCGCCACACGTAGCAATAAGCGCTCATGCCGTGGGCGGTCGCGAAGTTGGGATCAATCTGCGTAGCGCGCTGGAAATTCTGAAGGGCATCGACATTGGCGTCCTTCGTTCCCTGATAGATGTTCGCAATGCCATGCAAATAGTAGTCATAGGCGGCGAGCTTGTCGGTCGGCTTGTGCCTGGCGCGCTCGATCTCGGCCTGCTCCAGTCTCGGCGCGATCGCGCCGATCACGTTGGTCGTCACCTCATCCTGGAGCGCGAACACGTCTTCGAGTGCGCCGTCGAAGCGGTCCGCCCACAGATGCGTTCCATTCGACGCGTCGATGAGTTGCCCGGTAATGCGCACCTTGTTGCCGGCCTTGCGCACGCTGCCTTCCAGCACATACCGCACGCCGAGTTCACGGCCGACTTGTTTGATGTCGACCGCCTTGCCCTTGTAGGTGAAGCTGGAGTTACGTGCGATCACGAATAGCCAAGTCATGCGGGACAGGGCCGTAATGATGTCCTCGACCACGCCGTCAGCAAAGTATTCCTGCTCCGGATCGCCGCTCATGTTGGTGAAGGGCAGCACCGCGATCGAGGGCTTGTCCGGCAGGGCGAGGGCGACCGCCGGCGGCTGATCCGGCGTCGGCGTCGATGACGTCGGTCCCGTTGGGCGAGCGCGCCAGGCCCGCATCGGCTCGGAGATGTTCTTCAGCGACTGCTGTCCCATGTCGTCATAGGCGATTTCGGTCTTGCCCTTGATCTGGCGATGGGCGTCGTCCGAGATGCAAATGCCGCCGGGCTCGGCGATCCCCTCAAGGCGCGCCGCGATATTGACGCCGTCACCGAAAATATCGTCGCTGTCGATGATGATGTCACCGACGTGAATACCGATCCGGAACTGGATGCGCTTTTCGGCAGGCATGTCGACGAAGCCGCTGGCCATGGCCCGCTGCACCTCGACCGCGCAGCGAACGGCGTCGACGGCGCTGCCAAACTCCACCAGCATGCCGTCCCCGGTCGTCTTCACGATCCGTCCACGGTGTTCGGTGATCTTGGGGTCGATGAGCGCTTTGCGGCAGCTTTTGAGCCGTGCCAGCGTGCCTTCTTCGTCCTCGCCCATCAGGCGACTGTAGCCGGCGACGTCGGCGGCAAGGATGGCTGCCAGACGGCGGTCGACGCGGACGTTCATGCTATTAAATCCATCGACCTTCGACAATCTATACGGGCGAGACGCAATTTCTCACCTATACGTCAAGTTCAACGAGCCGTCGACAGAAACCGGATCAGCGAAGACGGATCCGCTTCAGGAACTCGATGACGCCTTCAACGCCGCAAAGCCGCGATCGAGATCGGCCTTGAGGTCGTCGATGCTCTCGAGTCCGATGTGGAGTCGCAGCGTCGGGCCCTCAGGTGCCCATTTGGTCGCGGTGCGGTAGGCGTCGCAGTCGAAGGGAATCGCAAGGCTCTCGAAGCCGCCCCAGGAGAAGCCCATGCCGAACAGCTTGAGCGTGTTGAGCATGGTGTCGACGGCGCTCTGCGGTGCCGGCTTCAGGACGATGCTGAACAGGCCGGAGGCGCCGGTGAAGTCGCGCTTCCAGATCGCGTGGCCCGGGTCTGTCTCGAGTCCCGGATGCAGCACGCGCGCGACCTCGGGCCGTGCAGCGAGCCAGCGCGCCATCTCCAGACCTGAACGATGATGCTGCGCGAGCCGCACCGACAGCGTGCGCAGGCCGCGCAGGGCGAGGAAGACGTCGTCGGGGCCGGCGCAGACGCCGAGCAGGCGGATGCCCTCGGACACTTGCGGCCAGGCCTTGGCATTGGCCGAGATGGTGCCGAACATGATGTCGGAATGGCCACCGATATATTTGGTGGCGGCTTGCATGCTGATGTCGACGCCCTGGTCGAGCGAGCGATGATAGAGCGGCGTCGCCCAGGTGTTGTCGTCGATGACGAGCGCGTCACGCGCATGCGCGACCTCGGCAATGGCGCGGATATCGGGCATCTCGAAGGATTGCGAGCCCGGCGCCTCGACCAGCACGGCGCGGGTATTGGGCTCGAACAGCTTTTCGACGCCGGCGCCGACAAGCGGATCAAAGTAGGTGGTCTCGACGCCGTAACGGGCGAGCATGCCGTTGCAGAAATTGCGTGAGGGCCGATAGATGTTGTCGACGACCAGCAGATGGTCGCCAGCTTTCAGCACCGAGAGCAGGGTGGTGGAGATCGCCGACAGCCCCGACGGCACGATGCCGACGCCGGCGCATTGCGGTCCCTCCAAGGCCATCAGCGTGTCCTGGAACGCCCGCGTGGTCGGGGTGCCGTGGCGGCCATAGGTGAACTCGCCGCGATGGGCGTGCAGGTCCTCGGCGGTCGGGTAGAGCACGGTCGAGCCGTGGAACACCGGCGGATTGACGAACCCCTTCTGCGCCTTGGTGTCTCGGCCGGAGGTGACCAGGCGGGTTTCGGCGTGCTGCTCTGCGGGGTGCGAGGAATCCATGCGTCTGCCTTCAAAAAAGCGTTTCCGCCGGGCGCGGATCGCACCGCCGGGGCGGCCCGGGGGCCGCGATCGTTAATAACAGAACACAGAAGAGTCCCGTCAACCCCTTGACCCGGCTCGCCAGTCGTTCTGTGATGCGCAGGTGCTATTCAGTCGCCGCATGTTGAGGGGCCTGCCGCGACCTTCGATCCATCGTCTGACCGGACCTTGTGCCATAGCTATGACGGCGGGCGCCTGCGGCGGGGATTAAGGTATGGCCTCCCGGGATGAGCGAGTGTTCGGCAAGGTTTTCCAGCATGACTCTTGCAAGGCGCATCCTTGCAGGGATTCCGTTCCTGACCGTGAGACGACTTTGAAAGGCTTGAAGCCCATGAAACGCGTAACCCTGGCTCTCTCTCTTGCTCTCGCCGCCGGCCTCTCTGCCCAAGCTGCCGACGCGCAAACGCTCAAGACCATCAAGGACCGGGGCATGTTGTCCTGTGGCGTCAGCCAGGGCCTGCCCGGCTTCTCCTCGCCCGACGACAAGGGCAACTGGACTGGCATTGACGTCGACGTTTGCCGCGCGATCGCGGCCGCGGTCCTCAATGATACGACCAAGATCAAATTTGTGCCGCTTTCGGCGAAAGACCGCTTCACGGCGCTCCAGTCGGGCGAGATCGACGTGTTGTCACGCAACACCACCTGGACGGTCTCGCGCGACACCTCGCTTGGCGCCAACTTCACCGGCGTGACCTATTACGACGGGCAGGGCTTCATGGTGAAGAAGTCGCTCAAGGTGAACTCGGCGCTGGAGCTCAATAGCGCCTCGGTCTGCGTCCAGACCGGCACCACCACCGAACTGAATCTCGCCGACTACTTCAAGGCCAACAACATGAAGTATGAGGTGATCGCGTTCGGCACGATCGACGAAGCGATCAAGGCCTACGAATCCGGGCGCTGCGACGTCTTCACCGACGATTCATCCGGACTTTACGCCAGCCGCCTGAAGCTGACCAATCCGGCCGATCACATCGTCCTGCCCGAGATCATTTCGAAGGAGCCGCTGGGCCCGATGGTGCGCCATGGCGACGACCAGTGGTTCGACATCGTGAAATGGACGCTGTTCGCGATGGTCACGGCTGAGGAACTCGGCATCACCCAGAAGAACGTCGACGAGATGGCGAAATCCGACAAGCCGGAGTTGAAGCGCGTGCTCGGCACTGACGGCAATCTCGGCGAACAGTTGGGCCTCACCAAGGACTGGGTGATCCGGATCGTCAAGGCGGTCGGCAATTACGGTGAGGCGTTCGATCGCAATGTCGGCGCAGGTTCGCCGCTCAAGATCAGCCGCGGCATCAACAATCTCTGGACCAAGGGCGGCCTGCAATACGCCCCGCCGATCCGCTGATCGGCAAGCCCGAAGGCTGCGCCGATGGGCGTCGAGGCCCGGAAACCGCCACTGCAGTTCGCGCTGAAGCTGAGGCGCGCGCTCGGCGGCAAGGCTGGCTGGAACGGCGTCGCCGTCCAGCTTGTCTTTGGTACGATCCTGGCCTGGATGGCCTATGAGATCATCTCGAACGCCCGGACCAACCTGGAAACCCAGCACATCGCCGCGGGCTTCGGGTTCCTGCAAAACAGCGCCAGCTTCGACGTCAATCAGACCCTGATTCCCTATTCAGGGTCTGATACCTATTTCCGCGTCTTTCTGGTCGGCGTCCTGAACACATTGCTGGTCTCGGTGGTCGGCATTTTCTTCGCCACCGTGATCGGTTTTGTCGTCGCACTCTGCCGTTTGTCACCCAACTGGCTCGTGTCGCGCGTTGGTGGCCTCTACGTCGAGGCGATCAGAAACCTGCCGCTGCTGTTCCAGATCCTGTTCTGGTATCTCGCCGTGCTGGCGGCGCTGCCGGCGCCCCGGCAAAGCATCTCGATCTTCAACACCGTCTTCCTCAACAATCGCGGCGTGATCGTACCGTCCCCGCTGGCCCAGCCCGGCTTTGTTCCATTCCTTGTCGTGCTGACGCTCGGCATCGTCGCTTCGCTGGCGTTGCACAGCTACGCGCGGCGGGCGCTGTTCGCGGAAGGTCGGGCGATCCGGATCTGGCCGTACGTGTTGACGCTGATCATCGGATTGCCGCTCGTCACGACGCTTGTGTTCGGCATGCCCATCACGTTCGAATGGCCGCAGCTGAAGGGTTTCAATTTTGCAGGCGGCGCGCGGATCATCCCTGAATTCGTCGCACTGACCGTGGGACTGTCGACCTATACGGCGGCCTTCATTGCCGAGATCGTTCGTGCCGGCATCCTTTCGGTCCATAAGGGACAGATGGAGGCGGGCTCCTCGCTCGGCCTCAGCCGAGGGGCGACGTTGCGGCTGATCGTGGTGCCGCAGGCCATGCGCGTGATCGTGCCGCCGCTCACCAACCAATACCTCAACCTGACCAAGAACTCCTCGCTTGCGGTTGCGATCGGCTATCCCGATCTCGTTTCGGTCTTTGCCGGCACGTCGCTGAGCCAGACCGGGCAGGCGATCGAGATCATCGCCATGACCATGGGCGTCTATCTGCTGACCTCGCTCATCACCAGCGCCGTCATGAGCATCTATGGCTGGCGCCTCAACCGGAGCCTGGGCGCATGAGCGATCTCGCCGCGTCGTCCTATGTCCGGCAGGACCTGGTTGCCGAGCGCCCCGCGCCCGTGAAGACCACCGGCTTTCTCGGCTTCGTCCGCACGCGCCTTTTGAACTCGCCGACCAATATCCTGCTGACGATCCTCGGCCTGTTGCTGGTCTGGTACACCGTCATTCCTACCGTCAAGTTCCTGCTGGTGGATGCGGTCTGGAGCGGCAAGGATCGGACGGCCTGCCTCGCCGAAAATGTCGGCCGTCCGGTCGGTGCCTGCTGGCCCTTCATCCAGGCCAAGTTCACGCAGCTGTTCTACGGCTTCTATCCCGAGGCCGAACGCTGGCGGGTCAATGTGACCTTCGCGCTGGGCACCGTGCTGCTGTTGCCGCTGCTGATTCCGCGGCTGCCGGGCAAGGGCTTGAACGCCGGGCTGTTCTTCTTCGCCTTTCCCGCGGTCGCATTCTTCCTGCTGCATGGCGGCGGCATCACTGGTTTCGGCGTGAGCTGGGTTGCGGGCCTCCTGCAATTGTTCGCCGACAGCATCAGCGGGGCCGGTGAGGGTCTGGTCGGTCTGAGCAAGAATTCGGTCGCTGGCCCGCTGCTCTGGGCCGTCGGCAGCGCCATCGTGCAGGTCGGCACATTGCTGCACTGGGTGATCTTTCCACTGACCTGGCTGCGGGACCAGATGCTGGGGGCGGGACTGGGGCCCTGGCCCGACGTCCTGATCACAGCGGTGGTCGTATCGGTGGGCTTGTTCCTGCTCGGCGGCGGTGCACGCGCCGGCTCGCGGCCACTGCTCGTTAGCCTCGCCACGTTCGCCGGGATTGCTGTGGTCATCAAGCTGATGGAGCTCGATCACGGCGGCTTGCCGATCGTGGATACGCGGCTGTGGGGCGGGCTCCTGGTGACGCTGGTGATCGCCATCACCGGCATCGTGGCCTCGCTTCCGATCGGGATTGCGCTGGCGCTCGGCCGGCGATCGACCATCCCCCTGATCCGGTTCTTCTCGATCACCTATATCGAGTTCTGGCGCGGGGTCCCCTTGATTACGGTGCTTTTTTTCGCGACCTACATGCTGCCCTTGTTCTTGCCGGGTAACTTCACCGTCGACGGTCTGATGCGCGCGCTGATCGGCGTGTCCCTGTTCACGGGCGCCTATCAGGCCGAGAACCTGCGTGGCGGTCTGGCAGCGGTGCCGCGCGGGCAGGGCGAGGCGGCGTCCGCGCTCGGCCTGTCCTGGTGGAAGACCACATCGCTGATCGTGCTGCCCCAGGCGCTGCGCCACGTCATTCCCGCCATCGTCAACAGCTTCATCTCGCTGTTCAAGGACACCTCGCTGGTGTCGATCGTCGCGCTGTTCGACCTTCTCGGCTCGCTGCGGGCCTCTTTCGCCGACCCGGTCTGGACCAGTCCGTCGACGGCGTTCACCGGCTTTGCCTTCATCGGCATCATCTATTTCATCTTCTGCTTTGGAATGTCACGCTACTCGCTCTTCGTCGAGCGCCGCCTCAACGCCCACCGTCGCAACTGATCGAGGCCATCATGTCCGCAGATCCCATCGTCAAGATTTCCGGCCTCAACAAATGGTACGGCGATTTTCACGTGCTCCGCGACATCGACCTCGATGTCGTCAAGGGCGAGCGCATCGTGATCTGCGGCCCCTCGGGCTCGGGCAAATCGACGTTGATCCGCTGCATCAACGCGCTCGAGGAATTCCAGGAGGGTGAGATCGTCGTCGACGGCATCGAGCTCGGGCCGAACCTCAAGCATGTCGATGCGGTGCGCCGCGAGGTCGGCATGGTGTTCCAGAGCTTCAACCTGTTCCCGCATCTCACCGTGCTCGACAACTGCACGCTGGCGCCGATCTGGGTCCGCAACATTCCCAAGAAGGACGCCGAAGCCACCGCGATGAAGTTCCTGGAGCGGGTCAAGATCCCGCACCAGGCCAGCAAATTCCCTGGTCAGATGTCCGGCGGCCAGCAGCAGCGCGTTGCGATCGCGCGGGCGCTGACCATGAACCCGAAGGTGATGCTGTTCGACGAGCCGACCTCGGCGCTCGATCCTGAAATGGTGAAGGAGGTGCTCGACACCATGGTCGACCTCGCGGAGGAGGGCATGACCATGCTGGTCGTCACCCACGAGATGGGCTTTGCCAAGGAAGTGGCCAACCGTGTCGTGTTCATGGACGCCGGCCAGATCATCGAGGCCAACACGCCGCACGAATTCTTCGCCGCGCCCCAGCACGCCCGCACCAAGCTGTTCCTGAGCCAGATCCTGCGCTGATATCAGGGGGATTCCGGAGCCGACCCCGATCGGCCGGCCCGCCCCTGCGAATCAGCTAGACTCTCCGTCGGCCATCCCTTGGAGAGCGACCTTGCAGAGCAGCGCCGGCGCACGCGCGTTCCAGAACGCGCGATTGCAGAAGAAATTCAAGAAGCAGGCAGACGCCATCATCTCCGCGGCGAACACGGCGTACGGCCAGGGCCGGCATGCCGAGGCCGAGGCGCTCTGCCGCCAGATCCTTGCTGAGCTTCCGGAGCACTTCAGTGCCTTGCATCTGCTCGGCTTGTGCGCGTTCTCGGGGCAGCGCTTCGAGGCCGCGAAACAGGCTTTCGCGCAAGCCGTGGCCGCCGATCCCCGCTCGGCCCAGGCCCTTTCCGATCTGGGAGCCACGCATTTCGCACTCGGGCAATACGAGGAGGCGCGCGCGTCCCTGGAGAAGGCGGTCACGCTGAAGCCGAATTTCCCGATGGCCCTGGCCAATCTCGGCAATGCCTTGCTGCACCTGAACCGGGTCGCGCAGGCCATCGAAACGTACGATCGCGCGATCAAGCTGAAGCCTGATTATGTCGATGCGCTGTGCAACCGGGGCCTTGCAGAGCTGGCGCTGCAACAGTTCGATCGTGCCAAGCAGAGTTTTGATCGTACCTTGCTGTTTCAGCCGCGACACGTCGAGGCGCTCGTCGGCAAGGGCTTGGTCAATATCCAGCTCAAGAACTACGACGAGGCCAAGACTGCGCTCGAGGCAGCGCTCGTGCTCAGGCCCGGCTCGGCGAAGATCCTGGCGAACCGCGGGCGGGTCAATCTCGAGCTGTCGAGGCTGGAGCAGGCGGCGGCGGATTTTGACGCCGCGCTTGCGCTGTCGCCCAGGCTCGAGGTGGCCTTGGAGGGGAAGGCACAGGTCGCGCTCTGCATGGGAAATACCGCTCAGGCGATGCTCGCCTGCACCACGCTGCTCGAGCAAAATCCGGGCTCCGCGGTGGCGATGGCGCTGCTCAGCGCCTGTCTTGCCAACCAGGGAGAGATCGCATCGGCGGTCGAGCTTGTCGACTCTGCGATCGCCATCGCGCCGGATGCGAGCTTGATCGGGCGAAAGATCTTCTTTCTGGATTATCTCGGTGAGGCCGGTTTCGCGGTTCAACAGGCCGCGCGAAAGCAGTGGTGGGACGTGATCGGCGCCCGGATGCCGCAACGCCAGCTCGCGCCGCGAGAGCTCGATCCCGACAGGCGGATCGTGATCGGTTATGTGGCGGCCGAGTTCTGGTACCATTCGGCGGCGTTTACCTTGCTGCCGGTGCTCAGCCATCACGATCACACCAAATTCGAGATCGTCTGCTATTCGTGCGCGCAGGTGCGCGACGAGATGACCGCCAAATTCCAGTCCTTGGCGGATGTCTGGGTCGAGGCCGGGCAGCTCTCTGACGATCAATTGGCCGATCGCATTCAGGCGGACAAGGTCGATATTCTGGTCGACGTATCCGGGCATACGACCGGCAACAGGCTCCACGTCTTCGCCCGTAAGCCGGCCCCGATCCAGGTCTCGGGCTTCGGGCATGCCACCGGAACCGGCCTTCCGACCATGGACTATGTGCTTGCCGATCCCGTCTTCATCCCGCAATCGGTGCGCCATCTGCTGGCCGAGAAGGTCCATGACCTGCCGTGCCTGATCACGATCGATCCCATCCTGGATCTGCCGCCGTCGGAGCTGCCGATGCTCCGCAACGGCTACGTGACGTTCGGCGTGTTCAACCGCATCTACAAGATATCGGACGAGGCGATCCGGGTCTGGTCGCGCATCATGCGCGACGTGCCGGGATCGCGGATCGTCATCAAGCATACTCTGCTCGACGACCCCCTGGTGCGGGACGGCCTCGTTGCGAGGTTCGTGGCGCAGGGCATCGCCGAAGCAAATGTCACGTGCCTCGGCTTGTCCCCGCGCCACGAGCATCTGCTTGCATTTTCCCAGATCGACGTTTCGCTCGACACGTTCCCGCAGAACGGCGGCATCAGCACCTGGGAATCGCTCTATGCGGGCGTTCCGGTCGTGGCCAAGCTCGGCAACGGCGCCTCGTCGCGCGCCGGTGGCTCTATCGTGGCCGCAGCCGGCCTTGGCGAATGGGTCGCCGACGATAATGACGGCTACGCCGCGATCGCGTGCAAATTCGCACCCAGCCGGATTATCTGGCAAAACTGCGCGCGGATCTCCCGGCCCAGATCGCAGCCTCGGCGGCCGGCAATGTCGAAAACTATACGCGCGAGGTCGAGGCGGCCTATCGCCAGTTCTGGCGCGACCATTGTGCTGCAGGCGGGCGGGGCGGTGACACGTAGCAGGGGTCGCCCCCGGGAAATCCCGGAGGGATTGCCGGGTCGGCTGACCGGGCGGCATTGGCCACGAATCAGCTAGATTCGTTGCAGGGCCATCCTCCGGAGAGCAACCTTGCAGACCAGCGGCGCCGGCGCGCGCGCATTCCAGAACGCGCGATTGCAGAAGAAATTCAAGAAGCAGGCAGACGCTATTCTTTGCGCCGCAGGAACCGCCTACGGCCAGGGTCGATATGCGGAGACCGAGGCGCTCTGCCGTCAGATCCTGGCGGTGCTTCCCGATCATGTCGACGCCACGCATCTGCTCGGCATGTGCGCGCATGATGGCGGGCGCCTGGAGGAGGCGCAGCAATTGATCGAGCGTGCGATCGCTCTCGATCCGCGCTCTCACGACGCTCACAACAACCTCGCGACCGTGCATTTCGACCTCAAGAACTACGAGGAGGCGCGCCGCTGCCAGGAGAAGGCCATCGCGCTCAAGCCGAATTTTCCGGCCGCGCTGACCAATCTCGGCAACACGCTGCTGCACATGGGGCGTACCGAGCAGGCGATCGAGCTTCACGAGCGCGCCCTCAAGCTGAAACCGGACTATGCGGACGCGTTCTGCAACCGCGGCATGGCAGAGCTGGCGATGGGGCAGTTCGAGCGTGCCGACCAGAGTTTCGATCGCGCCTTGTTGTTTCAGCCGCGTCACGCGGAGGCGAACGCCGGCAAGGGCTTGGTGAGCCTCGAGCTCCGGCACTTCAAGGAAGCGGCAGCCGCTCTCGCCATGGGACTGGCGATCAAGCCCCGTTCGGCGAAGATGCTGGCGCAGCGCGGACGGCTCCATTTCGATCTGTCGCGGCTGGAGCAGTCGGCCGCGGATTTCGATGCGGCGTTGGCGCTTTCGCCCACGCTCGAGCTGGCGTTGCGTGGGACGGCTCAAGTCAACATTTTGCTGGGAAACACCGCGAAGGCATTGGCGGCCGTCAAGACCCTGCTCGAGCAAAATCCGCGGTCCGCGCTCGGCATGGCGCTGTTGGCATCGTGTTACGCAAGCCAGGGAGACATCAAGACGGCGCTCGAGCATCTCGACGCGGCGCTGGGGATCATGCCTGATTATGCGGACGCGATCGCGCGCAAGATCTTCCTGCTGGATTATCTTGCCGAGGCCGATTTCGCGGTCCAGCAGGCGGCGCGAAAATATTGGTGGGATGCGGTCGGCTCCCATTTGCCACGGATCGAGCTGCCGCCGCGGGAGCTCGATCCGGACAAGCGGATCGTGGTCGGATATGTCTCGTCCGAATTCCGCAACCACTCGGCAGCGCTCACCCTGTTGCCGGTGTTGCGCCATCACGATCATTCCAAATTCGAGGTCATCTGCTATTACTGCTGGCCGTTGCAGGATGAGATCACCCAGAGTTTCAAGGCATTGGCGGACGTCTGGGTCGATGCGGGGCAGATGTCGGATAACGAGCTGGCCGATCGCATTCAGGCCGACAAGGTCGATATCCTGATCGACGTATCCGGGCATACGACCGGTCATCGGCTCCATGTGTTCGCGCGCAAGCCGGCCCCCATCCAGGTCTCGGGTTTCGGACACGCGACCGGCACGGGCCTTCAGACCATGGACTACGTGCTCGCCGATCCGATCTTCATCCCGGAATCGGCGCGCCATCTGCTCGCCGAAAAGGTCCATGATCTGCCGTGCCTGATCACAATGGAGCCCGTTTCGGATCTGAGTGTCTCCGAGCTTCCCATGCTCCGCAACGGCTACGTCACCTTCGGCGTGTTCAACCGCATCTACAAGATCTCCGATGATGCGATCCGTGTGTGGTCGCGCATCATGCGGCAGGTGCCGGGATCGAAGATCATCCTCAAGCATGGGCTGCTCGACGATCCCTTGCTGCGCGACAGTCTGATCGCGCGCTTCGTCGCGCAGGGCATTGCCGAGGACAACATCACGTGCCTCGGCTCCACGCCGCGCGCCGAGCACTTGCAGGCTTTTGCCCAGATCGACATTTCTCTGGATACGTTTCCGCAAAATGGCGGCATCAGCACCTGGGAATCTCTCTACAAGGGCGTTCCCGTTGTCGCCACGCTCGGCAACGGGGCATCCTCGCGAGCAGGCGGCTGCATTGTGGCTTCCGCTGGCCTCGGCGACTGGGTCGCCGACGATGATGACGGCTATGTCGAGATTGCGTGCAGGTTCGCAGCGCAACCGGATCATCTGGCGAAATTGCGCGCGAACTTGCCGGCGCAGATCGCAGCCTCGCCCGCCGGCAACGTCGAGGTCTATGCGGCCAGGGTGGAGGCGGGCTATCGCCAGTTCTGGCGGGATTATTGCGCGGCGGCTTCGGAGAGCGGCAACGTCGCGGTAAGCGAGGCAGACGCGGCTGGCGGTTCCTGAGAGGGATCCTGCCGACCGACCGGCCCTACCGCGCGAATCAGTTAGACTCGCCGCAGGCTATCTTCCGGAGAGACACCTTGCAGAACAGCGCCGGCGCTCGCGCATTTCAGAATGCGCGACTGCAGAAGAAATTGAAGAAGCAGGTGGACGCCGTCGTCTCTGCCGCGGCAAGCGCCTTTGGCCAGGGCCGGTACGCGGAGACCGAGGCGCTCTGCCGCCAGATCC
The DNA here is from genome assembly GCF_936928535.1 of uncultured Bradyrhizobium sp. Lineage (GTDB taxonomy): Bacteria > Pseudomonadota > Alphaproteobacteria > Rhizobiales > Xanthobacteraceae > Bradyrhizobium. Next base: position 86,531 of record NZ_CAKZHY010000091.1, on the reverse strand, counting down.
TGCAGGCCGTTCCGGATCATTTCGACGCCACGCACCTGCTCGGCCTGAGCCTGCATCGGGGCGGACGCCTGGAAGAGGCGCAACAGCTGCTCGAACGCGCGATCGCGATCGATCCGCGTTCGCACGAGGCCCACAACAATCTCGCGAGCGTGTACGTCGTCCTTCAGAAATTCGAGGCCGCTCGCGCATGTCAGGAGAGGGCTATAGCGCTGAAGCCGAATTTCGCGCCGGCCCTGAACGGCCTCGGCAACACCTTGCTCAACATGCGCCTGCACGAGCAGGCCATCGAGATGTACGATCGCGCGATCGGGTTGAAGCCCGATTATGCCGATGCGATCTGCAATCGTGGCATGGCGGCGCTGGCACTGCACCAGTTTGACCGCGCCAGGGAGAGCTTCGATCGCACCTTGCTGTTTCAGCCGCGTCACGTCGAAGCGCTCGTCGGCAAAGGCGTGGTCGGTATCGAGCTCAAGCGCTACGATGAAGCGGAAGCTGCTCTCGCAGCGGCGCTCGCGATCAGGCCCGGTTCGGCGAAAATACTGGCGCAACGCGGGCGGCTTAATTACGAGCAGCAGCGCCTGGAACCGGCGGTTGCCGATTTCGAGGCGGCGCTTGCGATTTCGCCCAAGCTCGAACTGGCTCTTCGCGGCAAGGCACAGGCTTGCCTCGTGATGGGAAAGACAGCGCAGGCGGTGGCGGCCGCAGCGGCCCTGATCGAGCTAAATCCGCGCTCGGAGATCGGGCTGGCGCTGATGGGCTTTGCTCATTCAAACCAGGGAGAAATGGACGCAGCGATCGAATATCTCGATCGCGCGCTGGCGATCCGGCCGGACTATGAAGATGCGATCCGGGGAAAGATCTTCTTGCAGGACTTCCGCGCCGAGGCCGATTTCGCGCTCCAGCAGGCGGTACGACGGGATTGGTGGCACTTGATCGGCTCTAAGATCCCGCGGCGGGCGCTGCCGAAGCGGCCGCTTGATCCGGAAAAGCAGATTGTAGTTGGGTATGTCGCTAACGAATTTCGGCACCACTCGGCGGCGCTCACCTTGCTGCCGGTGCTGCGCCACCATGATCACGCGAACTTCAGGATCATCTGCTATTCGTGCTCGCCGTCACGAGACGAGATGACCGACAAGTTCAGGTCATTGGCGGATACCTGGGTCGATGCCTGGCAGCTTTCGGACGACGAACTCGCCGATCGAATCCAGGCCGACAATGTCGACATCCTTATCGATGTTTCAGGCCACACAACCGGCAACAGGCTGCAGGTGTTCGCGCGGAAGCCGGCCCCGATCCAGGCAACCGGCTTCGGACATGCGACGGGCACGGGCATGCAGACCATGGATTATGTGCTCGCGGACCCTGTCTTCATTCCGCAATCGGACCGGCATCTGCTGGCCGAAAAGGTATTTGACCTGCCGTGCCTCAACACCATCGATCCGATCCTGGATATGCCGCCCTCGGAGCTGCCCATGCTCCGCAACGGCCATGTGACTTTCGGCGTGTTCAACCGCGTCAACAAGATCTCGGACCAGGCGATCCGCACGTGGTCGAAAGTGATGCGCGAGGTGATCGGATCGAAGATCATCATCAAACATACGCTGCTCGACGATTCCCTGGTGCGCGACGGGCTTCTTGCGCGGCTGGTGAACCAGAGCATCCCCGAAGAGAACATCATCTGCCTGGGTTCGTCAGAGCGCGCGGAACATCTGCGGGCCTTCGCGCAAGTCGATATTTCGCTCGATCCATTCCCGCAGAATGGCGGCATCAGCACCTGGGAATCCCTCTATGCGGGCGTTCCTGTCGTGGCCAAGCTCGGTCACGGCGCCTCTTCGCGCGCCGGCGGCGCCATTGTGGCGGCGGTCGGGCTCAACGACTGGGTTGCCGAGGATGATGACGGTTACGCCGCGATCGCCTGCAAATATGCATCGCAGCCCGCGCATCTGGCGAAGTTGCGCGCGGAGCTGCCGGCTCAGATCGCGGCCTCGCGCGCCGGCAATGTCGAAATCTACACGCGAGAGCTGGAAGCGGGTTACCGCCAGTTCTGGCGCGATTACTGTGCGGCCGCTTCGAGGTCCCGCGAGGGCTCCGAAACCTAAAATCTTACGCAATTCCATCGCCGGCCAACAACCATGGCGGTGATGACGCCTCACCGCTTCACGCCTCCGAAGGCACTTCTTGCGCACCTGGGGCAAAGGGGAGCGTGAAATGCTCGGTTACGTGTTCGGCCTCAATGCCCGCCTCGGGCGATTGCATTTCTTCCTGGCCACGATCGCGCTGGCGATTGCGATGACCGCGATCTGCTTTGCAATCGCGATGGCGGTGCTGCGCACGACGTCGCCAAGCATGGTCCGCCCCGAGGATATCACCCATAATAGGGCGATCATTGCCGCAATGATCTTCTTTGGTCTTGCGACCTTCATGCTGCAATCGATGCGCATCCGCGACATCGGCTGGGATCCGGTCTGTGTCATCCCGGCCTGGATCGCGCTCATGATCGTCGATCATTTGGTGGCGGGGCGGTTTCCGGCATGGGCCATTGGTGGGGAGCACCAGGGCACGATGGTCGGCGGCCTGGTCAATCTCGGCCTGCTGCTGGCGCTGACCTTTTGGCCGAGCGCCGAGAGCGGAGGCGTCTCCACCAACCCGTTCGAACTGCCCGCGCGTGCGGCCGGTAAATCATCGGCGTCCGAGCAGCGCCTTGCGCGCGTGTCGCAGGGCTCGGCGCGTCCGGGCTGGGGTTAGGCAGTCAGAGTTAAGGGCGTGGAGCCGGCCGCTCGGGCTAGACGAACGGCAGCTTGATGTTGCTCCGCTTCTCAAGCCATTCCGGCACGGGCAGGTTCTTGGCGCGCATGAAGTCGGCGTTGAACAGCTTCGACTGATAGCGGCTGCCGGAATCGCAGAGGATGGTGACGATGGTCTTGCCGGGCCCGAGCTGCTTGGCGAGCCGCATCGCGCCTACAATGTTGATGCCAGTTGAGCCGCCGAGACACAGGCCTTCGTGCTGGAGCAGCTCGTAGATGACAGTCACGGCTTCCGTGTCCGGAATGAGATAGGCGTCGTCGACCTTGGCGCTCTCGACGATTGCGGTCTTCCTGCCGAGGCCGATGCCTTCGGTGATGGAATCGCCCGGGCTCGCCTTGGCAGTGCCGGTCCGGAAATATTCGAACATGCCGGCGCCGTGCGGGTCGGCGCAGGCAATCCGGATGTCCTTGTTCTTCTCTTTCAGAAAGCGGCTGGTGCCGGCGAGGGTGCCGCCGCTGCCGACCGAACAGACGAAGCCGTCGATCTTGCCGCCGGTCTGCGCCCAGATCTCGGGACCGGTCGAGTCGTAATGCGCCTTGGCATTGTCGAGGTTGTTCCACTGGTCGGCGAACAGCACGCCGTTCGGCTCGGTCTTGCGCAGCTCGTCGGCAAGGCGGCGGCCGACATGCTGGTAATTGTTCGGATTGGAGTAGGGCAGCGCCGGAGACTCCAGCAACTGGGCGCCGCACAGCTTCAGGAAATCCTTCTTCTCCTGGCTCTGCGTCTCCGGGATCACGATCAGCGTGCGATAGCCGCGGGCGCTCGCGACCACCGCCAGCCCAATTCCGGTATTGCCGGCCGTCGCTTCCACGACGAGGCCACCCGGCTTCAGCTCGCCGCGCTTCTCGGCCTCCTGGATCATCCATTTGCCCGCGCGATCCTTGACCGACTGGCCGGGATTCATGAACTCGGCCTTGCCGAGAATGGTGCAGCCGGTCAGTTCGGAGGCGCGTTTGAGTTTGATCAGCGGGGTGTTGCCGATGGCTTCGACAACGTCGTTTTTGATGGTCATGTCAGGCAATTACCGGCTGGAGGCGGGAAGTTGTCAGACCCTAAAGTAGGGTCGCCAGCCACACAAGGCGAGGGCCTCAACTCTTATTGCTGCTTTGCGAAGATGACTTGCCGGACGTCGATATTGCCGGACAGGAATCCGGCCTCGCAATAAGCGAGATAATACTCCCACAGCCGCCGGAACCGGTCGTCGAATCCGAGGGGAGCGAGAGCTGGCCATGCCGCGCGAAAATTATTCCGCCAGGTGGCGAGCGTCTTGGCATAATCTTGCCCGAAGATGCGCTCGCGAATGACGGGTATGCTGAAGCGGTCCCCGAGCGATTTCAGCACGGCGGGCGAGGGCAGCATGCCGCCCGGAAAAACATAGCGCTGGATGAAGTCGACCTCGCGCCGGTAGCCCTGGAAAAGCCGGTCCTGGATCGTGATGGCCTGGATGCCTGCCAGTCCGCCCGGCAGCAGCCGGTCGCGCAGCTGGGCGAAATAGCGCGGCCAGAATTCCTCGCCCACCGCCTCGATCATCTCGATCGAGGCAATCCGGTCGTAGCGATCGCGCTCGTCGCGATAATCCTGCAAGCGGATCTCGACTTGTTCGGCGAGGCCGGCTTCGTGGATCCGCTTCTGCGCAAAATCGCGCTGCTCGGTCGAGATGGTCAGGCCGACGACGCGCGCGCCAAACGTCTTTGCCGCGAATTCGGCGAAGCCACCCCAGCCGCAGCCGATCTCGAGCAGCTTCTGGCCGGGCTTCAGGTCGAGCGCCTCGGCGAGGCGGCGGTATTTGTTGGCTTGGGCTGCCGTGAGGTCCGTGGTGGAGCCCTCGAACAGCGCAGACGAATAGGTCATACTCGGATCGAGCCAGGCCGAGTAGAACGCATTGCCGATGTCGTAATGGGCGTGAATGTTGCGCCTCGCCTGGCGGCGCGTGTTGCGGTTGAACCAGTGCTGCACCATCTGCACGAATCGCATCAGAGGCTTGTCGCGCAGCATCGCCTGGATCAGGTCGTGGTTGACGCAGAACAGGTAGAGAAACTGCGTGAGATCGGGCGTATCCCAATCGCCGGCGAGATAGGCTTCGGCGATGCCGATGTCGCCGCTGTTGATCAAGCGCGAAGCGAAGGCGTAATTGTGCAGTCGCATCGCAGCTTCCGGACCCGGCTCGTGTCCTCCGAGCCGGATCACACGGCCGTCGGGCAGAGTGACGTCGAGCGTGCCGCGTCGCAGCCGCGACCCGAAGGTCAGTGCAAGGCGAACGATGCGCGGCAGGTCGGCGAGCACTGTCTCGACGTCATCAGGTGTCACCGAAATGGCATTCGACATCGGCAGATCCATGATCTCAACGAATACCGTCCGACCGCGAGCCGAGCGCGCCCATCCCGCTCTGTTGCTTGACCCGAGCGCGCCCCGCAATCGGTCAGCGACTGATAATATAGGGGCGCGATTTGCCGGGCGCCAAGATGGTTTCGTCGCTGCGCTGCCCTGCGGTATCGGGTCGCGGTACCAGCCGCGCACCCTTCAGCCAGAGCCGCAGCGCTTCCCAGTGGATCGCTGCCATCACCTTGAGGCTGACGAGCGGCAGGCTGAAGAAGGATCGCAGCAGGGCAGGCGAGGTCAGGGCTCGGCGGCGGCCGCTGAAGGTCGCTGCCAGCAGCGGGCCGTCGTTGTCGGTCTCCAGGATGCGCAGCTTGACCTGATCGGACGGCGGCAGCAGCCGGAAATGGTAGCGCATCGCCATCGGCACAAAGGGCGAGACGTAAAACTGCTTGTCCTGTTGTTGCCGCAGGCCCGCGGCGTTCAGCTCGCCGGCTCTGACAGGCAGGATGTACGGATGCACCTCGCCAAAGGTGTTACGGACCTCGTAGATCACCAGCGCCAGCTCGCCATCGGCGTTGCGGCAAAAATAGACCGAGAGCGGATTGAAGCCGTAGCCGAGCAGGCGCGGATAGCACAGCAGCTCGACCCGGCCGCCGCCGAGGTCGATGCCTTCAGCGGCGGCGCAGCGCTCCGCGTAGGCGCGCAGCGAGGAGCCGTCGCGCGGGCCGTGGTCCTTCTCGTGGAAACTGTAGAGCGCGGCGCGGTTGACGCCGAACAGTACCGACTGCCTGTCAGCCTCGTCCAGCCGGTCGAGGTCGATCAAGAGGCTCATGACGCGGTAGCTGAAGCGATGGCCCATGGGTCTGAGCCGCGCATGCATGACCTCGCCGAAATAGAGCGAGGCGGCATCCGATGCTGAAAGGCCTGTCCTCACCATCGCGCTACTCCGCAGCCTCCGCCAGCTCGATCGGGGCCGCCCGCCACGGCGCGGTCGCCCCGAGCGCCTCGGCGACGTTGAGGCCCGAGCGCAGGCCGTCCTCGTGAAAGCCATAACCGGTCCAGGCGCCGCAGAACCAGGTGTGCCGCGGGCCCTGGATCTCTGCCAGTCGCTTCTGCGCGGCAAAGGCGGCCGCATTGTACTGCGGATGCTCGCAGAGATACTGGCCGAAGGTGAGCTCGGGCGCAGGTTCGAACGGCGGGTTGAGGCTCACGAACAGCGGCTTGTCGGCATCGATGTCCTGCAGCCGGTTCATCCAGTAGGTCACCGCGACGTCGTTCATCGCTTCTCCCTCGCGCTGCCAGCGCAGGAAATTCCACGACGCCCAGGCACGGCGCCGCTTTGGCATCAGTCTGATGTCACGATGCAGATAGACCTTGTTCGGGGAATAGTTGATGGCTCCGAGGATGTCGCGCTCGCGCGGGTCTGCATCCGACAGCATGGCGAGTGCCTGGTCGCTGTGCGCGGCAATCACCACGTGGTCGAAACTCTCGAGCCGGCCGTGGCTGTCGCCGACCACGACACCATGCGCCGTGCGCGCGATCGACGTGACGGCGCTGCCGAGCCGGATGCGGTCCCTGAATGCGGCCTGAAGCCGCCTGACATAGGTCTGGCTGCCGCCTTTGACGGTGCGCCAGACTGGCCGGTCGTAGTGCAGCAGGCGATGATTGTCGAAGAAGGCGACGAAGTTCTCGGCCGGGAAGTCGAGCATTTCGCTGGCGGGCGCAGACCAGATGGCAGCCCCCATTGGCGCGAGATAGTCGGTCAGCAAACGCTTTGAGAACTCTCGTTGCCGGAAATAGGCACCGAGCGTCAGTCCGGCCAGGCGGCCATTGCGAAGGTCGTCGACGCTCTGACGGCCGAATGCCGGGATCTCCGTCAGCATTCGCAGGTAGGACGGGGAGAGGAGATTGGCAGGCTGAGCAAACAGGCCGGCCCCGGTCGACCACCGATCATTGCCTCCGCCGCGCCATTCGAATCGACCGCCATCGGCGGACACTGCAAAGCTCATGCAGCTTGCGACCGTCTCGACGCCGAGATGGGCGAACATCGCCGTCAGGTCGGGATAGTTGAGCTCGTTGTAGACGATGAAGCCGATATCGACGGTGACAGGCGTGCCCTGATAGTCGACGGTGACGGTGTGGCTATGGCCGCCCGGTCGCAGCTCGCGGTCATAGACGGTCACAGGATAGCGCTGAGAAAGCGTCCAGGCCGCCGTGTTGCCGGCAATGCCCGTTCCGATGACCGCGATGCGCATGCGTTAATGTCCCTGCCTGGTGCTGGACAAGCTACGGTGCGTTGCGGCGCCGGTTTCAGTGGAGCACGGGCCTGACTCTGCGTCTTAAGAGCAACTGTGGCTGCAATATCACATGAAATCTTTGTAAGCTTGATCGTGTTTCCGAACCTTTCCGGAATTGAAGAAACAACTGCAAGACAGGCATATCTGTCAATCCAACAGTCCGGTCGTCGGCACGGTCCGCTGTGCGTTTCGCAGGTGCGGGACTGTCCCGCAGTTCCGCGCCCGGCTAGTATGGATTTCAGGTTCCGCAGAAAGCATCACGCTGTGAATGTGCTACAGAATGGCCGCCGGCCAACCACCCGCGAATCGGCTCACCCGGCCGCGCGGTGGCGGCATGATCTGCCCGTCAGGGGGTGGATGTGACACAGCGGGTTCCGGCCCCCATGAGGCGGCAATTCCTTGGCTCAGCGTCCCGGACCCTGCGAGCCGTCGCGGTCGTGTGCCTGGCCTCGAGCTCGGGCGCCTGCGTACTGACCCAGGACCTTCCCGATCCCGCGCTCGATGTCCCCACGCAATACAAATACGCCGGGAAGGCGGACGCGCCGCCGACGCTGGATTGGTGGCGCGGCTTCCGTTCGTCGGAGCTGACCCAGCTGATGGAGGAGGCGCAGACCGTCAATCTCGACATCGCTGCCGCCGTCTCGCGCATCGTCGAGGCGGATGCCCAGGCACGCCAGGCGGGCGCGGCGCTGTTGCCGAGCCTGTCGGGGACCGGGTCGGAGACGTATTCGCGTACGTCGGGTTCGAGCTCTTCGGGACTGACCAATGGCGGTCGTGAGGTGGTCAATTATTCCTCATCGCTGAGCGCCAGCTATCAGCTCGATTTCTGGGGCCAGAACCGCGATGCGCTGCAAACGGCGGAGGAGACCGCCAAGGCCAACCGCTTCGATCGCGATACCGTGGCGTTGACGACGCTCGCAGCCGTCGCCAATGCCTATTTCCAGGTGCTGGCCTCGCAGGACCGCCTGCGTACAGCCCAGCGCAATATCGCCAGCGCCCAGCGCATCCTCGATGCCATCCGCGAGCGCCGCAAGGCCGGGACGGGGACTGATCTCGACGTCGCCCAGCAGGAGAGCGTGCTCGCCAACCAGAAGGCGCTGGTGCCGCCATTGCGCCAGACCCTCGACCAGAACGCCAATGCGCTCGCGGTGCTGGTGTCGCGCCCGCCGGAGAGCGTGCGCGTTGCCGGCGGCTCGCTGGATCGGATCGCCATTCCGCGTGTCACGCCTGGGCTGCCGTCGGAACTGCTGACGCAGCGGCCGGACATCCGCCGGCAGGAGGCACAGCTCGCCTCCGCCACCGCGAATATCGGCAACGCGCGCGCGCAGTTCTTCCCGAGCATCCAGCTCACCGGCAATGGCGGCTATCAGAGCTCGGCGCTGTTTTCGTTGTTTCAGCCGCACGCGGCGTTCTTCCAGCTGGTCGGCAGCGCGACCCAGCCGATCTTTGACGGTGGCAAGATCCTTGGCAATTTCGAATATGCCAAGGCGCGCCAGGACGAGCTGCTGCAGACCTATCGCAAAACCATCGTCCAGGCCTTCACCGACGTCGACAACGCACTATTTTCAATCAAGCAGACCACGATCAAGCTGCAATTGCAGCGCGACGTGGTCAACGCCTCGCGGCGCGCCTTCGATCTCGCCGAGCAGCAGCTGCGGGCCGGCACGGCTGATATCGTGACCGTGCTCAACACCCAGCTCACGCTGTTCCAGGCCGAAGACACGCTGTCACAGGCACAGCTCGCAAGGCTTCTTGCCATCGTCAGCCTGTATCAGGCGCTCGGTGGTGGCTGGGAGCCGCGAATGGAGAAACCGGTCAATGCTCTTTAAGCCGGATACGAAAGACGGCGCGAAGGCGGGAACGGCGAAGAAGTCGCGCGGCCGCGGCTTCGTCATGACCCTGATCACGCTCGCGATCCTCGGCGGGCTCGGCTATCTGGGCTGGACCGTGATGCACCAGCAGCCGCAGCAGGCGGCTGGCGGTCGCGGCCAGCAACGGCCCGATCTGCCGGTGCCGGTGCTGGCCGCAACGCCCAAGGTTCAGGACGTGCCGGTTTATCTCGATGGCGTCGGCGCCATCCGCGCGCTCAACACGGTCACCGTGCGCTCCCAGGTCGACGGCAAGCTGATCGCGGTGAAATTCACCGAAAGCCAGGATGTCAAGAAGGGCGACGTGCTCGGCGAGATCGACCCGGCGCTTTACCAGGCGACCTATGACCAGGCTGTGGCCAAGAAGGCCCAGGACGAAGCCCAGCTCGCCAACCAGCGTATCGACCTGACGCGCTACGAGCAGTTAGCCGCCTCCAATGCCGGCTCCAAGCAGCAGGCCGACACCCAGCGCGCGGCGGTCGCGCAGACCGAGGCGCTGGTCAAGGCCGATCAGGCCGCGATCGACAATGCGGCGGCGACGCTGAGCTACACCAAGATCGTGGCGCCGCTGTCGGGCCGCGTCGGCCTGCGTCAAGTCGACCAGGGCAACATCATCCACGCCTCCGACACGACCGGCCTCGTCGTCATCACCCAATTGCAGCCGATCGCCGTGTGGTTCAGTCTGCCGCAGCAGCAAATCATGCGGGTCAACGCGGCGGCCGCGAAGGGCGCGCTGTCGGTCGACGTGTTCGGCAACGACGGCGTCACCGTGATCGACACCGGCAAGCTCACCGGCATCGACAACCAGGTCGACCAGACCACGGGTACGCTGCGGCTCAAGGCAGAGTTTCCAAACGCAAACTACCAGCTCTGGCCCGGCCAGTTCGTCAATGTCCGCCTCAAGGTCGAAACGCTGAACCAGGCGCTGGTGGTGCCGACATCTGCGGTGCAGCGCGGACCGATCGGCACGTTCAGCTATGTCATCGGTGAGGACAATGTCGTGACGGCCAAGCCCGTGACGGTGACGCAGCAGAACGAGCATGATGCGGTCATTGCGAGCGGCCTGACAGCGCACGACAAGGTGGTCACCACGGGCTTTGCCAATCTGTCCGACGGCTCCAAGGTCGTCATCGGCCGCGACGAACAGACGCCGTCGGCCGATCTCGCCCCGCGCAAGCGCACGCGCGCTCCGCAAGCCGACGGGAAGGGCGGTCAGGCCAAAGACGGCCAGAAGGACGGGCAGGGCAAGGACGGCGAATTCCGCGCCAAGCGGAAGAGCAGTGAAGGCGACCAGAAGGGCCAGACCGGGCCTGCGCCGGGGCCGGGGGCTCAACCATCGGGGGCCCAACCATCGGGATCTGGAGCCAAGCAGCCATGATCCCGGCAACAGCCGCCTAGAGCGGCAGGCGCATCCCATGGGTGTCTCCGAACCCTTCATCCGCCGTCCGATCGCAACCTCGCTGCTTGGCATTGCGCTGCTGATCGGTGGGCTGCTGGGCTATTTCGCGCTGTCGGTCTCAGCGCTGCCGCAGGTCGACTTTCCGACCGTGCAGGTGTCGACGCAGCTGCCGGGCGCGAGCCCCGACGTGATCGCCTCGCTGATCACGGCGCCACTGGAGCGGCAGCTCGGCCAGATCCCGTCGCTGACGGCGATGAACTCGACGAGTTCGTTCGGCGTCAGCCAGATCTCGCTTCAGTTCGATCTCAACCGTGACATCGACGGCGCGACCCAGGACGTGCAGGCCGCGATCAACGCCGCCGCCGGCGTGCTGCCCAAGACGCTGCCTTATCCGCCGACCTACGCAAAGGTGAACCCGGCGGACGCGCCGGTCATGACGCTGGCGCTGCGCTCGGACACGATCTCGCTGCGGGCGATGAGCGACATCGCCGACACGCTGCTGGCGCAGCGGCTCAGCCAGATCTCCGGCGTCGGCCGCGTCTCCGTGCTCGGCGGGCTGAAGCCGGCCGTGCGTATCCAGGCCGATCTGGCACGGCTCGCTGCCTACGGCATCGCCATGGAGGACTTACGCGCCGCCATCGCGAACGCCAACGTCTCCGGACCAAAGGGCTCGCTCGACGGCGCGCAGCAGTCCTACATCATCGCGGCCAACGACCAGATCGCCGCCGCCGACGCCTACAGGCCGATCATCATCGCCTATCGCAACGGCTCGCCCGTGACGATCGGCGACGTCGCGCAGATCGTCGACGGGCTCGAGAACGACCGCACCGGCGGCTGGTACCAGGGAACGCCGGCCGTCATCATCGACATCCAGCGCCAGCCTGGCGCCAACGTGATCGACGTCGTCAAGCAGATCCGCGCCGAGATTCCGAAGGTGCAGCGTGCCATTCCGGCCGGCGTGAAGCTCACCATCGTCTCCGACCGCACGGTCACCATTCGTGCCTCCGTCCATGACGTGCAGTTCACGCTCGTGCTTGCCGTCGTGCTGGTGACGCTGGTCGTGCTGCTGTTCCTGCGCTCGCTGCGCGCAACCGTGATTGCGGGCGTGGCCCTGCCGCTGTCGCTGATCACGAGCTTCGGCATCATGTATTTCGCCGGCTTCAGCCTCGACAATCTGTCGCTGATGGCGCTGACGATCGGCACCGGATTCGTCGTCGACGACGCCATCGTGATGATCGAGAACATCGTCCGCCATATGGAGAATGGCGACAATGCGATGCAGGCGTCGCTGAAGGGCGCCAGCGAAATCGGCTTCACCGTGATCTCGCTGACGGTGTCGCTGATCGCCGTATTCATCCCGCTATTGTTCATGTCCGGCCTCGTGGGACGCATGTTCCGCGAATTCGCGCTGACCTTGACGATCGCGGTCGTGACCTCGGCGGTGGTCTCGCTGACGCTGACGCCGATGATGTGCTCGCGGCTGCTGAGGCATGCCCATGAGGAGCTGGCGGTGCCGGGCCTCGCCGCCGTCAGCCGCTTCATCGACCGCACCGTCGAGTTCTATCACCGCACGCTGCTCGTAGTTTTGCGACATCAGAGGACCACGCTTGTCGTGACCTTTGTGACGCTGGCCGCAACCCTCGTCCTCTATGTCGTCGCGCCAAAGGGGTTCTTGCCGCTGCAAGACACCGCCTCGATCACGGCGGTGACCGAAGCCGGGCCTGACGTGTCGTTTGCCGAGATGCAGAAGCGGCAGGCCGATGCCGCCGACGCCATCAAGGCCGATCCTGACGTCACGGGCGTGGTCTCGGTGATCGGCGCGGGCTCGGTCAATCCGACCACCAATGTCGGGCGCCTCGTCCTGACGCTGAAGCCGCGCGGCGAGCGAGCCGACGATGTCGGCGTGGTCATTGCCCGGCTGAAGCAGAAGGTCTCCGGCATTCCCGGCATGACCGTCTATTTCCAGCCGGTCCAGGACGTGCAGATCTCGACCCAGTCGAGCCGCTCGCAGTATCAGTACACGCTGACAGGTACCGACGCGGCGCTGGTGTCGGAATGGGCCCACAAGCTCGTCGATGAGATGCGGCGCGATCCCCTGTTCCGCGACGTCTCCTCGGAAGCCCAGGAAGGCGGCCTGCGCGCGCAGCTCGACGTCGACCGCACCCGCGCCGGCCAGCTCGGCGTCTCCTTGCAAGCCATCACCGACACGCTCAACGATGCCTTCGCGCAGCGCCAGATCTCGACCATCTACGGCCAGGCCAACCAGTATCGCGTGGTGCTGGAGGCGTTGCCGATGTACCAGCGCGATCCTTCGATCCTGTCGAAGCTGTACTTGCCAGGCGGCGCCAGCGCGACCGCCGGCGCGCCCAACGCGCAAGTGCCGCTCGACGCGGTGGCGACCTTGAAGCGCACCACGGCGCCGCTGGCGATCTCGCACCAGGCGCAATTCCCGGCGATCTCGCTCAGCTTCAATCTCGCGCCGGGCGCAGCGCTCGGCGACGCCGTCGAGGCGGTGAAAGCGATCGAGACCCGGATCGAGATGCCCAACAGCATCGTCGGCGTCTATGCCGGCGACGCCGCCGAATTCGCCAAGGCGCTGGCCGGCCAGCCCTGGCTGCTGCTCGCCGCCGTGATCACGATCTATATCGTGCTGGGCGTGCTCTATGAGAGCTACATTCACCCGATCACGATTCTCTCGACGCTGCCCTCGGCCGGCGTCGGCGCCATCCTCGCGCTGATGCTGTTTGGGCAAGACCTCTCGGTGATCGGCCTGATCGGCATCATTCTCTTGATGGGCATCGTCAAGAAGAACGCGATCATGATGATCGACTTCGCACTCGAAGCCGAGCGCGGGCAGGGCATGCCGGCCCATGAGGCCATCGTGCAGGCCTGCCTGTTGCGCTTCCGCCCGATCATGATGACGACGCTGGCGGCGCTGTTCGGCGCGCTGCCGCTCGCGATCGAGAGTGGCACCGGCGCAGAGCTGCGCTTCCCGCTCGGCATCTCCATCATCGGCGGCCTGCTGCTGAGCCAGTTGCTGACGCTCTACACCACGCCGGTGATCTACCTCGCGCTCGACCGCATCAATCGCCGCCTCGAGCAGGCGCTGCCGCCGGCTGAGCCCGAGGCGCCGACGGCCGGCGCGACCGAGGGGATGCAGTGATGGCATCGATCTCGGAGCCGTTCATCCGCCGCCCGGTCGCGACCACGTTGCTGTCGATCGGGCTGTTCCTGCTGGGCGCCGTCGCCTACGAGTTCCTCCCCGTCGCCTCGGTCCCGAATGTCGACTTCCCCGCCATCTTCGTCTCGGCGAGCAGGCCCGGCGCCGACCCTTCCGTGATGGCCGCAACCGTGGCGGCACCGCTGGAACGGCGGCTCGGCGAAATTGCAGGGATCAACCAGATCACGTCGACGTCGTCGCTCGGCACGGCGAACATCCAACTCCAGTTCGACATCGGCCGTAACATCGACAAGGCGGCGCGCGACGTGCAGGCCGCCATCAACGCCGCGCTGGTCGATTTGCCCAGCGATTTGCCGGCGCTGCCGCGCTTTCGCAAAGCCAACACGGCCGGCGCGCCGGTCTTCGTGCTGGCGCTGACCTCCAAGACGCTGTCGGCCAGCGCCATCTACGACGTCGCCGACACCGTGCTGGCGCAGCGCATCTCGCAGGTGCCTGGCGTCGGCGACGTGACGGTGTCGGGCGCCGACCAGCCGGCAGTGCGGATCCAGCTCAACCCGGTGGCGCTGTCGAATGCGGGGATCGCGACCGACGACGTGCGCACCGCAATCGTCAACGCCAATCCGCTTGGCCCCGTCGGCGTCTTCAACGGCGAGCGTCAGAGCGAGACGCTGTCGCTGAACAGGCAGATGCGTACGGCGCAGGAATTCCGCGACATCGTGATCAAGAGCGCGAACGGCAATTTCGTCCGGCTCTCCGACGTCGCCGATATCGAGGACAGCGTCCGCAACGCGCGCTCGATCGCCTGGTTCAACAAGCAGCCGGCGGTGCTGATCCAGATCACCAAGCAGGGCGACGCCAACGTCATCGACACGGTCGACAGAGTCAAGGCGCTGATCCCCGAGTTGAAGCAGTGGATTCCGGCCGGCGTCGACGTCTCCACCCTGGTCGACCGGACCTCGACCATCCGCGCCAGCGTGATGGACATGCAATGGACGCTACTCGCGACCGCTATCCTGGTGATGGTCGTGGTGTTCGTATTCCTGCGCCGGATGACACCGACCATCGCCGCCGGCATCTCGGTGCCGCTGGCGCTGGCCGGCACCTGCGCCGGCATGTGGGTGGCCGGCTTCTCGATCGACAATCTGTCGCTGATGGCGCTCGCGATCTCCGTCGGCTTCGTGGTCGACGACGCCATCGTCATGATCGAGAACATGTTCCGCAATCTCGAGCATGGCATGCGACCGATGCAGGCCGCGCTGGAGGGCGCCAAACAGATCGGCTTCACGGTGGTCTCGATCAGCCTGTCGCTGATCGCGGCGTTCACGCCGCTGATCTTCATGGACGGCATCGTCGGCCGCCTCTTGCGCGAATTCTCGCTGACACTGACCTTCGCGATCGTGGTGTCGACCCTGGTGTCGCTGACGGTGACGCCGATGATCTGCGCCCATTATGTCAAGCAAACCACGTCGGGCTCGGCCACACTGTTCGACCGCCTGATCGAAGGCTCGCTGTCGCGGATCGTCGCGTTTTACGCCCGCACGCTGCACGCCGTGCTCGAATTCCCGCTGCTGACGCTGCTGGTCTTCTTCGCCACCATCGGCCTGACGGTGCTGCTCTACGCCAAGGTGCCCAAGGGCTATTTCCCGACTGATGATTCCGGCTTCGTCATCGGCGCGACGCGCGCCTCGGCCGACATCTCGTTCCAGTCGATGCTGACTCTGCAGCAGCGGCTGGCAGACATCGTGATGCAGGACCCGGCCGTGGCCGGCATCGGCTCGACCGTCGGCGGCGGGGGCGGGCCGGGCGGCGCGACTTCGAACCGCGGCGTCATGTTCATCAGCCTGAAGCCGCCGGAGGAGCGTGACCACGTCTCGACCCAGGTCGTGATCGACCGTCTCAGGAAGGCGCTATTCCCCGTGCCCGGCATCCGCCTGTTCATGTTCGCCGCACAGGATGTCCGCGCCGGCGGCCGGCAGAGCGATTCCAATTACCAATACACGCTATCGAGCACCGACCTCGACCTGCTGCAGAAATGGGCGCCGATCGTGGCCAAGCGCATGGAGACGGTCGAGGGCATCACCGACATTTCCAGCGATCGCGATCCCGGCGGGCTTCAGCTGACATTGAACATCGACCGCCAGAAGGCCGCAGCGCTCGGCGTCAAGGTCCAGGACATCGACAATGCCTTGAACAATGCTTTCTCGCAGCGCCAGATCTCGATCATCTACACCCAGCGCAACCAGTACATGACCGTGCTGGAGATCGATCCGAAATTCCAGGTCGACCCCTCCAATCTCGAGCGCATTTACGTCGCGGGCGCAGGCGACGTCCAGGTGCCGCTGTCTACCGTGGTGCACGCCACGCGTGGGCTCGCTGCGCTCGCGGTCTATCATTCGCAGTCAGTGCCCTCGACCACGGTGTCGTTCAACACGTTGCCGGATGTGGAGCTCCAGGCCGCCACGCAAAACATCCAGCGTGCGGTCGATGAATTGCACATGCCCGAGGGCATCCGCGGCAGCTTTGACGGCAATGCCGGCGACTTCGCCAGGACCAGCGGCCGGCAACCGCTCTTGATCCTCGGCGCGCTGGTGGCGATGTATATCGTGCTCGGCGTGCTCTATGAGAGTCTCGCCCACCCGCTCACCATTATCTCGACACTGCCCTCGGCCGGGCTCGGTGCGCTGCTCGCCCTCCAGATCACCAATACACCGCTGACGGTGATCGCTTTTGTCGGCATCATCCTGTTGATCGGCATCGTGAAGAAGAACGGCATCATGATGGTCGACTTCGCGCTCGATGCCGAGCGCCAGCGCGGCCTGTCGTCGGCCGAGGCGATCTTCGAGGCCTGCCAGGCCCGTTTCCGCCCGATCCTGATGACGACCATGGCCGCGCTGTTCGCCGGCATTCCGCTGGTGGTCGCCACCGGGCCAGGCACGGAGCTGCGGCGCCCGCTCGGCATCACCATCATCGGCGGCCTGTTCGTCTCGCAGGTCCTGACGCTGTACACGACGCCGGTGATTTACCTGCTGATTGACCGGCTGCGCCGGCGGTCCGAGCCGCGCGCGCTGGCAGCCCCGGCGGAATAGCCGGGTTGTTGAACGGCCGTACCCGGCGTATAGCGGCGACCATGTCGAACCCAGCTGAGACCACGGCCGCCGCACCAGAGCCGATTCCGGAATGCCCGCACTGCCAGAAGCCGATGCCGCTGTGCATCTGCGACAGCGTCACGCCGATCGAGAACCGGCTGTCGCTCCTGATCCTGCAGCATCCGCAAGAGCAGGACAGGGCGCTTGGCACCGCGCGACTGCTGGCGAAGCACTTTGAAGATGCCACGGTACGGGTCGGCCTGTCCTGGCCGAGCCTGTCCAAGGCGCTCGGGCACCCGGTCGAGAATGCCTCGCACTGGGCTGTGCTGTATCTCGGGTCGGCGCGCGCCGCCGATTTGGATGCGGAGGACGAGATCGTTGCGCTCAACCGCAAGGGCGAGGTTGCGGAGAACCAGCGCGCCGTCCTCGGCAAGCTCGAAGGAGTGGTGCTGCTCGACGGCACCTGGAGCCAGGCCAAGGCGCTGTGGTGGCGCAATCCCTGGATGCTGAAATGCCAGCGCGTGATTCTCAACCCGAAGCACCCCTCGCGCTATGGCCGCCTGCGACGCGAGCCGCGCAAGGACGGGCTGTCGACCATCGAGGCCGCTGCCACGCTGCTCGCGGGGCTCGAACGGCGCCCCGACATCGCCGAGACCTTGAACGCCAGTTTTGAACGGCTGTTGACACGCTACCGCGAGGTTCAGGCCGAGATGCCGGAGCTGGCGCCGAAGCCGGCACCAAAGGGCCGCCGGCGCGACTTCCGCCGCGGCAAAAGGTCCTGACTTGGGCGTGGTTCGTCCGTCCGGTTGATTGCCCCGGAAGGAGCGGGCAGATAGAGAGACCGACCGGTCCGGAACCAGAAGGGGGCAGCCGAATTCCGAGCGCAGCGAAGGAGATCCTGGCCCAGGCCGCGCAGTTCGATCGTTGGGGCACGCTGGCCGTGATGGACATCTCGTTGCGCTACCGGCGCACGGTGATCGGACCGCTCTGGATCACGCTGACGCTGGCGGCGACCATCGCAAGCGTCGGCACGGTCTATGCCGCGCTGTTCAAGCAGGACATCGCTGCTTTCCTGCCGCCTTTCGCGGTCGGCCTGATCGTCTGGACCCTGATCGCGACCACGCTCCAGGAGGGCGCCAACGTCTTCGTCGCCTCCGGCCATCTGATCAAGGCGGTGCCGGCGCCCCTGATCGTGCACGTGCTGCAGATGCTCGCGCGCAACGTCCTGATCTTCGCCCATCATCTCCTGATCGTCGTCATGCTCCATGTCGCGGTGCCCTGGCCGCTGCGCTGGACCATGCTGCTCGCGCTGCCTGGCCTTGCGCTTCTGCTGGTCGTTCTGCTCGGCGGGGCAGTCGCACTCGGTGTGCTCTGCGCGCGCTTCCGCGACATTGGATCTGCAATCGTCAGCGGCCTGCAATTCATCTTCTTCCTCACGCCCGTGATCTGGACCGAGGACAGCGTGCGCGGCACCGCGCTCGCCTGGCTGACATGGGTCAATCCGTTTGCGACGCTGCTCGATCTCGTGCGCAAGCCGCTGTTGTCGCAGCCGATAGATCAGGCGCAATGGCTGCTCGGCATCGCTTACGCGCTCGCTGCGGCCGCCATCGGGCTTGGCTGCTACGCAAGATACCGCCGCCGCGTGGCGTATTGGCTGTGAGGCGCAACATGAGCCCTCAAGCCCATATCGTGCTGCGCAACGTCTCGGTGACGTTCCCGGTGCTGTCGTTCCGCGATCGCTCGCTGCGCAGCCGCTTCGTGCGTGCCGTGACGCTGCGCCGCGAGAAAACGCGTCCACTCATCGTCACGGCGCTTGACGGCATCGACCTCGATATCCGCGCGGGTGATCGCCTCGCCATCGTCGGCGCCAATGGCGCTGGCAAGACGACGTTGCTGCGGGTTCTTGCCGGTATCTACCATCCAACCGCCGGTAGCCTCGACGTGCTCGGCCGCTGCCTCTCGCTGTTCGATCTCGCGGCCGGCTTCGACGAGGAGGCGACCGGTTACGAGAACATCATGCGCCGCGGCCTCGTGATCGGCGCGCGCCGCACCGACATCGACGCGCGGCGCGCCGAGATCGCCGAGTTCACCGAGCTCGGCGACAAGCTCGATCTGCCGCTCCGTACCTATTCTAGCGGCATGATGCTGCGCCTGATTTTCGCGGTCGCCACCGCCGTCGAAGGCGAGATCGTGCTGCTCGACGAATGGATCGGCGTCGGCGACCAGCAGTTCCGCAAGAAAGCACGGCAGCGGCTCGACGAGATCGTCGCGCGCGCCGGCATCCTGGTGCTGGCCTCGCACGATGCCGAGATGATCAGGAGCACCTGCAACCGCGCCATCCTGCTGGAGCAGGGGCGGATCACCGCGTCAGGCACGACCGAGGAGGTTCTTGCTCGATACCTCGGTCCTGTGAAGGTGTAACTGTCCCGTCGGGGTTGCCTAAGCCGTTGATCCCCTATATTGCTCCGGCCTTACGGGGCCACGTGGCGGAGTGGTTACGCAACGGTCTGCAAAACCGTGTACACCAGTTCAATTCTGGTCGTGGCCTCCATCACCAAACATTTGATATCTCAGCAAAAACCATCATTTCGTGCCGGCCCGCCAATGGCGCAGGCAGCAGCCGCACGCGTCGCGCGCACCGGGTTTGCCCGGGGCTTGTTGGAAACCCTCGATTCAGGCCCGATGGCATAAACTTCGCATCTGCGAAGGCATGCAGTCCCAACCATCGAGCGCTGGAGCACACGTGGGCGAGATCGTCCGGTTTATCCCGAAATCCGAGCTGGAGCGGGCTCGCCTCATTGCCGAGGCGCGCGCGATCTATGACAGCATCTTCCCGCCAGCGGCACCCGACAGGGCGCAGCAGGACGACAAGGACAGCGTCAAGACTTGATCGGAGAAGGCCTGCCGTTCGCCGCCAGGTTCAGCCTGGAGGTTTCAGCAGGCAGCGTACCAGCCGTCCGGAAAGGGCAGCAGGGGCCAGGCGCACTCATTGTCATTGGCGGCCTGGAGCGCCTTCTTGGGCGTTGCGTCGAAGCTCCACGCGCGAGGGACGAAGTCCTCCTCCGGCGCGGGCAAGAAATTGTCGACAATCATGGCGTCCCGGACGGCATCCAGCATCAAATTGAATTCGGCTTCGCTCATCACACCCTCCGGACCACGGATGGCGCAGTGTCGCAAAGCCGGTTTGTTTCCCGATTGACCTGATCGTTCGCATTTTAACGATCAGGCGATCGAGATCCGTTTGGTTAGTGATTTCTGAAAGGTCCCCAGAAGTCCCAACAAGCCCAAGAAAAACCCCGGCAAGTCTAAGAGGTTCCAAGCGGCGGCAAGTGTGAAAGAGATCACATCGCCAGCGATTTATTCCTCCTACCTCTTTGCCCACACCGGCCAATGGCGGCCGGGCAGGCAGGGCAGACAGGAGACTGGTCATGAAGGCGCGGTTCTTGCGGTTTGCGGGTGTGAGAAGCCGGGCGCGTCGTGCCTCCACGGTCGGCCTGTTCCTGACCTTGTTTGCATCAGCGGCAAATGCGCAGCAGGGCACGCCGGAGCAGCGTCGGGCCTGCACCCCCGACGTCTACCGGCTCTGCGCCGGCGAAATCCCCAACGTTCGTGCGATCACGGCCTGCCTGCGCCGTAACCGCTCAAGCCTGAGCGAGGCCTGCCGCAGCGTGTTCGACCAGGCTGGCGGCTGACGCACGCCCTGTGGATTTGTGCGCAGCAAGTGCGTTGCAAATCCAGCGTAAATCTTTCGAATTGTCGTTGTGGATATGCTGCGGACAAGCTGTTGAATCCCGACCTAGCGCTTGCCGAACCATTCCTCGTAGATCCGCTGGTACGTGTCGTTCTCGCGGAGCCCCAGCAGCGCTTCGTTGACCTGCTTGCGCAACGGGCTGCCGGTCGGAAACACGATGCCGTAGTCTTCCCGGTGAAACACTTCGCCGACGGTCCGCGCCAATCGGCTTCCGTCATGGGTGGTGTAGTAGAGCAGGGCGGGTGAATCGAACACGACGGCGTCGACCTGCTGGTCCAGCAGGGCCTTGTAGAGGTCATCGACCTTCTCGAACTCGCGAACCTGGGCCTTGAGCTCATTCAGATAGGCCGTGGCCGTGCTGCCCCGCGTGGTGCCGACGGTCTTGCCGACAAGGTCCTGCCTGCTGTTGATCGGTCCCTTGATCTGCTGCACCGTCAGTGAAGCCGTCAACTGCGCGGTATAGAATGCGACGAACACCACCCCGGTGAACATCCACAGCACAGCCACGATGCGCGCCATCCAGTGCCGCGGCATCTGATCGGCCTGGGTGGCCAGCGTGCCCGCCGCCCAGAACATCGCGTGGAAGATGCCCGGAAAATACTTCCTGGTCGGAATGATCCCGCTGTGATGCGTTCGCTCGACCAGGAACATCAGGTGCGCCGGCACGAGGATCAGTAGCAGTGCAATGCCGAGCCAGACCAGCAGGGTGCGTGAGAAGAACAATTGCATCAGCTCGCGGAGCGGATTGGCTTCGACATTGACGGCCGTGCCGCGAACCAGGATTTGCAAGCCCGAGTTCATGATCGGCTGAGAGAAGTCGAACCTGTCCTCCCGCTCCGACGTGATGGAGATGGCCGCGATGGCGAGATCGGCTCGTCCATTTTTCACCGCGTCAAGCAGTTCGCTCACATCGGGCAACACGATATAGTCGGTCTCGCGGTTCAGTCGTTTGCCGATGCTGTTCCAGAGCTCGATACTGAAGCCACTCAGCGTGCCGTTCTTCTCGATGACCATGGGCGGCACGATTCGGGTCGCCACGCGGAGCTTGGCGGGCTCAGCCTGAGCCGCAGGCCAGCCGATATAGATGAGCAGTGCGAAGACCAGCCCGCCAGCGAGCGCAGCCGCGCGCGACCAGGGTAACCGGGCGGTTCGTGCGCGAGAGCCAGTCGCCTGATGCGGAGGAGTCATCGATGGTGTCCCGGTTTCGAACCACGCGAGAATGCGAAGGTGTATCTGCGGACTGAGGCGTGAGTTATCAGAATACGCGAACGCTCCTTGCTCCGTCATTGCGAGCGTAGCGAAGCAATCCAGAATCCCTCCGCGGAAGGACTCTGGATTGCGTCGTCGCAAGGATTGCTCGCAACGTCGCGCGACACAGCTCTGTCCCGCGTCCCAGGTCGACCTAGCCTTTGCGTAAAATTGCAACCCGCGCATGCAGAAAGTCTTGATCGGCGGTCATCTAGGAGTGATGGCCCGCCTTGAACGCGGCCCCAGGCGACAGCGACTAACCCATAGAGTGCATCAGGATCAGTGGAACGTGATCGAGCTTCCCCCTTGTAAAGCACCAAAATGGTGCTTTAGTGCTTTCCATGAGCCCGTCGCTCCGAAATGCGCCATCGGCGCTTCGATACAGGCTAGCCCCTGACCCGGCCGCCAAGGCCGCCATGGAGGCGACGTTCCAGGCCTATGACCGCATGATGGAGATCCTCGATGAGGTCGCTCGGACCCATAATGTGGGATCCAACGTCGTACTGCTGCATGCCCATGCCTATGAGCCGATCCGGAAACAGACCGCGCTGCCGTCGCGGCTGGTGACGCTGGGCCTGCGCGACCGCACCGACTATCGCGCGGCGCAAGGCCGCCGCCTGCCGCTCGACGACAAGCTCGCCAAGATCAAGGGCCCGGCCACCATTTCGATTTCGACCGTGCAGGGGCGCTTCAGCGTGCCCTTCGACTACGTTGGCTATGCGGAAGGCTGGGGCCAGAGCGTGCCCGCGCACCTCATCCGCACCGACGACGGTTTCGAGGTTCACTACGGCGTCACGCCGAACAGTCTGCCAGAGGAGGAGAACGCCATGGATACCATCGCAGCCGCTCCCGAGAACTTCCTGTCCCGGGTCGGACGTCTGATCGCCGGCATCGCCTATGACGCGATCGAGCAGGCCGAAGGCAACAACAAGCTGAAAGTGGTTGGCCAGGCCATCCGCGAGATCGAGCGCGCCGAGAGCGAGGCGCGCGATGCGCTCGCGGCCGCGCGCGCCGAGGAATACCGCCTCAACGCGCGCCGCACCGAGATCGAACGCGAGATGACCGATCTCGCCGCCAAAATCGAGGGCGCGATCACCGACGGCCGCGACGATCTGGCCCGCGCCGGCATCGCGCGGCAGATGGATCTGGAGGCACAGTTCGAGGTGCTGTCCCGCGCCATCGACGAGAACAACGAGAAGATCGAGCAATGCGTGACTTCGCTACGCGCCGTGCTCTCGGCGCTGCAGGATGCCGAGCAGCGCCGCGTCGATCTCGCAAAGAGCGAGACTGAGGCGAGCCATCAGGCCTCGCATTCGCCCCGCAAGCGTGGCGGCACCGCCGCTGCGGCGAAGGCGCTGCGTGCGGGCAGGGCCGTGGCGCGCGTCACGGGCGTGCCGCCGGGCATTCCGTATTCGCGCGACATCGACGAGCTCAGCGCGCTCCATCGCGACAAGGAGATTGCGGCAAGGCTCGCGCGGTTGAAGTCGCGCTCCTGAAGAGTATCGTGTCATGAGCACATTGCTCGAACACGTCATGGCGCCGGAGGTCAGGCCGTTCGCGATCGCGGCGGCCATGATCCTCATCGTCGGCACGCTCGAAGTGGTCACGATGCTGGTAGGGGCCTCCTTGAGCGAGATGCTCGGCACCAGCATCGATTTCAGCCATCCGAGCGATAACGGCGTCATCAACGCCATCTCCTGGATCAATGTCGGCGGCGTGCCGCTCTTGATCTTCCTGCTGCTGGCACTGGGCGCCTTCTCGATCACCGGCTTCCTGATCCAGGACGTCGCCCGGATGGTGGCCGGGTCCTTGCCGGCCAGTCTCGCTTCGCTCGCGGCCGTCGTCGTCTCGGTCCCGCTGGTCCGCGGCGCGAGCCGGGGCATCGCACGGATCATTCCGAAGGATGAAAGCTATGCGATCGGCCTCGGCGATCTTGTCGGACGCGTGGGTGAGGTCGTCGTCGGCCCACTCGACCAGGGTCCGCCCGGCCGCGTCAGCGTCGCCGACATCCACGGCAATCGCCACTTCGTCTCCGCGGTGGCCGCGCCCAGTTCATCGCCACTGCCGCAGGGCACGCTGGTGCTGCTGGTCGATCGCGTCGATACCCGTTTCGTCGCGGTCAGGGCCGACGATGAACTGAAACCGACCAAACCCGCTCTAAGCAGCAGCTAAGTCAATTTTGGAGAAAGTCATGTTCGACATTGCAGTCCCGGCCGTGATCGGCGTTGCGCTGATCATCGTCTTGGGCATCATCTTCACCATTCTCTACAAGCGCGCCACGCGCGACGAGGCCTTCGTGCGCACCGGCCTCGGCGGCAAGAAGGTCGTGCTCGACGGCGGCGCCATGATCCTGCCGATCTTCCATTCGTATGCCAGTGTCAATCTGAAGACGCTCAGGCTCACGGTCGAGCGTAAGGAGCGTGAGTCCCTGATCACCAAGGACCGGCTGCGCGTCGACATCGTCGCCGAATTCTACGTCCGCGTTCGCCCCGACGACGAGAGCATCGCCCTTGCCAGCCAGACCTTGGGCGCCCTGACCAATGATGCCGAAGCCCTGCGCAACCAGGTCGAAGCCAAGTTCGTCGACGGCCTGCGCTCGGTGGCGGCGACCATGACCATCCTGGAATTGCAGGAAAAGCGCAGCGATTTCGTCAAGCACGTGCAGGCGACCGTGGAATCCGACGTCAAGTCCAACGGTCTTGAACTGGAGTCGGTGTCGTTGACAAAACTCGACCAGACCGACGTCAAGTTCTTCAACCCCGAGAACTTCTTCGACGCCGAAGGTCTGACCCAGCTCAAGACCATCACTGAAACCCGCCGGCGCGACCGTAACGCCATCGTGCGCGACAATGAGGTCGCGATCGCCCAGAAGGACCTCGAGGCGCGCCAGCAAACCCTGACGATCGAGCGGACCAAGAAGGAGGCCGAGCTGTCGCAGGAGCGCGACATTGCCAACAAGACCGCGAGCACCCGCGCCGAGGTCGCGACCGCGACACAGACCGCACGCCTGACGGAAGAGAACGCCCGCATCGACACCGATCGGGCGGTCGCCGAGAAGGAAGCGGGCGCCAAGCAGGTCAAGGAAACGGCTGTGATCGAGTCGGATCTCGCCATCAACAAGCGCAAGACCGACGCCCAGCGCGAGATCCAGATCGCCACGCAGGAGAACGAGATCCAGATCGCGTCGAAGAGCAAGCAGACCTCGGAAGCCGTGGCCCAGGCCAAGACGGCCGAAGCGCTCGCCGTTTCCGCGGAGGAAAAGGTGGTCACCGCGCGTGCCGTCGAGGTCGCAGACCGTGCCCGCCTGACCCAGGTGCTCGCCGCCCGCACCGAGGCCGAGCGCAAATCGACCGAGCTGATCGTCGCGGCCGAAGCCGAGAAGAAGGCTTCGCTCGACCGTGCCGAGGCCGTCAAGACGCTGGCCACGGCCGAAGCCGAGTCCAATAAGATCAAGGCGGTCGGTGTCCGCAATATCGGTGAGGCCGAGGCCGCCGTCATCACCATGAAGAACGAGGCGCAGAACAAGCTCGGCGCCAACGTCATCGATTTCGAGATCGCCAAGAAGCGGATCGAGACGATGCCCTCGGCGCTGGCGGAGATGGTCAGGCCGATCGCCAACCTCAAGGACGTCCGCATCCTGCACACCGGCGGCGCATTCGGCGGTAACGGGGCTGCGGGCGGCGGCGTCGGCTTCGGGGAGGGGCTCGCCGGCGAACTCCTCAAGGTGCATGCGCTGCGTCCGATGATCGACGAGATCCTGCGCCAGAGCGGCTTTGCGCCGGGCGATGATCCCGTCAAGACGCTGGTCGGCGCCGTGACCGGCAAGGCAAACGGTGCGGCGGTAACGCCGGCGGCTGTGCCCGCGCCGGAGAAAGCGAACAGCGCTGATCTATGAATGCCGGTTCATTGCTGCTGAGAAAGCGCAACGATAAGAACAGCCCTGCGCGTCTCGCGTCGCGCACGGCTCCGGAGCGCAGTTCGATCGTGTATTAAGCTTTCGACTGCGCTCCGGACGAATCTCTGGAGGCAACGCCGTTTGTTGCCGCGGCGCCTGCGCCGATCGACGTCAGGCGCTGAGGCCTGTTTCGATCAGGAGATTTCAGATGAAGTATTTTCTCTCCGGACTGATCGCCGTTGGCCTGTCTCTCGCCGCCACGGCATCCTTTGCCGCTGATGCCCGCAACGTCACTGTCGTCAACGAGACCGGCTACGCCATCAAATTCCTGGGCTTCAACGCTCCTGACGATGGCCTGGACGAATGGGACAACGAACTTGACAAGGTTTTGCAGAACCAGGCGAGCACCTATGTCGAGTTCGACGATGATGACGAGGGGTGCGTTTGGAACATCCGTGTCGACTGGCAGAGCTATGACGAGTCCGTTCTCTGGAAGAACGTCAACCTCTGCAAGTTCACCGCGCTGCGGTTGCGCTACGATCCCGGCACCAAGACCACCTCATTCGTCGCCGAGTAGTCCGGCCTGACGCAAGCCTCGGGGAGGGCTGGATCAGCCCTTCCTTGATGCTTTGCGGATGATGACGAATTCGTCCTTTGCAAGCGCAATCGGCTTTGTTATACGCAGCGCGCGCGAACGAATGGTTCGCCCTTTTCCTCGGTAGCTCAGCGGTAGAGCATCCGACTGTTAATCGGATGGTCGCTGGTTCGAATCCAGCCCGGGGAGCCAAATTCCGCATTACTTTCAATTATTTGCATGCGCACATTGATGTGGCGTGCGATCCTGCTTGACCAATCTCTCAGCGCCATCACACCGGCATTCTGAGCAGAATCGTATTCAAGCGGATGTGTACGCCGAGACACGCACCGTAATGCTGGCGGCACCAAATCGACTTAATTGGCATCGAGCGTTGTTGGGCCGGACTCTTACGGAGCTGATTCCCATGCGCGACATCCAGATCGACCGTGCCCACCAGGCCCCCTCGATTCTGCCGGCCGATATCCCTGAATTGAGCGACGATGAGTGCCTTGCCTGTCTCGCCCGCGCCGTCGAGACGCCCGATTCGGCGCGGCTGGACGAAGTGGCGGCCTTGATTGGCCGTCTGGCGGTCGCGATCGAATAGGCCGTCGTACCTCCACGCCCGGGCGTTGCGCAGCCGTTGGCCGGCCGGCGAACGGACGTGTTGCGTTTTCGCAGAGCCTGTTCCAAAGATGCCGCCAACTTTTCTCCGCGGCATCGTCCGCCTTGCAGGGTCTGCAAATGTCCGGTTTCTCGACCGCGCGCCAGAAAATGGTCGATGGCCAGGTGCGCACCAATGACGTCACTGATCGCCGCATTCTCGATGCCATGTTCACGGTTCCCCGCGAGGCCTTCGTGCCGGCGAGCCGGCAGGCGCTGGCCTATCTCGACCTCGATCTCGACGTCAGTGAAGGCGCCTCCAAGCGCTATCTGATCAAGGCGGCGCTGACCGCGCGCCTGCTCCAGGCGGCCGAGATCGGCGAGGGTGACAGCGTGCTGGTGGTCGGCTGCGCGACCGGTTACGTCGCCGCGCTGACCGCGAAGCTTGCGCGCCAGGTCACGGCAACGGAAAGCGATTCGGCTCTAGCCGCGAAAGCGCAGGGTGCCTTCGCCTCGCTTGGGCTCACCAATGTCACCTGCAAGGCTGCTGCCTGTGCCGAAGGCGACCCGTCCGCGGCGCCCTATGACGTGATCGTCCTCAATGGGGCTACCGAAGTGACGCCGGACGGCTTGTTTGGCCAACTCAGGGAAGGCGGACGCCTGGTGGGGGTTTCGGCCGAATCCAGGCCATCGCGGGCCATGATCGTGACCCGCTCGCACGGCGAATTCGGCTATCGGCCGCTGTTCGACGCGGCTGCGCCGGTGCTGCCCGGCTTGGAACGGGCCGCCGCCTTCGTCTTCTGACGGCCGAAACCCCATTAAAATCCCGTTCTGAATCAGAAGTGTGGCCGGGATGCTGCACGTGAAGAGTTTCCACTGAGAACTACCCTGAGGTAGTTCCGTCGCGCTTGACCACGTCCTATGTTGCTGCGGGGCAACGACTCCACTCGGATACGGTAACCAGGCCCGCGGGCACGAGTCTGGCGTGAGAATGAACGGAATTTCAGGGATGCATGGGGTGAAGCTTTTCACCGGAGCCGCGGTTTCGGTTCTCCTGGCGGCGCTCGCCGGACCGACGCCTGCATTGGCGGATACGATCGAGGCTGCGCTCGTGCGCGCCTATCAGAACAATCCGCAGCTCAACGCGCAACGCGCGCAAGTGCGCTCGACCGACGAGAACGTGCCGCAGGCCCTGTCGGGCTATCGTCCCAGGGTCAATTTGAGCCTCTCCACTGGATATCAATACCAGGATATCCAGGCTATACAAAAAGGCTTGGCGATCCACAGCGACCCGCCCCTTCAACCAAACAGCGCCAGCCTGACCGTCAACCAGACGCTCTATAACGGCAATCAGACCGCCAATAGGACTCGCGCGGCGGAGAGCCAGGTCTCGGGGGCGCGCGAGGCATTGCGCGTGCTTGAGCAGACGGTCCTGCTGCAAGCCGCAACGGCCTATATGGACTACCTGCGCGATGCGGCAACGCTGGAGGTTCAGCGCAGCAACGTGCGCGTGCTCGAGCAGACGCTCAAGCAAACGCGCGATCGTTTCAACGTCGGCGAGGTGACGCGCACGGACGTGGCGCAATCCGAAGCTCAGCTGGCCGCCGGCAGAACGCAGGCCCTGACCGCCGAATCAAATCTGACAACGACGCGCGCCAACTTCCGTCGGATCATTGGGAACGAGCCGTCGAATCTTGCCCCGGGCTCACCGGTCGATCGCTTCCTGCCCGGCTCGATCGCCTCCGCGGTCAATCTCAGCCTGGTGGAGAACCCCAACGTCACGGCCGCGATGTACGGCATCGACGTCAACTATCTCCAGGTGAAGATCAACGAAGGCGCGCTGCTGCCGACCGTCACGGTCCAGGCTGGTGTCAGCACGGCCTACCAGCAGCAGCTGACGATTTTCCGAACCAGTAGCGCCTCTGCAATCGCGACGGCGTCCGTGCCGATCTTTCAGGGCGGAGCTGAATATGCGCTGATCCGCCAGTCCAAGGAAAATCTGGCGCAACAGCGTCTCAACCTTGAAACTACCCGAGATCAAGCCCGCGCCAACGTCGTACAGGCCTGGGGTCAGCTGGAAGCCGGCAAGGCACAGGTGCAGTCCGCCCAGGCGCAGGTCACCGCGTCCGAGATCGCGCTGAACGGTGTGCGCGAAGAAGCCAAGGCAGGTCAGCGTACGACCCTCGACGTCCTCAACGCCCAGCAGGCGCTGGTCAATGCGCGCGTCGCGCTGGTCACCGCACAGCACGATCGGGTCGTTGCATCCTACAACGTGCTCAGCGCCGTTGGCCGCCTTGCACCGCAAGTGCTCGGGCTCAGCACCACGGTCTACGATCCGAGCGTGCACTACCAGCAGGTCCGCGACAGCTGGGTCGGCGTGCGTACGCCCGACGGACGCTGATGGCCGTAGTTCACCGGTCGGCCTCGCAAACTGCAGAGTCCGACCGGCGCTTTGCTTGCAATCGTCAAAAGCTCTGACATAGCCTTGCCAAGATGCTGCTGGTCGATTCGGCCCGCATCCGATGTTGCGTGCTTAATGCTTGAGTGATGGGGCAGGGGCGCGCCGCCTCACGTTGAGCCGTGATCTGGGGACAAGTCTGGCTGTCGCGACGAAAATGTCGGACGACGCATCCGGAACCGGCCAATGCCGTCGTGCTTGGTGTAAAACAACGCATGCGAGGGCGTTGATGATGTGGAGTCGGAGATGACGCAGCCTGCAAAGGTCACAGAACCCTCCATGGAGGAGATTCTGGCCTCGATCCGGCGCATCATTGCCGATGATGAGGCCAAGCCGCCGCCCGCAGAGGCTGCAAAGCCCGCACCTGCGCCCGCAGCAAAACCGATGGCCGACATTCCTCCGTCGAAGCTTGCACCCGCAAAACCTGCGGCGGAAAAGCCCGCGCCGCCGCCGGCCGCCAAGCCTGCGCCGCCACCGCCGCCCGCGCCCGCCGCTGATGCCGGCCCCAACAACCAGGACGACATCGACGCGCTGCTGGCGGGGCTCGACGAAGCCACATCTGCGCCTGAGGTACGGGCGCCTGAACCGGAGCCGGAGCCCGAACCTGAGCCTGAGCCTGACGTGCTCGAACTGACCGACGATATGGCGATGGATCCAGAGCCGACCCCGGCGCCGCCGCCGCCGAGCGTCCGGAAGGTCGAGCCGCGCGACGATCTGGAATTCGCCGAGGCGCCGCCGCCGCGTCCGGCGCCTCCACCGTCCTACGCGCCTGTTGATTACGACGCGCCGCCGCTGCCGCCGCAGCAGCCGATTCTGGCCCAGTCGACCGTCTCGGCGGTCGAATCCGCCTTCAACTCGCTGGCCCACACGGTGCTCAGCAGCAACGCGCGCACGCTCGAGGATCTGGTCAAGGAGATGCTCCGCCCGATGCTGAAATCCTGGCTCGACGACAATCTGCCGGGCCTGGTCGAACGCATCGTGAAGGCCGAAATCGAGCGGGTCTCGCGCGGCGGCCGCTGAACCGGGCCCCACGGCCCCGATAAAGCTCTGCTCCTGTGTCATACAAGACCTGCCGGTCGGGCCGGAAAGCCCTTTTGCCGCTGAGCTTTCCGTTGACTTGAACCCCGCGCGCGGCTTTCTAGCAGCCCCATGATCGAGAAAAACTACCGACCCGCCGATATCGAAGCCCGCATGTCCGTCGTGTGGGAGGACAGCCTCGCCTTCAAGGCCGGCCGTCCCGACCGCCGCGACGCGGTGCCCTTCACCATCGTGATCCCGCCGCCGAACGTGACGGGCTCGCTGCACATGGGCCACGCCCTCAACAATACGCTCCAGGACATCCTGTGCCGGTTCGAGCGCATGCGCGGCCGCGACGTGCTGTGGCAGCCCGGTACCGACCATGCCGGCATCGCCACCCAGATGGTGGTTGAGCGCCAACTGATGGAGCGCCAGCAGCCCGGCCGCCGCGAGATGGGCCGTGAGAAGTTCCTGGAGCGGGTCTGGCAGTGGAAGGCCGAAAGTGGCGACACCATCATCAACCAGCTCAAGCGCCTCGGTGCCTCCTGCGACTGGTCGCGCGAGCGTTTCACCATGGACGAGGGCCTGTCCAAGGCCGTCATCAAGGTGTTCGTCGAGCTGCACCGCGAAGGG
This sequence comes from uncultured Bradyrhizobium sp., assembly GCF_936928535.1. Taxonomy (GTDB): domain Bacteria; phylum Pseudomonadota; class Alphaproteobacteria; order Rhizobiales; family Xanthobacteraceae; genus Bradyrhizobium. Next base: position 55,397 of record NZ_CAKZHY010000091.1, on the reverse strand, counting down.
CTGATCTACAAGGACAAGCGGCTGGTGAACTGGGACACCAAGCTCTTGACCGCGATCTCCGATCTCGAAGTGCAGCAGACCGAGGTGAAGGGCCACCTCTGGTATCTGCGCTATCCGATCGAGGGCAAGACGTTCGATCCAGAGGATCGCTCGACCTTCATCGTGGTCGCCACGACGCGGCCCGAGACCATGCTCGGCGACACCGGCGTAGCCGTGCATCCCGAGGACGAGCGCTATCAGAAGCTGATCGGCAAGAACGTGGTCCTGCCGCTGGTCGGTCGCAAGATCAGGATCGTCGCCGACGAATATTCCGATCCCGAGAAGGGCTCGGGCGCGGTGAAGGTGACGCCGGCGCACGACTTCAACGACTTCGAGGTCGGCAATCGCCACGGCCTGCGCCGCATCAGCGTGTTGGACAAGGAGGGCTGCCTCGACCTCATCGACAACGAAGATTATTTGAAGGGCCTGCCGGAGGGTGCTTCGCAGTTCGCCGAGGAATTCAACAAGGTCGACCGCTTCGCGGCGCGCAAGCGCATCGTCGAGCGGCTGGAGTCGTTCGGCTTCGTCGAGCGGATCGAGCCGCACACCCACATGGTGCCGCACGGCGATCGCTCGAACAGCGTGATCGAGCCGTATCTGACCGACCAGTGGTACGTCGACGCCAAGACGTTGGCGAAGCCTGCGATCGCGGCGGTGCGTTCGGGCGAGACGACCTTCGTGCCGAAGAATTGGGAAAAGACCTATTTCGAGTGGATGGAGAACATCCAGCCCTGGTGCATCTCGCGCCAGCTCTGGTGGGGCCATCAAATCCCGGCCTGGTACGGCCCCGACGGCAAGGTCTTCGTCGCAGAGACAGAGGAAGAGGCGATCAGCCACGCGCTCGGCTATTACGTCGAGCAGGAAGTGATCACGGCCGAGCAGGGCCGCGAGATGGCGCTCGACCGCAACAAGCGCGAGGGCTTCATCACGCGCGACGAGGACGTGCTCGACACCTGGTTCTCCTCGGCGCTGTGGCCGTTCTCGACGCTCGGCTGGCCTGAAGATGCGCCCGAGGTGCAGCGCTACTACCCGACCAACGTGCTGGTGACAGGTTTCGATATCATCTTCTTCTGGGTCGCCCGGATGATGATGATGGGCCTTCATTTCATGAAGGAGATCCCGTTCTCGACGATCTACATCCACGCCCTCGTCCGCGACGAGAAGGGCGCCAAGATGTCGAAGTCGAAAGGCAATGTCATCGATCCGCTCAACCTGATCGACGAATTTGGTGCCGACGCGCTGCGCTTCACGCTGGCCGCGATGGCCGCGCAAGGGCGCGACATCAAGCTCGCCACCAGCCGAGTCGAGGGCTACCGCAATTTCGCGACCAAGCTCTGGAACGCCTCGCGCTTCGCCGAGATGAACCATTGCGCCTTACCCGATGGGTTCGAGCCGGCCAAGGCCAAGGAAACGCTGAACCGCTGGATCGCGCATGAGAGCGCGCACACCACGCGCGAAGTGACCGAAGCCATCGAAGCCTATCGCTTCAACGATGCTGCCGGCGCGATCTATCGTTTCGTCTGGAACGTCTATTGCGACTGGTATGTCGAACTCGCCAAGCCCGTCCTGCTCGGCCCTGACAGCCCCGCCAAGGACGAGACCCGCGCCATGGTGGCCTGGGCGCGCGACGAGATCCTGAAGCTGCTGCACCCCTTCATGCCCTTCATCACCGAAGAGCTGTGGGAAGTGACAGCCAAACGCGACGGCCTGCTTGCACTGGCTGACTGGCCTCTGAAGCGGACCGAGCCGACACCGGAGCAACTTGCGATGCTTGCGGCCGCGGCCGGACCGACCGATCCGCTGGTCTCGCCGGCGTTCGTGATGCCGATCTTCGACCATGCCGACTTCACCGATCCCAAGGCGGAGGCGGAGATCGGCTGGGTGATCGATCTGGTCACGCAAATCCGCTCGGTCCGCGCCGAGATGAACATTCCGCCGGCCACGCTGACGGCGCTGGTGCTCGCGGGTGCCTCGGCAGAAACCAAGGAACGCGCGCCGCGCTGGACTGACGTCATTAAGCGCATGGCCCGGCTGTCCGAGATCTCCTTCGCCGACCGCGCACCTGACGGCGCCGTTCAGCTGCTCGTTCGAGGTGAGGTGGCCGCGCTGCCGATCAAGGGCGTGGTCGACGTGGCCGCCGAGCGCACGCGTCTCGACAAGGAGATCGCGAAGGCCGACGCCGACATCAAGCGTGCCGAGTCCAAGCTCGCGAACGAAAAGTTCGTGGCCAACGCGGCCGAAGAGGTCGTCGAGGAGGAGCGCGAAAAGCGCGAGGCGGCGCTGGCCCGGAAGGCCAAGCTGCTCGAGGCGCTGGAGCGGCTGAAGCAGGCGTCGTAACCTCGTCGTCATTCCGGAGCGATGCGGAGCATCGAATCCGGAACCTCGACGTTCCGGGTTCGCGTCTTCGACGCGCCCCGGAACGACAACAGCTATCTCGGAAACGGCTTGCTGAGGAATTTCGAGCCCCTGACGCCATAGCGCCAGGGCAGCTCAACCGCCTTGGTGATGCCGATCCGGATGCCGGTCGCGACTTCGACATCCTCGGTCCGCGCATGCAACGCGATCGGAGGACGATCGAGGGGCAGGGTGTTGTGCGCGATGGTGATGCCGAGCGCCTCGGTCAGCTTGCCCGGGCCCGAGCACAGGGCGTGCACCTCCTGGAGGTGACGGCGGCGGCGCATCGCGGCGAGGCCATGCGTTGGCTCCAGCGCGCGGATCAGCACGGCGGCGGCCGAGCCTGCCGCCTCGCAGACGAAGTTGACGCACCAATGGATGCCGTAGGAGCGGTAGACATAGGCAAAGCCGGGCGGACCGAACATGATCTGGTTCCGCGGCGTCGGACCATTGTAGGAGTGCGCCGCCGGCTCGGTATGATGATAGGCCTCGACCTCGACGATGACCCCGCCGACGCCGTCGACCAGCATGGTCGCGCCGATCAGGTCGCGGGCAACCTCGCGGACGTCGCGATCGAAAAAGCTGCGCTTCAGGGCCTTGCCGAGCCGGGGTGTGGGCGTCTTCGAGACTGGAGCCATTCGAGGTGAGAATCGCCTGAGAACAGAGCAGGATATTGCCCATATCTGCCATGTTCCCTGAGGCGGCGCGAGCCGGGTTGCGGCAGGCAGCCAGACCGACTAGGTAGGACCTGAACAGACCGGACAGATCATGGTCGTTATTGTCGATACCATCACGAACCCGCTGCGCCCGCGCCACCCTGAAAAGGTGAATCGCCCTGATTCCGCTTCGCCGCCGAAGCCGGACTGGATCCGCGTGCGCGCGCCCAACACCCGCGGCTATGCCGACACCCGCAACATCGTGCGCGCCAACGGGCTGCACACGGTGTGCGAGGAGGCCGGCTGCCCGAATATCGGCGAGTGCTGGGACAAGAAGCACGCCACCTTCATGATCATGGGTGACACCTGCACCCGGGCCTGCGCCTTCTGCAACGTCAAGACCGGCCTGCCCAACGCGCTGGATGCGGCCGAGCCGCACAACGTCGCCGAGGCTGTCGCCAAGCTCGGCCTCGCCCACGTCGTCATCACCTCGGTCGACCGCGACGATCTCGCCGACGGCGGCGCCGAGCATTTTGCCCAGACCATCCGTGCCATCCGCGCCGCGTGTCCTTCGACCACGATCGAGATCCTGACGCCGGACTTCCTGCGCAAGGAAGGCGCGCTCGAAATCGTCGTGGCTGCGCGGCCCGACGTCTTCAACCACAATCTCGAGACCGTGCCGTCGCGCTATCTCACGGTGCGGCCTGGCGCGCGCTATTTCCACTCGATCCGGCTGCTGCAGCGGGTCAAGGAGCTCGATCCCGCCATCTTCACCAAGTCAGGCATCATGGTTGGCCTGGGCGAAGAGCGCCACGAGGTGCAGCAGGTGATGGACGACTTACGCTCCGCCGACGTCGACTTCCTCACCATCGGGCAATATCTCCAGCCGACCCGCAAGCATCACGCCGTGATGCGCTACGTGCCGCCGGACGAGTTTTCGTCGTACGAAAAGGTCGCCTACACCAAGGGCTTCCTGATGGTATCGGCGAGCCCGCTGACCCGTTCGTCGCATCACGCCGGCGAGGATTTTGCGCGACTGAAGGCGGCGCGGGCAGCTAGCACCCGCTGAACTGATATGCCCAAATTTTCGAGCAAGCGCCGTGTCAATCACAGCGCATCCGAGATGTTTGATCTGGTCGCCGATGTCGAGCGCTATCCGGAATTCGTGCCGCTGTGCAGCGCGCTGAAGATCCGCCAGCGCATGGCCAAGCCCGATGGCACCGAGGTGCTGGTCGCCGACATGACGGTGTCGTTCAAACTGGTGAAAGAGTCCTTCACCAGCCGCGTCACGCTCGACCGCGCCAATCTGAAGATCCTGGTGGAATATCTGCAAGGTCCGTTCAGCAATCTCGAAAACCGCTGGACGTTCGAGCCGAAGGGCCAGCAGGACGGCAATGAATTCTGCGACGTCGGCTTCTTCCTCGCCTATGAGTTCAAGAGCCGCATGCTGGCGATGCTGATGGGCTCGATGTTCGACGCGGCCTTCGCGCGCTTTTCCATCGCGTTCGAAAAACGGGCGGATGCGATCTACGGCCGGCCGAAGCTGGCGTCGTCGTAATCAATCCACCGCCTTCACCACCTCCGGCGGCTGCGAAGCATAGTACGCCGCGGCGGCCTCGATCTCCTGCGGCGTCATCGCGCGGGCGATGTTGCGCATCTGCTGGCTGATATCGTTGTGGCGTTCGCCGGACGCAAACGCCTGGAGCTGCGCCTTCATGTAGGCCTCGGATTGTCCCTCGAGCCACGGGCTTCCGGTCTTGTTGTCGAGGCTGCCATGGCAGGCGCCGCAGGGCGCGATGCCGCGCATCGGCGCGCCGTAAATGACGATGTTCGGCTTCGGCAATTGCGGCGTCGGGTGATAGGCCGGCAGCCGCGGCAGATAGGCGTAATAGTTTGAGAGATCGGCGATTTCTTCATCGGTGAGGTTGACGGCGAACGGCGACATCACGGCATTGGAGCGCGCGCCCGAGCGGAAATCGAACAGCTCCTTGTAGATCACGGCGGCATATTGGCCGGCAAGGTTGGGCGAATCCGCCCGACTGATTCCGGTCGGCCCGTGGCAGATCGCACAACGCTGCGCCAGCGTCGCGCCACGACCGATGGCCTCCTGGCTCGGACGCGACAGCGTGTGCGAGGTCAGCACCACCTCCGACAGGCGTTTGGCCTGTTCGGGCGCCGTGACGCTCGCAGCGCGTTGTGGCACGCCGGCCGCGCTGCAGATCGCGTCCCAGACATTGGCGAACTGGACCCAGGGCTGTGCGAAAGGCAGCACGATGAAGCCGGCAATCGCCGTCAAGATCAGGATCGCGGCGGTGATGCCGACGCCACGCGCGAAGTGCGGATTGCTGAAGGTGAAGAGGTCGCGCGTGCCCATCACTGCGCTCCCACATAGACGGCCGGCACCGATGTTCCCGCCGTGGTCGCGAGATTGAGGATTGGATAGCCATAATTGGTGATGGTGAGCGCGATCATCAGCGCCACCCACAGCGCATGGGTGTTGAGCGCAACCGGCACGGTCGTCGGCTGGTGCACGGCGATCGCAAAGCGATAGGCGCCGGCGTCTGCCTGAGGAGCGCGCATGCCGCGGGCAAGGATGACCAGGAACAGGATGCCCGAGGCCAGGAGAATGAAGCCGCCGATCACGGAGAAAATCACCGACAGCGCCTGCGGCGCGATGGCGGGATCGCCGAAGTCGAAATAGGCCATGCGGCGCGGCATGCCCAGGATGCCAACCCAGTGCCACGGGAAGGTCGTGACGATCATGCCGATGAACCACAGCCAGAGCTGCGTGCGGATCAGCCTGACATCGATCATCTCGCGGCCCGTCAGATGCGGCCAGAGGTCATAGGCGATCGCAAAATACATGATCACGATGGCGCCACCGAAGATCAGGTGGAAATGGCCGGTGATCCATTGCGTGTTGTGGATCGACGCATCGAGCTGATAGCTCATGTTGATGAGCCCGCCCGCGCCGCCGAAGCCGAGCATGACGAACGAGAACGCCAGCGCCAGCAGCATCGGATTGTCCCAGGGCAGGGCCCTGATCCAGCCGAACAGGCCGCGGCCGCCGCGCAGGCGCGCAGCGATCTCTACCGAGGCGCATATCGTGAACACCGTCAGCAGCGTCGGCAGTGCGACCAGCGCCGTGAAGGCCGAATGGATGAACTTGAAGCCGGCGCCGACCTGCGGATCGGCGAACGTGTGGTGCATGCCGATCGGCATCGCCACCACCAGGAACAGGATGAAAGAGATCCGCGCCATGGTGTCGGAATAGACCCGGCCGCCGATCGCGCGCGGCACGATGGTGTAATAGGCGATATAAGTCGGCATCAGCCAGAAATAGACGATGGCATGCAGCGTCCACGAGAAGAAGATACGGGCGAGGCCGGCATCGATCGTGTTCTTCAGCCCCGCCGCGACGGGGATGATCTGGAGCAGCAGCTCGAGCGCGGCGCCGACCGCGGTCCAGGCCCACAGATATGAGCCCGCGACGTTGGCGAACATGGCGAGCGGCACTGGCGCACCGGGATGGGCGTTGCGCCAGACGCGCAGATTGATCGACATCAGCGCGACCCAGATCCAGGAGCCGACAACGACCAGGACGACGCCGAGGTAGTAGAACAGATTGCCGATCAGCGGCGGATAGAACGTGTAGAGCACGGAGGCGCGCCCCAGCGCGATCGGGGTCACCGCCATGACGCTGCCGAAGACGATCAGCCAGAATCCTGTCCAGGCCCAGCGCACGCCGACCAGGCGCTGCTCCAGCGCGGATTCGCTAATGGCGTAGCCGAAACCCATCGCGACCAGCGTCGGGAACACGTAGCCCATCACTGTGCCGTGGGCAGTCAGCGAGCGGTAGTAGAGCTCCGGGTTCGAGAGCCAGGTGCCGATCGGACTGCGGATGAACATCTGCCAGGCGCCGAGCGTCAGCGCGACGCCAAACACGGCGAAGGCAAACGAGAAATGGGCGAGGATGAGCTTCCTATTGGCCAACACAGCTCAGCCTCCCGTCGGACTTCGCGCGGGATGCGAAGTCGGTCTTGTCGATTACCTTGACTTTACCCCACATGCCCTCATGGCCGAAGGAGCAGAACTCCTGGCACGGCATCAGATAGTCGCCCGTCCTGGCAAAGCGCATCAGCTGCTCGGAAATGTAGCCCGGCACCAGCATGGTGTTGACGTTGGTACCCTGGATCAGGATGCCGTGAACGACGTCGGCGCTGGTGGCGCGCAGCGTGATCGGCGTATCGACGGGCACCACGATGCAGGCCGGCGTGAAGGAATATTGCTGCCCGATCGCCCGCACGGTGACATTGCCGTTGGCCTCCAGCACGCTGCCGAGATTGCTCTCGACGAATTCGCCTGTGAGATGAATGCGCGACGGATCGGTGGTCTCGACACGCGGCTGCGGCATGGTGGCCTGATGGATGCCGGCGAAAGCCGCCAGCAGCGCCATGCCCACGATGATGAGGACGGCAATGGCGGCCCAGCGTCGCTCGACGCGGGCGGCGACCTCGACGCTGCCATGGGTGTCTTCTGCGCTCATTGCAGCGGCCCTCGCGGCAAGAAGACGAACAGATAGAACGCAAGCCACATCGCCACCACGCAAGCCGTGGCGATGCCGGCGACCACGATCGCGCCGGACGGTCCTTGCGCGACGACTTCCTCGACGGCCTGGTCGGCGGCCGCCGGGCTGGTCGGCTGATCGGAGTTGAACATGATGCCTCTCAGTTCAGCGGTGCGGAACGCAGCTCGTTGGCCTCGCGCGCCGAGACCGGCGTACCGCGATTGCCCCAGGCCGTGCGAATGTAGGAGACGACGGCGGCGACCTCGTTGTCGGAGAGGAGGCCGGCGAAGGGCGGCATGCCGTAAGGCATCGGGTTGCCCTTGGTACCCGGCGGATAGCCGCCATTGAGCACCATGCGGATCGGGTTGACGGCGGACTGCATCTCGATCGACTGGTTGTTGGCGAGCGGCGGCCAGTGCGGCGGCTTGCCTTCGCCCTGCGTCCCATGACAGCTCGCGCAGTCCTTATCGTAGACGGTCTTGCCGAGGCTGATCAGCAGGCTGCTCTCGGTGTTCGGCAGCACCGTGCTCGCCGGCGGCGGCGTCGAGCCTTCCGCGATGCCCTTCAGGTACACCGCCATCGCCTTGGTGTCGGCGTCGTCGAGATATTGCAGGCTGTTGTGCACGACCTCGGCCATCGGACCGTAGACCACGCCACGCGCGGAGACGCCGGTCTGGAGCAGGTCGGTGATGTCCTTGATGCTCCAGTCGCCGAGACCCGCCTCACGGTTGGAGGTGAGCGAGGGCGCGTACCAGTTCTGCATCGGGATCAGGCCGCCCTTGAAGGCGTCCGATTGCGACGTGCCGCCGAGCGCATTGATCGGCGAATGGCACATGCCGCAATGGCCGAGGCCTTCGACCAGATAGGCACCGCGATTCCATTCGGCCGATTTCGTCGGATTGGGCTTGAATTCGCCCTCGCTGAAGAACAGCGTGCGCCAGCCCAAAATGAGCTGCCTGTTGTCATAAGGGAAGCGCAGCTCGTGCGGCCGGTTCTTCTGGTTCACCGGCGCGATGGAACGCAAATACGCGAAAATCGCGTCGCTATCGGCGCGGGTCACCTTGGTGTAGGAGGCGAATGGCATTGCCGGATAGATCAGCCCGCCGTCCGGATAGCGCCCGCTATGCATGGTCTTGTAGAAATCGTCGGCGCTCCATTTGCCAATTCCCGTGTCGGGATCCGGCGTGATGTTCGAGGTGTAAAGCGTGCCGAACGGCGTCGGCATGGCGCGGCCGCCGGCGAACAGGCGCCCCTCGGGCGCGGTGTGACAGGCCGTGCAGTCACCAGCGCGGGCGAGATACTCGCCACGCGCGATGATGTCCTTGTCCTGTGCCTGCACAGACGTGGTGAACGCGGCGAGAGCGAGGAGTGCGATCGAGAGTTTCGAGCCCATCATCCGCCTCGTCAGTTGGGCTGGCTGCCACAGCCGAAGGGCAGTGCGTAGGTGCCTTTGGCCACGGGAGCAGGATTGTCGAGGGCAGGGCGTGTCGCAAGCCAGGCCGCGACCGCGGTGACGTCGGCCTCGGTCAGATGGCCGGCGACGAGCTGCATGCAGTCGGGCGATTTCGCCGTGCGGGTGCCGTAGCGCCAGGCACCCAGCTGGGCGCTGATATAGGCGGCGCGCAAGCCGAGCAGGCCGGGGATGCCGGGCTGCATGCCCGTGAGGCCCGGGCCGTGACAGCTGACGCAAGCTGGGATGTTGCGGCTAGCATCGCCGCTGGTCGCGAGCTGCTCGCCTTGCGCGAGGACCTCCTTGCTGACGTCGCTCGGCACGGGCTGCGGCAGCGCCGGGTGCTCCCCAGCAAAATATTCTGCCATCGCCTCCAGATACGGATCAGGCAAGAACTCCAGCAGATAGTTCATCGGTGGGTATTTGCGCCGGCCGCTGCGGAAGGCAAGGAGCTGGTTGTAGAGGTAGCCGGCCGGCTTGCCGGCGAGGCGCGGGAAATAGACGTCGCTGGTACCTTCGCCCTTATTGCCGTGACAGGGCGTGCAGGCCTCGACCCGGGCCGCCATCGTATCCGGCGCCTGATTGGCCGTCTGCGCAGCCGCACCATCAAAGGCGGCCAAAGTGACAACGAGTACGGCCGAAGCCGCGACGCGAGCGAACACCTTGTCGCCCTCCACAAGGCTGGTCCGGTTGATTCCGGAGCACAACGTAGAGCGGCATTATTGCGCCAATATTTTTCCGCGCAAGGTCGCAGGAGCGCGATGACATTTGGTCGCGTCCGCTGCATCGCACATGACGATCGAATTCGACAGAAATGCATGCCTTTTTGAAAACTGGAGATGACGCATGCAAGAGGGTGTAGGTTCGTGGGTGGGTTAGCGTCAGCGTAATCCACCCTGCAAAATGCCGGTGCGCCTCAGCCCCGCGGCGAGCGTGGCGGCCGGCGCTTTGTCGCATGCCTGCGCGGCGTGCGCGTGACGCGGGGACGCAGGCGGCTCGCGGCAGCGCGTTGCGGCTTGGCTGCGACTTGCGGGCCGCGGGCGAGCTCCATCAGCATGCGCAGGGCTTCGACCACCGAGCGCTGGCGCACCGCGGTCCGGCCGATCGCGCCAAAACGTTGCTCGCGATGGATGATGCGGCCGTCGCGCGCGGCGGCGGCGAAATGGACAAGGCCGACCGGCTTGCCCGGCGTTGCGCCGCCGGGACCCGCGATTCCCGTGATGGCAACGGCAAGATCGACATCCGCGCGTTCAAGCGCGCCGACCGCCATCGCGGTCGCGGTTTCCTTGCTGACTGCGCCGAAATTGGCGAGAGTGCCTGCTTCGACGCCGAGCATCGCGCGCTTGGCCTCATTGGAATAGGTGACGAAGCCGCGGTCGATGACGTCAGACGAGCCGGGGATGTCGGTCAGCGCGCCGGCGACGAGGCCGCCGGTGCAGGACTCGGCGGTCGCGATCGTCAGCTTGCGCATCCGGCACAAATCGAGCAGCGAGCGGGAGAGGGCGCGTGCGTCGCTGCCGCCCATGACCTACAGGCTCCAGGGCAGGCGGATGGTGGCACTCGCGGTTGCCGCGATGCCTTCCTCGCGCCCGGTGAAGCCGAGCCGCTCGCTGGTGGTCGCCTTCACCGCAACGCGCGAGATGTCGACGCCTGATATCTCGGCGATGCGCGCGCGCATGACGTCCCGCAGCGGACCGATCTTCGGCCGCTCGCAGATCATGGTGACCTCGAGATTGGCGACGCGGCCGCCGCGCGCCGTGACGCGCTCGATGGCGTATTTCAGGAACTGGTCGGAGGAGGCGCCCTTCCACTTCGCATCGCTCGGCGGGAAGTGCGAACCAATGTCGCCGTCGGCGAGCGCGCCGAGGATGGCATCGACCAGCGCATGCAGCCCGACATCGCCGTCGGAATGTGCCAGGAAGCCTTTCGTGTGCGGCACGCGCACGCCGCAGAGCATGAGATGGTCGCCTTCACCGAAGGCGTGCACGTCGTAGCCCGTGCCGGTCCTGATGTCGCCGAGCAGGCTGGCCAGGCGCGCTTCCTCGCGCACGAAATCTTCGGGAGTGGTGAGCTTCATATTGGCAACATCGCCTTCAAAGGTCGCAACCGTCAATCCCGCCCATTCGGCGATCGCGGCATCATCGGTGAAATCGGATCGACCGTCCTTGGCCGCGCGATGATGCGCCTCGAGGATGACATCGAAACGAAAGGATTGCGGCGTCTGAGCGATTCGCAGACCGGCCCTGTCTGGCGTGTCCTCGACGTTGCCATCGGCGCTCGTGACCTTGATGGTGTCGGTGACGGGGACGACGGGGATCGCCGCGCCAGTGCGGCTTGCCGCCTCGATGGCGCGCGAGATCACGCTCGCTGACACGAAGGGCCGCGCGGCGTCATGGATCAGGACGATGTCGGGCTTGTGCTTCGCAAGCGCTTCGAGACCCGAGAGCACCGAGGCCTGGCGCGTTGCGCCACCATTGGTCGGTGCCTCGTGCTTGAGCCCTGCGACCGCTGCCGTGAACATGGCGCTGTCGTCGGGGTTCACCACCGGCTGCACGGCGAACACATCGGGATGCGTGCTGAACGCTTCCATGGCGCGGTAGATCACGGGCACGCCGCCAATCTCCCGGTATTGCTTGGGGCCACCGGCGCCTGCGCGAAGGCCACGTCCGGCCGCGACGAGAACGACTGCGGTGCGCTGTGATTTCGCCATAGGACTCAAATATTCAACTGCTAAGGGGAGTAGGGGGAGTGAGGTGATTGCCGGCATGCCTCTAGCACGGCAGGCCCGCAAAAAAAGGGGGTTTCCCGGGATCGTGGGATTCAGCATTTTGCTGCACTGCACTTGAAAGATCTGCAGAACTGTCTAAACTGTAGGCATGACGCTTGACTGCACAAGAATTGTGCGCAAGATAGGTCATGGCAGGCGCGATGAGGCGCCGCCCACGCAACGAGACCCCTGTGACCGGCTCGGTAGTATCAGGCTCTAAGCCGTTGAAAATAGGCGATATTGAAATCGCCAATCCGGTCTTCCTGGCACCGATGTCGGGAGTGACAGACTCGCCCGTCCGCCGGTTGGCCGCCGAGCTGGGGGCCGGTCTGGTCGTCTCCGAAATGACCGCCAGCGACGAGCTCGCCAATGGCCACCGCATGTCGCGGTTGCGCTGCGAAGCGACGGGTGTTGGGCCTCATGTGGTCCAGCTCGCCGGCTGCGAGGCGCATTGGATGGCGGAGGGTGCCCGGATCGCCGAAGCCGAAGGCGCCGACATCATCGACATCAACATGGGCTGTCCGGCCCGTCACGTTACCGGCGGCCAGTCGGGCTCGGCCCTGATGCGCGATCTCGATCACGCCGTCAGCCTGATCGAAGCGACGATATCAGCGGTGAACGTGCCGGTGACGCTGAAGATGCGGCTCGGCTGGGACGATCGCACCCGCAACGCGCCTGAGCTGGCGCGACGCGCAGAGGCCGCCGGCGTCAAGCTCGTCACCGTTCACGGCCGCACCCGTTGCCAGTTCTACAAAGGCGAGGCCGATTGGGATGCGATCCGCGCTGTGCGCGAGGCGATCTCCATTCCGCTCGTCGTCAACGGCGACATCACGTCTTTCGAGAAGGCGCTCGCGGCGCTCGAGGCCTCCGGCGCCGATGCCGTGATGATCGGTCGCGGCGCCAATGGCCAGCCCTGGCTGCCCGGCGAGATCGGGCGACGGCTGAACGGTGGGGCGGCTGAAGCCGCGCCCTCGCTCGCGACGCAGCTGCATTATGTCCGCACGCTCTATGAGGGCGTCTGCGCGCTCTACGGCCTGCGTGTCGGCCTCAGGCACGCGCGCAAACATCTCGGCTGGGCGCTCGATGTTGCTGCCGAAGCCAGTGGTGCGCCGGTCGAGACGCTAAAGGCCTGGCGCCAGAAGATTTTGACGTCCGAGGATCCCGGGCTCGTCCACCGCTCGCTGCAGGATGCCTTCGACGATTTTGCATGGAGCGCTGCTGCATGAGCTCAGCCGCCGACCATCGCAAGCCCGCCGACAGCGACGCGATTCTCGATGCCTTGCCCAATCCCGTGTTGATGATCGGGCCGGACGGCAAGATCGTTGCCGCCAACATCGCGACCGAAGCGTTCTTCGAAATCTCGACACAGTTCCTGAAGCGTCAGTCGCTGAAAGAGCTGGTGCCGTTTGGCAGCCCCTTGCTCGCGCTGATCGACCAGGTGCGGTCGTCGAACTCGCCGGTCAACGAATACAAGGTCGATTTGGGCACGCCGCGCATGGGCGGCGACCGGCAGGTCGATCTGCATGTCGCCCCGCTCACCGAGCGGCCCGGCCACATCGTGGTGATGCTGCAGGAGCGCTCCATCGCTGACAAGATGGATCGCCAGCTCACCCACCGCAGCGCTGCGCGCTCGGTGATTGCGCTAGCAGCGATGCTCGCGCATGAGATCAAGAATCCGCTCTCGGGCATCCGCGGCGCCGCGCAGCTCCTGGAGCAGCAGGCGTCCTCGGAAGACCGCATGCTGACCCGCCTGATCTGCGACGAGGCCGATCGCATCGTCACGCTGGTCGACCGCATGGAGGTGTTCGGCGACGAACGCCCGGTGGTGCGCGGTCCCGTCAACATCCATTCCGTGCTGGATCACGTGAAGCGGCTGGCGCAATCGGGCTTTGCCCGTAACATCCGCTTCATCGAGGATTATGATCCCTCGCTGCCGCCGGTGCTGGCCAATCAGGACCAGCTGATTCAGGTGTTCCTCAATCTGGTGAAGAATGCCGCCGAAGCGCTGATCGACGTCCCCGACGCCGAGATCCAGCTTACCACCGCGTTCCGCCCCGGCGTGCGCCTGTCAGTCCCCGGTCAAAAATCCCGGGTATCCCTGCCGCTCGAATTCTGCGTGAGGGACAATGGACCAGGCGTGCCGGACGACCTTCTGCCCAATTTGTTCGACCCGTTCGTGACCACCAAGCAGACCGGCTCTGGCCTCGGTCTTGCTCTGGTCGCCAAGATCGTGGGCGATCACGGGGGCATCATCGAATGCGAGTCTCAGCCGCGCAAGACCACCTTCCGCGTGCTGATGCCGATGTACTCGACATCGGCAAAGACCACAGATCACAGCAGTCGCGACGGCTCTGCCGGGAAGTCGTCGTCTGCATCACAGGGGGCAAGATGAGGATTAACGATGCCCGCAGGTAGCATTCTCGTAGCTGATGACGACACCGCCATCCGCACGGTTCTCAACCAGGCACTTTCCCGGGCCGGGTATGAAGTCAGGCTGACCGGCAACGCCGCGACGCTGTGGCGCTGGGTCAGCCAGGGAGAGGGCGATCTCGTCATCACCGACGTGGTGATGCCGGATGAAAACGCCTTCGACCTGTTGCCGCGGATCAAGAAGATGCGGCCGAATTTGCCCGTCATCGTCATGAGCGCGCAAAACACTTTCATGACGGCGATCCGCGCCTCCGAGCGCGGTGCCTATGAATATCTGCCAAAGCCCTTCGATCTGAAGGAGCTGATTGCGATCGTCGGCCGCGCGCTCGCCGAGCCGAAGGAGCGGGTCGCAACGGCGGACGATGACGCCGAGATGGAGGCGATCCCGCTGGTCGGCCGCTCGCCGGCGATGCAGGAAATCTACCGCGTGCTCGCGCGGCTGATGCAGACCGATCTCACCGTGATGATCACGGGTGAATCAGGCACCGGCAAGGAGCTGGTGGCGCGCGCGCTGCACGATTACGGCAAGCGCCGCAACGGCCCGTTCGTCGCGGTCAACATGGCGGCGATCCCACGCGACCTCATTGAATCCGAGCTGTTCGGCCATGAGCGCGGCGCCTTCACCGGCGCCAACACGCGGGCGTCCGGCCGGTTCGAGCAGGCCGAAGGCGGCACGCTGTTCCTCGACGAGATCGGCGACATGCCGATGGAGGCGCAGACCCGCCTGCTGCGCGTGCTGCAGCAGGGCGAATACACCACCGTCGGCGGCCGTACCCCGATCAAGACCGACGTGCGCATCGTCGCGGCCTCCAACAAGGATCTGCGCGTGCTGATCCAGCAAGGGCTGTTCCGCGAGGATCTGTTCTTCCGCCTCAACGTCGTGCCGCTGCGGCTGCCGCCCTTGCGCGAGCGCATTGAGGATCTGCCGGATCTGGTGCGTCACTTCTTCGCGCTCGCCGAGAAGGACGGATTGCCGCCGAAGAAGCTCGATGCCTTGGCGCTGGAGCGGATGAAGCAGCACCGCTGGCCCGGCAACGTGCGCGAGCTCGAGAACCTGGCGCGCCGTCTCGCCGCGCTCTATCCGCAGGACGTGATCACGGCGTCCGTTATCGACGGCGAGCTGGCGCCGCCCTCGGTCAGTCCGGGTGCCGCGGTCCAGCAAGGCGTCGACAATCTCGGCGGCGCGGTGGAGGCCTACCTCTCATCGCACTTCCAGGGCTTCCCGAACGGCGTGCCGCCGCCGGGCCTCTATCACCGCATTCTCAAGGAAATCGAGGTGCCGCTGTTGACGGCCGCGCTCGCCGCCACCCGTGGCAACCAGATCCGCGCCGCCGATCTGCTCGGCCTCAATCGCAACACGCTGCGGAAGAAGATCCGGGACCTCGATATCCAGGTTTACAGGAGCGGGGGGTAGCCTCGCGCGACAAACGCGGCGTGACAAACGCTAAACGCATTTGCGCGACGGTGGCTCAGCTCCCCCTACCACAGCGGAGCTGAGCCTGTCCGGATCGCGCTGGCCGTTCGTGGCAGGCGCGGATATCAGAAGTCCTGGTCAGGCTGAAATGTTCCGCTGGAACATTCGAATACGTCGCAGGGGCAGCCTCGCACCTATCTGAGCATGCGGGCTGCGACCGGCTGGATGTTGGCCAGCTCGGCGGTCTGATCCTGCCTGCTTGGCCCGTTGACCAGGAGGTCAGAGGCCACAATCAGCAGCAGCACCGCCGAAACCATCGTTGCGAGGAAGAACCTATCCATGCCGGGTCAAGCCGGAAGGGGCTGAGTCTGTTCCGGCCGGAACCCTAACTCGGGTTGTTTGCAGGAGGTTTCAGAATAGGGTTCCCGACATTCTGCCAGGCGAGGCATCCATCGTCACGACGATGAAGACTGCACGATCGCAAGGCCGGCGCCGAACGTGACTATTGACCTATATCAACTTCAATTCTGGCCCGTCCCCTTTGAATGACCTCACGCGACAGTGAGGTCGAACATGCCGACGGAAAATCTGAAACTGCCCGATGGTCCCCTGTCGGGGCTGGTCGCATCGGCCGTAGAATATCTGGTCGATGCGGGACAGCGCAGCGTGCTGTTCCTGGACATCATGCGCCAGCGCGGCGATCAGTATCGCGAGCACATCGCGCAGACCGCGCCGCATGTGCTGCAATATGCCGCCGAATTGATCACGGACGGTCGCACGCTCGACGATCCCGTGAACTACGCGCTGGTCCGCATCATCCCGCCGAAAGGCGTTGAGATCGACATGACCCGACGGCCGTTCGTCGTGGTCGACCCGCGGGCCGGCCACGGCCCGGGCATCGGCGGCTTCAAGGCCGACAGCGAGATCGGCGTCGCGATGAAGGCGAGCCATCCCTGCTATTTCATCGGGTTCCTGCCTGAGCCCATGCCGGGCCAGACGATCGAGCGCATCGCACGGGCCGAAGCAAAATTTCTTGAAACCGTCATCAGCCGTCACCCCGACGCCGACGGTAAGCCGTGTGTGATCGGCAACTGTCAGGCCGGATGGGCCGTCATGATCCTGGCCTCGCTGCGGCCGGAGCTGTTCGGACCGCTGATCATCGCCGGCGCACCGCTCGCCTATTGGGCCGGTGTCCACGGTCAATATCCGATGCGCTACTCCGGTGGTCTCTTGGGCGGAAGCTGGCTCACGGCGCTGACGAGCGACCTCGGCGCCGGCAAGTTCGACGGCGCCTGGCTGGTACAAAACTTCGAGAACCAGAACCCGTCGAACACGCTCTGGACCAAGCAATACAACGTCTATTCCAAGGTCGATACCGAGGCCGAGCGCTACCTCGACTTCGAACGCTGGTGGGGCGGTCACGTCAACCTCAATGCCGAAGAAATCCAGTTCATCGTCGACGAGCTCTTCATCGGCAACAACCTTGCGGCCGGCCGGATCGAGATGTCGGACGGCGAGAAAGTCGACTTGCGCAATATCCGTTCGCCGATCGTGGTGTTCTGCTCCAAAGGCGACAACGTCACGCCGCCTCAGCAGGCGCTGGACTGGATCCTAGACTGCTATGCCGACGTCGATGAGATCAGGGCCTATGGACAGACCATCGTCTATAGCGTTCACGACAGCATCGGCCATCTCGGCATCTTCGTATCCGGTGGCGTGGCGAAGAAGGAGCATGCCGAGTTCTCGAGCAACATCGATTTGATCGATGTGCTGCCGCCTGGCCTCTATGAGGCGACGTTCGAGGCCCGGGGCGAGGAGACGCTCAACAGCGATCTCGCCGTGGGGCAGTGGGTGATGCGCTGCGAGGCGCGGACGCTCGACGATGTCAGGGCCATGGGCGGCAACTCGCCGGAGGACGAGCGGCGCTTTGCCGCCGCCAAGCGCGTCTCCGAACTCAATCTGGCGGCCTACCAGAAATTCCTGCGGCCGCTGGTGAAGGGCATGGTGACGCCGCAACTGGCGGAATGGGCCCACAAGATGCACCCGCTGCGGCTGCAATATGAGGTCTTCAGCAGCGAGAATCCCTGGATGGCCACGATGAAGTCGGCTGCCGACCGTGTCGAGGAAAATCGCAAGCCGGTCTCGAAGGACAATCCTTTCCTGGCCTTCCAGGAGCAGATGTCGAAGCAGATCGTCCATGCGCTCGACAGCTGGCGCGACGCTCAGGAGGCGCTGAGCGAAACCGTCTTCCTCAACGTCTATGGTTCGCCGGTGCTGCAGGCTGCCCTCGGCGTCGACCCGAATTCGGCGCCGTCGCGCCGTCGCGAGATGTCGGCCGAGCATCAAGCGATGCTCGCAAAGCGCATTGCCGAGCTGAAATCTCGTATCGGTGAGGGCGGCATTCGCGAGGCTGCGCTCCGTGCGCTGCTCTATGTCGGCTCCGCGCGCGGCATGATCGACGAGCGCAGCATCGAGGCGCTGCGGCAGGTTCGACGCGACCATTCCGGCCCGCGCATGACGCTGTCCGAGTTCAAGATGCTGGTGCGCGAGCAGTTTTTCATGCTGTTGCTCGATCGCGAAGCCGCCCTTGCGGCAATCCCCGGATTGCTGCCTGACGACATGAACCAGCGGCGCGCAGCCTTTTCCGCGATGCGCGAAATACTGTCGGCGAGCGCGGAAATCACCGGCGAGCGCGCCAAGCGCCTCAAGCAGGTCGCCGAACTCTTCGGTTTGGAGGGGGAAGGAGAGTTGACGTCGAAAGTCGCCCCTTTCGACCCTCAAGCGAGAGCTTCGTAACACGCATTGGTGGAATCGGGAGTGACAGGATGTCGGCCGACACGACGCAAGCCCAATCCGGCAGCAAATATGACCGCTTGATCGCGGCGGCGAAGGCCGCGCCGCCCACGCCGACCGTGGTTGTACACCCCTGCGACGAGACCTCGCTGCGCGGCGCCGTCGACAGCGCCAGTGCCGGCATCATTCGGCCGATACTGGTCGGGCCGGAGCGGAAGATCAGGGAGACCGCCGCGAAATTCGATCTCGATGTATCCCCCTTCGAGATCGTCGATGCCGCGCACAGCGACGATGCCGCCGCCAAGGGCGTCGAGCTCATCCACGCCGCCAAGGGCGAGCTGTTGATGAAGGGCAGCCTGCACACCGACGAACTGATGCGCGCCGTCACCGCCAAGGTTGGCGGTCTGCGCACCAACAGGCGCATCAGTCACGTCTTCGTCATGGATGTGCCGGCCTATGCCGAGACCATTTTTGTCACGGATGCCGCGATCAACATCTTCCCCGATCTCGATGCCAAGCGCGACATCATCCAGAACGCGATCGATCTGTACAACCTGGCCGGTTTCGGTACGAAGCCGCGAGTGGCGATCCTGTCGGCAGTGGAGACGGTAACCTCGAAGATTCCATCGACGATCGAAGCCGCCGCGCTCTGCAAGATGGCCGATCGCGGCCAGATCACCGGCGGCGTGCTTGATGGTCCACTGGCGTTCGACAATGCCATCGACCCGGAAGCCGCGCGGATCAAGGGCATCACATCCGAGGTGGCCGGTCGCGCACAGATTCTGGTGGTTCCCGATCTTGAGTCCGGCAACATGCTGGCCAAGAACCTTGCTTATTTTGCCAAGGCGGATGGAGCCGGCATCGTGCTCGGCGCCCGCGTACCCGTTGTCCTGACGTCGCGTGCGGATTCGCCACGTGCGCGGATGGCCTCCTGCGCCGTGGCCGCGCTCTATGCGCGTGCCCGGCGCCAGCAGGCGCCGACAGTGGGGGCGTGATCGCCATGGATACGGTCCTGGTCGTCAACGCCGGCTCCTCCAGCGTCAAGTTTCAGGTCTATTCCGCCGAGGGCGATGGCATGCTCCGCCGCCAGATCAAGGGACAGATGGACGGCATCGGCAGCCGCCCGCGCTTGCGCGCGAGCGGTGCGAGCGGCGATCCGTTGGCTGATCGCGCCTATCCAATTGAAACCGTGCCTGATGTCCCTGCTGCCATGGCGGTCGCCGGGGATTGGTTGCGGGAGGAGATCAGGGTCACGCCGATCGCGGTCGGCCACCGCGTTGTGCATGGCGGGCCGGATTATGTTCGGCCGGTCCTGATCGACCACGGCGTCGTCACCCGTCTTGAACGCTTTATCAGCCTGGCACCGCTGCATCAGCCGCATAATCTCGCGCCGATCCGCTCGCTGCTGGCCAATTTTCCGGCGCTGCCGCAAGTGGCGTGCTTCGACACCGCGTTTCATCGCACGCACGACCTCGTCGCCGATCACTATGCCATCCCGCAGCAGCTATATGCCGAGGGCGTAAGGCGCTACGGCTTTCACGGCCTGTCCTACGAATATATCGCCCGTACGCTTCCTCGCGTCGCGCCAGAGATCGCCAAGGGCAGGGTCATCGTTGCACATCTCGGCAGCGGCGCCTCGATGTGCGCGATCAGGGACGGGCGCAGCGTCGAGAGCACCATGGGCTTTACCGCACTCGACGGGCTGCCGATGGGAACGCGGCCGGGCCAGATCGATCCCGGCGTGGTGCTGTATCTCATCTCCGAGAAGGGCATGCCGGCGGCAAAGGTGCAGGACTTCCTCTACCGCGATTGCGGCCTGAAAGGGCTTTCCGGCATCAGCAATGACATGCGCGAGCTGGAAGCCAGTAGCGATCCGCATGCGCGGCTCGCGATCGACTATTTCGTGTACCGCATCGGGCTCAACGCCGGCATGCTGGCAGCGGCCTTGCAGGGTCTGGATGCCTTCGTCTTCACCGCGGGCATTGGCGAGAACTCGGCCTCGATCCGCGCACGCATAAGCGAGCAGCTTGGATGGCTCGGTGTCACCCTCGATGCCGGTGAGAACGCGCGCCATGCGCAGCTGATCTCGCGCGCCGACAGCAAGATCCCGGTCTACGTCGTACCGACGGACGAGGAATTGATGATCGCGCAGCACACGCTGTCGCTTCTGATGAATGGTCAGCCGACCAACACAAGACCTGAGAGGGTGTCATGATTCCAGTATTCCCTGACAGCAAGGTTGCCCTCAAGGGCAAGAAGGGCCTGATCGTCGGGATCGCCAATGATCAGTCGATCGCCTGGGGCTGTGCGCGGGCGTTTCGCGCGCTCGGTGCCGATCTCGCGGTGACCTATCTGAACGACCGTGCCAGGAAACATGTCGAGCCGCTGGCGCAGGCGCTGGAAGCGCCGATCTTCATGCCGCTCGACGTCATGGTGGAAGGCCAGACCGAAGCGGTATTCGACCGCATCGCATCCGAGTGGGGGCAGCTCGACTTCCTGCTTCATTCGATCGCTTTCTCCCCCAAGGAGGCCTTGCACGGTCGCGTCGTCGATGTCGGCCGCGATGGTTTTCTCAAGACCATGGACGTCTCCTGCTGGTCGTTCATGCGCATGGCGCATCTGGCCGAGCCCCTGATGAAGAACGGCGGAACGCTGTTCACGATGACCTATTACGGCAGCCAGATGGTGGTGGAGAACTACAACGTGATGGGCGTCGCCAAGGCCGCGCTCGAGGCCTCGGTTCGCTACATCGCCGCCGAGCTCGGTCCGAAGGGGATCCGCGTCCATGCCATCTCGCCGGGCCCGCTGGCAACCCGTGCGGCGTCAGGCATCCCTGAGTTCGACGAGCTCATGGACAAGGCGCAGTCCAAGGCGCCTTCGCGCAGTCTCGTCAGCATCGACGATGTCGGCAACGCCACCGCGTTCCTGGCGCTGGACGGTGCCAAGCTGATCACGGGCGGCGTGCTCTACATCGACGGCGGATATCACATCATCGACTGAGCTTGCTCAGCGATAGTGCAAGGCGATCAGCTCGGCAACGCAGGCTGGCTTCTTGCCGCCTTCGATCTCGATCACGAGGTGATAGTTCACGCGCAGGCCATCCGGCGGCACGTCCTCGGCTTCGGCAACGGTCACGCGGCCGCGCAGCTTCGAACCCGCCGGCACCGGCGCGAGATATCTGATCCGGTCGGCGCCATAGTTGAGCGTGTTGCGCAGGCCCTTCAGCCCGATCACCGAGCGAATGAAGAGCGGCGCGAGTGCGAGCGACAACAGGCCATGAGCGATGGTCTTGCCGCCGGGCATTTCCTTGGCGGCGCGCGCCTGGTCGACATGGATCCACTGCTCGTCGCAGGTCGCCTCCGCAAACTGGTTGATGCGCTCCTGCGTCACCTCGACCCAGTCGCTGACCCCGATCTCGGTCCCAACGGCGGATTTGATCTCGTTGAAGTCGCTGAACACCCGCATCGGCGTTACCTCGTCAGAGCTTCATTTCAGGGACTTGATCGGGGACGGCGAGCTCGGCTTCCGTGACCGCCAAGACCTCGCCGACGCTGACGCCGGGGGCGGTCTCCAGCAGCGTCGCCTTGCCGTCGGGAAAGCCAATCACGGCCATATCTGTCACGACGAGGCTCACCGGCCGCGCCGAAGTCAGGGGCAGGGTGCATTTGGGGACGATCTTCGACTTTCCCTTGGCGGCGTGCTGCATGGCGACGATGACACGCTTGGCGCCGCTGACGAGGTCCATCGCGCCGCCCATGCCCGGCACCATCTTGCCGGGGATCATCCAGTTGGCGAGATGCCCCTGCGCATCCACCTGCAAGCCCCCGAGCACCGTGACGTCGACATGGCCGCCGCGGATCAGCCCGAACGACATCGCGCTGTCGAAGGTCGCCGCCCCCGGTAGCGCGCTGATCGGCCGGCCGCCGGCATCGGTCAGCAGCGGATGCGACATGCCTTGCTCCGGGATCGGACCGGTGCCGATCAGGCCGTTCTCGGACTGGAAGAACACCTTGAGATCTGACGGCACGTAGTTCGCGACCAGCGTCGGGATACCGATGCCGAGATTGACGAGGTTGCCGCTTTTCAATTCCTTGGCGACGCGCCGTGCGATGATGATCTGCGGGTCCATAATCTCACCCGTTCGTAATGAGGTAATCGACCAGCGGACCCGGCGTCACGACATGGTCAGGCGCGATCACGCCAACGGGGACGATGTGCTCGGCCGAGACAATCACCGTGTCGGCCGCCATCGCCATGATCGGATTGAAATTGCGCGCGGTCAGCACGTAAGTGAGATTGCCGAGATAGTCGGCGAGGAAGGCGTGGACCAGCGCGAACTGGGCGCGGATGGCGGTCTCGAGCAGGAACGGCTTGCCGTCAACCTCGATCTGGCGTTTGCCCTCCGCGACGAGCGTGCCGACGCCGGTCGGCGTGAGCACGCCGCCGAGGCCGCAACCGCCGGCCCGGATGCGCTCGACAAAGGTACCCTGAGGCACGAGATCGACCGCGATCTGGCTGCCCAGCATCTGCTGCTGTGCCTTCGGGTTGAGGCCGATATGGGTCGCGGTCAGCTTCGAGACTTGCCCGGCGTCGAACAGCTTGCCGACACCCTTGCCGGGTGTCGCCGCATCGTTGCAGATCAGCGAGAAGCCGGTCTTGTTTTGCCGCACGAGCTCGTCGAGCAGACGCTCGGGCGTGCCGACGCCCATGAAGCCGCCGACCATGATGCTGGCGCCGGCCGGAATCAACCCAATGGCTTCTTCGACGGAAACGGCCTTCATGTTCGGGACTCCGCTCGGCAGACTTGAGAGATGGACGGATCTTGAGAGCGCGCGGTCTTGCAGCTTTTGATCTGCGTCAAGGCTTCGTGTCGTTCGCGACCGAGATGCCGATGCTGCCAAGGACTTCGCGCCAGAGCTGTCGCACCTCTCCATGCCGCTGCTCGAGCGCCGCGCTTACGGCATCCCGGAAAGGAACGAGATCGGGCCCTTTCAGAAACAGGATTTGAGCCTGCAACAGCCGGCTGCTCTCGAACTCGATCCGGCGCAGCGCAAATGCGAAGGGATCATCCGCGTTGGCCTCCATCGGCAGTAGCGCGGCCGGCCGTATTGCGGCGTGCACGGCATGAGCGAGGATCGCGAGATGAATCGCTTGTCCATGGCCGTGATCGGCGATGCCGTCGATGGGGGCGGGGAGCCAGGCCATCTCCCAGGACGCAGCCATGGATGCAAGCGCGAAATCCGGGATCCACGCCGTGGCACGCGTCAGCAGCGAGACGATCTCGCTCTCGCGATAGAACTGCGCATTCAATTCCGTCTGCCATGCCGCATCGAATGTCGCCGGAAGGGCGAATCCGAATTGCCGTGCCAGCGCGCCATGGGCCGAGACGAGGAACGCTGCGACTCGTGTCTGCTGGCGGGGCGGCACGCGGCCATCGACCTCCACCGGGCCAAAAAATGCGCTCATGTCGCCATCCTCTGCACCGGGATTGCGCGCAGATGGTCGTAACCGTCGGGGAAGGGCGTCAACGCCCCGCCGGGATCTTCCGGCGCGATGAGGACCTGCTTGTTGCCCTGCCAGCGGCCGGCCATCACGTCCTCGGCGAAGCGTGCCAGGAGATCGGCGGTCAGCTCCGCCTTTTCAAGCGTGAAGGCGTGATAGGCCCGGGGGATGATGACAAGCGCGCTGTCGGGAATCTCGACCCGCAAGGTCTCGTGCAGCGCGCGCGGCGTGAGGAAGTCGAACTCGCCGTTGAGAATCATGGTCGGGATGGCGATAGAGGGTAGAAGCGGCGTCAGCGGCTTGAAGTCGAGGAAGGACTCCATCAGGTTCTGCAGGGCATAGACGTCATTGACCAGCCAGCCCTGGCGCTTGACGCTGTCGAGCTTGTCCAGCAGCGGTTTCAGCCACTGGTCGGACAGGTTCATCGGCAGCAGCAGGTCCTGGAGGTAGCTGGTGCCTCCGAGGGTCAGTCCCGTACGCAAGGCATTGCCGATCAGCAGCAGCTGCGGGGACAGCTCGGCAAAGCAGCTCATCGGCACAAGTCCCGACAGCCGCGCGCCGTGCTCGATGGCATAGCGAAGCGCTATCAGGCCGCCGAAGCTGATACCGCTGAGAAAGATCGGGCCGTCACCGAGTTCGCCGATCAGCCGATGCAGCACGGCGACGTGGTCATCCTGGTTGATGAACAGCGCTGGCTTATCGGAGACGCCCTGGCCGAGCAGATCGAACGTTGCGACGCGGAAGCGACGCGCGATCAGCGCATCGCGATACGCGCCCCATAACTCCGAATATTGCGTGAGGCCGTTGACCAGCACATAGGCGGGCCCACCTGCCGGCCCGTCCAGCTCATAGCGGATGCGGTAGGAGCCATGATTGAGAAAGGGCATCGCGGGGACCGGCTGGCGTGATGATGGCTGAGATCCTCAACGCCGACGTGAGCAATCCATTGAGCTAAATCAATCCTTGGCATGAGGGCCGGCCTAGCGTTCGCAAAACATCGCTCGGGAGGAATATTGTCATGACCGCGACAAGCATGCTCAAGCGTTGCTTAGTCAGCCTCATTTTGCTGCTCGTCGGCACTGCGCTTGCGATGGCCCAGCCGTTCACGCGCCGCTCATCGCAGATGCAGCATGACGGTCTCAAGAAGACCTATGAGGTCGCGAACTTCCGTCTCGGTGGCAAGTATGATCTCGACAATCCTTCCAAATGGGAGAACGGCGGCGAAGGCGGGGTCACGCTGGAATCGCTTGGTGCTGGCAAGCTGCGAACCGCCTACATCGCGATCGGCAACGCTCGGCGAAATTCAGCCGGCGAGATCACCAATGCTGTCGTGATCAACTCCTACTACTCCGGCGATTCCACTGACATGTACGAGCAGTGGGTCAAGGGCGCTGCGCTATCGGGCGGCGTCCCGATCATCGGCCCTGGCCGACCGATCGACACCGACCGCTATTACGTCATCATGGTCGATCCGCTGGGCACCTGGGGTGCCAGCAAGCCTTCGGACGGGCTTGGCATCAAGTTTCCGCAATAC
The DNA here is from genome assembly GCF_936928535.1 of uncultured Bradyrhizobium sp. Classification (GTDB taxonomy): domain Bacteria; phylum Pseudomonadota; class Alphaproteobacteria; order Rhizobiales; family Xanthobacteraceae; genus Bradyrhizobium. Next base: position 29,851 of record NZ_CAKZHY010000091.1, on the reverse strand, counting down.
AGCTACTACGACATGGTGCAAGCGAATTACCGCCTGCTGCGTGACGAGTTGAAAGTTGCGCGCGTGGCGTTGGTGGCAGGTGTCTCGATGGGCGGCACCCAGACCTATGTCTGGGGCGTGATGCATCCAGAATACGTCAATGCGCTGATGCCGATCGGCGGCACGACGCAATCGGACAGCGAGGACCCCGTTGGCAACTGGACCTTCCAGATGATGACGGCCGCAATCGAGTCCGATCCGGTTTGGCAGGCGACCAAGGGCGACTATTACAAGCTGCCCAAGGAGAAGCATCCAGTGCCGGGCGTCGCGTTCGGCTGGTCGATCCTGGGCATGACCGGTTATGATTTTGGTTTCCGTACGACCCAGAACTGGAACGCAGTCCAGCCGGAGATTTTCTATTGGGATCCGCCGAATGAGAAGGCCGGTCTCGGCGTCACTAACCGTGCCAAGCTCTACGACGCGGTTGACCTCGTCTGGCGCAACAGGGTCGGCGAGATTCATAATATCAATCCCTATCTCGGCCGCATCCGCGCGCGCACGCTGGTGATGCACATCACCAATGACCAGTGGCTCAACTTCAAGCTTGCCCAGCAGGCCGTCGATCGCGTGCCCGGTGCGGACCTCATCGCAGAGGAAAGTCCGGTCGCCCATTACGGCGTTTTCCCGATCATCAACGATCGCAAGAACGATCCGAAATTCGTCGGCTTCATGGACGACGTGGCGAGCCTCGATCGCGCGCAGAAGTTCGTCGACAAGAACTATCGCGTGCCTGGCGTCGCCGCCGACATCGATCCCAAGAAGTCGTTCTGGACGGACTTTGTGACCTATCCCTATCCGGTCAAGTTCGCGAACGCCAAGGAGAAGAGCGGCAAGACGTGGCAGATCGGCTACATGGACGAATACAACGGCACCGACAAGGACCCGAAGGTGCTCGTCATCATCCACGGCAAGGGCGCGTTCGGCGGGCACTACGGCAACATCATGCAGTATGCACTGCGCAGCGGCTTGCGCGTGATCGTGCCTGACCTGCCGCACTACGGCATGTCCGGCCCCGGCAACCTCGACAAGAGCCCGGCGCGCACCATGCAGGACATGCGCGAGGTGATCTATGATCTCGTCGTCAACCAGCTGGGGGTGACGAAGGCTTATTATCTCGGCCACTCGCTCGGCGGCCAGTTCGTGATGGGCTACGCGCTGACCTGGCCGGATGCGGTGCAGGGCCTTGCGCTCGAGGCGCCGTCGGGCCTCGAAGAATATCCGCGCGAGATCACGATCGCGAAGGACAAGAAGGCAAAGCTGTTCGATCCGGCCTTCGACCATGACTTCGACAAGTGGAAGGCGACCTGGGACCAGACCGGCATCCTCGCCGCGGAGAAGGCGCGTGACGAACAGAGCGTCCGCGATTTCTTCTACTTCAAGAAGCGGGACCCGAACACCGGCGCGGTCTCGGCCTCGAAGAGCGGTTACTTCTTCAGCGACAGCGAGTATGCCCGGTTCCACACCGAGCAGCGCGTCGGGCTCATCAAAGGCAGCCCCAAGGAGCTCGATCAGTGGTGCAACGTCTTCATTTACGACATCTACACGATCGGATCGGAGCTTCAGCAGGATGACCCGAAGAACCTTTATGAAGGGGTTACCCAGATCAAGGCGCCGATCTTCCTGGCGTTCGGTGACAAGGAGCCCTTCATCCCGACGCCCGCATTCAACGGGTTGACGGATCTCGGCCGCGACGTGATCTCGCCGTTCATGACGCGGATGACCAATGCCGGCAACCGGCCGATGCTTAAAATCTATCCGGAGACGGGTCACTTCGTCCACACCGACAATCCGGTCGAGTATTCGGCTGACGTCGTGGATTTCGTGACCCGGGGCATCGTCGACACCTCGTCGCCGCAGGGCATCGACCGCATGATCAGGGGCGCCGTGGTTTCGGCGCTGCCGGTGGCGCCGACCCCACCGGGGGCGGCGCCCACGGCCGGCCTCAACAAATAGGACCGCGCATGGCCAGGGTGCAGGCGGGTGAGATGCAGCTGGGCTGGCGGAGTTGGGGAGAGGGCGATGTCACTGTCGTCTTCATCCACGGCAATCTCGCCAGCAAGGACTGGATCGAGCTCGCGGCGCCCCTTTTTCCATCGGGCCTTCGCGTGATTGGCATCGACTGGCGCGGTTGCGGCGACAGCGATCGGCCGAAGCCGACGGCAGACTACGCCAATTACTCGATGCAGCAGCACGCCGAAGACATGCTCGCCGCGCTCGATACGCTTGAGATCGGCTACTGCCACCTCGCCACGCACTCGACCGGCGGTATCATCGCCGCGCGCATGCTGCTGGCACAGCCCCAGCGCTTCGGCCGCGTGTTCGCCCTCGACCCGGTCACACCGCTCGGAATGGCCTTCAATGACGACCAGATCGGCCTGTTTCGCGCGATGATGGCGAGCAAGCAGTTGACGCGGACGATCATGGCCACGGCGGCCTCCTCGCTGTTCGTGCCCGAGAGCATGGCACCAAATGCCACCCCGCGATTCCGCGAAGGGGTGGGAGAGATCCGGACATTGTTCGACCGCATCGTCGACCAGACCTTTAGCGTGTCGGAGGGAATCTGGATTGGGACGCCGGTCAATCTGACGCGGGAGAAAGAAAGCCGCGAGTTGGAGCGCCGCATGAAGGAGCTCGACCATCCTCATCTGGTGCTGTGGGGCGAATGGGATGGCTGGATTCCGCCGGCCGATCTTCGCGCCATGGCTGAAGCGATGCCGGACTGCCGGCTCGTCATCGTGCCCCGCATCGGACATTCGATGAATCTGGAGATGCCGGCCCTCTATGCCGGCTATTTCGGCGCCTGGTTCGGGGGACTTCCCGCGTAACTGTAACTTCCCAAAGGGAGAAATATCATGGCAGAAATCAATACGTCGATCGAAGGCGTGCGAACGGCACTCACCGAGGCCCTCGGTCGCCTGCGCAAGGCCAATACAGATTATTTCGAGCTGCTGGAGAAGGGCCTTGGATCTTCGCCCCTGCCGATCGCGAATCAGGCGAAGGAGTTCACCGGCTTCATGCAGCGCAACGTCAGTGCGACCTTCGATCTTGGCGACAAGCTGATCCAGGCCAAGGACGTGCAGGACACGCTGAAACTTCAGGCCGAATTTTTCCAGGAGCAGATGCGGGCGCTAACGGACCAGGCCAAGACCATGGGCGAGTCCGTCATGAAGGCGGCCGGCGGCATGTTCAGCCCGAAGAGCTGATGCGGCCGATTCTTTTATTGACCGGTCCCAGCGTGCGCGGCTGCGCCAGGACCAGTCTCGCAAGAGAGGCTCGATATGGCTGAGACCAATAAGCTCTCCGTGGAGAAGACGCTCGCGAAGCTGCGACGTGAGGACCGGCCGGCAACGGCGAGCGAGCAACTAGATGAAAAGGCCGAGGCGCTGAAGAGCGAGATGAAGCGAATGCGGGCGCAAAGGTCGCGCCTTGATCCGCCATCCCGCAGGCGCGGTTAACCCGTCCGTCGGGCGCCAGATCACGGTAAGCGGCAGCGCCCGGCGGTACCCGCTGGAACTTTCGGCTGTTGATGCGCCGGTCTGCCGCGGCGGGGACGCCGCGGAATTGTCGCAATTCGGCAACAATGTGGTACGAATACATCAGTATCCGCCCAGCGGACCCCGTTTTCAGCACCCATTGCCGGAATGACCAGCGCAGATACCTCGGCCGCATCCTTTGACACGGCCCCAGCCGAAGAGCCCCGGCGCTGGTCCGTGCGACGCTGGCTGGCACCGTTTGCGGTGGCCCTGGCGCTGCTCTCGGCGTTCCTGACTTTCCTGGTCCTGACCGGTCTGACCAGGATCGAGCCGACGCCCGCGGTTGTCCGCTCGTTCTACCTGATCAACGCGGCCACGATCCTGCTGCTGGTCGGCATCATCGTCCGCGAGCTCTGGCAGTTGATCCTGGCCCGGCGGCGGGGACGGGCGGCGGCGCGGCTCCATGTCCAGATCGTCAGCCTGTTCTCGATCGTGGCCGTGCTGCCGGCGGTGCTGGTTGCCGTCGTCGCCAACGTCACGATCGAGCGCGGTCTCGATCGGCTGTTCTCGGGTCCCACCAGGGAAGTGATCCAGAATTCGCTGACGATCGCGCGGGCCTATATGAACGACCATGCCCAGCTGATCCAGGGCGACATTCTCGGCATGGCCAACGACATCGCGCACGCACGGCCGCTTTATGATCAGGATCGGCGGTCGTTTCGCGAAATTCTGACTGCCAGCGCCGCCTCCCGCAACTTGCCGGGCGCGATGATCATCGACAAGAACACCAACATCCTGGAGTCCGCCGACACCGGCATGAAGTTGACCTATTCGCCGCCGGCCCCGGAATTCCTCAGCAACGTCAAAGAGAGCGAGCCGGAAATCGCGATCCTTCCGGACGCGAGCTCCGTCGCTGCGGTGATCCGTCTGCGCGCCTTCAACGATACGTTCCTGTATGTCGCCCGGCCGCTCGACCCGAACGTCGTCAGTCAGGTCAACCAGACGGAGATCAGCGTCGCCGAATACGCCCAGCTCGAGACCCGCCGGCTCGGCATCCAGGTCGCGTTCGCGCTGATGTTCGCGGTGATCGCGCTGACCATCCTGATGGCGTCCGTGCTGATCGGCCTCAACTTCGCCAACTCGCTGGTGGCGCCGATCCGGCGGCTGATGAACGCCGCCCACACCGTCTCGACCGGCGACCTCCATGTGAAGGTGCCGGTGCATCAGTCCGAAGGCGACCTCGCGCAACTCGGCGAGACCTTCAACAAGATGACGCAGGAGCTGCGCAGCCAGCGCGACGAGCTCGTCAACGCCAGCGACCTGATCGACAGCCGCCGCCGCTTCATCGAGGCCGTGCTGTCCTCCGCCAGCGCGGGCATCATCGGCGTCGACACCTCGGGCAGCGTCGGCATTCTCAACCGCTCCGCCGAGAAGCTGATCGGGCATTCCGAGGCCGAGACGCTCGGCCATCCGCTGTCCGACGTGCTACCCGAGCTCGACGAGATGATGAAGGCGTCGCGGGAAGGCACCCAGCGCCTGGTGCAGGGCCAGATCACGATCACGCGCGACGGCGCCGAGCGCAATCTCTCGGTCCGCGTCAGCGCCGAGAAGAACCAGCCGCATGACAGCTACATCATCACGCTCGACGACATCACAGAGCTGGTCTCGGCGCAGCGCACCTCGGCCTGGGGCGATGTCGCGCGCCGCATCGCCCACGAGATCAAGAACCCGCTGACGCCCATTCAGCTCTCGGCCGAACGCATCCGCCGCAAGTTCGGCAAGGACATCACCGAGACCAAGGACAAGCAGATCTTCGAGCAGTGCACCGACACCATCGTGCGCCAGGTCGACGATATCAGGCGGATGGTCGATGAATTCTCGCGCTTTGCGCGGATGCCCAAGCCCGTGATGGAAGGCGAGGACGTCGCCGACACCGTCCGGCAGGCGGTGTTCCTGATGAAGGTCGCCCATCCCGAGCTCGATATCGAGGCCGAGTTCAGGGAGGATCCGTTGCGCGCCCAGTTCGACCGCCGGCTGATCTCGCAGGCGGTCACCAACATCGTCAAGAACGCCACCGAAGCGATCGAGCAGGTCCCGCCGGAAGAGCTCGGCAAAGGCCGCATCGACGTCGTGGTGTCGCGCGATGGCGAGGATGTCTTGATCGACGTCATCGACAACGGCATCGGCCTGCCCAAAGTGGCGCGCTCGCGGCTTCTTGAGCCGTATGTCACTACCCGCGCCAAGGGTACTGGCCTTGGCCTCGCCATCGTCGGCCGCGTGCTGGAAGACCATGGCGGCCGCATCGAGCTGAAGGATGCCTCCGACTTCCGCGAAGGCCAGCGCGGCGCCTGGATGCGCATGCGCTTTGCGATCTCCGGCGAGGCCAAGAAGGCCGAGGGAGCCGAGCAGGCGCCAGCGGCCAAGGGCGCAACCGCTGCGGATATCGAACAAACCCCTGCGGATTCCGTGACGGCGCAGGAAACAAAAGAGCCGACGGCCGAAACCAAAGAGCCGGCTGAAAAGACCAATGATTCACCGAGAATCGAAGCCTCAACAGGCAGCTGAGAAGACAGGCGCGACCCATGGCAAGTGAAATTCTGATTGTCGATGATGAGGCCGATATTCGGGATCTCGTTGCGGGCATCCTCGAAGACGAGGGTTTTGTCACGAGGACCGCGCGCGACAGCGACTCGGCGCTGGCCGAAATCGCCAACCGCCGGCCGCATCTGGTGTTCCTCGACATCTGGCTGCAGGGCTCCAAGCTCGACGGCTTGCAGCTCCTGGAGCAGGTCAAGAAGGATAATGCCGATCTGCCTGTGGTGATGATCTCCGGCCACGGCAACATCGAGACCGCCGTCGCCGCGATCAAGCGCGGCGCCTACGACTTCATCGAGAAGCCGTTCAAGGCCGACCGGCTGATCCTTGTCGCCACCAGGGCGCTGGAGAACTCGCGGCTCAAGCGCGAGGTCAAGGAGCTGAAGCAGCTGGCGCCGAGCGCAAGCTCGCTCGTCGGCCGCTCGCCGAGCATGAACCAGCTGCGTCAGACCATCGAGCGCGCGGCCAAGGCCAACAGCCGCATCCTGATCGTCGGCCCCGCCGGCGCCGGCAAGGAATTGACGGCACGCACGCTGCACACGGCCTCGGGCCGCGCCGACGGTCCTTTCGTCGTCATCAACGCCGCGGCGATCACGCCGGAGCGCATGGAGCACGAGCTGTTCGGTATCGAGCAGTCCAATGGCGAGCATCCGCGCAAGCCCGGTGCGCTCGAGGAAGCGCATGGCGGCACGCTGTTCATCGACGAGATCGCGGATATGCCGCGCGAGACCCAGAACAAGATCCTGCGCGTGCTGGTCGAGCAGTCGTTCCAGCGTGTCGGCGGCACCGCCAAGGTGCAGGTCGACGTCCGCATCATCTCCTCCACCGCGCGCAATCTCGAGGAGGAGATCGCGGCCGGGCATTTCCGCGAAGACCTCTATCACCGCCTCTCGGTGGTGCCGATCCGGGTGCCCGCGCTCTCGGAGCGGCGCGAGGACATCCCCGAGTTGATCGACTATTTCATGGAGCAGATCTCGGCCGGCAGCGGCCTGCCGAAGCGCCAGATCGGCCAGGACGCGATGGCGGTGCTGCAATCGCATGTCTGGCCGGGCAATGTGCGCCAGCTCCGCAACAACGTTGAGAGAGTCATGATTCTGGCCGCGGGCGGGCCCGAGGTGATCATCACCGCCGACATGCTGCCGCAGGACGTCGGCTCGATGGTGCCGGCGATGCCGACCAGCAACAATGGCGAGCACATCATGGGCCTGCCGCTGCGCGAGGCGCGCGAAGTGTTCGAGCGCGACTATTTGATTGCCCAGATCAGCCGTTTCTCAGGAAATATTTCTCGTACGGCCGAGTTTGTTGGCATGGAACGGTCGGCACTACACCGGAAGTTGAAGGCGCTCGGGGTCGGCTAGGAGCCGACGCCGACGCCACGCCCGCGGGATACCTCAGAAAAATCATCTATTTCCGTAGTTTTTCGGAGAATTAGGAGGGGACCTGCCGCGCGAAGCGGCTTGCCTAAAAGGTCCACCTGTCCTCTAATCGTAAAAGCTGCTCCTCCGAGGGGGATCTCATGAGGAGCGGCAACCGGAAGAAGGCCCCATTTTGAAAACAGGGTCGCTCCCGGGCGCAATAAAAAGAAACTCAAAGCGAGAAAAAAACAATGGCGGCAGACCGCGCACAAAACCTACAGGACACCTTCCTCAATCACGTTCGCAAAACCAAAACGCCACTGACGATCTTTCTGGTCAACGGAGTGAAGCTCCAGGGTATCGTGACCTGGTTCGACAATTTCTGTTTACTGCTACGGCGCGACGGTCATTCGCAGCTGGTCTATAAGCATGCGATCTCGACCATCATGCCGGGCGCTCCGATCCAGCTGTTCGAAGGCGGCGAGGATCAGCCGGCTTGAGAGTGATCTGATTGGAACCCCGAAATTTCGACGGGGAGGCCGATCGTCCGCGATCGGCAGGGGCTAAGCAAACGGGGCGGGTGCTTGTCGTCGGCCCCTATTTGCGAGCGCGCGCGGGAAGTGCCGACGCGCAATCGGAAAGTCATGTTCAGCGCGACACGCAGGCCCGGCTCGACGAAGCCGCGGGCCTCGCGCGCGCGATCGACCTCGTCATTGCCGATGCCATCATCGCGCCGATCAATCAGATCCGGCCCGCGACCTATATCGGCAAGGGCAAGGTCGAGGAGATCGCCGCACTCGCCAAGAGTCTCGACGTCGAGCTTGTGGTGATGGATTGCGCGCTGGCGCCGATCCAGCAGCGCAATCTCGAAAAGGAACTGCGTGCCAAGGTGCTCGACCGCACCGGGCTCATCCTGGAAATCTTCGGCCGCCGCGCCAAGACCAAGGAAGGCTCGCTCCAGGTCGAGCTTGCGCATCTGAATTATCAGCGCTCACGCCTGGTGCGATCATGGACCCATCTTGAACGCCAGCGCGGCGGCTTCGGCTTCATGGGCGGCCCCGGCGAGACGCAGATCGAGGCCGACCGCCGCCTGATCCAGGAGCGCATCACCAAGCTCGAAAGCGAATTGAAGAAGGTGCAGGCGACGCGCCGTCTGCATCGCGCCGGACGCCAGCGCGTGCCGTATCGCGTCGTGGCGCTGGTCGGCTACACCAACGCCGGAAAATCGACGCTGTTCAACCGCCTGACCCGTGCCGACGTGCAGGCCGCCGACATGCTGTTCGCCACACTCGATCCCACGTTGCGTGCGCTGAACCTGCCGCATGGCGGCAAGGCGATGCTGTCGGATACCGTCGGCTTCATCTCGAATTTGCCGACCCAGCTCGTCGCCGCCTTCCGCGCCACCTTGGAGGAGGTGCTGGAAGCCGACGTCATCCTGCATGTGCGCGATATCTCGCATGAAGACGCCGAGGCACAGCAGAGCGATGTCGACGCCGTGCTGCGCCAGCTCGGCATCAACCCTGATGATAGCGGCCGCATCATCGAGGTCTGGAACAAGATCGACCGCTACGCACCTGAGAAGCGCGAAGAGCTTTTGAATATCGCGGCACGCCGGCCCGAAGATCATCCGGCGATGCTGGTTTCGGCTGTGTCAGGCGAGGGGATCGACGCGCTTCTTGCGGCGATCGAGGAGCGCCTCGCCGCCAGGCGCACCACGCTCGACCTCTCCATCGATGCCGCCGACGGCGCCGGCATCTCCTGGCTGCACCGCAATTCCGAGGTGCTGGCGAAAGAGCTGCACGACGGCCGTTTCGACATGACCGTGCGGGTGGACGAGACCAAGCGGGATATCGTGGTGAACAGGTTCGACGCAGTGCCGCATCTGTCGGCGTAAACCGCTGTCGTCCTGGCGGCGGAGTTAGCGGCGCCCTTCTTTGCGTCCCTCTGACGCCGCGTTCACGTCGCCCTTCGCCTCGTTCCACAGCGCATCCATCTCAGCCAGCGACGCCTGCTCCAGCGTGCGTCCCTGCGCTGCCAGCGCCCGCTCGATATAGGCAAACCTCCGCTCGAACTTCGCATTGGTGGCCCGCAGCGCGGCTTCCGGATCGGCGTCGACGTGGCGGGCGAGGTTGACGAGGGCGAACATGAGGTCGCCGGTCTCCTCCGCGATCTCCTCCTTGTCGTTGCGGTCGAGCGCGGCCTCGATCTCATCGGCTTCCTCGCGGATTTTTCGCAGCACTGCGCGCGGATCGTTCCAGTCGAAGCCGACGGTCGAGGCCTTGCGCTGCAGCTCCATGGCGCGCGTCAGCGCGGGCTGGCCGGCCTTGACGCCCGACAGCAGTGATTTGTGCGGCGGCGATGCTTCCGGCGGCCTGCGCGCGGCGCGCTCGGCTTTCTCCTCGGCCTTGATGCGATCCCAGACTTCCTTGACGTGGGAGGAGGCGAGATTGCCTTCCTTGTCGGCGAAGACATGGGGATGGCGCCGGATCATTTTTCGCGTGATGGCTTCGACCACGTCGCCGAAGGCAAAGGCATTCTGCTCCGATGCCATCTGGGCGTGGAACACCACCTGCAGCAGGAGGTCGCCGAGCTCCTCGCGCAGATCGTCGAGATCGCCGCGGTCGATGGCGTCGACCACCTCGTAGGCCTCCTCGATCGTGTAGGGCGCGATCGTCGAAAAATCCTGCTCGAGGTCCCAGGGACAGCCGGTCACCGGCGTGCGCAGCGCAGCCATGATCTCGATCAGGCGGGAAATATCGCGGGAAGGGGTCATTGCGGGGCGGTCTCCTGGGCCAAAGCCTTATGCCAAAAGCAGGCGGTCGTTCCCAGCGGGGCGCGCCGGAACAAGCCGATTTCCACTGATTGGCGAGGCGGGCAGGCAGTGCTAAAGCGCGGCCCATGAGCGACGCATTTTCATCACAGACCGCGCTGGTGCTGTTCTCCGGCGGCCAGGACTCCACCACCTGCCTTGCCTGGGCGCTGAGCCGCTTTGCGCGGGTGGAGACGCTGGGCTTCGACTACGGCCAGCGCCATGCCGTCGAGCTCGACTGCCGTGACCGGCTGTTCGACGGCATCAAAGCCCTGCGCGCGGATTGGGCCGGCAAGCTCGGCGAGAGCCACACGCTGTCGATCCCGACGCTGGCGGCCGTGTCCGAGACCGCGCTGACGCGCGATGTCGCGATTGCGATGGGCGCCGACGGCCTGCCGAACACGTTTGTGCCCGGCCGTAATCTCGTCTTCCTGACCTTCGCGGCCGCTTTGGCCTATCGACGCGGCATCACCCACATCGTCGGGGGCATGTGCGAGACCGACTATTCCGGCTATCCCGATTGCCGCGACGAGAGCATTCGCGCGATGCAATCAGCGCTCTCGCTCGGCATGGCCCGCAAATTCGAGCTGCACACGCCGCTGATGTGGATCGACAAGGCCGCAACGTGGAAGCTCGCGCACGACCTCGGCGGCGATGCGCTGGTCGATCTGATCCGCGAGCAGTCGCACACCTGCTATCTCGGCGAACGCGGCGCGCAGCATGATTGGGGCTATGGCTGCGGCGAGTGCCCGGCGTGCAGCCTGCGGGCGAAGGGGTGGCGGGAGTTTGTGGCGGGAAAGTAGTCCCACACCCACCGCCGTCATCCAGAGGTGCGCGCACTCGCGCGCCTCGAAGGATGGGCCGCAAGCGCCCGGAGCCCATCCTTCGAGGCTCCTCACGAGACGCATCGCATCCCGCGAGGAGCACCTCAGGATGACGGCGGAGTGACTGGCTGCGAGTAGAGCACTCGCGAAGGCCTACCTAAAATCCTCCGGCTTTAGCTCGATCGGCCTGCCGTGCGGGGTGCGGTCCGCGGCATGATCCCAGGCATCGCGATAGCGATGCAGCGTGTCCATCGAGGCGACACCCTTGCGCGCGACGAGGCCTTCCAGCGTGGCGAGCCAGTGCAGATAGTAGGTCTCGCCCGTGTCAGGATCGCCGGCAGCCTGCGCGCGCTTGATCTCGGAGGCCAAGGCCGCTGCCCATTCCGGCCAGGTGAATACGCCGCGATCGTGCAGGCTCAAGGCCATGGCAAAGGCCTGCGCCTCCCAGGGCGCGCGGAACACCGGGCCGTCGTCGTCGCGCGGAATGCTCGGGATGGCCGCTGTCGCGGCCGCAGCAGCAGCGCTGCTCATCACGCCGGATCCAGATAGGGCTCGAACGCGTCGATCGAGACCTTCAGCGTCGGATCTCCATCCTCGCCCCAGAGATCACGGCCTTCGAACACGACGGTGTAGAGCCATTGCGGGTTCTCGCCGAGCTCCATCGCGGCCGTGTCAGGAAACACGTGGCAGCCGTGGTTGAGCTCGACCACGCCGACATGGCCGCGGACATAGCGCGGCAGCCTTGTGTGCGTGGTCGGATGGATGTTCTTGGCGCGCACGCGATCACCGATGTTGAATTTGGCGGGCGCTGGTGCAGGGCGGCCGAACTTGCCGCGCACCATGATTCGCTCGACCTGACCGAGATCGAACTTGCCATGCTTGAGCGCTTTGCCGGGCTGCATCGCGTGGCCGGCGGCGACTTCCTCGCGGGTGAGGTATCCCTTCTCGATCAAATTCTCCTCGAGGCCGAGGAACCACTTCTTGTAATAGGAGCTGGATAGGTAGACGTGCGGCGGAATGCTCTCGCGATAGAACCGCGAGGTGTCGATGTTGAACGCGCCAGTCGCGCCCATCGCGCGCACCATGGCGAGCACCCGCGACTCCCATTCTTCATGGAAGACAGGCTCGTTCGGTTCGGGCTCGACCTTGCCGAACCCGTCCATGCCGCCCATGTCGTGCACGCCGTTCACGATGGAGCTCCGGGCGTCCTGGGAAATCCCGTGCCGATCATGGAATCGCGCGTGACAAGCTCGGCAAGCTGCTCCTCGCTCCAGCCTTCCGTGCCGGCGGGGCGCATCGGCAGCACCAGGAAGCGTGTTTCTGCGGTGGAATCCCAGACCCGGATTTCCATGTCCTTCGGCAGGTTGACGTCGAAATCGGCGAGCACGCCGCGGGGATCCTTCACAGCGCGCGAGCGATAGGGCGAGGCCTTGTACCAGACCGGCGGCAGCCCCAGCATTTCCCAGGGGTAGCAGGAGCACAGCGTGCACACGACCATGTTGTGCCTTGCAGGCGTGTTCTCGACCACGACGAGATGGTCGCCGACGCGGCTGACATGGCCAAGCGTGCCGATCGCCTTGCTGCCGTCCTCCAGCAGCGCCTTCTTGAACGACGGATCGGTCCAGGCCTTGGCGACGACGCGCGCGCCATTATGCGGTCCGATCTTGGTCTCGTAAGCCTGGATGATGGCGTCGAGCGCGGCCGGCTCGACATAGCCTTTTTCGATCAGAACAGTCTCGAGCGCGCGTACGCGCAGCTCGGTCTCCGACAGCTCCGAATGATCGTGATCGTGGTGATGGTGGTCGTGATCTTGGCTCATGGCGCGAAAGATTAAGCGCAATGATCCTGTCCTGTCGAGCGCTCGTTGCGGGGGACTCGGTCCCATTTCGTGACGCCTGATGTGCGCTACGATCGGACGACAATCAGCGTCGGAGGACCCCATGAAAGACTTCGTCAAGATCGAGAAAGGTCTCGGGCCCGACGGACGGATCGCCGTGGTGCGGTTCGATCATCATGACGGAATCAACGCATTATCGCCGGAAGCGCTGCGTCAGCTCACCGCAGCGGCGCGCAGCTTCGAGGATGACGCGGCGACGTCGGTCGTGGTGCTGACAGGCAATTCAGGCGCGTTCAGCGCCGGCTTCGATCTGAAGGATGCCGAAGGCCGATCGCGCAAGGAGATGGACCTCGGCGCGCTGAGGCGGCATCTCAAGCTCGGCCCGCGCCTGACGCACGCCTGGCAGGAGATGGAGCAGATCACGATCGCGGCGATCGAAGGCTTTTGCATTGGCGGTGGCGTGGCGCTCGCGGTCGCGCTCGACTTCCGCGTGATGGGCAGCGATGCGCATCTGCGCGTGCCGGAAATCGGGCTCGGCATGAACATGAGCTGGCAGAGCATCCCGCGCATGCTGCATCTGATCGGACCTGCCCGCACCAAGCAGGCGGTGATCCTGGCCGATGAGCGCATCTCCGCCGATGAAGCCTATGAATGGGGCCTGGTCGAGAAGGTGGTCGATCCCGGTTACGCCTTCGATGCCGCCATGGAACTGGCCCGCAAGGTGGCCGCGCAGCCGCCGCTGTCCGTTGCCATGACCAAGCTCACCGTCAACCGGCTCGCGCACGCGCTGGACGATCTCGCCAGCCATATGGACGTCGACCAGTTCGCGCTCGCAAGCCTCAGCGAGGATCACAGAGAGGGTGTCGAAGCGTTCCTCGGCCGCCGCAGGCCGCGCTTCAGGGGACGATAGGTTCCTGCCCATTGATCGCGGCACGGACAATCCGTATACGCCGCCCCGGGACAAAACGGCCCCGCCAGCGGGCTATGCGACGTCGAGTGAGGGGGAGGGCCTATGACCGCCAGTTCGCAGGCACCTGAGGCGCAGGCCCCTGAAGCTAAAGGCTTTCGCGGGAAGTTGATCGCACCGCTCGTGGTCTGGCTTGCGATCTATCTGTGGCCGGTGCCGGCAGGTCTCAACGTCAATCAATGGCACTATTTTGCCCTGTTCGCGGCCGTCATCACCGGGCTGATCCTGGAATCGATGCCGGTGGGCGCGGTCGGCCTGATCGGGCTGACGGTCGCAGGCATCAGTGGCTATATCGATCCCGATCCCAATAAATCGCTCCGCTGGATGCTCGCCGGCTTTGCCGAGAGCACGGTATGGCTGATCGTCGGTGCCTTCGTGTTCTCGATCGGCTATCGCAAGAGCCAGCTCGGCCGGCGCATCGCACTGGTGCTGGTGCGACGCCTCGGCACCAACACGCTCGGCCTCGGCTATGCGGTTGCGATGTCCGACTTCCTGCTGGCGCCGGCAACGCCCTCCAACACCGCGCGCAGCGGCGGCATCGTCTATCCCATCATCAGCAACATCCCGCGCATCTACGGCTCGGAGCCTGGACCAACTGCGGGCAAGATCGGCACCTATGTGATGTGGACCGCGTTCGCTGCGACCGCGATCACGAGCTCGCTGTTCTTCACCGCGCTGGCGCCGAATGCCGCCGCGCTGGCGATCGCCAAGAAGACGGTCGGTGTCGATGTGAGCTGGGGCCAGTGGTTCATCGGCTTCGCGCCGCTGGGGATCCTCCTGATGATCCTCGTTCCGCTGCTCAGCTATGTGATCTGCCGGCCCGAGGTGAAGCGCAGCCCCGAGATCTCGGACTGGGCGGTGAACGAGCTCGGCGATATGGGCCCGATGTCGCGCAACGAGTGGATCATGCTGGCGCTGATCGTGCTCGCGATGTTCCTGTGGATCGCGGGCTCGAGCCCGGACATTCACATCCCCTTGCTCGGCTCGAATTTCGTCAATGCCACCACCGTCGTGTTCATCGTGATCTCGCTGATGCTGATCACGGGCGTGATCGAATTCGCCGACATCGTCAGCGAGAAGAGCGCCTGGGAAGTGTTCTTCTATTTCACCTCGCTGCTGACGCTGGCCTCGGGCCTCAACGAGATCGGCTTCATCAAATGGTTCGCCAATGAATTCGCAAAGCCGCTCGCAGGGCTCTCGCCGTCGACCGCGATGATTCTGCTGGTCGCGCTGTTCTTCTGGATTCACTATTTCTTCTCGAGCATAACCTCGCACGCGGCGGCCGTATTGCCTGTCGTGCTCGCGGTCGGTTCCGGCATCCCCAATCTGCCCGTGACGACACTCGCGATGCTCTGCATGTATTCGCTCGGTCTGATGGGCGTGATCTCGCCCTACGCAACCGGGCCGGCGCCGATGTATTACGGCAGCGGCTATATCGGGAAGGGCCAGTTCTGGGGCTTTGGCCTGATCTTCGGGGTGCTCTATTTCGCCGGGCTATTGGTGATCGTGCTGCCCTGGCTGACCATGGTCCGGTAGGCCGGTCGCAGGCCGATCAACCCGGCAGACGAATTTTCTTTGGGGGCGAGGGATTGGGAAAACTTCGTCCAATCCCCCGCAAATATCTGACATTGCAAGAAAGCCTGGAACGAGCGATGGTGTGTTGCAGTGCAGCGACGCCCCCGCGCGCCTGCCTTGGTTCCACCCTTAGTCGCCTGGATCGCGACCCGGTCCCGCGTGCGCCTTTCGGGCGGCCGGGCTAATATCCTGCATGAAAGCCGTTTCCATGAATGCGCACCCGTCGCTGGTGATCGGAGAACCCGTCGAGATCCGAGACGCCTCATCCCAGCCGGACGCGATGGTCCGCTTCGAGACCGTCTCGAAGACCTATCCTACTTATCGTGGCAAGCCCGGCGTCCTCGCGCTGCAAGGGATCGATTTCGCGATCGCGCGCGGCTCCATCACCGGCGTGATCGGCCGCTCCGGCGCCGGCAAGTCTAGCCTGGTGCGGCTCATTAACGGGCTGGAGAAGCCGAGCACGGGTCGCGTCGTCGTCGATGCCAGGGACATCTCGGCGCTGACAGGGCGCGATCTTCGCCTCGCGCAGCGCTCGATCGGCATGATCTTCCAGCACTTCAACCTGCTGTCCTCGCGCACCGCCGCCGACAATATCGCGCTGCCACTGGAGATCGCCGGCTGGTCAAAAGCCGACATCAAGGCACGCGTGAGCGAATTGCTTGCGCTGGTCGGCATCGCCGACAAGCACGACCGTTATCCATCAGAGCTCTCGGGCGGCCAGAAGCAGCGCATCGGCATTGCCCGCGCGCTGGCGACGCGACCTGACGTGCTGCTGTCGGACGAGGCGACCTCCGCGCTCGATCCGCAGACCACACGCGCCATCCTGGATCTGCTCGCGAATATCAACCGCGAGCTGGGCGTGACCATCGTGCTGATCACCCATGAAATGTCCGTGGTGCGTCAGCTCGCCAAGGAAGTCGTGGTGCTCGATGCCGGCCGCGTGGTCGAGAGCGGTCATGTCGCCGACATCTTCACCCATCCCAGGCATCCGATCACCCAGTCGTTCCTGGCCGAGGTCACGGGCGACAGACTGCCGGTGTCGCTGGCGAGCCGGATCGTGCAGGAGCCAGGCAGCCACGCCGTGATCCGCGTTCAGGTCCGCGGGGCAGGAGCCAGCGACACCCTGATCGCGCGGCTTGCCCGCGAACTCGGCCTCGACGTCTCGCTGCTGTCGGCGCGCATCGACGAGATCGGCGGCCAGCATGTCGGATCGCTGGTGCTCGGAATTCCCGGAGGCGAGGGGGCGGCAACGCGGACGCTCGCCTTTCTGTCACAACATCAAGTCTGGGCGGAGCGTCTCGGCTATGTCGCCTGAACTCATCAATCTCATCATCCAGGCTACCGGCGAAACCCTGTTCATGGTTGGGATCGCAGCAGTGCTCGGCACCGTGTTTGGCCTGCCGCTCGGTGTGTTCCTCGCGACCAGCCGCAAGGGCGAGCTGTTTGCGGCCCCCGCCGTCAACGCTGCACTTGGCATGGTCGTGAACGCGACCCGCTCGACGCCCTTCATCATCCTGGTCGTCGCCATCATCCCGTTCACGCGCCTTATCGCCGGCACCTCGATCGGCTCGACCGCGGCGATCGTGCCGCTGACGATCGCCTCGACGCCATTCATCGCGCGCCTGGTGGAAGCCGCGATCCGGGAGGTCGATGGCGGCCTGATCGAGACCGCATCCTCTTTCGGCGCCTCGCCGTTCCAGATCGTGTTCAAGGTGCTGATCCCCGAGGCGCTGCCGGGCCTGTTGCTGGCGCTGACGCTCGCGGTGGTCAGCCTGCTCGGCTACTCCGCCATGGTCGGCGCGGTCGGCGGCGGGGGCTTGGGCGATCTCGGCATCCGCTACGGCTACCAGCGCTTCATGCCGGAGATGATGCTGGCCGTGGTGGTCGTGCTGATCGCGCTGGTCCAGCTCGTCCAGAGTGCCGGCGATTACTTGGCGCGGCGGGTCAATCGCCGCTTGCGGCACCACTGATCCCGATCAAGCCGCCAGCTTGGCGCGCCGCAGCGTCTCCGAGGGCTTTTCGGAGAAGTGGCGCTTGTAGTCGAGCGAGAACTGGCTGAAGTGCCAGAAGCCGTGCTGCACGGCGATGTCGTAGACTGACGCATCGGTGCCGCGCTTGAGGTCCCGTCGCGCGCGGTTCAGCCGCATCGCGCGCCAGTAATGCATCGGGCTCGTGCCCAAAACCTCCTGGAAGCAATAGCCGAGCTTGCGCGGGCTGGCGCCGACTGCCTTGCAGATCTCGAGCAGTGAGAGCGTGCGGTCACCGCTGTCATGCATCAGCGCGCGGGCGCGATCGACCGTGCGCTTGCGCGCCACGGCACTGCGGCCGGGATCGGCAGGGCGCGCCGCGGGCAGCATATCCATGATCTCGACGAGGAGGGCATCTTCCAGCGCTTGCCGGGTGACTGCATCGTCGAAACGTTCCGGCACGGTCGTGATGGTCTCCTGGATCGCGGCAAGATGGGCGCGCAGCCGCGCGACCGGCGCTTCCGCCATCTCCATGGCGCGTAACTGGTGCCAGACTGCGCGCGGCAGCTCGATGTTGAGGCAAGCGGCTAATTGCTCGATCAGCGCCGCGCTGGTGACGACGCCGCGAAACTCGAATGCCTTCGGCGTGCACATGTCGACCTCGGCGTCCATGCAGGTGATCACCTGGCTACCTGCAACGCCGGCGCCGTTGCAATTGACCTCGCCGTCGCCGTGCCAGGGCAGGCCGATGCCGAAGCTATCGGCGCCGAGCTGGCCGTATTGGCGGACCTGCTGGCTGGTCATCTCACGAAACACATCGACGCGGGGCAGCGAGAGCTGGGTAAAGCTGCCCCGAAACGCGCCGGCACTGATCTGGTCGTAGTTCAGTCGCCAGCGGCCAAGCGCGGCGCAATGCTCATCCACGTCGGTGCTGCTCGCCTGGAACAGGTTGGCAGCCGAGTCTTGAATCGGAAGAGTTGCGCTTAAGGCCATGACAGCACGTCGAAATCCGGTCGCCATGCGACTGGCGGGAACGACGCCAGACTGGCACGACCACAGGCGCAGTCCAGCAAAATATTGCGGGATCTCGATAACGCATTGAGGCGGCTGGGTGCAGTCTTCCGCAATATCGTTGCCGGCACCGGAGCCGGGATCGCTTGCGGAGGGATCGAGATGCGACCGACCGAGATCATGCGCGGCAGCCCACCGGCGCCCGAGGCCCAGGTAACGCGCGCCAATTGGCGCAGCTTTCCGGCGATCCGCTGGGGCTTTACCCACGTTCGCGAAGTGCTGCCGACTGCCGAGATCCGTCGCTCCGCGCAGCCGACGCCGATCGCGAGTGCTCCGCGTGAGCTGACAAAACTTGGCTTCACCTCGCCTGACGGTAAGGCGACCACGATCGAGGCCACGCTGCGCGAGACCCAGTCCGACGCGCTTCTGGTCATGCATCGGGGCACACTGGTCCACGAATGGTACGGCGACGGCATGACCGTGACCACGCCGCATCTGATCTGCTCGATCAGCAAGGCGATCGCGGGTACGCTCGGCGGCGTGCTCGCCGCGCGCGGCCTGATCGATCCCGAGGCGAGGGTGGTCCGCTACGTGCCCGAGTTGGAGGCCTCGGTCTATGCCGGCTGCACCGTGCGCAATCTCCTCGACATGGCCGTCGCCATCCAATTCGAGGAGGATTACGAGGACCCGGCCGGCGACGTCGCGCGCTATCGCTTTTCTTCGGGCTGGGACGTGCCGCCATCAGGCGTCGAACCCGGCCATCAGCGCGCGTATCTGGCGACGCTTCGTGGCACCGGCAAGCCGCACGGCAAGGTGTTTCATTACGTCTCGACCAATACCGAAGTGCTTGGCTGGGTGTATGAACGCGCCTGCGGCATGCCCTACCACCGCATCCTCTCCGACTATCTCTGGCAGCCCATGGGCGCCGAGGAGGACGGTTCGCTCACGCTCGATAGTCACGGCATGGGCCGCATCGCCGGCGGAATCTCCGTGACCGCGCGCGATCTGCTGCGCTTCGGCGAGATGATGCGCAATCGTGGCGTAGTCGAGGGGCGGCAGGTGGTGCCGGGCTGGTGGATCGACGATATCAGGGAGAACGGCGATCCCAAGGCCTGGGCCGATGGCGACCTCGCAGAATTCTTCCCGGGCGCACGCTATCGCAGTAAATGGTTCACGATCGATCCCGCGCGCAACGCGCTGACGGCGATCGGCATTCACGGCCAGCACCTCTATGTCGATCTCGACTCCGACACCGTCATCGTCAAGCTCGCGACGCAGCCCAAGGCGATGGACGTCCCGGTCGACCAACGCTGGTTCGCGGCCTACCGCGCCATCTCAACTCATCTTGCTCCGCGCTGATTTCAGGACATCGCCATGCTCGATACAGTCAAGGCCGGTTCATCAACGCAGACCGCGACGACGCATCCGCTTGATCCCTTGACCGCCGAGGAGATCACCGCGGCCTGCACGCTGGTCCGGGCCGCGGCCGCCTCGCCGGAGGATTGCCGCTTTCCGACGGTTCGGCTGGAAGAGCCGACCAAGCAGGAGCTGGCTGCCAGCGGCGTCGGGCGCCGCGCCTTCGCGCTGACCCTCGACGTCGTGACGGGTGAGGCGATCGAGCACATCGTTGATCTCGCCCGTGACGAGATCGTCGCCCGAAAGGTCATCGGGAACCGCGAGGCGCCCTATGGGCAGCCATCGGTGATGCTCGAAGAGTTCTTCAAATGCGAGGCCGTGGTGAAGGCCGATCCTCGATGGCGCGCGGCGATGTATCGGCGAGGGCTGACCGACAAGGACATCGAGCTGGTCCAGGTCGATCCGTTCTCGTCCGGATTCTTCGATTTCGACTATGAGCGCGGCGCGCGTATCGTTCGCGCCGTCAGCTTCTTTCGCGAGCACCTGCAGGACAACGGCTATGCCCATCCGATCGAAGGCGTCGTCGCGGTCGTCGACCTCATCGCCGGCAAGATCATCGACCTCACCGACGCGGATCCGATCGTGCCGATTCCGCGCAAAAAGCGGAACTACGGCGCGCATGAGGTTGCGAACCCACGCACCGATATCAAGCCGCTGCATATCGAGCAGCCGGAAGGCGCGAGCTTCACGGTCGATGGCTGGAAGGTCGACTGGCAGAAATGGAGCTTTCGCGTCGGCTTCACGCCGCGCGAGGGGCTGGTGCTGCATCAGCTCGCCTACCAGGACGGCGCGCGAAAACGCTCGCTGATCCACCGCGCCAGCGTTACCGAGATGGTGGTTCCTTACGCCGATCCGACCGCGAACCATTTCTGGAAGTCGGCGTTCGATGCCGGCGAATACGGCCTCGGCATGCTCGCCAATGCGCTCGAGCTCGGCTGCGACTGCCTCGGCCACATCAGATATTTCGACGTGCCGGCCGCCGACAACAACGGAAAACCCTTCGTCATGCAGAACGCCATCTGCATGCATGAAGAAGACTATGGAATTGCCTGGAAACACTACGAATTCCGCAACGGCCTGTTCGAGGTGCGCAGGTCCCGGCGGCTCGTGATCTCGTTCTTCGCCACCGTCGGCAATTACGACTACGGCTTCTATTGGTACCTCTACCAGGACGGCACGATCCAGCTCGAGACAAAGCTCACCGGCATCATCCAGACCGCCGCCGTGCAGCCCGGCGAGACATACAAATGGGGCGGCATGGTCGACGACGGCCTCGGCGGCCCGACGCACCAGCACTTCTTCAACGTGCGCATGCACATGGATCTCGATGGCGGCGGCAACACCGTCAGCGAGCACGAGTTCGTGCCGCGGCCCTGGGGCGCGGACAATCCCCACGGCAACGCATTCGACACGACCACGCGCGTGCTCTCACGCGAGCGGGATGCCGCCTCCATCGCCAATGGCGAAACCGGCCGGTTCTGGAAGATCAGTAATCCCAACGAGGTCAATTCGGTCGGCAATGCGCCGGCCTACAAGCTCATGGTCAATCCGAGCCCGCTGATGTTGGCGCAGGAGGGCAGCTATGTACGCAAGCGGGGCGGCTTCGCAACTAGGCACGTCTGGGTCACCGCGTTCGACAGGGCCGAGAAATACGCCAGCGGCGATTATCCCAACAACCACGCCGGCGGCGATGGGCTGCCGCGCTATGCCGCGCAGAACCGCAACATCGAGAACACGGACATCGTGCTGTGGCACTCCTTCGGCCACACCCACATCTGCAAGCCCGAGGATTTTCCGATCATGCCGGTCGAATATGCCGGCTTCACGCTGAAGCCGACCGGCTTCTTCGCCGCCAATGCAGCCGGCGATATCCCGCCGGAGCGTAACAGCCGCAGCGTGCTCGCAGGCGAACAGGACACCGCCAGCAGCTCGTGCTGCCACAAGCCTTAAGCTGCCGGCGGCAGAGCAAACGACGCCGGGCCTGCGACGAGACTGTCGAGGTCAACCAGAAACAGCTCGGCCATGTGCGTGAGCTGGTGCAGCGGAATGCTGATCTCGCCACGCTCGGCGCGCGAGATGAACTCAGGCGAGACGCCGACGAGATTAGCAATCTGGGCTTCGGTATAGCCACGCGCCTCGCGCGCACCCTTGACTTGGGCGCCGATGTGCCGCCGGTGCAGGGCCTGCTCTTGCTCCGTCATCATCAGGGCCTGCTCGTCCGCGCTGGCGACCCCGTCAGCGAACGCGACGCCGAGCAGCCGCCGCTTCTGCCAGGCCACGCGGCAGGTCTTGCGCAAGCCGTCGGCAAAGATCAGCGTGGCCTCTTTCGGAAACGCCAGCGACCAGTCGAGCTTCAATTGTGCGCCGGTGCCGGAGACATCGGCGATGGTGCAGGGGATGCTCACCGCGCCCCTGGCGCCTTCGAACTCGATGATTCCGGTTCTCGCCGTGGGTTGCCTGGTCGCAGCGCGCAAGTCGCTCATGGAAGTCATTCCCGAACCTAGATACCGGCACTTGCCGAAAAATCAGTCGCCGATTTTACCTGTCGGGCTCCCGGCGCTCAATCGAACCCGGCGGGCATGGTGAAGGATTGGTTGTCCGTCGGAGCAGGGCATGCTGCCGGCGATGAACCTTCCGGGTCGGTCACGTCACCAAGATTGAAGATTACCCAGAAGCGCTTCGGATACCGCGATGAAATTGATCGTTCTGCTCTGCCTGCTTGCCCTCGCCACGCCTGCACGCGCAGCCTCTCCCGAGCAGCACTATCTCGATCTGCGCGACCGCTACATCGCAAAATTCTCGAAGGCCAAGGAGAGCGACGAGACCAGCAAGCAGCACGATGCGGCGCTCGACGAGTTGACCGGCGTGCTGCGTGGCCTGGTCGGGACGGTGGCCATCAAGGGGCTGCCGGCAGCGGGCAAGTCGAATGTCGATACGCTGTTCAAGGGCGACTCCGGCTTTGGCCACCTGGACGGGCTCGCCTTCGCCACTGAGGGCGACAAGCAGCAGGCCGTGGTGACGACGACGACGCTGATCAAGCACTGGCTTGCCGAGCACCGCAAGGATCCCATGCCGCAAGAGATCGACGCGGCGTTCAGATCCGATACCTTCTACTATGCCGCCATCCAGGACGCCGCCTTCGCCAAATATGCCGAGCTTCCTATCACCAAGCCGGCATCGGTGAGCGCCGCGGTCGCGGTGCTCGGCGTGCGTGGCAATGGCGACCTGAAGGGACCGCCGCACGAGATCGACGTCGTCGCTGTCAGGGGCGACAAGGTCTACTTCCTTGCCGCGACCGAGGCCGTCAAGACGGCTGAAATCCCGGCCTGCGAAAAGGTCTGGAAGCAGATGATGGCCAGGAAGATGCCGGAAGACGCCATGGCCAAGGAAGACCAGGCGATGGCGGCCTATACCAAGTGTTTCGCCAAGGAGGCGCCGAGCCAGAGCTGGTTCGGAGCCGCGGTCAAGACGGCGCAAGGCCAACTGGAATTGCTGCCGCTGCGCTAGCGTGCATCGGCCGGAGGCTCTGCGACGGGCGCCGGAGCAGATGGAGCCCGTCTCAACGCCGCGGATCGGCTCGCAATGTCTCCAGATAGGCGACCACAGCCTCGATCTGGGATTCGGAGAGCCGCGGATTCGGCATGGCCTGGTCCGGCCCCAGCCGCCGATGGCCCGACGTCAGGAAATGCCGCAGACTGTCCGCGGAGAAGGACGGTCTGCTGATGATCTCCGGGAAAGGCGGTGGGGACGGCCGGAACGCAGGTGCTTCCTTCGCAGCATCGGCGACGACATGGCACGTCCCGCAAGATGCGTTGGCGATTGCGCGCCCCTCGGACACCTGGTCGACAAACAACTGATTGGGAACGGGCAGGGTGAGCGGGATCTGCATGGCGATCCAGGCATACCCGCTGCTCCGGTGGCAACCGTTGCACTCGTTTGTCAGGCCGGCATACGATGTCATGAACGCGGGACCGTCCTTCGATTGGAGCGCCTGGCGTACGGCCCTGATCTGCTCCCTGGCGCGATCGGCTTGTGAGGGATTCGCGAGCAACCGGCTGGTCGCTTCAAGATTGGCGTCAATCTGTTGAATCTCGTAATTGGCTAGGTTCCAATTGCTCAGCTTGCCCGCAAACCAAAGCTTTGCGTGCTGAAGCTGAAGTCTGGTCATGAGGTCGGACAATGTCGCAGACAGCTCGGCCGGCGCGGCTGCGCCGGAGGCGGACAGCGCGACGATGATCGCACTCAGCAGAACCGTTCGTAGGCGCATGTTCGAAATGTTCCGATGTCTGATTTCAGGATGGCATCGTAGACCGCGCGGGCGTTGATCCTGATCAAGACGTCGTTCGTCACGGCAAATACCTGTTGTATCTCTCTCGGAGGAATACATGCGCGTACACCAGATCATGTCCAGACGCGTTTTGACGATACGGCCGGAGGCGCCGGTCGCCGAGGCCATCAAGGTGATGCTTGCCCATCACATCAGCGGCCTGCCCGTGGTCGACCCGGCCGGCAAACTCGTCGGCATCCTCTGCGAAAGCGATTTCCTGAGGCGGGCCGAAATCGGCACGGCGCACGAACGCAACCGTTTGCTGACGATGTTGCGTGGAGCCGATCGGACCGCAGCCGAGTTCGTGAAGGAGCACGGACGTACGGTCGAGCAGGTGATGACCCGCGAGCCGCTTTCCACCACTGAGCAGGCGTCCCTTGTGGAGGTTGCCGACATGATGGAGCGACGGCGGCTGAATCATGTGCCGGTCATGCGTGGCGAACGCATCGTCGGGATCATCACCCGATCCGACTTCCTGTCCGCAGTTGCCGGCCCGCTGACCAGCGCCTCCGGCTACTCCAGGGATGATGGTCAGATTCGCCGCTCCGTCCTGGCCGCGCTGGCCGGGGCGCCGTGGCAGCCGGTCTGCCTGAACGTCAGCGTGAAGGACGGCACGGTCACGCTACGTGGCGTCGTCAGGGGGGAAAACGCGCATCGGGCGCTTATCGTGGCGTGCGAGAATGTTGCAGGCGTTCGAGCGGTCGAGGACCGGCTTTATCTCCAGCCCGACCGACCGGATCCCGAGGATGATTACGGCGGCGGCGACTTCGTGTCGCTTCAGATGGAGCCGTCCACGCTGGACGACGAACCGTTGTAGTCGAAAGCGCACGCCGCAATCGCGGGGTGCGATCTCCTGAATTTACCTGCCGCGAGCGCGACGGTTTCCCGACGGCACAATGCGCTTGGCAAATTTGCCAATGGACGGGGAGAACAGTGCGATCTCGAGGATTCCGTAGAGCGCAAGTACCATCAACGCCTTGATCGCTTCGTTGGTCATCGGGGCTCTCCGTCAATGATCTAGATTGGATGCTTCTCTGGTCGGGTCAGCGCGGTCAGGGCACGGTCTGGATGAGGCTCGTAGACGGTCCGGGTCGCCGTCGCTCGCGCGTTGAATTCTGGATGAGCCACGCGGGCGGTCAGCATCATCACCATCAGGGCGATGCTGCCGACAAGCACCAGGACCACCACCTTCAGGTGCGTTGTCTTGTCTGCGGTGTAGATCGAGTGATTCACTGCAGGCTCCATCGTCAACGAGCCGAATTCGTGCTGCCAGTAGACGTCTAACGCATCAGTCGGAATCCCGAAATTCGGGCATGTCACCTAAGGAAATATCCGTAAGTCGGCACGAAGGAGGGCGCCGGCGCGTGCGGTGGCCCGACATGGGCGTGGAGAGTCCGAAGCCTGGCATGGCGGACTTGAGACACCTCAAACCGCGCCTGACCGCTGTCGTTAGGCTGCTGGAGCAGCGTCACTCGGATCGACGGAGGCGTCTCTCATGCCGCTTGGTACCTTCTACCGGTCCCTCAAATGGACGGTCGCGTCGGCATTGAGCCTGGCGCTTCTCCTCGGATCCGGCGTCTGCCGAGCCAATGAATTCTATAGGGAGCAGGCAGAGACGCTCTCGACGACGAACCTTGCGCCTCTCGTGAAACGCATCTCGCCGGCCGTGGTCGGAATCCGGGCTTGGGGCGTGCCATCGGAACCCCGAATATTTGATCCGGAAGCCGGATTTCCTGATCCTCCCACGCTCCGGGAATGGCAGGGCGCGGGTGTCATTGTAGACGCCCTGGCGGGCTTCATCGTGACGGCAAATCACCTGGTCGCCAGCGCATCTGTCGTGAAGGCTCAGCTCCAGGATGGCCGTGCGTTGGAGGCCCTTGTGCTCGCGCGATCCGATCGAGACGACGTTGCGCTGCTCCGCGTCGCTCCCGACAATCTTCGCGCGATGACGCTCGATGACGCTGGCGCCCTCGAGGTGGGCGAGCCGGTCCTGGCGATCGGAAATCCCGGGGATTGGGGACAGAGCGTGACACTTGGCATCGTGTCGGCCCTGCATCGTTCCTGCCCGGGGATCGCCAATAGCGATCTGATCCAATCGGATGTTCGCGTCGCCCAAGGCAGTTCGGGCGGTGCGTTGGTCAATCTGCAGGGGAAGCTGATCGGGGTCGTGCTTGCACGACGCAGCGGCTTTGCCTTTGCTGCGCCGGTTGCCGCGGTCAGGAGGCTCTTTGTGGCCGCACAATAGGAAGCCAAAACTCAACCGGCCATTTCGGGACGGCAGGTGCGGACCGGCCTTCGTGTCCCGGCGAACCTTTGCGTGATCCGCCGAGGAAATTCGTCAGGTTTTGACGGGTTGGAGTTGGATTTTAGGGCGGTCGCGGCAGCAAATCTGCCGATTGCATATGCCGCCGTGCGAGATTTACCTTTGTACCTGCGGACGCTAGCCGACATCCTGTGGGTGTGTATGATGCCTTGCGGCATCCGGTCTGGCGCCAGCTTTGGCCGTGTTTGCTGTTTGGGAACGAGCTGGCCTCGACAGCGACGATGAACACACAGACCCACGACCCGAAAGGCGAACGTCATCGATTGACGGTGCTTTTCTCTGACCTCGTCGGGTCCACCGTGCTGGGTCGGGATATCGAGTCGGAACATCTCTCCGAGCTGCTCGGCCAGCTCAGGGATATCTGGCATCGCGCGGTGGCCAAGCATGGCGGCCGCGTCATCCGGACACAGGGAGATGGTGTCCTTGCCGTGTTCGGCTATCCCAGGTCGGGCGAGGATGACGGTCGTCGTGCGGCCGAAGCCGCCATCGATATTCACCGTTGGGTCGGGCTGTTGCGGCCCGATGGCGTGTCCGCGGCTCTGATGCCGCTTCGCATGCATTCGGGTATCCACGCTGGCACCCTGCTCCTGACGGAAGGAGACATCGAGTCAGGCCGGTATGACCTGATCGGCGATGTCGTGAACACGGCGGCGCATTTGTCGCGCCAGGCTGCCCCGGGCCAGATCCTCGCCAGCGTCGATGCCCTCGGGCCGCACGCGAATTTCTTCGAGCTCGGTGCCCCCGTTGAAGCTGCTTCGGGCATGCCGCAGGCGCGGGCGGTGCTGCGACGAAGCATGGTGACGCGGCGGTTCGACGCAACGTCCCGGCGGGGCCTGACGCCCTTCATCGGGCGCGACGAGATATTCGACTATCTGACCGGGTTTCTCGACGAGCCTCAGCCGGCCTCGCAACGTTGCGCGATCGTCGTCGGCGGTCCCGGTCTCGGCAAGACGCGGCTGCTCGAAGAGGTGCTGCGCCACTGTGAGACCGATCAGTTCAAGCTGCTGCGTGGCAGTTGCGAGAGCTATGTCGGTGCCGAGGTGCTGCAACCATTTCTGCAGATGCTGCGCGCCTATTTTGGGATACGGCCCGACGCCTCGATTGCCGAGGCGGACGATGCGGCCCGTGACGCCCTGCAGCCATGGCTCGCCCAGCTCGGTCCGCGCGCGGAGGCGATCATCGCACTCGCCTCGACCGGCGCCGATGCGCGCGGCGGCCACATGACCGTCAACGGCGTCGTCGGTGCCCTGCTGGGCTTCTTTGCCGTCCTGTCCGAGCAGGGCGCGTTGGTGCTCGTGATCGACGACTGGCAATGGTCTGATGACGCAAGCCGGCAGTTGCTGGAGAAGCTCCTGCAATTGCCCAATGGACCGCGCTTCATCCTCGCCGCCCGGCCGCGCGACGACGGCACCGAGTGGATTTCCGGCGCACCGCAGCTGCGGCTGGAGCCCTTCGGGGGACAGGAAACAGATCTCGCCGTACGGCGCTGGGTGCCGCAAGCCGATCCCTTCCTGGTGGCCCGCGTTCACGCCTATGCGGGCGGCGTGCCGCTGTTCATCGAGGAGCTGTGCCATTCCATCGCGGCCAACGATCCCGCCTCGTTCGAATTGCGCAACAAACAAGGAGGATGGATCGCAACGCTGGTCGCCTCGCGCCTGGCGCGCCTGCCGCCGAACCAGGTCAACGTGGTCCGCGCCGCGGCAGTCATCGGCAACACGGTGCCGAAAGGGTTGCTGTTTGCGGCCTGCGGCAGCGAGCCCGACCCGGCGACGCTGCGGGCCTTGGCCGACGCGGATTTTCTCTTCGCCGATCCAGCTGGCGACGTGCTTCGCTTCAAACACGGCATCACGCGGGATGCGGTCTACGACACCATCGGCCTGCACGAACGTCAGGCCTTGCACAGGCGGATCGAAGCCGGTCTGCTGGCGCGGTCCGAGCAGGCCGAACGCGAAGACACGCTGGAAGCCCTGGCCTACCACTCGCGCGGCGCAGGGCATTGGGAAAACGCGGCCCATTATGCCGAACGCGCCGGCGACAAGGCCATGGCGGCTTTCGCCTTGGACGTCGCCGGGTCCCAATATAAGGCTGCGATGGATGCGCTGGATCAGGTGCCGGACCGCTCGCGCGAGCAATCGCTGCGCTGGTGCCTGCTGGCGAACAAACTTGGAATGGCCAACATCTTCGATCCGCTGTCGTTGACCGACGACACCAGCGTGTTCGAAAAAGCGGTCGCGATCGCGTCCTCGCTCGGCGACATCGGCGCGACGGCCACCGCTTATGAGTGGCTCGGCTACATGTGTTACGGGTTCGGCCGCTTTCGCGAGGGAGCGACACATACACGAACCGCACTCGAATGGGCACGCAAGCTCGGCGAGCGCCGCCTGATTGCCCGGATCGAAGCCGTGCTGGGTCAGATTCTCGCCGCGAGCTGCCAATACGACGAAGCCACCGCCTTGATCGAGGCTGCCATCTCGACCAAGCGCAGTCGCCCCCATAATGCGATCGCCGTCGGCTCGGCTTATTCGTTGTCCTGCAAAGGCAGTATCCTGGCCGACCGCGGCGATTTT
Source organism: uncultured Bradyrhizobium sp. (assembly GCF_936928535.1). Lineage (GTDB taxonomy): Bacteria > Pseudomonadota > Alphaproteobacteria > Rhizobiales > Xanthobacteraceae > Bradyrhizobium. Next base: position 766 of record NZ_CAKZHY010000091.1, on the reverse strand, counting down.
GATGGCGCCCACGAGTGCTTCGCCGAAGCGATGAGCCTGGTCAAAGATTCGACCCATCCGGTCGTCAGCTCAGTGCGTAACTGGATCTCGGTTGCGCTGGTCTGGCAAGGGCGCTGGCGGGAGGCGGAGGAACTGGCGGTGGAGGGCGCGCGCGCCGCCGAGAACATGCGCAGCCTGCTGATGCTGGCGGCGTGCCGCGCTGCATCAGGATTTGCCCGCTGGTCGACATCCGGCGATGCCGACGGCTTGCAACAGCTGCGAGATGCCGCGCAATGGATGGAACGGCGCAACTTCCACTTCTACACCTCGGTTCAATATAGCTGGCTGGTCGAGGCGGCGGCGGATGCCAACGACGTCGATACGGCGCGGCGATACGCAGCCCATGTCCTCGGCCGCGCGCGCGAGGGCGAGCGGCTGGGCGAGGCGATGGCGTGCCGCGCGCTTGCGAAGCTCGCGGCACGCCGCGGGGATTTTGTACGAAGCCGGCGCTGGTTGCTGCGGGCCGAAACCTCGGCAGGCTGGCGCGGCTCGCTGCGCGATGCTGCGCTCAATCTCGCCGCACGCGCTGAGCTTCACGCGTTGCAAGGGCAGGGCGAAGCGGCCCACCAGACTGCAGCCGAAGCTGCCGAGAAGCTCCATGCACTCGGAATGCATTGGCACGCGGAACGGGCAATTCGATCCATGAGCGGTGTAGCCGCCGGCCGAGCCTGACTAGTCGGGCGTTTCCTTAGTTCGAATCATATCAGGCAGCCTCGGCGAGCTTGTA
>NZ_CAKZHY010000090.1 GCF_936928535.1 uncultured Bradyrhizobium sp. | reverse complement strand
CGTCCATCTTGCCGGGCATGACGATGTCGGAGAAGACGAAGTCGACCCCATCGCTCTCGAGCTCGCGCAGCGCGGATTCGGCATCTGCAACCCGGCGCACGCTGTACCCGAGCTGCTCCAGGAGACCGGTGCTGACGAGTGCGACATCGGGATTGTCCTCGACCAGCAGCACCGTGCCGCTGCCGCGAACCGGCGCGGCTTCCGGCGCCTCGCTCGCTGCGGTCGCGGTTTCGCGCGGCAGCAGGATGGTGAAGGTCGTGCCCTTGCCGAGCTCGCTTGCGACCTTGACCGTGCCGCCGGCCTGGTGCGCAAAGCCGTGTACCTGCGACAGGCCGAGACCGGTGCCCTTGCCGACCGGTTTCGGCGTGAAGAACGGCTCGAAGATCTTGTCGACGACGTCGGGGGGGATGCCGAGCCCGGTATCGGTGACCGTGATGGCGACGTATTCGCCGCTATGGAGCGGATCGTCGAGGACGATGTTGTGCGCGCCGATGGTCACCGTGCCGCCATCGGGCATGGCGTCGCGCGCGTTGATGACGAGATTGAGCAGTCCCGTCTCGAACTCGGAGATGTCGGCCTTGACGGGCCAGACCTCGCGCTCGATGTCGAAGGCCAGGCGAACCGCGCTCCCCACGCCGGCGTGGAGCACTTCGCGGATTGCCTCGATGCGGTCAGCCAAACGGATCGCCTGCGGATTGACGCTCTGCCGCCGCGCGAAGGTCAGGAGTTGTCCCGTCAGCGCGGCGCCGCGCTTGGCGGCGGTCTCGATCGCCGAGATCGCGCGCTGGAATTTGGAATCCTCGGGGTCGCCCTTCTTGAGGATGTGAAGGCTGCCGCTGATGATCATCAAGAGATTGTTGAAGTCGTGTGCGACGCCGCCGGTGAGCTGGCCGAGCGCATCGAACTTCTGCGACTCCGCGAGCTGTGTCTGCATCGCCTCGAGCTTCAATTGCGTGTTGCGGCGCTCGGTGATGTCGCGCGTGATCTTGGCGAAGCCGACCAGGGCTCCGTTCTCGTAGATCGGATCGATCACGACGCTGGCCCAGAAGAAAGTGCCATCCTTGCGGACACGCCAGCCTTCCTCCTCATAACGCCCCTGGTCGCGGGCGATGCCGAGCGCACGGGCCGGCTTGCCGTTGGCCCGATCGGTCTCGGTATAGAAGCGCGAGAAATGCTGGCCGAGAATCTCCTCGGGCGAATAGCCCTTGATCCGCTCGCCCCCAATGTTCCAGCTCGTGATGATCCCATTGGGATCGAGCATGTAGAGCGCGTAGTCCGCGACTCCCTCAACCAACAGCCGGAAACTCCGTTCGCTTTCGAACAAGTCTCTCTGTTGACTGAACTTTTTGATCATTCCGGACCCCGCCTCGACGGGGGCAAACGCTCCAGAAGGCGTTTGGTTCCCGATCTATGGAACGTTTTTAGGCAAATGGTGCGGACGGTATGCACGAGGGCAAGGCGTCTGACGGCCCTTGACACGTAATCGTAGATGTCAGATATTTCTGTTATGACAGAAACAACCGGAAAAAAGAAACTCCCCGCCGCCGTCGAGCGCTTCATCCTGCATTGGGGTGACATGGGCGACCAGTGGGGCGTCAACCGCTCGGTCAGCCAGATCCACGGGCTGCTCTATCTCGCCGAAGCGCCGATGACGGCCGAGGACATCGCCGACACGCTCGGCATGGCGCGCTCCAACGTGTCCAACTCGCTCAAGGAGCTGCTCGCCTGGAACCTGATCCGCCGCGTGCCGATCCTCGGCGACCGCCGCGATCACTACGAGGCGGAGACCGACATCTGGGAGGTCGCAGCCCGTATCGCGGCACGGCGCAAGGAGCGCGAGCTCGATCCCGCGATCACGGCGCTGCGGGCCTGCGTGACCGACGCTGCCGACGATCCGACCATCAATCCGGTCGCGAGCAAACGGCTGAAGGAGATGCTCGCCTTCACCGAGCTCGCCGACCACTGGTTCATGCAGATGCTGAAAGTGCCGCGGCCGCGGCTGGCCGCCTTGATGCGGCTTGGCGAGAAGATCGTGGGCCTGCTGCCGCTGGGCAAGGCCAAATAGTATTGAGGAGGGTGCGATGACGTCGGCGAGATTATCGGGCTCCAACGCACCAATTTCCGCTCAAATCAAGCTGCTCGACGACCGCCGCTTCCGCGCGTTGCTGTCGGACGAGGATTGGGGCCGCCTTCCGCTTGCAACCTGGCGGCGCTTCTCCAAGCGCGTCGCCGATGGCGACAGCGTGGTCTATGTCGGCGTGGTCGACGAGGTCGCCTTCAGCGACATCGGCTGGTGGGTTGCGCAAGCCGCGCGCCTGATCGGCGGGCCGCTTCCCACGGGGCGGGATACCGGCGTGCCCATGATCGTCACGGTTACCGAGGATGGTGCGACAGGCGGTCAGACCTGGACGCGGATCTGCGCGCGCAAGCGCGGCTTTCCACAAGTGATCCATTCGGCCAAGCGTTTCGCCGGCCCGACGGGACTAGAAGAATATGTCGGCTTCGGCGTCTGCATGGCGCTGCGCATTGCGGTCGAAGGCGAGACGCTGACCTTCCGCAGTGCCGGTTACGGCCTCCAGCTCGGGCACTTCTGGATCCCGTTGCCGCGATGGCTCACGCCGGGCGACCTCACCGTGACCCACAGCGACCTCGGCGAGGGCGCGTTCCGCTTCACTCTCGATGTCATTCATCCGCGTTACGGCGCGCTGATCCACCAGTCCGCATTGTTCAGGGAGGCCGTGTCATGACGCCGCTGCTGTGGACGCTCATCGCCATCCAGATCGTGATGGGCGTATTCGACACCTTCTATCACCACGAATTCACCGAGCGCCTGGCCTGGCGCCCATCGCAGCGTTTCGAGCTGAAGCTGCACGGCATTCGCAATATGCTCTATGCGCTGCTGTTCCTGCTGCTCGGCTGGCTCGAGGTTTATGGCGTGCTGGCGCTCCTGATCGTCGATGCACTGGTTGATCCAGTGCCAGCTGATCCACTCCCCGTCGTCCCAGATGCCTTCGGACGAATCCCGAATCTCGATCCCCGTCCGATCGCAGCGCATAGGGCCCCCTTTTCGCCGTCGATCGCGGCCGACTAGTTGATGTGCTTGCTGACGTGCTTTGTCATCTCGAACATGTTGACCACCGACTTGCCACCGAAGATCTTCTTCAGCTTCTCGTCGGCGTTGATCAGGCGCTTGTTGACCTTGTCCTGCAGGCCGTGCTTCTTGATGTACGCCCACAGGTTCTTGGTGATCTGGCCGCGCGGCTGCGGCTTGGCACCCACCACCTCGGCGAGCAGCGCGCTCGGGTTCATCGCCTTCATCAGCGCCGCCGACGGCTTGCGCTTGGTCTTCTTCACCGCCTTCTTCGCCACGGCCTTCTTCGCAACCGCCTTCTTGGCCGGGGCCTTCTTCTTGGCCACAGCCTTCTTCCCCGCGGCTTTCTTCGCCGCCTTTGCAGCCGGCTTCTTCTTGGCTTTCGCCATGTGCAACCTCCTTGCGAGAATTGGTGCCCGTTGCGGGCAGCCATACTCTAGCGGAACTGCGCGAATTGTGAATATCCAGTGAAGGATTTATTGAAGCCGCCCTTCGGGCGGAAGGCTCCGCAGGACGGCACGCAGGACTGAAGCAACAGCGTTTTCCCTGGGGAAAATGCTGTTTTTGCGCGCCTGGCTCGACGCCGCGCGAGCGGATGCGAGAAACATCCTCGACTGCGCGCGGACCGCATTTGCGTAGGAGAAATGGCCCGATTCGCGCAAATCCGCGCGCGCGGTGAGACGCGGCGCACGTTCTGCGGCGGCGG
>NZ_CAKZHY010000089.1 GCF_936928535.1 uncultured Bradyrhizobium sp. | reverse complement strand
CGCGTCCGGGCGGCTTTGCTCTACCGAGCTACACCACCACCGGGGACACGACCTGGCGTGTCGACGACGCCAGGAAAAGCGACTAGCCTCGCAACACTTCCTTGAGCATCCACAGCGACTCACTCTGCCTGCACAGTTTGCCTGATATCGCGAGGGTAGCCGCGAGCCGAAGCTTTCCCTGCCGAATTGCGCTGCAAGACAGGCCGAAGATTTCGAAATGACGGCCCAAACAGGGAAAACCTGCTGGGTCTCCGTGCCATAGTGCGGGGAAATAATCCCGCTGCCCTATTGTGGCGGGAGAGAAAAGGCGCGATGTGCGAGAGAGACTGGCATCCCGCGAAGGAACGGACGGGTCGAGATGGGACGAACGGTACGCGTGAAGTCCTTCGAACTGGCTGCGAAAGACATCAACGACGTTGATGTGACGCTGCTCCACGCACTGTCGACCGGAGTTGGCTGGCCGCATCGCCCCAAGGATTGGGATTTCCTACGCCGCGCAGGTCATGGGATCGTAGCCGTTGATGGCATAGGACGCGTCTTCGGCAGCGCGATGTGGTTCCCGCATGGCCACGATTTCGCGACCATTGGCCTGGTGATCACATCGCCTCGAACCCAGGCTCAGGGCACCGGCCGATGGCTCATGGAGCAGGTGTTCGAGCGGTGTGGCGACCGGAATTTGACTCTCAACTCGACCGACGCGGCGTACCACCTCTATCTTTCCCTAGGCTTTACGAGGGAAGCCACCGTGTTTCAATGGCAAGGAGAGGTGGTGTCACCACCTCCACCGGTGCCGGCTCTCGACGGCGAATTGAGCTCGCTGTCTGCCAAGAATATTGAAGCAATCGCAGCATTGGATGAACGCGCGTTCGGGACCGGTCGTCAGAGGCTGCTTGCATTGCTTTCTGAAGGTGCGTCAATCTGCCTCCTACGCCGCGGTGGAGAGACCGTCGGCTATTCCATGAAGCGCGAATTCGGGCGCGGTCATGTGATCGGCCCGATCGTTGCCAGCAATGATTGCGACGCGATCCATCTCACGGCCGTGCATCTCAAGGATCTCGCCGGAAGGTTCGCCCGCGTGGATACCCGAGAGCAGACGGGCCTGTTTGCCGACTTTCTTCAACAGAGCCGCCTCGGGATGATCGACACAGTCACGACCATGTCCAAGGGACGGCGTTTCCTGAACCGAAAGGAAGACGAGCCTTGGGTCTACGGATTGGCCGGTCACGCCTTGAGCTGAAGCTGTCCACGTGGCCGGATTCAAGCAGGCGCCTGAGGCTAACCTGACGGGCGTTATCGTGGGCGCTTCCGAGAGCGCTATCCGCGGGAGTGCAGGATCGAGAAAAATCGTAGTTTAGTTTGCAAAATCGCACGATCGGCAGCGGGGGATCGGCTCTGCTGCCCCCGACCCAAACGATCCGGTTCTGGTTCTGTAGCTCGCAAGAAGTGCGCCTTCGTTGACGGCTCGGATGTGCTGCAGTACCCCGCGGCGACGCATAACAGAATGTCCGCTTTGCTCGCCGCAGTATCCTATTCTACGATGGGCAAGTAATTGCCCTGTACCGTCCGATCCGCGCTCTGTAACGAATGGCGTGAAGATACATAAGCAAGGAGAAGATGCAGAAACAAAGAGGGAGGTCGCGGTAAGTCTTCCGTGGGACGTCATACTACAGAAGACGTGGCACGAAGCTCGCTTTTATCCTCAAGAGGCGTCTAGCGAAGCCATTGGAAACTAAGGGCTTTAAATGGTGGGCGCACCAGGGCTCGAACCTGGGACCCGCTGATTAAGAGTCAGCTGCTCTACCAACTGAGCTATGCGCCCGAAAGGCGGTCAATGCCTTGCGAGGCCGGTCGTTTAGCAAAGCGATCCGGGTATGGCAAGCGATGTGAAGCAGGTTTTTCAAGGTTCTTCCACAGCCCTGGAAATGCGAAAAGCCGCCGGATTCCAGCGGCTTCTCAAAGGTTAAAACCGGATCATCCCGGTCCGCTCAGAGCCGGCCCTCCCGGTCGGCGCCGTCGTCCCGCATGTGGTCCATGCCGCGATCCATCATGCGGCCCATGCCGCGCTCCATGAAGTGGTGGGGCGGGCCGTCTTCGCCGCCGCCGAAGGGGCCGCGGTGGCGGGTCAGCAGGGCAAGGCGGCGCTTCTGGCCGTCGTCGAGGGTCTTGTAAAGCGGATCGGCGGCATCGGCGATCTTCTTCAGGGCTGCCGAGCTTGCGCCCATGTCCTCGGCGCGCTGGCGCAGGCTGGCGACCGGATCGTCCGGCTTGTCGGCGTCCCTGTTCGCGTCACCGGGGCCGGCGTTCATCCGCGCATTGGCGCGGTCGATGCGCAGCTTGGCGAAGTCGCGCACAGCGGCCTCGACCGGCGGCCACAGCTTCTCCTGATCGGCGTTGAGCTTCAGCCCGGCATGGACGGCAGCGATCCGCGCGTCGACCATGGCGGCGCGGTCTTCCGGGTTCATCCGGATGTGGCGGAAGTGTTCCATCCACGGGCGATGAAATTGGGCATAGACCGCACCCGAGCCTGCGATGCTGAGCACGGCGATGGCGGCGATGGTGAACTTCCTCATCCGAACCTCCTCTGGAAGGATATCCTGAAGATGAGCGTCGCAAGGCCACTTCGCAACTTACAACTTGGACAGAGAGGCCACTCTTACGAAGATGTAACTCCTTGATCTGGATCAAAATCGCGAAGTGGAAATCATTTGCAACAAAGGGCTTCTGCGTTGCAGCACGGAAGCCCTTGATTGATGTCCGTTGAGGCTAGTTCGTCGTGCTCTTGGCTTCTTTCTGGAATTCGTCGATCAGCGGCTGGCCGACACGGCTCGCGGCATCCTTGTAGACCGGCTCCATCGCCTTGCGCATCGCTTCGTCCTGCTCTGGTGTGAGCTTGATGATCTCGCTCTTGCCGCTCTTCTTGATCTCGGCGAGCGCGTCGTCGTTCTCTTTCTGCGACTGAGCATTGTTGAAATCGGTCGCTTCCTTCATCGCCTTCGAGAGCTGGTCGCGGATGTCGGCCGGCAGACCGTCCCAGAACTTCTTGTTCACGATCACGACGTAGCCGATATAGCCGTGATTGGTCTCGGTGATGTACTTCTGCACCTCGTGCATCTTCTGCGTATAGATGTTCGACCAGGTGTTCTCCTGGCCGTCGACCACGCCGGTCTGCAGCGCCTGGTAGACTTCCGAGAACGCCATCACCTGCGGCAGCGAGCCGAGCGCCTTAAACTGGGCCTGCAGCACGCGCGAGGACTGGATGCGGAACTTGACGCCCTGGTAGTCGGCCGGCGTGATGAGCTTCTTGTTGGCACTCATCTGCTTGAAGCCGTTGTCCCAATAGGCAAGGCCGGTGATGCCCTTTGGCTCGAGCAGCTTGAGCAGCCTTGCCCCTAACGGGCCTTCCGTCACTTTCCGCAGCGTCTTCAGATCAGGAAGGATATAGGGCAGATCGAACACCTCGAACTCGCGGATGCCGAGCGGGCCGAACTTGGAGTTGGACGGCGCCAGCATCTGCACGCTGCCGAGCTGCAGCGCCTCGAGCTCTTCCTTGTCCTTGTACAGCGTCGAGTTCGGATAGACCTCGACTTTCACCTTGCCGTTCGTGTACTTCTCGGCGAGCTCCTTGAACTTCTCCGACGCCTTGCCCTTCGGCGTGTCGGTCGCGACGACGTGGCTGAATTTGATGATGATCGGCGATTGGGCCGATGCCGGCACGGCCAGGCCAAGTACCAGGACCGCGATGGACGCGGCGGTCGCGAAAATGCGCATGATCTCTCCCTTGTTATTCTCTTGGGCGGCCCATCAGGGGGCGCCGTTCCTCGAGCCGGGAGCATCAATAGCGGCTCGTGCATTGAGCCGCTATTGGCTGTTAGCAGGGCAGCTATTCGCCCTTAACGCCGTCATTCCGGGGCGATGCGCAGCATCGAACCCGGAATCTCGAGATTCCGGGTTCGCGCTTCGCGAGCCCCGGAATGACGTGCTCACGAATGTCAGCTCGCGGCCGCCGTCGACACGTTGTCGCGCTGGCGCTTCATGACGATCTTGTTGAGCGCGCCGAGATAGGCCTTTGCGGACGCCACCAGCGTATCCGGATCCGCCGCGCGGGCCGTCATCGAACGTCCCTCCTGCGACAGCCGCACCGAGACTTCGGCCTGCGCGTCGGTGCCTTCGGTCACCGCGTGAACCTGGTACAGCTCGAGCTTGGCCTCGTGCGGCACCAAACGCTTGATACAATTGAAGACGGCATCGACAGGACCGTTGCCCTCGGCTTCCTCGATCTTGATCTGGCCGTCGACGTCCAGCTTCATGGTCGCGCGCTGCGGGCCATGGGTGCCGGCGATCACGGTCAGCGAGGTCAGCTTGATGCGATCGTGCGAGGCCGCCATCTCCTCGTCGACCAGCGCCTCGATGTCCTCGTCGTAGATGTCCTTCTTGCGGTCGGCGAGCGCCTTCATCCGCGTGAACGCATCTTCCAGCTGGTTCGGGCCGAGCTTGTAGCCCATCTCTTCCAGCTTGTGCACGAAGGCGTGGCGGCCGGAATGCTTGCCCAGCACCAGCGAGGACTGCTTCAGGCCGACCATTTCGGGCCGCATGATCTCGTAGGTGGAAGCGTCCTTCAGCACGCCGTCCTGGTGAATGCCGCTCTCATGCGCGAAGGCGTTCCGGCCGACGATGGCCTTGTTGTACTGAACCGGGAACGAGGTCGCCGCCGACACCACTTTCGAGGCGCGGGTCAGCTGCGTGGTGTCGATCTTGTTCCAGTACGGGAATTTGTCGTTGCGCACGTTGATCGCCATCACGATCTCTTCGAGCGCGGCATTGCCGGCGCGCTCGCCGATGCCGTTGATGGTGCACTCGACTTGGCGCGCGCCGCCGACGACACCGGCCAGCGAATTCGCCACCGCCATGCCGAGGTCGTTATGGCAGTGCACGGAGAACACGGCCTTGTCGGAGTTCGGCACGCGCTCGATCAGCGTCTTCATGAAGTGGGTGTATTCCTCCGGCACGGTGTAGCCGACCGTGTCGGGGATGTTCACCGTGGTCGCGCCGGCCTTGATGACGGCTTCGACAATGCGGCACAGATAGTCCATCTCGCTGCGGGTACCATCCTCGGCCGACCATTCGACGTCGTCGATCTGGTTGCGGGCGCGCGCGACCATCGCAACCGAGGTCTCGAGCACTTCTTCCGGCGTCTTGTTCAGCTTCACCCGCATATGCAGCGGCGAGGTCGCGATCACGGTGTGGACGCGGCCGCGTTTGGCAAACTTCACCGCTTCGGCGCAACGGTCGATGTCGGCGGGATGCGCGCGCGACAGGCCGGCGATGACGGCATTCTTGGAGCGGCGGGCGATTTCACTCACCGCTTCGAAGTCACCCTGCGAGGTGATCGGGAAGCCGGCTTCGATGACGTCGACGCCCATATCATCCAGCAGCTCGGCAACCTCGAGCTTCTCCTCGAAGGTCATGGTGGCGCCGGGGCACTGCTCGCCGTCGCGCAGCGTGGTGTCGAAAATGATGACGCGGTCCTTGTCGGACTTGTTCACGGGGGCCATTGCGAAATTTCCTTTTGAGCTTGCGCGCCGCTAGTCCTGTGGGCGCTTGAGGTGTCCGGTGATCTCGACCAACCCCTGAGTGCCCAGGCGCGCAGCGCCCAGCCGGCCCTCAGGGGCAGCTAAGAAGAAGCCCGCCGAGAAGCAGGGTGGGCAGCGCGGCCGGGATCGTGGCGGCGGACAGAGCCACCTCCCCAAAAATCCCATCGATTTGGCCGCGAATCAGCATTGCCAGACCCTATTGAGCCCCAAATCCTCGGTCAAAACCGTTGACGGTTGGTTGCCGGGAGGCTCGGTACGTCGTTTCTAGACGAGAAATGGCAGCAACTGCAACGCCAAAGATGGTCAGGGGGGCTGACCTTCAAGTGAGATCAGGGTTCGCCCTCGTTTCGGGCCGGTGGCTCGGCTCTATTGCGGCAATCCAGCATCTTGGAATAGCATTCGCTGATACTTTGCAATTTTTCGTAGTCGATTTCACACCGACCTGCAGCCCCCGGGGCAGGATTGGAAATTGGGATTGTTCCTATGAAAGCTCATTCTCAGAACGATACGCCCGAACCCTCGAAAGCACTCGAAGCAGTTGCTTTTCTGATTGTCGTGATCGCGGGCGTCGCGATCTTTGCAATCTTTGATATCAGGCTCGGCGATGTCAGCATCGTAGCTTCCAAGTTGGCGTTGGTGCTCGCCTTGGCGCTTGCCTGGATCGCGAAAGCGGTCCGCATTACAACGACACGCGTACTCCTGCCCTTTGCAATGCTGTTCGTCGTTGTTCAAGACGAGAAAATTGTCGGAGTTCAGTTCTGGGCGGTTGGTGCGCTCATCGCTGGATTTGCCGCGCTGTTTGTCGCTGGCTGATGCGGTACAGAAACAGCAACCGCTTCCACGGTGTAGCTTGCATGAATGGTCCTTCCCGCGGCGCGTTTCGCCCGGGTTTTGCTGTTCGTTTCACGCCTTTTAAAACAGAGGGCGCGCTGCGCTCCATCCGGGCTTCTGTAACGGGCCTTGGTTAGTCAATCCCTTTTTGCGTGA
>NZ_CAKZHY010000088.1 GCF_936928535.1 uncultured Bradyrhizobium sp. | reverse complement strand
CAACCTCATTCTGGCACACTGATGCCGTAGGGGGCCGTCCACCCCATCACCACAGGATCGCATTTGGCGAACACTCGGAGTTGCCATCTCGCACCACACTCCTCCCTGGGAGTATGGATCCCGGATCTGCGCTGACGCTTGTCCGGGATGACAGCAGTGGGTTGGCGCGAGTGTGCCCGCTCACACCCGTTATGGCTTCGCATCGCCCGCGTGCAGCACCGCCTTACACGCCGCCGGCATCTGCGCCAGCGTCATCGGTGGTTTCGGCTTCGGCGGCACCGCCGGCGGCTTGGGATGCAGCACGCCCTCGCTGAACCAATAGGCGAATTCGGAGGGCTTGCAGCCCTCGTCCTCGGATTGCGATGGCTGGCCCTGGCAGTCGCTGGCACCGGCCGGGCAGCGCATGCGGATGTGGAAGTGATAGTCATGGCCCCACCACGGCCGGATCTTCGACAGCCAGGAGCGGTCGCCCTTGGCCTCGCGGCACAGCGCCTTCTTAATCGCGGGATTGACGAAGATGCGCTGCACCGCCGGCTCCTGCGCCGCGTCGCGCAGCACCAGCAGATGGCTCGGGGTGAACACTCTCGGATCGATGTCGAGCCTGTCGTCACGCACCATCATCACCGCCGACATCTCCTCGCGCTCCTCGCGCGAGAGCCGGTGGTCCGGCATCGGCGTCAGCCAGATGTCGGCGTCGAGCCCGATCTGGTGGCTGGCATGGCCTGACAAGGCCGGTCCGCCGCGCGGTTGGCCGATATCGCCGACCAGGATGCCCGGCCAGCCCGCATCCTTGTGGGCCTTGGCGGCCAGGCGCTTGATCAGCGCGATCATGTCGGGATGGCCCCAGTTGCGATTGCGCGACAGCCGCATCACCTGCCAGGTGTCGCCGTTGAGCGGCATCTGCTCGGCGCCGCCGATGCAGCCCTTCACATAGGAGCCGATGACATGGGCGGGTCCCTTCGACGGCAGGAGCTTGCGCGCGAACAGCTCCTTGGCGCCGATCTTGGGATCGTTGGGGTTAGCGAGCGGCGGCAGCGGTTTCGGGTTCACGCTGCCCTTGTCCTGGGCCAGCGCGCCGTTGGCGGCCAGGACTTTTATGACGACGAGCGTCATGACGAGCAGGAGGGGGACGATGCGGCGGCGACTCATGCTGACACTCTTATAACCCATCGCGGGAGCCGACGCCGCACGCGCCGACGCGCCCAGCACGACATTTAATTTTCCAACCGGATCATCCCAAAGTCGCATGCTGGCCTGCCGGCCTTTAACGGCGCGATAACGCTATCCTGCATTGACCAAAATTCGTGCGCGGAACGCGAGGCACTCGCATAATTGCATGCAGGCCGGCCTCGTTCCGGAATTGATTCATGGAGACTGCGCGTTTTTGCATCTTCTCGCGCGGCCTTCACGACGCGCCAGCATGTTCGACGCGCCTGATGACGCTTCACGCGCCTCGCAAACGGGCAAATCCGTCCTGTTCGCAGCGACAGCTTGGTGGCGCTGCCGGCCAGGATTACTTTTCTTTCAGATACTTGGAGCAAGACTTGCGACCGCTGGGTGCGGCTAGGACGTGTGAAGTTGAGTTTGGGGTCCAAAGAAACAAGAAAACGAAAGCGCACCGTGCTTGCCCGAAGCGGCCGACAGCCGCGCAAGCCGCGATTCGCGCATGCGGCTCGTCCACGCATCGAACGCGACCAGTTCGTCCAGAGCCGCGCGGAAGCCGAAGCTGCCATCGCGGACGCCCGCAGATCGCATGAGCGCCTGCGCCAGGCCGTCGATCTCCTGCCGCAAGGCATCGTTATCCTCGATCCTGAGGGACGCTACGTTCTCTGGAACAAGCAGTACGCCGAGATCTACAGCAAGACCGCCGATCTGTTCCAGGAAGGCGCGCGGCTCGAAGACACGCTGCGCGTCGGCGTTGCCCGCGGCGACTATCCGGAAGCTGAAGGCCACGAGGACGAATGGATCGCCGCGCGGCTGAAGAAGCTCTACGAGCCCGGCAAGCGCCACGAACAGACGCTGTCGGATGGCCGCGTCATCCTGATCGAGGAGCGCCGCACCGATGATGGCGGCGTCGTCGGCCTGCGCGTCGACATCACCGAATTGAAGCAGCGCGAAGCCTCGTTCCGCCTGCTGTTCGACGGCAATCCCGTCCCCATGATCGTCTGCGCGCTGGATGACGAGCGCATCCTCGGCGTCAACGACGCCGCGATCGCCCATTACGGCTACGGCCGCGCCGAGTTCGAGCGGCTGAAGATTCGCTCGCTGCAGGCCTTCGACAGCGAGCCGCCCTGGACGAAGGACCGATCCAGCGAGGAGCAGGCCGCGCGCACCTGGAAGCACGTCAAGGCCGACGGTGCGCTGATCGATCTTGCGATCTATTCCCGTGAGCTGGTCTATCACGAGCGGCCCGCGGTTCTGCTCGCGCTGATGGACATCACCGAGCGCAAGCGCGCCGAGGCGCGGCTCGCCTTCATGGCCCAGCATGACGGTCTGACCGGCCTGCCGAATCGCAATCTGCTCCGCCAGACCATGGACGAGATGCTGCTGCATTCGCGCCGTAGCCCCGAGAAGGTCGCGGTCCTGATGCTCGGGCTCGACAATTTCAAGGCCGTCAACGATACGCTGGGTCACGCGGTCGGCGACAAGCTCTTGCGCGGCGTCGCCAAGCGGCTGCGCTCGACCTTGCGCGAGGAGGACGCGCTGGCGCGGCTGAATTCCGACGAGTTCGCCATCGTGCAGAGCGGGTTGACGCGGCCCGAGGACGCGGTGGGCCTCGCCAAGCGCCTGCTCGAAGCCATCGCCGATCCCTATCTGCTCGACGGCCATTCGGTGGTGATCGGCGCCTCCATCGGCATCGCGATGGCGCCCGGCGATGGCGACGAGTCCGAAAAGCTGCTCAAGAGCGCCGGCATGGCGTTGTCGCGTGCCAAGCTGGATTCGCGCGGCAGCTTCGCCTTCTTCGAGGCCGCGTTAGACGCGAAGGCGCAGGGCCGCCGCAAGATCGAGGTCGAGCTGCGCGATGCGATCCAGCACGATGTGCTGCGCCCATATTACCAGCCGCTGATCGACCTCTCGAGCGGCCGCATCACCGGCTTCGAGGCGCTGGTGCGCTGGCCGCATGCGGAGCGCGGCATGGTCTCGCCGGCCGAGTTCATCCCGGTCGCGGAAGAGACGGGACTGATCAATCCGCTCGGTGGCCTGATGCTGCGCCGCGCCTGTCTCGATGCGGTGACCTGGCCCGACGATGTTAGCGTCGCCGTCAATTTGTCGCCGCTGCAGTTCCGCAGCGGCAATTTGCTGTCGATGGTCACGGACGCGCTGAAACATTCCGGCCTGTCGCCGCGCCGGCTCGAGCTCGAGATCACCGAGACGCTGCTGCTCGAGAAGAGCGCCCAGGTGCTGGCGACGCTGCATGCGCTGCGCGCGCTCGGCGTCCGCATCTCGATGGACGATTTCGGCACCGGCTATTCCAGCCTCAGCTATCTGCGCAGCTTCCCGTTCGACAAGATCAAGATCGACCAGTCCTTCGTGCGCGATCTCGGCGCCAACCGCGAGGCGCAGGCGATCATTCGCTCCATCGTCAGCCTCGGCAAAGGCCTCGGCGTCATCATCACCGCCGAGGGCGTCGAGACCGAAGCCGAGCTGAGCTGCCTCCGCGCCGAGGGCTGCGACGAAGGCCAGGGCTTCCTGTTCAGCAAGGCGCGGCCGAATGCCGAGATCATCAGCCTCCTGGCCGCGCAACGCGGCATTGACGGTGACGCCGCGCTGGTGGCCTGAGCTAACAACCACGAAGCAGGTGCGCTCCCTCGCCCCGTTCTTACGGGGAGAGGTGAAGAAATCCTACGCCGCCCGCAGCCCCGCCAGGAACGTATCCACGCTCTTCATCAGTGCCGTCGCGTGCTGCCCGAGCTCACCCGACGCCACCATCACATTGCCGGCCAGCGCTCGCGACTGGTCCGCGGCCTGGCTCGCGCCGGCGACGTTGGCCGAGACGTCGGTGGTGCCGGCAGAGGCCTGCTGCACGCTGCGGGCGATCTCCCGGGTTGCCGAGCCCTGCTCCTCGACGGCGGCCGCAATCGTGGTGGCGATACCGCTGATCTCGCGGATGGTGCCGCTGATGCCTGATATCGCGGTGACGCAATTGCCGGTCGCCGCCTGGATCGCATTGACCTGCGCCGCGATCTCGTCGGTCGCCTTCGCGGTCTGGCTCGCCAGCTCCTTGACCTCGGATGCGACCACCGCAAAGCCGCGGCCGGCTTCGCCCGCGCGGGCCGCTTCGATGGTGGCATTCAGCGCCAGCAGATTGGTCTGGCTCGCGATCTCGCTAATCAGGCGGAGCACGTCGCCGATGCGCTCGGCGGAGGCAGCCAGGCTCGTGACCATCTCCGTCGTCTCGGTGGCCTTGACCACCGCGCCGCTCGCCACCTGGCTGGAATGAGTGACCTGACGGCCGATCTCGGTGACGGAAGAGGCGAGTTCCTCGGTGGCAGCCGCGACTGCATTGACGCTGGTCGAAGCTTCTTCCGACGCCGTCGCCGCGGCCGAGGCGCGCTGCGAGGTGCCGTTGACGCTGGAAGTGATCTCGCCGGCGACATGCTGCATGCCTTCGGTCGCCTTGGCGACCGCGGCGACCACGCCCTTGACGTCGGCCTCGAAGCGCTCGGCCATCTGGCGTTGCAGCGCCTGCTTCTCGATCGCGGCCCTGGCCTTGTCGGCCTCCTGCGCCTCGCGCAGCGAGCCCGCCTCGAGCATGCTCTGGCGGAACATTTCGACCGCCTTGGCCATAGTGCCGAGTTCGTCCGGCCGTTCGCTGCCGGGAATGGTGACACTGGTGTCGCCGCTCGACAGCCGGTTCATCACGGCCGTGATCGCGGTCAGCGGTCGCGACAGGCCGCGCCCGAGCAGGAATGCCAGCAGGATGGCGCCGGCGAGAATCGCGATCGTGCCGAGGATCAGATTGCGCTCGGACGCCGCGAAGGCAGCCTCGTAGGCGGTCGTGTCCTTGATGATTTCGAGCACGCCGACCGGCTGCCCGGCGTAATTCTTGATCGGCCCGACATAGACCTCGACCGGGTGGCCGTCGAGCTCCGCCTCGCGCAGCAGCGGCGCGCCTGTCATCACGGCCTTCAGCTCGACCGGCTTGGCGACCACGTTCTCGCCGAAGGTCGAGGAGAGCTTGTTGAGCGATCCACCTTCGACCGAATAGACCGCGAGGTCGATGCCAAAGCGCTTCTTGGCGCGGTCGACGAATTCCTTGCCGAAAGCGGCGCCGATATCGACATTGGCGATGGTCTTGCCGTCGCGCACGATCGTCGTCATGCCGAAGATGCCGAGCGCCTCGCGACCGGGCTCGACGCCGACGATTTGGCGGTTGGTCTTGAGCGCCTCGACCACGGTGGCGCGACGCGAGGACACGTCGTCACCGAAGGTCTTGGGCGCATGGACGCGATAGAACGAGGTCGCCGGCGGCAGCTGGAAGGTGATCAGCGGGATGCCCTGCGCCTTCAGCGCCTTGTTGGCGTCGCCGAGCAGAGCGCCGAGCGCGTCGCGGTCACCCTTGATGATGGCATCGCCGACCGGAGGCAGCGCCGCGATCGCGGCGGATACCGCCAGCGCCGAACGTCCCTCATAGTCGATGGCTGCGATCACGCTCTCATATTGCAGCTTGAGCTGGTGATCGAGCGCCATTCGCGTCAGCGCCCGCTCCTGGGTGATCGAGAAGCCGGAGAGGATGGCGCAGGCCACCGCAACGGTCAGCGCGATGGCGAGGATCAGGCGGGCCGCAATCGACTTGAGCTTCAGCATCGTAAATTCCCGGGCATTCCAAAGATTGATTCTTGGTTTTGCCGAACGGTCCCAGAAATTGCTTAACAACAAGGGTGGTGTGCCTCCGTGTTTCAACGGAGCCGCCAGCGTGGTTTTGCATGACTCATTGCAATGAGCGCACGGAAACGCGTTGCTGATTCGTGACGAGGGATAAAATGTCGCAGGTGCCGCGATTCAGGCCATCAACGGCCTTCGGCAAGGATCGCCTTACCGACGTCCTCAAAATGCGTGTCGCGTGCCTGAAGCTGCTGGGTGATGGCGTGCATGTCACGAAACCGCCGCTCGAACGGATTGCTGCGGAACACCGCGGTGGCGCCGGCCATCTGATAGGCGGTGTCGACCACCTTGGCCGATTGCTGGATCGTCCAGGTGGAGGCGAGCCTGATCGCGTTACGATGCGCCGGGCTGAAGACGCCTGACGCCGAGAGGTCGCGCCACATCGCACCTGCCGTGGCGTAGAGATAGGCGCGCGCGGCGCGTAAGTCGCCTTCGGTGCGGCCGATCAGGCCCTGAACCGCCCCGTTGTCGCGCATCGCGCTGGCCGCCAGCGATTGATGCTTGGCGCGCGCCAGCGCGATCGCCGCGTCCAGCGTTGCGCGCGCGACGCCGAGCGAGACCGCGGCAAAGCCGAGGCTGTAGGTCGAGGCGGTGGGAAGCCGGTAGAGCGGGCCCGGCTCGCGCAGGGCCTCCGGCACATCGCGCAGCACAGCGAAGCGATCGGGGATGAAGAGGTCTTTCACCTCGTAGGAATTGGTGCCGGTGCCCGAAAGGCCGATCGCCTGCCAGACATCGTGCATCACCGCGCTTGCGATCGGGAACAGGATGGTGCGCAGTTCAGGTGTGCCGTCCGGGGCCTTCCGCGCTGTGCCGTCGGCATTGACGATGCGGACATGCGCGCCCAGCCAGCTTGCCTGCGGCGAGCCCGAGGCAAAGTCCCATCGCCCTGTGACACGGTAACCGCCCTCGACCGCGCGCGCCTCATGCGCCACCGCGCCCCAGGCCAGGATGCCGGGCGGAGTGTTGAAGATCTCCTGCGCGCTCTCGTGGTCGAGCGCGGCTGCGATCATGGCACAGACGCTGTTCTGGCCGAGGCACCAGGCCGTGGACGCGTCGGCCTTCGCGATCTCCTCCAGCATCTGCATGAAGATGTCAGGCGGGGCTTCCGATCCGCCCAGGCTCTGCGGCAGCAGCGCGCGGTAGAACCCGTTTTCGATCAGCGCGCTGACGACTTTGGGCGTCAGCCGCCGCGTTCGCTCGATCTCGTCTGCCTCATCGGCAATCAGCGGCGCGATGGCCCGCGCCCGCGCGACCAGGCCAAGTCCGGAACTTGCGTTCATGTCAGCGTTTCCTCGCCCATTCTGCTGTGAGCGGTAAGCGTCACGATGGTGGGCTATTTCGCCGATACGATCAAGCTGCGGTTAGGAGGCGTCGAGGGCCCGTTCCATGATGATGGTACGCTCGTCGCCATGATAGCTGTCACGGACCGCCTTGAACCCGAGCCGGGCGTAGAATGCTTCGGCGGTAACCGACGACGGGACCGTCAATGTGGGAATGTCTCGCTCGCGCGCGATGTGCTCGACCTCTGCCATCAGCAGCTTGCCGACGCCGCGAGTTTGAATGTCAGGAGCCACGAACACGGTGCGGACGACGCTTCCGTCGAGGCTTGCCGTCCCAACCACGCGGTTGCCGATGGTAGCGACGAAGACGGTGCGTTTTGCCATCAGTGCCAGGACGGCGTCCGGGCTGAAGCTTTGCTCCACCCTGGCGATGATCTCTTCCGTGTAGTGTTACGCATTCGTTTCGCGCAACGCACGCACGATGACGGCGCTAATATCGGCGGCGTCATCGGCCCTCGCGGGCCGGATCGTGCAGTTCATCGCTCGCTCCGCTTGTCGTGCGATCGGCATCAATGCTACGTTTTGTAGCATATAATAGTCCAAGAGGCATGCCATGAACAAGCCGCCCCGCCGCGCGGAGGCGTCGCCCGAGCTGAGGCTCGAGGACGCGCCGATGAGCGACATCATCGCTGCGCTGGCGGGTGGACGGGTCACGGCGACAGCGCTCACGAAAGCCTATCTTGCGCGCATCGCGGCGTACGACCGTGGCGGGCCGGCCCTGAACTCGGTCCGTGCGCTCAACCCCGACGCGCTCGCGAACGCGGCCAAGCTCGACGACGTAAAGCCGTCTGCCAAGCGCCCGCTGGCCGGCGTCCCCATCCTGATCAAGGACAACATCGCGACATCGGACCAGCAGCCGACCACGGCGGGCTCGCTGGCGCTGGAGGGCGCACGGGCGAAGCGCGACGCCACTGTCGTCAAGCTGCTGCGCAAGGCCGGTGCGGTGATCCTCGGCAAGGCGAATCTGACCGAGTTCGCCAACATCATCGCGATCGAGATGCCCTCGGGCTATTCCTCGCTCGGCGGTCAGGTGAAGAATCCCTTCGTGCCTTCGCTGCTGGGCGAACATGGCATTCCGGTCGTGGATCCCGGCGGATCGAGCTCGGGCTCGGCAGTATCAGTGGCGGCAGGATTGTGCGCGGCTTCTGTTGGTACCGAGACCTCGGGCTCGCTGCTGCACCCCGCCAGCCGCAATGGCATCGTCACCGTGAAGCCGACCGTCGGCCTGATCAGCCGGGCCGGCATCATGCCGATCGCGCACAGCCAGGACACGGCCGGACCGATGACGCGCACCGTGTGGGACGCGGCGATGCTATTGAACGTGCTGGCAGCCGGCGATCCGCGCGATCCCATAACGGAGCGGCTGCGCAGGCCTGTTGACTACACGGCCGACCTCACACGCGATGCGCTGAAAGGCGCGCGCATCGGCGTGCCGAGCGATCCCGCCGATCCCTTGAACGATTGCTACTACGGCAAGCTGCCCCCCGACGGCACGAAGCTGATGGCGGACGCGATCACGGTGCTGCAGGATCTCGGCGCCGTCATCGTGCGCTCCAGCATGCCGACGCGGGGCTGGATTGCGGGCCCGGGCGTGAACATGGCCGTGCTCAACCGCAATCCGCTCAGCCGCAACAAGGGCAATCCCGGCGGCGCGCCGATCGTCTTCCTTTACGAGCTGAAACACGGTCTCAATCTCTATTTGAAGGAGTGGGCGACCAATACCGGCATCAAGACCATGGCGGACATCATCGCCTTCAACGCGGCGAACGCGAAAGAAGCCCTGCGGTTCGGTCAGGACCTGTTCCTTGCCGCCGACCTCACCAGGGGCGATTTGAGCGAGCGCGAGTACAAATCCGCACGTGCCATGGACCTGCTCGCCGCCAGGACGCATGGCATGGACGCCTACATGGTCAATCACAAGCTGGACGCTGTCCTCTTCCCCGGCGCGACCGGCGCTGCGATCGCGGCCAAGGCGGGCTATCCCAGCGTCATGGTGCCGTCAGGCTTCGTCTCGGGCGCCGACGGCAAGGAGACGCCGGACTATCCACTCGGCCTCACCTTCGCAGGGAGAGCCTGGAGCGAGCACAAGCTCCTGCGGCTCGCCTACGCCTATGAGCAGGCCTCGCAGATGCGCAAACCTCCGCCCGGCCTGCCGGCGCTCGCGCAGATCTGAACCTCGGCGGCGCGGCGGGCGACCAATCGTGATGCCGATCGTCAGAATCCTCCTTGTGCTGCTCGCCTTCGCCTCGCCTGCCTTCGCGCAGGACGGCATCCATGAGCTGACCGCCGCGCGCGATGCTGCCAAGGCCTTCAAGGTCTATATCGACGGGGTCGCGAAGAAGGGCGGGCGGCCCGACCTGACCCAGCCTGATGTCGCCGCCATGCTCGGCCACATCTACGATCTCGAGGCCTTTGCGTCGTTGCCGCCCCCGGAGGCGAGCGACATGAACTGGCTGCCAGACTGGTTCGACGCCGCCAACCAGACCCACAAACTGTTCATCTTCTATGGCGCCAAGCCGGGGCCGCAGCCTGACTTGGCCGCGCTCCAGCGCAACATGACCGAATATGGCGACCAGTACGCGACAGCGGTCAACTTCATGATCCGCGCCATGGCCCGCGAGGCAGCCGCAATCCCGTTGTTCTGGAATGATCTCCCGCCGGAGCATCGCACCCGCATCCGCGCAGAGGGAATTGCGGGCGTGCGCAAGAACAGCGCGCTCTTCATCCTGTCCACGGTGTGCGCGGCGATCCAGGGCGCCAGCAAGCCCGCCAACGCCCGCATGGTCGCGGCTGCGCTGCGCGACACGCGCGATGTCTGGGCTGACTTTCTGGTGCCGGAGGATCGCGCCCGCGTGATCGCCGAGCTCGCCGACCTTCCCAAACGGGCGCCGGACGAAATCGCCCGCGCCGATCTCGGCGCCTTCACGGCCGCGCTTGCGGCCGTGAACTAGACGATTGATTCCAAGAAACCTGCGCTGGAACTGATTGAGTGTTGGCG
>NZ_CAKZHY010000087.1 GCF_936928535.1 uncultured Bradyrhizobium sp. | reverse complement strand
AGAATCACGACGGAATCATACCAGCGCTAATGCGTTTTCACACAGCCAGGGTCAGGAGCAGACGCAATCTCTTGCGACTGAAAATGAAAGCCTGAAGTATCTGCGCTGGCACGCAAGTTATCTTGCGCCAGGTGGAGACATCTCGATCTGGTCGGGCGTAGCGGTTCTGCTTCGGACGCTGCTCATCAGCGTCTTCTTCTGGTTGCCGCTTCTGATCACGTTCATGCTGGCAGTGTTCGTTGTCACCGGCGTTCAAGCCTTCTACGATTCGTACCACGGTACGGGGGAACTGACCGTCTCGAAGCTAGCAGCCATGACACTCTGGCTACCGTGGATCGGTTGGCGCGTGTCGGCATTCGCCGGTGTCTTCATCTTCGCAATCTTGTTGCTTTTGGTGGTTGCCCTGAGCGGAACGACACTCCTTACGATCGTCTCGATCCTGATTCCTCCCGAGACCACGGAAAACCGTGGCGACCGCGTCGCTCGGGCATGGTGGTGTGCGGCGGTCGGCTTCGCCGGGCTGCTGATCTGCTACTTCACGCGCAGTGGCCTCGAGCAAAACCGCAATCTGGACAACCTCGATCCAGTCACGTCGACGCTGTTGATCGCCACGAACGGGTTTGGTCTGTTCGGCACATGCTCGGTCATTGTCGGTATTCTGCAGCTTTCGGGGATATTGGAGTTCGGCGTCAACTATGCCATGCGGCGCAAATACGAACTGGCGGCGACGTGGTGGTTTCCAACACTGATTGCGTGTGTCACGTTCGCATCTCTGCCCTTCATGTTTGATGCAATAGCGGATGCCATCCAGAGCTATCCAACCGCGGGAAAGGCACTGATCGGAATCCTGACACTCGCCAGCGGATTTCTCTCCGGCCTCTATGGTCACTTCGTACAAGCGCAAAGACTTGCGCCCTCTCTCGTCTCCCGCGTCGCAGCCACTTTGGCGGCTGCTGCGTTTCTCTATCTCTTGTTGCTGATCGCCTATGCTGGAGCGAGATTCCTGATCCAGCCGGAACATCTCGTGCCGGACCCGGCTAGCGCGCAATATTGTCGCGATTTCTTCTTCGCGCTTCTGGTGTTTTCGGCGGCCTTCGGATGGTGGAGCAACGTCAACTATCTCGGCCTGCATCGCTTCTATCGCGATCGCTTGATGGAAGCTTTCATGCCGACAAACGAGCAAAAGGCGGCGGAAGCGCCGAACTACAGCGATGCGGACCGGTTGGCGCTGGCGGCGATCTGGCCACCCAAGCAGTCCGCTCCGCTTCCATATCCGCTGATCAACACTAACGTCGTGCTGATCAAAGACCCCGACCAGACGACCGCACTTCGCGGCGGAGACAGCTTTCTGTTGAGCCCCTGTTATGTGGGAAGCTTTGCGACAGGATGGTTGCCGACGTCGGTGCACGACAAAAAGCATGGCCCAATGACGCTGGCGTCGGCCATGGCGGCCTCCGGCGCCGCGGCTAATGCAAATGCCGGCTATATCGGGACGGGCATCACCCGCGATTGGCTGATCTCCACGGTCATGATGCTCTTCAATCTCCGCCTCGGCCTTTGGATCGGCGCTCCCGGTGCTACGTCCGGGACGCCGAACTATTTCTCGCCGGGCCTCAAGTACGGTGTGTTTCGTTCCGGCTATCAGCGCAATAGTACCTTCCTCGAACTGACGGACGGTGGGCATTTCGACAATTTGGGCGCCTATGAGCTCATCCGAAGGCGTTGCGACGTGGTCATCGTGCTGGACTCGGAGGAGGACCCCTCAACGGCAATGTCGGCGCTCGCCTCAGTGTGCCAGCGGGTGCGCGAAGACTTCGGTGTCCTCGTCAAGATCGAGGGAGAGGCAGACGCCATTGCGCCCGCCGGGGACATGGGCTATCCGGCCGGAGCCAAATTTGCCAAGAAGTCGTACTTTGTAGCCTCGATCGACTACCCGGCGGAGCAACGCTCTGGAATCGAGGATCAAGCCAAGACCGGAACATTCGTCTATCTGAAATCGGGAATGATCAAGCAGCTCAGTTTTTCCACCAAAGGCTACAAGGCCAAATTTCCGGAATTTCCAAATCAATCGACCGTGGACCAGTTTTTCGATTCGGCTCAATTCGAGGCCTATCGCGATCTCGGCTGGTCCAGCGTCGAGGCCATGACAAATGCATTTGGACTGGATGCGGCCACGGATGCTGGGGATTTCGTTCGGCGAATGACGGGTGCGCCGCCGTTTGCCGCTCCGGCTGCGAGCGCGCCGGCTTGACCACAACGGCGGGCGATGACGACCCCACCTCATCTCGTCGCGATTTCAGGGCTCTCCGCCGGTGATCGGACCGAGTCGGAATTCCTTCACCCTGCCAAAGTCGCTTCCAAACAGTTTTCTGCGATCGAGATCGTTGACCCGGATCACTTGTGCGGCGCCTCGGACGTTGAGTGTCACGGGGATGCAGGCGACGCCGGCAACCGTCTGATACGTCTTGATCTCGACCCGCCGCTCGCGCAGATTTTCTCTTTTGGCGGAAGCCGGAGACACGATTAGTGACGCGACCCAGCGAAAGCTCCCCGAGACCGCTTGTGACGTTACGCCGCTGATGCCGTGGTCGACGATGTCAGGCACAAATGAGAATTGTGAGCGGTTATTTCGCGCTTCATAACCCCCGTCATACCGTTTCGGATCATCTGTTCGTCGGCACTTCTGGTTGGGCGATGCATAGTCGGTCGCGTCATAACCGACATGGAAGCGTTTCAGATTATCGAGGCCCGTGATGCCGCCGTCGAGGCTCTCCAGGATTTCACCGCGGTCGTAACCGAGGTCGTGGTACGCTTGGTAGGCGATCGCTGAGACGCTATTCAAGTACGGTCGGCGGCTCCCACAATTCGAGCCGGCTGTTGACCGTCGCAACAAGACGCGGCCATAGTCCGGCCGGTCTGCGGCTAGCTGCGGACCAAGCCTTGCCGTCTTGATGACGATTGCTCCGGCCCGGTCGTCCCCGCCCGTCTTGATGACGAAATATAGAGTTGTCGACTTTCGTAGCGGTCCCTCGAACTCGCTCGTAGAGCTGACCGCGGTCATCGTCTGGGTCTGACGATCAAACGTGTAAAGCGTGTCGTCTTCAAGTCCGGCCGACACGATCGGACAGAGGAAGGTCGGATTCGGGTGCGCAGGGCCGCTGCTGAGCACAAGAAATCCAGGCAAACCGATGGCGTAGAGCCGGGAGGCTGTAGCAGCTCGCATCAGACACTCCTATCGCGAGAGTATGATCTTCAAATCAACGGGCATATCCAAACGGCAACCGCTGGCGTATCAAACTGCTTGCATCGGAGAGCGAGACTCAAATCCTCGTCCGACGCCGGATCTTCGCGCAAATTAACACAGGTTGCGGTGCTTAAAAACACCCGATTTGGATGTGTCGGGAGGCGCCGTCGCGGCGGGACGCCTGGCATCTGCCTCAGTGCCGTTGCTGATCACCCTGCCCGAGCTGCACGTCACGATCGACCGCGATCCAGGTCGTTTTCGCCACGGCCAGCAACCTGCCGCCTCCATCATGCAGCGCGGCCTCGGCCCTGCACTTGCGGCCATTGCGTCGGTAGGCCAGGCGGTGATGACGCAGCGGTCGCCGGCACGCGGGCGGGACTCGATGCGTGCTGACATTCGGCCCAGCGGGAGCTGCGTCTTGTCGACTGCATCGCTCTGCGGATCGCAATTGCAGGTGAAGCCAGCGGGGCAGTCGAGTGCCGGTCAGATATTCGGATGCGACGAGACCATACTCCGCGGTAGCTCGAAGGGCGAAGGCGGAGCGACGACCCGAGTCGCTTCGCCCACAGCTTGCAATCGGTCGATCGCTAATGCTACGATGTGTAACATTATCTCGTCACCCAGCGGTTCTGGAGGCGAGCGGAAGAAAGAGTGCGCCATGTCGAGCCGATCTGCCGGAAGCGACGCGACGATCACAGGTCTTGTGCCCGAGCTCGACGCGCTGGCCGCCGAGGCAATGGCGGAGTGGCAGGTGCCGGCCGTGACGCTCGCCGTCGTGCAGAATGGCGAGACGGTGCTGCTCAAAGCACGGGGCCACCGCGACGTCGAGACCGGGCTGCCCGCGACGCCGGAGACGCAGTTTCTGATTTGCTCGATCACCAAAACGTTCACCGCGACGGCGTTGGCGCTGCTGGTGGACGAGGGACGGCTCGACTGGACGAAACCGGTGCGGGACACCATTCCCGAATTCCGCCTGCACGACGCGATCGCGACCGAACGCGTCACCGTGCGCGACCTGCTCGGCCATCACTCCGGCCTGCCCCGCCACGACTGGATATGGATTCCAGCCGATCTCTCGCGCAGCGAGATGATGTTGGCGCTGCGTCACCTTGAGCCGGCCCGGGACATCCGCACCGAATTTCAATACAACAATCTCGCCTACAATGTCGCCGGCCTTGTCGTCGAGCGCATCAGTGGTCAGAGCTATGAAGATTTCGTCCGCACGCGGCTGACCGACAAATTGCGGATGTCGGTCGGCTTTTCGGCCGAGGAGTACGCCGCTGCCACGGACGCCGCCGTTCCCTATCTGGTGGAGCGTGGCGACGTGCGCTCGCGCAGCAAATTCTTCCCTATCACCACGACAGGCGCCGGCGCCATCGTCACCTCGGTTGCTGCCCTCGCCAACTGGATGAAATTCTTGCTGGCCGAGGGCGAATTCGCCGGCGAGCGCCTGGTGTCGTCCACGCTGATCCGGGAGATGCAATCGCCGCGCGTCTACTCGGGCGCTGCCGAGTGGGAGGAGTTCGGCCATTCGCATTATGGGCTGGGTTTTAACAACACCAGCTACCGCGGCGAGCGCGTGGTCGGACACTCCGGCGGCTGGCTCGGCTGGAGCACGCTGATGCGCCTCATCCCGGCGCGAAACTCCGGTATCGCCGTCTTCACCAACACCGGCGGCAATCCGGTGTCCAGCATCCTGATCAACCGCGTTCACGATCATCTCGCCGGCAACGAACCCGTGCGGTGGCTGGACCGCTTTCGCGACATGCGCCGCAAGGCGCTGGCGCAGCAGAAGAGCGACGAGGCGGCGAAGCCGACAGCGCGCAAGCTGAACACGAAGCCCAGCCATGATCTTGCAGATTTTTGCGGCGCCTATGACCACCCGGCCTATGGCCAGGTGGTCATCACGCAAGACGGCGACAGGCTGCATTGGGCCTGGCGCGGCACGAAGGCGACGCTCGCACATCGGCACTACGATTCCTTCCAGCTGCCGTACATTTTTGGAGACCTCAATCCTGATGATCTCGTGATCACGTTTGCGACCGATCGCGACGGCAACATTGCGAGTCTCTCGGCCCAGCTCGAGGCGCTGGTGCCTGATATCATCTTCACGCGCGCCGCGTGGGGGGAATGCGTTGATCCTGCGTTCCGGTCGGCCTGCACCGGTAAATACATTCGCGGCGATCAGACCCACGTCGTCACTGAGGAAACCGAGGGCGAGCTTACGCTGAAAATTCCGTTCGTGCCGCTCTACCGCTTGCGGCCCTACCAGGGCGCAACGTTCAGCATCGTCCAGCTTGACGGCTATCGCACCGAATTCCGCCGCGGCCCGTCCGGCGCGATCGAGGAACTCGTGTATCACCAGCCGAACGGCACCTTCATCGCGAAGCGCAGCCCGTAGCCCGAATTAGTCTCGTAGGGTGGGCAAAAGCGAAAGCCCGCCCACCATTGCTTTGAGCTAGGCTGGTAGAAATCGTGGGCACGGCGCTGTGCGCCTTTGCCCACCCTACGAGACCGCCATTTATCGTCCGAGCTGCACGTCGCGGTCTACGGCGATCCACGTCGTCTTCGCCACCGCCAGCAATCTCCCGGTTTCATCATGCAGCGCGGCCTCGGCGGTGCGCTTGCGGCCGTCGCGGCCGGTGGGCCAGGCGGTGATGATGCAGCGGTCGCGCGGACGCGGGCGGGACTCGATCCGGGCTGACATTCGTCCAAGCAGGAGTGCCGTCCGATCAACAACATTGCTCTGCGGATCGCAATTGCAGGCAAAGCCGGTGGGGCAGTCGAGCGCGGACCAGAGGAATTCGGGCGCGACAAGGCCGTCGTCGTCGGCAAGATTTGGATCAGGCACCCAGCTTGCTGCGAGAACAGGTGTGTGTGCATGCCGTTCAAGCGGGCCAGCGAAGATGCGCAGGCCGTCGCCCTTGGCTCTCGCGGGGCCGCAGACGAAGCAAGTCGGCAGCGGATGCTCGTGCGGCTTGATGGGGGTCAGCAGTTCGGCGATGGATGCTTCCGCGAAGCTGGCTGTTTCCAGCCGCGCAAGCTCGACATCAACTGCGCGGCCGGACGCGACCACCTTGGCGCCATCGCGAAGCTCCCATGTGCCGTCGTTCGTTGCGGTCGCGTCGAGTGGCGTGCGCAGGGGAGGCGGCGCGCGTAGCGTCACCTCGGCAGCTCCATGAATGTGCTGGGCGAGCCGGCCGCAGACATAACCGCCGTTGCCGGAGTTCGGCGGACCGCAATAGCGCTCGTCGATGATGATCTGGGTCAAAGGTTAGATTCCTCAAATTTCAGCGGCACGACGACCCTTGCGGTTACTCTATCGGATCTTGAGCACAATTCGTCCCTGAACCGTCCGATCAGCTAGCGCGCGCATCGCTTTGCCGGCGTCCTCCAAAGGGAGGATGCGATCGATGTGGGGGCGGATGTGGCCTTCGGCCAGCAATTGCATCAGCGTGTCGTTCATGCGCGCGGCCTCGGCGGAAAATCTTTCGGCCCAGGCGCCGACGAAGACGCCGAGAATGGCGTAGTTCTTGAGAAGCGGCAGGTTCATCGGGATCGATGGAATCGTGCCGCTGGTGAAACCGATCGGCATCAGCCGGCCGCCCCAATTCATCAGCCGGGCCATCTGCTCGAGGACTGCGCCACCGACATTGTCGAAACCGATATCGATGCCCTGGCCCGAGGTGATCGACTTGATCTGGTCGCGCAGGTCTTCGCTGCGATAGTTGACGACCTCGCTGGCGCCGTAGCTGCGCACGATCGCGGCCTTGTCGTCGGAGCCGACGCCGGCGATGACACGCAGCCCAAGATGACGGCTGAGATCGACGGCGGCGAGCCCGACACCGCCGGCGGCGCCGGTGATGAACACTGTCTCGCCGCGTTGCGCCCGGGCGCGCTCGACCAGCGCATAATGGGCGGTGCCGTAGACGTGCAGCACCGTTGCTGCGGCCTCGAACGCGACGCCGTCGGGCAGGCGCACGGCCTCGGATTTCTTGGCAATCATCCGTTCTGCGTAGCCGCCGGTCCAGCTGCTGCACGCGACGCGATCGCCGGGCGCGAATTGCGTGACCTTCGCGCCGATCGCAACCACGACACCGGAGGCTTCCGTGCCAGGCACGAACGGCAGCGGAGGGCGCATCTGGTAGAGGCCGGAGACCAGCAACTGGTCCATGAAGCTGACCGAAGCCGCGTGAACGTCGATCAGGATCTCGTCATCGGCAGGCCGCGGCTCGGCGATCTCACCGAGGCGCAAATCTTGCGGACCGGTGAAGGAGCTGCACAGCATGGCTTTCATCGCACTTCTCCAATGTCCCGCAGCGGCGTTGCAAATCCGGCCACGAGCTTGACGAAATCGGCCTGCCGTGCGGTGCCGGTCTTTTCAAACAGGCGATTGACGTGCGTCCGGATCGTGGTGTTGGCAACGCCGAACGCCGCGGCGACTTCCGGAACGCCGCCGAGCTCGACGATCGCGAGCAGCACGCGCAATTCGGTGGGCGTCAGTTTGAAGGCCTTGCCGATCGCCCCGGAACAGGGCGTGATCGTGAGGGCGACCTTGCGAACGAACAAGGCCACGGCCGCGCTGTAGGCGGCACCGGCACGTCGCCGCGCGCCCGAGGCCAGCGGCAAGGCATGGGCAACATAGCGCTGCCCATCGTCACCGGTCATCGGCATGGCGACGCCACTGGCATCGAGGGCCGATGAAAAAGCGTATCGGAGCGCCTGGTTGACCAGGGGATCACGTGCCGTCAGCTGCCCGCGGGTCTCCTGCAGGATCTCGCGCGCGTCCAGCATGGCTTGCCCGGCCGCATTCGCGTGCATGAGACGCGCATCGGCATCGAGGAGATAGAGACCGATGTCGAGCCCATCGAGCGTATCGGCGAATGTGGCGGCCTCGGCAGACAGATTGGGGACCGGAAGCATCGCGTTC
The DNA here is from genome assembly GCF_936928535.1 of uncultured Bradyrhizobium sp. GTDB lineage: Bacteria > Pseudomonadota > Alphaproteobacteria > Rhizobiales > Xanthobacteraceae > Bradyrhizobium. Next base: position 1,922 of record NZ_CAKZHY010000087.1, on the reverse strand, counting down.
ATCGCGGTGCTCCTTCCGTCTGGCGGCGCGCGAACAGACGTGGCAGCAGCATGGGAACGCGACGGCGATAGTCCTGGTAGGTCGCACCGAACTCGGCGATCAGATCCCGCTCCTCGAACTGGAGCGCGACCAGGATGTAGGCGGTGTTGGCGAGCGCGAACAACAGATGGCCAGCGGTCATCACGGGCGCGGCCCAGAATGCGAGCAGAAAGCCCAGCATGATCGGATGCCGCACGATCTTGTAGAGCAGCGGCGTCCGGAACGATTGACCTGATATCTTGGCTCCGCGCCATGCGACGAAGGCTTGGCGCACGCCGAACAGATCGAAATGATCGATCATATGGGTCGAGGCGAACGCGATCAGCCAGCCGAGCCAATGCAATGACGTCAGCAACCAGGCCACAACGCCGTCAGTCTGCCAGATCACAGTCGGAATCGGACGCCACTGCCAGAACAACAAAATGAGGGTGAGACTGGACAGCAGCACATAGGTGCTGCGCTGGCAGGCCGGGGCGAGGAATTTGGCTGACCATCGCTTGAACGCCGGGCGTGCCATGACGCTGTGCTGGACGGCAAACAGGCTCATCAGCGCGAGGTTGACGACGATGGCCTCGCTCCAATTCATGGCGGGGCCGACATCGATCGACTTCGGCACGACATAATTGCCGACGAAACCCAGTGCATAGAGAAATGAGACCGTGAACAGGGCGTAGCTCACGAGGGCGTAGAGCAGGATCAGAAGGCGCGAGACCATGTTTTTTCCTATTGTGCCTGACACGGCGGTGCCGCATGCAGGAGCCTAGATCGCCCGCTGGCGAAGCGGCTCGGTCTGGTTCGATGGCTACCGCTCGACCGTCCCCTGTGCGTCCCCCAAGCGGAGGAAGGATTGCATGACGGCTTTCTCGCTCGGGACGTTCGGGTTCCCCGAGGTCCATGCCGATGGCCGCCCGGTCAAGCTGGCCCTGCGTAAGGGGCTTGCGCTGCTGGTCTATCTCGCCGAGGCCAAGGGCGCGGTTGCGCGGGACGTCATGGCGACGTGGCTGTGGCCCGAGGCTGACCGCGAGACCGGGCTGGCGCGCTTGCGGCGGCTGCTTCATCGCATCGAGCTTGCGCTTGGCGAGCCGGTCTTCGAGACCGACCGGACCAGCGTGCGTTGGTCTCCGGCCGTTGCGCTGACGGTCGAGTCCAATCAGTTCGAGGCCGCCTGCAACCGTGGTGCGTTTGAAGAGGCTTGCCAGATCTATCGAGGCGACTTCCTTGTCGGCTTCGCGCCGGAGGATTGCGCCGAGTTTGACGATTGGGCGTTCTTTCGTCGCGAGGCGCTGCGGGGACGGCTTGTGCATGCGCTCGAGCGTCTCGTGCAGGACAATAATGCGGCCGGTGACCATTTCGCTGCGACCGCGCATGCAGGCCGTCTCGTCCAGCTCGATCCGCTCAGCGAAGTCTATGGCCGGCATCTGATCCGCAGCCTGCTGCTGTCAGGCGATCGCAGCGCGGCGGAACGGCACCACGCGGCGCTGACGCAGCGGTTGCGTGATGAGCTCGGTGTCGCGCCGGAGGCCGAGACCGAGGCGCTGATGAGCCAGGCTGCAGCGCCGCAAGCGGCTCCGACGACACGCTACGTGAAGGGCTCCGGCGTCCATTTGGCCTATCAGACCTATGGCAGCGGCCCGCTCGACATCCTCGTGATGCCCGGCTTCGTTTCGCATGTGGAGCGCGCCTGGGAGCATCCCGCGAGCCGGACGTTCCTGGCGTCATTGATGAAGTTCGCGCGCCTCGTTGTTTTCGATCGCCGCGGCATTGGGCTGTCTGACCGGGTCGGCTCGGCGCCTGATATCGACGTCACCGCGGAGGATATCGGCACCGTGCTGCGAGCGGCGCAGTCGCGCCGCGTCGTGCTGTTCGGCGCCTCCGAATGCGGA
>NZ_CAKZHY010000086.1 GCF_936928535.1 uncultured Bradyrhizobium sp. | reverse complement strand
TGTCGCGCGGCGATCAGGATGGAAGGCAGCGTCAATCAAGGTGAGAGAGTTTCGCTGGGCTCGTGACGTAGGGAGGGCGTAGCCCGACCGGAGTTACGAGCCCAGCGTCGGCGCGATCCCGAGGAGGACCGCGCCGACTGGTGGTCGCGGCCGGCGGGGTTATGCAAGTGGTTCTTCCGCCAAGAGGAATCACTCGCGTGCCCGGCCGACACATCACAGATCACCAGATGAGGCTCTACATGAAGTACCGTCAGACCGATAGCCCGCCAGTGGCGGCGGCCAAGGCATCATTCAGTGCGTCGACCGCCTATCGGATCGAGAGAGACCCCCGATTTCCATCGCAAAGGAAGGCTCCCCGCGGCCGGCGACGACCGGACCCGCTGAGCGACGTGTTCGAGACCGAGATCGTCCCGATCTTGAAGGCGGCACCTGGCTTACGCCCGGTGGCGGTGTTCGAGGAGATGCTACGGCGTCATCCGGATCTCGGCAGCGGTATCCGTCGTACCCTGGAACGTCGGATCCGTGCATGGCGGGCGGTCCACGGCGAGGAGCAGGAGGTGATCTTCCGCCAAACCCACGAGCCTGGCCAACTCGGCCTCTCCGACTTCACAGACATGGACGAGTTGGGTGTTACGATCGCGGGTGCACCGTTGGATCATCGTCTCTATCACTTCCGTTTGGCCTATTGCGGGTTCGAGCACGCCCACGTCGTGCTTGGCGGCGAGAGCTTCGTTGCCTTGGCCGAAGGCCTGCAGAATGCCCTCTGGTCGCTCGGTGGGGCGCCGCGGGAGCATCGGACCGACAGCCTGTCGGCCGCATTCTGCAATCTCGATCGTGATGCACGGGACGATCTGACGCAGCGATATGAGGCCCTTTGTGCCCATTACGGCATGCGGCCTTCCCGCAACAATCGAGGCGTTGCTCACGAGAATGGTTCGATCGAAGGGCCCCACGGTCATCTCAAGCGAGCAATCGCGGATGCCTTGCTGCTGCGCGGAACTGTCGACTTCGACGATCTTGCCACCTATCGCGGCTTCATCGACGAGATCGTCAGCCGCCGCAATGCCCGCAACGCCAAGCGGATCGATAGCGAGCGCGTGGTGTTGCAGGAGCTGCCCGATCGGCGCACCTCCGACTACGAAGAGGTGATCGTCCGCGTGACATCGTCCGGCGGCTTCACCCTGCGCAAGGTGTTCTACACGGTGCCATCGCGCCTGATCGGTCACCGGCTGCGGGTGCGCCTTTACGATGATCGTCTCGACGTGTTCGTCGGCGGCACCCATCTCGTCACCCTGCCGCGTGGGCGGCCGCATCCCAATGGCAAGTACGACCAGGTCGTCGATTATCGGCACGTGATCCATTCCCTGCGGCGCAAGCCGATGGCGCTTCTCAATCTGGTCTACCGAGATCGGCTGTTCCCGCGCGATGCCTATCGGAAGACCTTCGATCGCTTGCGCGAACGCTTGCCGGACAAAAAAGCCTGCCGGATCTTGGTCGATCTCCTCGCGCTCGCTCATGAACGCGGCTGCGAGGCCGAACTCGCCGATCAGCTCACCGCCGACCTCGAGGCCGGCCGACTGCCCGACCTCAACCGGCTACGTGCTCACTTCGCCCCCGATCCCGCCAACCTGCCGAACGTCGTGGTGCAGCTCGTGCCGCTTGCGACCTACGAATGCCTCATCGGTACCGCCGAGACCGGAGGTGCCGCATGAGCGGGACGAACACGGTTGATGCCGCGCGCCTCAATCTGTTGCTCAATGAGCTCCGGCTGCCAGCCATCAAGGTGCTGTGGGCGCAATTTGCCGAACAGTCCGACAAGGAAGGCTGGCCGGCCGGCCGCTTCCTCGCCACCATCGCCGAGCACGAGATCGCCGAACGCGGCCGTCGTCGGATCGAACGACACCTTGTCGAAGCACGTTTGCCCGCCGGAAAGACCTTCGACAGCTTCGACTTCGAAGCCGTGCCGATGATCTCGAAGGCGCAGGTGATGGCGCTCGCCGCCGGTGACAGCTGGCTGAGCAAGGGCGCCAATTTGCTGTTGTTCGGCCCGCCCGGCGGCGGAAAGAGCCACTTGGCGGCAGCGATTGGCCTGGCCCTCATCGAGAACGGATGGCGCGTCCTCTTCACCCGCACCACCGATCTCGTGCAGAAGCTCCAGCTGGCGCGACGCGAGCTCAACCTCGAGGCGGCCATCAATCGTCTCGATCGCTTCGATCTCCTGATCCTTGATGATCTCGCTTACGTCACCAAGGATCAGGCCGAGACCAGCGTGCTGTTCGAGCTCATCAGTGCACGCTACGAGCGCCGCTCGATGCTGATCACCGCCAATCAGCCATTCGGCGAATGGAACAGGGTCTTCCCGGATCCCGCCATGACCCTCGCGGCTATCGATCGCCTCGTTCACCACGCCACCATCGTCGAGATGAACGTCGAGAGCTATCGCAGACGAACCGCCCTCGAACGAAAACGCGGTCCAGGACGGCCGCCATCGCACGCGACACCTAAAACCGTCGCTGATTGACGCTGCGCGACAATCAGAGTTCAACAAAACTCTTGCGCGCGACAATCATCGCGGCAATCATCATCAGGCCGCGACACTGCCTCGCCATCCTGATTGCCGCGCACTTCCTACCCAGATTGCCGCGCTACA
>NZ_CAKZHY010000085.1 GCF_936928535.1 uncultured Bradyrhizobium sp. | reverse complement strand
CAGCCTGCGTCAAGTTCGCGGTCGACGAGCCCGGCCGTGTCGCCGGGCTCATTCTGTTCGGCGCGCTGGCCAAGGGCTGCTGGGCGGAGGACTATCCGCACGCGCTGCGCGCCAGCCAGTACGATGCCTGGAGCAAGCATCTCGTCGCTCAATGGGGCGGTCCGGTCGGGATCGAAGCCTTTGCACCGAGCCTTGCCGGTGATCCGCAGGCGCGGGCCTGGTGGGCGGGGCTGCTGCGCGCGGCCTCCAGCCCCGGCGGCATCTCAGCCGTGCTCGGGGCGTTTCGGGATGCCGACGTGCGGCACTTGCTGCCGCAAATCACCGTACCGACGCTGGTGCTGCACCGGAAGGGCGACAAGGCCGTGCGCATCGCGGCAGGCCGTGACGTGGCGAGCCGGATCAAGGATGCGCAATTCGTCGAGCTCGACGGTCAGGATCACTGGTTCTTTGCCGGCGATCAGCAGCCGGTGCTGGAGGCGGTCAGGCGGTTTACGGAAACCTTGCAGCCATAAGCCTCATTTATTGGCACGTTTCGTGCCTCCCAAAGCGGCAGGCCCGTCACGTGCCTGACCAAGGGAGATCCTGACATGAAACGCGAAGACCTCACCGAAAAGCTGCTCGACATCAAGCGCGAGAAGGGCTGGAGCTGGAAACACATCTGCGAAAAAATCGGCGGCTATTCCGAGGTGCTGATCGTTGGTGCAATTCTCGGCCAGATGAAGCTGACCAAGCCGCAGGCTGCCAATGCTGCCGAGCTGTTCGGCCTCTCCAAGTCCGAAACGGCAATGCTGAACGAGACGCCGATGCGCGGCATGCCGATGCCGCCGACCGATCCATTGATCTATCGCTTCTACGAACTGGTGATGGTGAACGGTCCGGCGTGGAAGGCGCTGATCGAGGAAGAGTATGGCGACGGCATCATGTCGGCGATCGACTTCGACATGGTGATGGAGCGCCTGCCCAACCCGAAGGGCGACCGCGTCAAGATCACCATGTCAGGCAAATTCCTGCCGTATAAATATTACGGCGCCAGCGGCAACGTGCCGGAGTATGGATTTAAAGAGGGCGAATAGCGAATTGCGAGTAGCGAATGGAAACGCCTTCCATTCGCTATTCGCTACTCCCCATTCGCCTTACAGGATCGCGCCCGGCGTGTACCTGGCTGCTTCAGGCTTCGCCTTCGCCAGCGCGTCGACCTGCTCGGCGAAGTAATCGACCTGAGCGCCGGCATCGCCGGAATTGGCGCGGCCGTGTTCGAGCACTTGGGTGAGCTCGGCTTCGCTGAGGCCAAGACGCTTGTCAGCGGCGAGGCGCTTCAGCAGATCGTTCTGCACGATCTTGCCGGTGCGCAGGTCACGGATAGCCGCGACCGCGTGCTCCTTAATTGCCTCATGCGCGCCTTCGCGGCCGGCGCCCTTCTTCACTGCCTCCATCATCACCGTCGTGGTGAGCAGGAACGGCAGATAGCGGTTGAGCTCGGTCGCGACCACGGCGTCGAAGATCTCCATCTGGTCGAGCACGGAGAGCAGGGTCTCGAGCAAGCCGTCCATGGCGAGGAAGGCATCGGGCAGCATGACGCGGCGCACGACCGAGCAGGAGACGTCGCCCTCGTTCCACTGATCGCCGGCAAGGCCGGCGGCCATCGCCAGATAGCCCTTCAGCACGACATGCAGGCCGTTGATGCGCTCGCAGGAGCGGCTGTTCATCTTGTGCGGCATCGCGGACGAGCCGACCTGGCCCTTGGCAAAACCTTCGCTGGCAAGCTCGTGGCCCGCCATCAGGCGCAGCGTCTTGGCGAAATTGCCGGGGCCGCTGGCAAGCTCGGTCAGCACGCTGACGGCGCGGAAATCGAGGCTGCGCGGATAGACCTGGCCGACCGCATCGAAGCTCTTGGGCAGGCCGAGATGGACCAGAATGCGCTGCTCGAGCGCGCGCGCCTTGCCGGCATCGCCGTTGAACAGGGTGATCTGGTCGAGCCGCGTGCCGACCGCGCCCTTCAGGCCGCGCGCGGGATAGCTGTCGAGCACGCTGACCAGGCTCTGATGCGACACCAGCATCTCCTCGCCGGACATGGCGATGCGCTTGCCGAGCGTCGTGACCTGCGCGGCGACGTTGTGCGTGCGCGCGGTGAACGGCATGTCGCGGAATTGCTTGGCGTGCTTGGCAAAGCGAATCAGCGCGGCGATGCTCTTGGTCTCGATCAGCTGGAGGCCGCGATAGACCTGCAGCTGCTCGACGTTCTCGGTGAGATCGCGGCTGGTCATGCCCTTGTGCAGGTGCTCGTGACCGGCGAGATCGCAGAACTCCTCGATTCGCGCCTTGACGTCGTGGCGGGTGATGCGCTCGCGCCGCATGATGGAGGCGAGGTCGACCTGGTCCTTCACGCGCTCATAGGCCTCGATCACGCCATCGGGCACCGGGATGCCGAGATCGCGCTGAGCCTTCAGCACGGCGATCCAGTAGTCGCGTTCGAGGCGGACCTTGCCTTCGCCGCTCCAGATGGCGCGCATGGCGGGCGAGGCATAGCGTTGGGCGAGGACGTTGGAAATGTGATCCTGTGACATGCCGCCCATTTGGCACCGCCAGGAGCCGTCCGCAAGCCCGGGAGGCGGGCGGCCGATGGCTTGGCCGCCGCCCGCCGTTAAGCCTACTTCCCGGCCTTCACCTCGGCCGCTGCGACCGCAATCAGCTCGCTCATCTTGGCCCGAATCGCCTGCTCGGTGACGTCAACGTTCCTGGCGGCGAAATCGGCCATGAGCTTGCGCAGGACGTCGCCGTCGCCGGCCTCCTCGAAATCGGCCGCGACCACCTCCTTGGCGTAGGCGGTGGCGGCATCGCCCGTGATTCCGAGCTTTTCGGCCGCCCACAGCCCCAGCAGCCGGTTGCGGCGGGCTTCCGCCCTGAATTTCTGCTCCTCGTCGAGGGCAAACTTCTTCTCAAAGCCTTCTTCGCGCTTGTTGAATTCGCTCATTCGTCTTCCGATTCCTCCGGGAGCTGGACCTGGCGGCCCTCGTTGCGAGGGCCCCCGCGCATGCCTAGATAGAGGGCAGGATCGGCGAAACAACGAGCCGTAAAGCCGCAGGCAAGGCGGTATAAGTCAGCGTCGGATGGGCCGGATCGATTGTGCTGGGACAGCCAATCGGATAGGTTGCCTGAAGGCTTGGTTCCCGTTCTGTTTCCTCGGTGTTTTTCTTGGTTTCAGATGGGGTTCCAGGTCGTTCACGGCAGCTCCGCTGTGGGTCGTAACCTGGTAACCGGAGCACACCAAATACATGGATTTCAACAAAACACGGTACATCCCAATGAGCCGTCGGCGTCGCATTTATGAAGGCAAGGCAAAGGTTCTGTATGAAGGTCCGGAGCCCGGTACCCTGATCCAGCACTTCAAGGATGACGCCACCGCGTTCAATGCGAAAAAGCATCAGGTGATCGAGGGCAAGGGTGTCCTCAACAACCGGATCTCGGAGTACCTGTTTCAGCACCTCAACGACATCGGGGTGCCGACCCACTTCATCCGCCGCCTCAACATGCGCGAGCAGTTGATTCGCGAGGTCGAGATCGTGCCGCTCGAAGTGGTGGTGCGGAACGTTGCCGCCGGCTCGCTGTCGCAGCGCCTCGGCATCGAGGAGGGCACCCAGCTGCCCCGTTCGATCATCGAGTTCTATTACAAGAACGACCAGCTCAATGACCCCATGGTGTCGGAAGAGCACATCACCGCGTTCGGCTGGGCCACGCCCCAGGAGATCGACGACATCATGGCGCTCGCCATCCGCGTCAACGATTTCCTCACCGGCCTCTTCCTCGGAATCGGCATCCGCCTCGTCGACTTCAAGATGGAGTGCGGCCGCCTGTTCGAGAACGAGATGATGCGCATCATCGTGGCCGACGAGATCTCGCCGGACTCTTGCCGTCTGTGGGATATCAAGTCGAACGAGAAGCTCGACAAGGACCGTTTCCGCCGTGACCTCGGTGGCCTGCTCGAGGCCTACACGGAAGTGGCAAAGCGCCTCGGCATCCTCATGGAGAACGAGCGCCCGCAGGGCACGGGTCCCGTGCTGGTGAAGAGCTAAGAGGAATATCGACGTGAAGGCACGTGTTACCGTTACCCTGAAGACGGGTATCCTCGATCCGCAAGGAAAGGCCATCGAAGGCGCGCTGAAGTCGCTCGGCGTCGACGGCGTCGCCAGCGTTCGCCAGGGCAAGGTGTTCGACATCGAGCTCGCCGGCGCCGACAAGGCCAAGGCCGAAGCCGCGTTGAAGGACGCCGCCGACAAGCTGCTGGCCAACACCGTGATCGAGAACTATCGGGTCGAGATCGTTTAGTCCTCGCACCAACGCGCTCCGGGTGTCACAGCCACCCGGCGCGGCGGAAGCGCCAATAGAGCGCGCCGCATGAAATTGCCATCACGCTCAGCAGGACTGGATAGCCGTACTCCCATTGCAGCTCCGGCATGTTCTTGAAGTTCATGCCGTAGATGCCGGCAAGCGCGGTCGGAACGGCAAGGATTGCCAGCCACGAGGCGAGCTTCTTCGACACTGCCGTCTCCTGCGCCTGCCCAACCAGCAGGCTCGCTTCGAACGCGAAGGCCAGCACCTCGCGCATGGAATCGATGCGCTCCTGGATGTTGCGGACATGGTCGGTGACGTCGCGGAACAGCGGCTGCATGGTCGGCCGCACCATCGACAGCTCGTCATGCTCCAGGCGGCGGCAGACTTCGACCAGAGGCCCGATCGCGTTGCGCAGTCGCAAGAGGTCGCGGCGCAGCATGTAGAGTCGCTCGATCTGCGCCTTGGTGATCGCGTTCGAGAGCACGTAGTCCTCGATCTCCTCGATCTCCTCATGAATGCTCTCGAGCACCGGAGAGTAGTTGTCGACGATGAAATCGAGGATCGCATAGAGGATGTAGTCCTCGCCGCGGGCGAGCGCCCGCGGGCAGCTTTCGCAGCGCTCGCGCACGGCAGTGTAGGAGGTCGAGGCACCGTGCCGGACGGTGACGAGATAGCCGTCGCCGATGAAAATGTGGGTTTCGCCGAAGGCGATGCGACCCTCGATCAATTGCGCGGTGCGCGCCACGATGAACAGGGCTTCGCCGTATTGCTCGATCTTCGGCCGCTGGTGGGCGTGGTCGGCGTCCTCGATGGCGAGGTCGTGCAGGTCGAACTGCTTCTGCACGTCGCCGAGCAGCGCCGTGTCGGGCTCGTGCAGCCCGATCCAGACCACGTGGCCGGGCTTGGCCCGCCAGCTCGAGGCTTCGCTGATGGCGATATTGGCGACACGCCGTCCGTCGACATAGGCGCCGGCAGCGACGACCCCCTCGGTGGGCACCGGTTCGGAGGGTGAAGTTGGCCGCGACGGGACATTCATGGCTTCCATCCCGGGCAAATTGGTTGGGCGCACGTGCCGTTTCTATGGCCTGTGTACAAGGCCGGCCAGCAAGGCTAGCACTGGTAAAATCCCCGTCAAATGGCTATGTCTCCTAGCGAATTGGCCCGTGGGGCCGGCCCCGATTCCATCACCATCGGAACCCGAAGCATGAAAGCCGCCATCCTCGTCTTCCCCGGCATCAATCGCGAGCGCGACATGGCGCGCGCGTTGAAGCTGATCTCGGGCCATGAGCCCACGATGGTGTGGCATGCCGAGACGTCGCTGCCTGCGGGCACCGACCTCGTCGTCGTGCCCGGCGGTTTCTCCTATGGCGACTATCTGCGTTGTGGCGCGATAGCGGCGCGGGCGCCGGTCATGGATGGGGTGCGCGACTACGCGGCCAAGGGCGGCCTCGTGCTCGGCGTCTGCAACGGCTTCCAGATCCTCTGCGAGTCCGGTCTCTTGCCGGGCGTGCTGATGCGCAATGCGCGGCTGAAGTTCATCTGCAAAGACGTGCATCTGCGCGTCGAGCGTTCCGACACGCCGTTCACCCGCGGCTACAATGCCGGCCAGGTCATCCGCGTGCCCGTCGCCCATGGCGAGGGCAATTACGAGGCGGATGAAGAGACCATCAAGCGCATCGAAGGCGAGGGGCGCGTGCTCTATCGCTATTGCTCGGCCGATGGCGTGGTGGACGAAAGCCACAACATCAACGGCGCGGCGCATTCGATTGCGGGCCTCGTCAACGACAAGGGCAACGTGCTCGGCATGATGCCGCACCCGGAAAACCACGTCGAAGACATCATGGGCTGCACCGACGGCCGCGGCCTGTTTGCAGGCCTGATCGCGCATCTGGAAAAGGCCGCGTGATTTCTGTCGCGGTGAAGCGTGCGCTCACCGCGATTGCGGCGTTGGCGCTCACGAGCGCTGCGTTCGTGCAGGATTTTCCCAAGCGCCAAGGCGAGCGCTATGCGCTCGGCTGGTGAGGTAATGATTTCCGCTTCATCCGCTTGATCGTACCGGAGAAGGTCAGCAGCACTCGTTCGCCCGACATCATCTTGCCGCGCAGGAAGATCAGCGAGCCGCCGGCGCGGGTGACCTCACCGGTGCATTCGATCAGCTCGTCCTCGCGGGCCGCGTCGAGGAATTCGCAGGCAAAATTGGTTGTCACCGCCCGGCTGTCCAGAACATGCGTGGCGATCGCAAACAGCGAATAATCGGCGAAGGCCATGTAGCAGCCACCATGGACGTTCCCGGAGCCGTTGAGGTGCTTCTTCTCGACCCGAAAGGCGCAGCGGACGCTGCCGTCCGCCTCGATCTGGTGCCAGAACGGGCCGACATGGGCTTCAAAGCTGTCGCGGATCCAGGTCCGCCAGCCCACGAATTCGCCCTCGGTGGCGACGTGGAGGTCGGGGCGGCGGGGCGGGGGCATTTTGGTCAATTCGTGCAAGGAAATGGGCCTTCAATTGCGGGTCTTTAGCCCTTAAATCCGATCCGTCCACATCGTGCAATTGCTGTTCCTGTGACCGCCTGCCCGCAAAACGTGGGACAGCGGGAAAATGCGCCATAAAGGGCTTTTCGAAGGCCCCCGATCTTCCTAAGAACGGCAAAACGCCGTCGAAAGCCCCGAAGCCATGAAGAACGAACCCAAGATCACCCCCGAACTGGTTGCCGCCCACGGGCTCAAGCCCGACGAATACGAGCGCATCCTGAAGCTGATCGGACGGGAGCCGACCTTCACCGAGCTCGGCATCTTCTCGGCGATGTGGAACGAGCACTGCTCGTACAAATCCTCGCGCATCCATCTAAAGGGGCTGCCGACCAAGGCGCCCTGGGTGATCCAGGGCCCCGGCGAGAACGCCGGCGTCATCGACATCGGCGACGGCCAGGCCGTGGTCTTCAAGATGGAGAGCCACAACCACCCGAGCTACATCGAGCCATACCAGGGCGCGACGACAGGCGTCGGCGGCATCTTGCGCGACGTCTTCACCATGGGCGCGCGCCCAATTGCCTGCCTCAATGCGCTGAGCTTCGGCGCGCCCGAGCATGCGAGGACGCGGCACCTCGTCTCCGGCGTCGTCGCCGGTGTCGGCGGCTATGGCAATTCCTTCGGCGTGCCGACGGTCGGCGGCCAGGTGCGATTCCACACCCGCTATGACGGCAACATCCTCGTCAACGCGATGGCGGTCGGTCTCGCCGACGCCGACAAGATCTTCTATGCGGCGGCCTCCGGCGTGAACATGCCGATCGTCTATCTGGGCTCGAAGACCGGCCGGGACGGCATCCACGGCGCCTCGATGGCCTCAGCCGAGTTCGACGACAAGTCCGAGGAGAAGCGCCCGACCGTGCAGGTCGGCGATCCCTTCGCCGAGAAGCTCTTGCTCGAGGCCTGCCTCGAAATCATGGAGAAGGGCTGCGTCATCGCGATCCAGGACATGGGCGCGGCGGGCCTGACCTGCTCGGCGGTCGAGATGGGCGCCAAGGGCGATCTCGGCGTCGATCTCGATCTCGACGCGGTGCCGACCCGCGAGACCGGCATGAGCGCCTACGATATGATGCTCTCGGAGAGCCAGGAGCGCATGCTCATGGTGCTCAAGCCCGAGAAGGAAAAGGAAGCCGAGGCGATCTTCAAGAAGTGGGGCCTCGACTTCGCCGTGGTCGGCTACACCACGCCGAGCAAGCGCTTCGTGGTCAAGCATGGCGGCGACGTCATGGCCGATCTGCCGATCAAGGAGCTCGGCGACGAGGCGCCGCTCTATGATCGCCCGCATGTGCCCTCCGCCGCGCTGCCGGTCGTGCACGCGCGCGAGGTGCCGGCCCCGATGGGCGTAGGTAGCGCGCTCGAGAAGCTGATCGGCACTCCCGACATGTGCAGCAAGCGCTGGGTCTGGGAGCAGTACGACCACGTCATCCTCGGCAACACCATGCAGCGCCCCGGTGGCGATGCCGCCGTCGTGCGCGTGCAGGACGGGCCGAAGGGCCTCGCGCTCACCGTCGATGTCACGCCGCGCTATTGCGAAGCCGATCCGTTCGAGGGCGGCAAGCAGGCGGTGGCGGAAGCCTGGCGCAACATCACCGCGGTCGGCGGCAAGCCGCTCGCGATCACCGACAATCTCAACTTCGGCAACCCTGAGCGGCCCGAGATCATGGGCCAGTTCGTCGGCTGCCTGAAGGGCATCTCGGAAGCCTGCCGTACGCTGGACTTCCCGGTCGTCTCCGGCAACGTCTCGCTCTACAACGAGACCAACGGCCGCGCGATCCTGCCGACGCCCTCGATCGGCGGCGTCGGCCTGCTCGACGATTTCACCAAGTCGGCTTCGCTCGCCTTCAAGGCCGAGGGCGAGGCGATCCTCCTGGTCGGCGAAACCCATGGCTGGCTCGGCCAGTCCGTTTATCTTCGCGACATTTGCGGTCGCGAGGAGGGTGCGCCGCCGCCGGTCGATCTGGCCGCGGAGAAGCGCAACGGTGACTGCGTGCGCGGCATGATCCATGCGGGCACCGCGACCGCGGTGCATGACCTATCCGACGGTGGCCTCTTGATCGCGCTCGCCGAGATGGCGATGGCTGGTGGCATCGGCGCCAAGCTGTTGGCAGCGCCGACGTCGCTGGTCTCGCAGGCCTATTGGTTCGGTGAGGACCAGGCGCGCTATCTCGTCACCGTGCCTGAAACCGAAGCTGGCCGCGTGCTCGCCAAGATGCGTGGCTGTGAGGTGCCCTGCGTGCGCATCGGCACCACGGGCGGCGATGCGATTGCGATCGCGGGCGAGGCGCCTGTTACGATCGATGCGCTGCGCAAGTCGTTCGAGCGCTGGCTGCCGGAATACATGGGCGGCAAGGCGGCGTAAGCCGCCGCCACAGTCCGGTCAGGGCGCGTGCCTACAATACCCGCGTCGCGCCGGGAATCTTGCGAAGTGCCTCGGTCGCGGCCCAGCTCAGCAGCACCGTCAGCACGAACACGGTGGAAGCCTTCACGATGGCAGGCAAGTTGTAGTCGAACAGCCAGTATTGCAGCCACAGCGCGATCGGATAGTGCACCAGGAACATGCCGTAAGCGGCGGACTGCATCGGATCGAGCAGCCTCGCCGAGCCTGACTGCCTGAACCTCTGGAAGAAGGCGAGGATCAGAAACATGATGGCCACGCTGAAGACGGTGACGCAGGCGGCGTAGGTTCCTTCGTACCAATTCGGCAGCGGCGACGGATTGCCCAGGATCTCGCGCTTGATGAAGATCAGCACCCAGAGCAGGCAATACGGCACGATCGCCAGGACCAACCATTCCCAGCTCACTTTCGCCATTCTGCCCTCAGCCGAGAGCAGTCCGCGATCCATGCTCGCAACGCCGATGCCGGCACCGAAGAAGAAATAGGTCGCATAGAGCAGCACACGTCCATGCTGGACCGAAAACGGCCCGAACTCGAACCAGTTGCTGGGTCCGAAATACATCAGCCCGGGGACATAGAATGCGGCGCTGACGGCCAGCATGACGGCGAAGAATTCCGCAGGCCGGCGCCGCCCGCGCACCGAGAGGCGATTGATAGGGTCGAGCAGGTTGGGGCGCAGCCGGTACAGAAGGCACGTGATCAGGTCGAAGGCGAACAAGACCCAGAGGAACCAGATCGGTCCTGATGGCCATGGGCCTTTCGTGATCGTGGTCCACCAGAACTGCGAAAAGCCGATCTCGGGATCATCCCGTAGCGAGATAGCGTAGTAGGCGACTGGAATGACCGTGAATGCGCAAATCACGAACGGAATGCCAAGCCGACGGACGCGGTCCTCCAGATAGCTCGCGGGCCCCTTGCGGGCGATTCCCGACCACGCAAACAGTCCCGACAGGAAGAAGAACATCGCCATGAAGAAGCTGTCGGTCGCCAGAACGATCATGTCGAAGCCGATCCAGGAGGTCGGGTCGGTATGGCCGAAATGGGTGTAGGGAATGACGGCGTGATGCAGCAGCACCACCAGTGTCAGGAAGGTGCGGGCGCGGTCGAGCGATAAATTGCGCGTCTTCGCCTTTGGTTCGGCAAGCCCCTCAGCGCCGACCGCCGCGGTATGTGACATCGTTGTCATGGTTGCCCCAGTCGCGTTTTATCCCGGCCGGACCGTGCCGCCGGGAACCCAATTCCGCAAGTGCAGTTTGCGCCGCAACAACATTGCATCGTGCCTTAGGAACCAGTTCCGCGCAACGCGGTTAGCGTTCCCGAAACGGTGATAGGCCGCCGATTACGGTGACCAATGTTGCGGAGCTGGCGATGACGATTCTGAAATGGGCACTGATATTCCTGCTGATCTCGATCGTCGCCGGTGTGCTCGGCTTCACCGGCCTCTCGGCCGCCTCCGCCGATGTCGCCCGCTTCCTGTTCTATGTCTTCGTCGTGATCTTCCTGGTCCTGTTGATACTCGGACTGACGATCTTCAGGGCGTAACACAGCCGCGTTGTATCCGTGGCAGAAACATAGGCGAGCGACGACGACGCCTCCAATGCCCGGCGGCTATGGATGGGCAAGCGATGCTCTATCCCACTTCCTCGATCTTCACCTTGTCCGGATAGAAGGCGAGATGGCCTGAGATCTCCGTCATCGCGGGGAAGGGCGTCTCGTAGGTCCAGATCGCGTTGTCGAGCGTCTTGCCGTCCGCCTTGATGCTGTAATAGCTGGCGTCGCCCTTATAGGGGCAATGGGTGGTGCGCTCGGTGCGCTCCAGCAGCGCCATGTTGGCATCTTCGCGCGGCAGATATTGCACTGCCGGATACCTGGCCTCCTTCAGCGTCAGCGCCTTGGTGCTCTCGGCGATCACGATGTCGCCCGCCGTCACACGGACGCGCCGGGGATTTTGGGTGATGGTGATGGGGTGGTCAGGACCTGGAAGCTTCATGATTTCACGCCTTTTCGATCGATCCGTCGCGCGCGGCACTTTGTCGTGCCTTTATCGTGATGGGATCAGGGATATAGTGCCTGAAGGCGTGACGTAGAAGGCCGTTCACGCTAAGTTTGGTCGTGCCGGTGAGGGGACCCCCGGCACGCGATTCGACGCCGAGGCAGTATGCCGACACAAGGAGCAAGACCAGAATGCCCATGGACGCCCACGATATCGAGGCGATGATCAAGGCAGCGATCCCCGATGCCGAGGTGACCATCCGCGACCTCGCCGGCGATGGCGACCACTATGCCGCGACCGTGATCTCGGAATCCTTCCGCGGCAAGTCCCGCGTCCAGCAGCACCAGATCGTCTATCGGTCCCTGCAGGGCCAGATGGGCGGCGTGCTGCATGCGCTGGCGCTGCAAACCGGCGTACCGAGTGCTTGAATAGATTGCACCTGACCTGATCGCACGACGAGGACGCTGATGGCTGCGGACAATCCGCGCGGTGCGATGTTTCGCGTCATCGTGCCGAACCAGCCCAGCCGCGTCACCAATGCCGAGCTGTTCTTCGACCTCGTTTTCGTCTTCGCGGTCACGCAGATCTCGCACACGCTGCTCAGCCACTTCACGCCATCAGGCGCGGTCGAGGTCACGCTGCTGTTCCTGGCGGTGTGGTGGGTGTGGGTCTACACCGCCTGGGTCACCAACTGGCTCAACCCCGAGCTGACGCCGGTCCGCATCCTCATCTTCCTGATGATGCTGGGCGGCCTCGTGCTGTCGACCACGATCTCGACGGCCTTCGACGGCCGTGGCCTCTGGTTCGCGACTGCCTATGCGGCGATGCAGGTCGGACGTACCGCCTTCTGGCTGCTTGCGACCCCGCGCCACCGAACAGCGGTGCGGCACAATGCGATTCGCATCCTGGTCTGGCTCTGCGGCTCCGCGGTGTTCTGGATATCAGGCGGCCTCGCCCACGGCCAGGAACGGCTGTGGTTCTGGATTGTGGCGCTCGCAATCGAATACATCTCGCCCGCGGTCCGCTTCTGGGTCCCCAAGCTCGGCTTCTCGTCGGTCGAGGCCTGGGCTGTCGAGGGCGGACACATGGCCGAGCGCTGCGCCGGCTTCATCATCATCGCACTCGGCGAGGCCGTCGTCGTCAACGGCGCGACCTTCGCCGAGCTGAATTGGAGCGCGGATAACATTCTGGCTTTCGTCGCGTGCCTGGCCGGGAGCATCGCAATGTGGTGGGTCTATTTCCATAAGGGCGCTGAAGCCGGCTCCGAGGTGATTTCGAAAGCGGCCGAATCCGGCCGGCTGGCGCGGCTGGCCTACACCTATCTGCACATGCCGATCGTCGCCGGCATCATCCTGACCGCGGTCTCGGACGAACTGGTGCTCAAGCACCCCACCGGCCATTCCGATGTCCGCACCATCGTCAGCACGATCGGCGGGCCGCTGGTGTTTCTAATCGGCACCATCCTGTTCAAGCATTCGATCCGCGGCTTCCTCCAGCTCTCCCACGGCATCGGCATCGTCCTGCTGCTGGCGCTATGGTGGTTCGCCGCCGATCTCTCGCCGCTCTGGCTGTCGGTGGCGACGAGCGTGATCATGATCGTCGTCGCAGTGTGGGAATCGATGTCGCTGCGGTCGAAGGGCGAGGAGGCCGCGGCGCGTTGAGGCGCCGACGCTTCTACTCCGCCACCTCCAGCGCATGCACCGAGAACATCTTCGCCGCGTCCGTCCAGCTTTCACGCACACGCCAGCCGGCGCCTTGCGCCAGCGCGGCGAAGCGCTCGAGGCTGTATTTGTAGCTGTTTTCGGTGTGAATGCTCTCGCCGGGCCGGAACGAGAAGCTGGTGCCGAGCAGGCGCACGGTCTGGCTCTTGCGGCTGATCAGGTGCATCTCGATGCGATGCCGGTCGTGATTGTAGATCGCGCCATGGGTGAAGGCGGAGAGGTCGAAATTGCCGCCGAGCTCGCGGTTGATCCGCACCAGCACATTGAGATTGAACCGCGCGGTGACGCCGGCAGCATCGTTGTAGGCGGCGTGGAGCAGGCGCTCTTCCTTCTCGAGGTCGGCGCCGATGATCATCTGCGCGCCCCTGCCGAGGATCTGGCGGGCACTCCTCAGGAACGCCTGCGCCTCATGCGGCTCGAAATTGCCGATGGTCGAGCCCGGGAAGAAGCCGACTTTCGGCATTGACGCGACCGCCTTGGGCAGCTCGAACGGCGTGGTGAAGTCGGCCGCCACCGGATAGATCCCGAGCGAGGGAAAGTCGCGCTTCAGGCCATTGGCCTGCGCCTGCAGGAAATCGCCGGAGATATCGACGGGCACATAGGCTGCAAACTTGGACTGGTTCAAGAGCAGACGAACCTTCGTGGTGGAGCCCGCGCCGAACTCGACCAGTGCCGCATTCTCAGGGATGATCTTTGCGATCTCGCTGCCGCGCTCCTTCAGGATCGCAAGCTCGGTGCGCGTCGGATAATATTCCGGCAAGCGTGTGATCGCCTCGAACAGTTCCGATCCCGCCGCGTCGTAGAAATATTTCGGCGACAGCTTTTTCGGCTGCTGGGAAAGGTCCTCGATCGCCTCGCGGGCGAACGCGGTGGTCTGTTCGTCGGGGAGATGGGCTTCGGCCAAAGCGCTAGCGTGCACATTCATGATACTCTCCTGAACGCGCTGTCCGGCGCGTATTTGTCGTCGGATGAGAACTAGAAATAGTCAGCGAGCCGCAACCCCGTGAACTGCCAGCGGTGGTGCGGATAGAAGAAGTTGCGATATGTGACACGGCTGTGACCATCGGGCGTCGCCAGCGATGAGCCGCGCAGCACCAGCTGGTTGACCATGAATTTGCCGTTGTACTCGCCGAGCGCGCCTTCGACGGCGCGATAGCCGGGGTAGGGGGAATACGACGAACGCGTCCATTGCCAAACGATGCCGAAGGCGTCGTTGAGCTGCCCTGCGCGCGCTGCGACCTCCCATTCCATCTCGGTCGGCAGATGCTTTCCGGCCCAGCGCGCAAACGCATCGGCCTCGTAATAGCTGATGTGGCAGACCGGCGCGTCGGGATCGACCGGCTTGACGCCGGCAAGCGTCATCACGTGCCAATGGCCGTCGATCTCGCGCCAATGGCCCGGAGCCTGCCAGTCTTCCTTGCTGGCCGCGGCAAAGCCGTCCATCAGCCACAGCGTCGCCCGCCGATAGCCGCCGTCGCGCATGAAGGCGAGCCATTCGCCGTTGGTGACGAGATTGCGTGCGATCCGGACAGGACCGACAAGGGCGCGATGCGCCGGCTTCTCGTTGTCGAAATGAAAGCTATCGTCGACATGGCCGACGGTGTGGATGCCTTCGTTGAGTGTCATCCAGTCCTCGTCCGCGCGCGTCTCGGCCGGAAAACGCCAGTCACGGTCGTAAGCCGGATAGACGGGGTTCTGCGCGAAGGCGTGCAGGATGTCGGTGTACATCAACTCCTGATGCTGCTGCTCGTGGTTCAGCCCGACCTCGACCAGCGGCGCGATCTCGCGGAGCTTGTCCTCGGAGGCCTCGCGGAAGAATCTGACGATGGCCGCATCGACATAGCTGCGATAAGCGCCGACCTCGGTGGCGCTGGGACGCGTGATGTCGCCGCGATGATTGCGGGCGTGCCGCGGGCCGGCGCTGACGTAATAGGAATTGAACAGGAAGGCGAAGTCGGGGTGGAAGGGTCGGTAGCCCTGGGCGTGCTCGCCGAGCAGAAACTGCTCCCAGAACCAGGTGGTATGGGCCCGATGCCATTTCGCCGGGCTTGCGTCCGGCATGGACTGGATCTGCTGGTCTTCGGGCGACAACGGCGCGGCTCGCCGCTCAGTCTCGGTACGAACAGCCAGGAACGCGGTCTGAAGCCCCTGTGCGAGGCCATCAGGGGCGGCCGATGGTGACGAAAGCGGGGGATTGGCCGTAGCGGAGGCTTGTTTCGTCACGTTTTTCTCCAGGCAGCAGAAGAGAACGTTGTTGGCGAGACCGGGTTCCAAAACCGAGGTTCGTCCTAGATAGGCGCTCCGTTACGGTATGAAAGTCCTCCCCGGTGATGATATTCGTGTCATCATGCAATGGCGCCGTGGCCGCCTCGGCCTGATGTCCAGGGAGCGCTCTTTGCCATTTTACTTTGGATGCACAACGGTTTGGGCTACATATATAGACAGGTATCGGGTTAGATCGGCTGAGCCGGCCCGGATTGACAGGTGAGGGCTCTGCCCCAGAAGGACACGGATATGAGCATCGCGGAATTCATCGACAGCGAAGTGAAGTCGAACGACGTGGTTCTGTTCATGAAGGGGACGCCGCAATTTCCGCAGTGCGGCTTCTCCGGCCAGGTCGTGCAGATTCTCGACCACATCGGCGTCGGCTATAAGGGCCTCAACGTGCTCGAATCCGCCGAGCTCCGTAACGGCATCAAGGATTATTCGAACTGGCCGACCATCCCCCAGCTCTATGTGAAGGGTGAGTTCGTCGGCGGCTGCGACATCGTCCGTGAGATGTTCCAGGCCGGCGAATTGCAGCAGCTCTTCTCCGAGAAGGGCGTCGTCGTCGCGGCCTGATCCGTGACGGCGCTGACGCGTCGGATCGGCGGCGTCCAGCTCGACATCATCGTCGCTGACATCACGAGCCTTGGCGTTGACGCCATCGTCAACGCCGCCAACTCGTCTCTGCTTGGCGGAGGCGGCGTCGATGGCGCGATCCATCGCGCGGCCGGGCCCGACCTGGTCGCCGAGTGTCGCACGCTCCATGGCTGCAAGACGGGCGAGGCGAAGATCACCAAAGGCTACCGGCTCAAGGCCGCGCACGTGATCCACACCGTGGGACCGGTCTGGAACGGCGGTAGGCTGGGTGAAGACGACCTGCTTACCTCCTGCTATCGTTGCTCGATGGAACTGTGCGGGACGCACAAGCTGTCCTCGGTGGCATTCCCCGCGATTTCGACCGGCATTTTCCGATTTCCTGCCGACCGGGCGGCGCAGATTGCGGTCCATACGACCATTGACGCCTTGCCAGCCGCGCCTTCGGTCGGCCAGGTCATATTCTGCTGTTTTTCGGAGGCCAGCGCCGCCCTCCACACCAACGTTTTGGAACGGCACGGCAGCCCTTGTGCCTGACAACGCGCCCAGTACACTTCGGCCGGCCATGTTCCGGGGAGGGGATATGATTTCACGTTTTGCACAATTTGCGCTGGTCTGCGGCGCGCTTGTCTCGTTTGGCACGATGTCGCTCGCGCGCGCGGAGGGCACCTACGAGATTCCCGCCGGCGCGCATTTCAATCAGGACAAGCTCGCTAAGGTGAGCGAGTTCTTCAAGAACGAGGTCGCGACAGGCAAGATCGCGGGCGCGACTGTTCTGATCAAGCAGCACGGCAAGCCGGTTTATCACGAGGCCTTCGGCGTGCAGGACGTGGTCAGCAAGGCGCCGATCACCGACAAGACGATCTTCCGTCTGTCGTCGCTAACCAAGGTGATCACCTCCGTTGTGGCGATGCAATTGATCCAGGACGGAAAGATCAAGCTCGACGATCCCGTTTCGAAATACATTCCCTCTTTTGCAAATGTGAAGGTCGGTGAGGAGAAGAAGGCCGAGGACGGCAGCAAGACGCTCGAGCTGGTACCACTGGTTCGGCCGATGACGGTGAAGGATCTGATGACCCAGACCTCGGGCATTACCTACGGCTTCTATGGCGACAGCCTCGTGCGCCAAGCCTATCGCGCCGCCAACATCTACGCAGGCGAATTCGATCTCGCCGAGTTCGCCGAGCGGATCGCCAAGCTGCCGCTGCACAATCAACCCGGCGCGCTCTGGCAGTACGGCCATTCCACCGACATTCTGGCGCGGATCATGGAGATTGCGTCCGGAAAGTCATTGTTCGAACTCGAGAAGGAAAAGCTGCTTGATCCGCTCGGTATGACCGATACAGGCTTCTTCGTCACCGAACCGGAGAGGCTGAAACGGCTGGCCCAGCCGCTGCCGAACGACAGCAATTTCCGGGTCGGCCGCGAGTACAGGACTGAGGTTCGCCAGAAATGGGAATCCGCCAGCGGCGGCATGGTTTCGACGATGGCGGACTTTTCGCGATTTGCGCAGATGCTGGTCAGCGGCGGCAGTCTCGACGGCAAGACCATTCTCAAGCCCGAGACGTTCAAGCTGATGACGACCGACCAGATCGGCCCGAACTCCGGCGTCGATCGCGACTATTTTTACTTTCCCGGCGACGGTTTCGGCTTCGGTCTTGGGTTTGCCGTGCGCACCGATCCCGGTAATGCCAAGCCGCCGCCTCCCGGCGATCTCGGGGAATTGAAGTGGGACGGCGCCAGCGGTTGCTATTTGGTGATCGATCCCAAGCAGGACATGTTCTTTGTGTTGCTGGAACAGACCCCGACCGAGCGGCAGCGCGTCCAACGGACGTTGAAGCAACTGGTCTATGAAGCCATGGAGAACTGACATGTTCGGGCGCCGCGCGTTCGTCGCGGCGCTCGTTCTCCTGTTCGGTGTGGCCGGTGCGCAGGCAGGCTCCGAGGGCCGCGCGCACGGCTTCACGCCTGATGGACTCGCCAAAGTCTCCGACTACATCAGGAACGAGATCGCGACCGGCAAGATTCCGGGCGCGATCCTCCTGCTGCAACAGCACGGCAAGCCGGTCTATTACGAGAATTTCGGCGTCCGTGACGTCGCGACCCAGCTATCGATGAGCGCGGACACGATCTTCCGGCTCTATTCGATGTCGAAGCCGGTCACCTGCGTCCTGGCGATGATGCTGGTCGAGGAGGGCAAGCTCCGCCTCGACGATCCCGTCTCGAAATACATTCCGGCTTTTGCTGGCATGAAGGTCGGCGTCGAGAAGAAAGCCGAAGACGACAAGGTCTCTCTGGATCTGGAGCCGCTCAAGCGTGCGGTCACGATCGAGGATTTGATGCGCCATACGTCGGGGATTCCCTACGGCTATTACGGCGGCGACCTGGTCAACAAGCTCTATGCCGATGCCGGTCTGTTCGACAACAAGGCGATGACCAATGCCGAACTCGTCGCGAAGATCACAACGCTGCCGCTCGCCGAACAGCCGGGTACGGTCTGGGACTACGGCCTCTCGATCGACGTGCTTGGCCGCATCATCGAGGTGATCTCGGGAAAATCGCTGTTGGCGTTCGCCAGGGAGCGGCTGCTCGATCCGCTCGGGATGAAGGACACCGCGTTCTTTGTCGCCGATCCCGCCAAGTGGCCGCGCATCGCCGAGCCGATGCCGGAGGATCGCACGCTCAGCCCGATGGCAAAGGTTCGCGATATCAGGAAACCGCTGCGGTGGGAGTCCGGTGGCGGCGGCCTCGTCGGCACCGTCGGCGACTATGCGCGCTTCTCGCAGATGCTGCTGAGCGGCGGCAGCTATGAAGGCCGACGCTATCTCAAGCCGGAAACCATCGCCGCGATGGCGTCGGATCACGTCGGCCCGGAAACCCACGTCGAGCGCGACAAGAACTTTTACCCTGGCGACACCAGCGGCTACGGCCTCGGCTTCGCCGTGCGCAAGTCGGTTCCGCCTGGCACGTCCTGGCCGATTGGCGAATATCGCTGGGACGGCGTCGGCGGCACCTTCTTCTTCATCGATCCCGAAGACGATCTGTTCGGAATCTTCATGGTGCAGACGCCCTCGCAGCGCGGCCGGATCCAGCTCGCGCTGAAAACTCTGATCTATCAGGCGATGGGGCGGTGAGCGTTTCGCCGCCGTAGATGGGGTAACGGGTCCCCTGGGGCCTTCCAACCAAGCCGCGCTAGCTACG
>NZ_CAKZHY010000084.1 GCF_936928535.1 uncultured Bradyrhizobium sp. | reverse complement strand
CCGTCACCCTGAGGTGCTCGCCTCTTCGGCGAGCCTCGAAGGGCGACGGCCCGGCTGCATCGGGGCCGCTCATCCTTCGAGGCGCCCCGTGAAGCGCTTTGCGCTTCACGGCTCGCACCTCAGGATGACGGATCAAAAAGCCCTTCACACGCCGCTGATTGTCAATCCCGCCGCCGTCCCTATAAAGTCGGCGGCGGGAGGAGGCCGTGCCGTGGAGACGGGGCGGCTGGCAAGATCATGTTCGAAGGACACGATCCCTATCTCGTCGCGCTGTCCGTGGCGGTCGCGAGTCTGGGTGGCTATACCGGCTTTGCGCTTGCTGCCCGCATCCGCAACACGCCCGGCGTCAGTAACCGCGTTCTGCTCGCGGGCGCCGCCGCGTTTCTGGCCGTCGGTATCTGGACCATGCATTTCGTCGGCATGCTGGCCGCGCCGCTGCCGCCGGATACGGTCTATCTCGTTCTTCCCACCATCATCTCGTTCCTGATCTGCGCGCTGGTGGTCGGCATCTCGCTGTTCTTCGTCTCGATCGGCGAGCCCAGTTTGAGGCGGGTGGCCTCGTCAGCGGTGCTGCTCGGCGTCGGTATCGCCAGCATGCATTATGTCGGCATTCACGGCCTCGCCGGCTCCTTCGGCATCGTGCACGATCCGTCGATGGTGATGCTGTCGGTCGTTGTTGCGATCGTCACGGCCTATGGCGGCCTGCGCGCTTTCCTGGCGCAGCAGGAAGGTGTCAGGCTGATCGTCAGCTCCATTGTTTTCGGCATTGCCGTCTCGGGCATGCATTACACCGCGATGCTCGGCATGCATTTCGAGCCGCTGACGGGTGAGGGGCATCATCATCTCGGTGGCAGCCTTGCCGCATCGCAACAAGTTCTATCGATCGTTGTGGCCTTGTTGTGCTTCGTCATTGCGGCCGGCTTCCTGCTGTCGCTCGTCCCGGACTCGCGGCGGCAGGTGTTGCCCTCAATTGTGGCTGAGCCGATCGCGCCACCTGTCGTGATAACCGCCGTTGAACCCGTTGTTGCGGTCGCTGCAGCTCCCAGGCCGGTCGCGCCACTCGGAGGCCTCGGCCAGCCGCCGCGCGTGCCGGTTCCCCGGCTACCGGTCGAAGGCGTCGACGGCACGCACTTCATCGACACTGCAAACGTTCGCAGCGTCCGCGCCGATGCGCATTACACCCGCGTTCACGACGGCACCCGTGAACGGATGTGCCCGTGGTCGATCTCGGAGGCCGAAGCGCAGCTTGATCCTTCGCTTTTCCTGCGGGTGCACCGCAGCCATATCGTCGCCATCCCCCATGTCGCACTGGTCCGGAAAGAGGGCGATGGCGCCGTGCTCGAGCTCGACGGCCCATCGCCGCACCGTGTGCCGGTGAGCCGGGCCAAGATCGCCGAGGTGAAGGCACGGTTGGGGCTGGCGAACCGGCGGCAGGCGTAGGGCACCGCTCTATCGCTCCCTCGCCCCGCTCTTGCGGGGAGAGGGTTGGGGTGAGGGGCCTGTCTCCGCGAGCGTGATGTTACGATAGACCTGTACCCCCTCACCCGGATTGCATCTTGCGATGCAATCCGACCTCTCCCCGCAAGCGGGGCGAGGTAAGGAGGCGGCAAGCGGGGAAGGGTCCCCACCCCTGACGCAATTCGTGCGTTCCCACCCGCAATTCGTGCAAAAAGCCCCCCTTTGTGCCCGAGTGATTGCGGCTTGCCCGGTCCGGGCAGACCGTCCCGCCCAACGTCCGCGCCGTCACGCGCAGAGACGATCAGGGGAGGAGACGATGATCCCGGGCTCATTCAGCTATCACCGGCCGGCGAGTGTCGCCGACGCCGTCAAACTGTTATCCGACCTCGGCGAGGATGCGCGGCCACTGGCCGGCGGGCACAGCCTGGTGCCGATGATGAAGCTTAGGCTCGCCACCCCCGGCCATCTCATAGATTTGCACGGCATCGCCGCCCTGAAGGGCATCAGCCGGAGCGGCAACAACCTGGTCATCGGCGCGATGACCACTCAGCACGAACTGCTGGCCTCCGACGATGTCGCGAAAGCGATGCCGATCCTGCACGAGGCGGCGCTGCAGATCGCCGACCCGCAGGTGCGCTACCGCGGCACGATCGGCGGCAATGTCGCCAACGGCGATCCCGGCAACGACATGCCGGCGCTGATGATGACGCTGGGCGCGACCTATCGGCTTGAAGGCGCCGGCGGCGCCCGCGATGTTGCAGCGGCCGACTTCTACCAGGGTGCCTATTTCACCGCGCTCGAGCCCGGCGAGATCCTCACCTCGCTCTCGATCCCCGTGCCGGCGGCCGGCCATGGCTACGCCTATGAGAAGCTCAAGCGGAAAGTCGGCGATTACGCCACTGCCGCCGCCGCAGTCGTCCTCACGATGTCCGGCGGCAAGGTCGTGACCTGCTCCATCGGTCTCACGAATGTCCACGAAACGCCGCTGCTGGCTGCCGATGCCGCCAAGGCGGTGATCGGCACCAGCCTGGATGCCGCCACTCTGAAGAAGGCGGCTGCGGCGGCCGAAGCGATCATGGCGCCGGCGGCGGATGCGCGCGGTCCGGTCGAATACCGAAAACATGTCGGCGGCATCATGGTGACGCGGGCGCTGCAGCGCGCCGCCTCCGTCGCAAAATAAGGGAGGGGATCAATGGCCAAAACACACGTCACCATGAAGGTGAACGGCGCCGAGGTGGAAGGCCTCGTCGAGCCGCGCACGCTGCTGGTGCATTTCATCCGCGAGAACTTGCAGATGACCGGCACCCATATCGGCTGCGAGACCACGCATTGCGGCGCCTGCACCGTCGATATCGACGGCATGTCGGTGAAATCCTGCACCATGTTCGCGGTGCAGGCCGAGGGCAGCGACATCACCACGGTCGAAGGCATGGCCAATGCCGACGGCACGCTGTCCGCGCTGCAGGAAGGCTTCCGCATGATGCACGGCCTGCAATGCGGCTTCTGCACGCCGGGCATGATCATGCGGGCGCATCGGCTGCTGAAGGAAAACGCTTCGCCGAGTGAGCAGGAGATCCGGATGGGCATCTCCGGCAACATCTGCCGCTGCACGGGCTACCAGAACATCGTCAAAGCCATTCAATACGCCGCCGCGAAGATCAACGGCGTGGAATTCCGGGAGGCCGCAGAATGAACGACATGACTCCCACGCGGGAACAACGATCAGCCGCACTCGAAGGCATGGGCTGCAAGCGCAAGCGCGTCGAGGACATCCGCTTTACCCAAGGCAAGGGCAATTACGTCGACGACGTCAAGCTGCCGGGCATGCTGCACGGCGACTTCGTCCGCTCGCCGCATCCGCATGCGCGCGTCAAGAAGATCGACGACAGCGAGGCGCTGAAGGTGCCTGGTGTGCTTGCGGTGATCACCGCCGAGACGCTGAAGACCGTCAACCTCGCCTGGATGCCGACACTCGCCGGCGACGTGCAGATGGTGCTGGCCGACGGCAAAGTGCTGTTCCAGAACCAGGAGGTCGCCTTCGTCGTCGCCACCGACCGCTACGCGGCCGACGACGGCATCAACAAGGTGGTTGTCGAGTACGAACCGCTGCCGCCGCTGGTCGATCCCTTCAAGTCGATGGACAAGGATGCGCCGGTGCTGCGCGAGGACCTCGCAGGAAAGACCTCGGGTGCGCACGGCCCGCGCAAGCATCACAACCACATCTTCGAGTGGACCGTCGGCGACAAGGACCTCACCGACGCGGCCTTCAACAAGGCCGACGTCAAGATCAAGGAGATGATCTCCTATCACCGCACCCATCCGTCGCCGCTGGAAACCTGCCAGTGCGTCTGCTCCTTTGACAAGATCAAGGGAGAGCTGACGATCTACGGCACGTTCCAGGCCCCGCATGTGATCCGCACCGTGGTGTCGCTGATCGCAAAGCTGCCGGAGCAGAAGATCCACGTCATCGCGCCCGATATCGGCGGCGGCTTTGGCAACAAGGTCGGCGCCTATCCCGGCTACATCTGCGCGGCGGTCGCTTCCATCGTCACCGGCAAGCCGGTGAAATGGGTCGAGGACCGCATCGAGAACCTCACCGCGACCTCGTTCGCGCGCGACTATCACATGACCACCGAGGTCGCCGCGACCAAGGACGGCAAGGTCACGGGTCTCCGCGTCCACGTGCTGGCCGATCACGGCGCTTTCGACGCCTGCGCCGACCCGTCGAAATGGCCGGCCGGCTTCTTCAACATCGTCACCGGCTCCTACGACTTTCCGACCGCGCATCTAGCGGTGGACGGCGTCTACACCAACAAGGCGCCCGGCGGCGTCGCCTACCGTTGCTCGTTCCGCGTCACGGAGGCCGCCTACTGCATCGAGCGCGCCATGGATATCCTGGCGCAGAAGCTCAACATGGATCCGGCTGAGCTGCGGCTGAAGAATTTCATCAAGCCGGAGCAGTTCCCGTATCACTCCGCGCTCGGCTGGGAATACGATTCCGGCGATTACCACACCGCCATGCGCAAGATGATGGAGACGACCGGCTATGCCGCGCTTCGCAAGGAGCAAACGGAGAAGCGCGCGGCGTTCGCGCGCGGCGAGACCCGCGAGATCATGGGGCTTGGCGTTTCCTTCTTCACCGAGATCGTTGGCGCCGGCCCGTCGAAGAATTGCGACATTCTCGGCATCGCGATGTTCGATTCCTGCGAGATCCGCATGCACCCGACCGGGGCCGGCATCGCGCGCGTGGGCAGCAA
This sequence comes from uncultured Bradyrhizobium sp., assembly GCF_936928535.1. Classification (GTDB taxonomy): domain Bacteria; phylum Pseudomonadota; class Alphaproteobacteria; order Rhizobiales; family Xanthobacteraceae; genus Bradyrhizobium. The sequence continues at coordinate 23,499 of NZ_CAKZHY010000084.1, read as the reverse complement.
GAGCCAGGGCCAGGGCCATGAGACCACCTGGGCCCAGATCATCGCGACCGAGATCGGCATTCCCGCCGACAACATCATGGTGGAAGAAGGCAATACCGACACCGCGCCCTACGGGCTCGGCACCTACGGCTCGCGCTCGACGCCGGTTGCAGGCGCGGCGATCGCGATGGCTGCACGAAAAATCAAGGCCAAAGCGCAGATGATCGCGGCGTACAAGCTCGAGGTCCATGAGGACGATTTGGAGTTCGACATCGACGGCTTCCGGGTGAAGGGCCTGCCGGAAAAATTCATGTCGATGAAGGATATCTGCTGGGCGGCCTACAACTCGGTGCCCCCTGGCATGGAGCCGGGGCTCGAGGCGGTCAGCTATTACGATCCGCCCAACATGACCTATCCTTTTGGTGCCTATCTCTGCGTGATGGACATCGACGTCGATACCGGCGTGTACAAGGTCAGGCGCTTCTACGCGCTCGATGATTGCGGCACCCGCATTAACCCGATGATCATCGAAGGGCAGGTTCATGGCGGCCTGACCGAGGCCTTCGCGATCGCGATGGGTCAGGAGATCCGCTACGACGAGGTCGGCAACGTCGTCACCGGCTCGTTCATGGACTTCTTCATGCCAACCGCGGTGGAGACGCCGCATTGGGAGACCGACTTCACCGTCACCCCGTCGCCGCACCACCCGATCGGCGCCAAGGGCGTCGGCGAAAGCCCGAATGTCGGCGGCGTGCCGGCCTTCTCCAATGCCGTCAACGACGCCTTCTCGTTCCTTGGCTCCACGCACATCCAGATGCCGCACGATTTCTGGCGCAACTGGAAGGCGGCGAAGGCGCTGGGCGCGGTGGCGTAGTGGTTATTCTCGTCATCCCGGGGCGGTCCGCAGGACCGAACCCGGAATCTCGAGGTTCCGGGTTCGATGCTCTGCATCGCCCCGGAACGACGGAGGTTGCATGAAAAACCGAGACGAGATCGCGCAAGCGCTGGCCGCATCGGGCTACATCGCCGATGCGGACCTCGCGACCGCGATCTCGCTGATGCAGATGCTGCGGCGTCCGCTGCTGCTGGAAGGCGAGGCAGGCGTCGGCAAGACCGAGGTGGCGAAGGCGCTGGCCAAAGTGCATGCGACCGAGCTGATCCGCCTGCAATGCTACGAGGGGCTGGACCAGTCGGCCGCACTCTATGAGTGGAACTACCAGCGCCAGTTGCTGGCGATCCAGGCGCATCGCGGCACTGACAGCATCGAGGATCAGGTCTTCTCGGAGAAGTACCTGCTTGAGCGGCCCTTGCTCGCGGCGATCCGCCGGCCGCAGGCGCCGGTGCTGCTGATCGACGAGATCGACCGCGCCGACGACGAGTTCGAGGCGTTCCTGCTGGAACTTCTCTCCGATTTCCAGGTCTCGATCCCCGAGCTCGGCACCATTCCCGCAATCACCATTCCGCACGTCGTGCTGACCTCGAACGGCACGCGCGAGCTCTCCGACGCGCTGCGCCGGCGCTGCCTCTATCACTACGTCGATTATCCCGATGTCGACCGCGAAACCCGCATCATCCTGGCGCGCGTCGCCGGCGCGAGCCCGTCGCTCTCGCTCCAGATCGCGCGCATGGTCGAGGGCGTCCGCAAGGAGGAGCTGCGGAAGGTCCCTGGTGTCGCGGAGACGCTCGATTGGGCGGCTGCGCTGGTCGGTCTCGACGTCAGCAATCTCAAGGACGCGCCCGAGACCGTGCACGAGACGCTGGTCTGCCTGCTGAAGACCCACGAGGATCGCGCCCGCGTCACGCCTGAGGTGACGCAGCGCCTGTTGGGGAAGGTCGCATGAGCTGCTGCGGCTCCAGCCCCGAGTACGATGACCTCAAGGAGGTCGCTCGCCTCGTGTCCGCAAGGCTCGCGGCCTTCCTGCGCACGCTTCGCGATGCGGGTTTTCGCGTGGGCCTTGCCGAAGGGCAGGACGCCGCGACGTTGATGTCGGCAGGCTACGCCGCGAAGCCGGGCCTGTTGCGCGCGGCGTTCAAGCATCTGTTCTCGACGCGCAAATCCGACTGGGACAAGTTCGACGGGCTGTTCGATGCGTTCTGGCTGGGCAAACGCGTACGCTCGCGCTCCCGCACGATGGGTTCGACGCCGGGCGCCAGCAATCCGTCGCTGAAGAGTTTGCAAGACAAGTCAGAGGAGCAGGGCGGCAGCCAGTCGGTCACGGACCAGCTTCCGTCCTCGGATGGTGCCCCGGAACGCCGCGAAGGCGAAGGCCGCATGGAAGGCGCCTCGCGCGCGGATAATCTCGCCGAAGTCGACTTCCGGAAGCTTAGCGATCCCGACCAGGTCGCGCAGGCGCATGAAGCCGCGGCACAGCTTGCCAAGGCCATGCGCACGCGGCTGACACGGCGGGACCTCGCGCGCCGGCGCGGCTATCGGCTCGATCTCCGGCGCACCATCCATCGCAATATCAGCCATGGCGGCGTGCCGATCTCGCTCGTCAAACGCCAGCGCAAGGACAAGCCGCTGAGGCTGATCGTGCTGCTCGACGCGTCAGGCTCGATGAGCATGTACACCGCTGTCTTCCTGCGCTTCATCCACGGTGTCCTCGAACAGTTCCGCGAGGCCGAGGCGTTTCTGTTCCACACGCGCCTTGCCTATGTCTCCGATGCGATGAAGGAGAAGGACGCCGGCCGCGCGCTCGACCGGCTCTCGATCATGGCGCAGGGCGCGGGCGGCGGCACCAGGATCGGCGAGTCCTTGCAGACCTTCAACCGCTGGCACGCACCGCGCGTGATCCATTCGCGAAGTTGCGTGATGATCGTCTCCGACGGTTATGAGACCGGCGATGCCGCACTGCTCGGCCGCGAGATGGCCGCGCTGCATCGGCGCTGCCGCCGCATTGTCTGGCTCAATCCGATGATGGCGTGGGAGGGCTACGCGCCCGAGGCGCGCGGCATCAGAGCGGCCCTGCCTCACGTCGATCTCTATGCGCCGGCGAATTCGTTGCAAAGCCTGCGCGCGCTCGAACCCTATCTGGCGAAGCTCTGAGGGATGTTGCGATGACCGCTCATGTCGAAGTGCTTGAACTCGTCGCGCAAATGAAGGCCGCCGAGCGTGCCTTCGTCCTCGCGACGGTGGTGCGGACGGTGTCGGTGACCGCGGCGAAGGCTGGCGCCAAGGCGATCATCGCGGCCGACGGCACCATCGTCGCGGGTTGGATCGGCGGTGGCTGCGCCAAGGGCGCCGTGCTGAAAGCGGCGCGCGAGGCGCTCGCCGATGGCGAGCCGCGCATGGTGTCGGTGCAGCCGGAGAATCTGCTCGCCGAGCTCGGCGTCAGCGCGGGCGAGAGCCGCGACGGCATCCGCTTCGCCAGCAACATGTGCCCGAGCAAGGGCACGATGGACATTTTCGTCGAGCCGGTGCTGCCGCATCCCTCGCTGGTCATCCTCGGTGCAAGCCCGGTGGCGCTGTCGCTGGCGGCGCAGGCACGCGTGCTCGGCTATCACGTCACGCTCGCCGCCCCCGCTGCCGAGCTTGCGGTGTCGCCGGATGCCGATGCGATCATCGACGGCTACCAGTTCGGTGAGCTCAACGAGGCCAAGCGCTTCGTCGTGGTCTCGACCCAGGGCAAGGGCGACGAGGCTGCCCTGCGCGCGGCGATCGCGACCAAGGCCTGTTATCACGCCTTCGTCGGCAGCCGTCGCAAGATGGCCTCGCTGCGCGCAAAACTCCTTGCAGAAGGTGTCAGCGCCGCTGCGATCGATGATTTCAAGGCCCCCGCGGGGATCGATCTCGGCGCCATCACGCCGGAGGAGATCGCGATGTCGATCCTCGCCGAGATCACCAGGGAACGGCGGCGCGGCCAGCGCGCTTCCAATCAGACCGCAAGCAGAGAGTAATCGACCATGCAGATGAACGACAGCCAGCGCATTCCGGCCTCACGCGAGCAGGTGTGGGCGGCGCTGAACGATCCCGCTGTGCTGAAGCAATGCATCCCCGGCTGCCAGTCGCTCGACGTGACAGCGCCGAACGAGATGACTGCGACCGTGGTGTTCAAGGTCGGCCCGGTGAAGGCGACGTTCAGCGGCAAGGTGACGCTGTCCGATCTCGATCCGCCCAACGCCTATCGCATCTCTGGCGAAGGCTCCGGCGGTGTCGCCGGTTTTGCCAAGGGCGGCGCACTGGTGCGGCTGGAGTCCGAGAGCGCCGGGGTCACGGTGCTGCACTACGATGTCGACGCCCAGATCGGCGGCAAGCTCGCGCAACTCGGCGCGCGGCTGATCAACTCGACCGCGACAAAGCTCGCGGGAGAGTTCTTCAAGTCGTTTGCGGAAGTGGTGAGCGCGAAGGCCGAGGCGGGTTAGCTGACTCTCGTAGGGTGGGCAAAGCGAAGCGTGCCCACCAATTTTATCGGTAGGGAAAGAACGTGGGCACGGCGCTTTGCGCCTTTGCCCACCCTACGAGAGCTGTGCAAGTCGTCCGAGCTCAGCCCAGCGACACACCCGCCTTGGCGCGGCTGATCCCGAGCGCCAGGATGCGATGGAGCAGATCCCCGTACTTCAGCCCATCGTGCTGGGCCGCCGTGGCGAATTCCTGGCTCTTGGCGATTTCGGGGTTGGGGTTGGCCTCGATGAAATAAGGCGTACCGTCGGCGGCGAGACGGAAATCGATGCGCGCGTAGCCGTCGAGGCCGAGCGCCCGATAGATGCGTTTCGCGGCGCGCTGGATGCGCGCGGTGACTTCGGGCGCAAGGTCGTTCGCCGGTCCGTCGACGATGCCAAGGCGCTCCTGATAGTCGGTGTCGTGCTTGGCCTTTTCGGTGGCGATGTGGCGCGAGCTGCGCCCGCCCATGCTGCCGAATTTCAGTTCCCAGATCGGCAGCACGCGCAGCCGGTTGTTGCCGAGCACACCGACATAGAGTTCGCGCCCCTCGATGAACTGCTCGGCAATCGCGGCGGTCTCCACCCGCTCGTGGATGAAGGCGACCCGTTCCGCCAGCTTCTCGTCGGTATCGACGATCGAAGCCTGCGAGATGCCGAACGAACCATCCATGTTGAGGGCCTTGACGATCAGCGGCAGCGCAAGATGTTTTGGCCGTTTCACCTTGCGGCGCATCGGGAAGACGGCGAAGGCGGGAGCTGCGATGCGGCGGTAATGTACCAGCGTCTTGGACAAATCCTTGCCACGCGCCAGGATCAGGCCGCGCGGATTGCAGCCGGTATAAGGGACCTTCATCAGCTCGAGATAGCTGGCGATGTGCTGGTCGTAAGCGACGTTGTTGTGGAATTCCTCCAGCAGCGTGAACACCACATGCGGCTTGAACTGCTCGATCGCTTCGCGCACCGGCCTGATTTCCTCCTGCGCGCCGAGGACGCGAACCTCATGCTTGGCCGCGCGCAAGGTGCTGACGACGTCGTATTCGGTTTTCCAGTTGTTAATCTCCTGCGGCGTGTATCCGTCGGTCGAGTCCGGAGGCATGAAGTCCGGATGCATCAGCACGAGAATACGGAGTCGTCTCATAGCGCGATCCATTTGCGCCGAGACGGGCCAAACAGGGCGTGCATCGTCTTGGCGGTCACGAGGACAGTGAAATCGAGAACGAGCTTCTGTTCGGATCCCACCGCGCGCAAATCGAGCTCGCGGCAGCGGGAGATCATGTCGTCGAGCACGGCATCGAGCGTGAGCTGGTTCTCACCGGTCCATCGCGCGACCAGCTGCCTGATCTGGGCGCGGTGCCGCCTGATCAGGCTCGAAGCGGGCTGGGAGCGATGATGTCGTGGATCGGTGGAAAACAGCCGCGAGAGGTCGCGGTCGTAGGTCTTCGGCGGCGTGAAGGCGTAGAACGCCTGCTTCTTCTTGTAGTGGTCCTCGAGCGTCTGGCCGAGCTTGCTCAGGGGATCGACGCGCTCGCGCGTCGTGATCAGCGGCCGCTTGCCCGCGATCTCGCCCATCAGCTCGTCGACATATTCAAGCTTCTTGAGCGCCGGCCAGCCGGCATATCGCGTCCGCCAGTTCGAGCGCGGCCGCAGCCACACCGCAAAGGTCTCGGCGAAATCTTCGTCCGGATGGCTCTGCGCGTACCACAGCCGCAGGTGCTGGACGTAGCGGCGGCTCGCTGGATTGGGTCGGTAATAGCGGGGATAGTGTCTCGACGATGGCCCGAACAATTGCTGCCAGCGCCGGCGCCGCTGCAACTGGAAGCCGTGCTGGATGGCATGGCCCGCCTCGTGGCGCAAAATGCCCATGCACTCGCGCCAGGTCCCGCCCTCGACGTCGAACATCATCTTCTTCTCGAGCTTCATCAGGCGCGGATGGGCGAGATAGAAGGGGATGGCGATCCCTGGCACATCTCCCGGACTGAACCACTCGCTCGAGATCCAGGTGTGCGGCCGCAGCCGGATGCCGCGCTCCTCGAGCTCTTCGTTCAGTGTGGCGACACAATCCTCAAGCCAGGTGCCTTCGACCGTCACCCTCAGGCTGGAGAGGCGCTGCTGGAGCAACTCGTCATCCGACAGCTTTTCCCAAGCGAATTTCCGGCGGGGCATCAGGTATCCAGGCAGCGATGACTCAAGGTCATGATGATGTCATGGGCGGCTGCCGGCAACAACAGGCGGGGGCGGCGAGGCGCGCCGCAGCACGAGGTGCCGTAGGGTGGGCAAAGCGAAGCGTGCCCACGTTCTGTGTTCGACAAATGCGAGATGGTGGACACGGCGCGTTGCGCCTTTACCCACCCTACGAGACCTTCCGGGATCGAAAGCCTAGTCGAACAGGCTGGAGACCGACTCTTCCGCGGCAGTGCGCGCGATCGCGTCGGAGATCAGGCTGGCGATCGGCAGCGTGCGGATGTTCGGCGCCTTGGTCACCGCGTCGGTCGGCAGGATCGAGTCGGTGATGACGAGCTCTTTCAGCTTCGAGCCGGCGATACGGGCCGCCGCGCCGCCGGAGAGCACGCCGTGGGTGATGTAGGCGTAGACGTCCTTGGCACCCTTGGCGATCAGCGCATCGGCCGCGTTCACCAGCGTGCCGCCGGAATCGACGATGTCGTCGATCAGGATACAGGTGTGGCCGGAGACGTCGCCGATCACGTTCATGACCTCGGACTCGCCGGGACGCTCACGCCGCTTGTCGACGATCGCGAGCGGGGTGTTGATGCGCTTGGCAAGGCCGCGGGCACGGGCCACGCCGCCGACGTCGGGCGAGATCACCATCACTTTGGAGAGATCGAACTTCTCCTTGATGTCGCGCACCATCAGCGGCGCCGCGTAGAGATTGTCGGTCGGAATGTCGAAGAAGCCCTGGATCTGGCCGGCGTGCAGATCGAGCGTCATGACGCGGTCGACGCCGGCCTGCGTGATCAAATTGGCGACGAGCTTGGCCGAGATCGGCGTGCGCGAGCCGGATTTGCGATCCTGCCGGGCGTAGCCGAAATAGGGCAGCACCGCGGTGATACGGCGCGCTGAAGAGCGGCGGAGCGCGTCGGTGATGATGAGCAATTCCATCAGATGGTCGTTCGCCGGGAACGAGGTCGACTGGATGATGAAGGCATCCGAGCCGCGGACGTTCTCCTGGATCTCGACGAAGATTTCCATGTCGGCGAAGCGCCGTACGACTGCCTTGGTCAGCGGCAGGTCCAGGCCCTGCGCGATCGCTTGTGCGAGGGCGGGATTGGAGTTGCCGGCGACAAGCTTGATGGAGCCGTTCTTGGCCGACATGGACGCTTCCTCCCGCGCTTTGCTGGATACGACGTTCAACATCACAGAATACCCACTGGCAGCACGGTTACGACGGGCGAGGAAATATCAGGCGAGAGGCTGCAATGGCAACCCGGGATGCTACGTTTTCCCTCTGAAAATCCTGAGTCGGGCCAACGGCTTGGCCAGTACTTGGGCCCGTGGTTTCGCGGTGGTTATTGCTGGGCGTAGCCGAGCGCCGTGGCCGGCAGGTCCGCCGCCGGAGCCCCGGGCGCCACGCTTGCGACCGCCGGGCCGCGCAGGCCCGGAACCGAGCCCGGTGCATCCGGCGTCCCGTTGATCATATTGGAAAGTCCACTGAATCCGGCCTGGGCGATCCTCCGCAGCACGAGGTCGTCGGCCGCCTGCCAGGGATCCCGGCCGCCTTTGACTGCCGTCGGTTCCTCGCCGGAGAGGCGTAGCGCCCGCTGCTGATTGGCGTCGTAAACGTCCCAGACCCAGGCGATCACGGTCTTGCCGCGCACCACCTGGGCGGAGAGGTAGCTGCGCACGCGATAGGCAGCCGTCCCCTCCCGGGAGACGGTCGAGAGGCTGCGCAGCTTCGATTCGCTGTCCAGCACGCCGACCATGCGATCGAACACCTGCGGCGGCGGTCCATCGATGGATTCGAAGGCGACCGTCGCCCCGGAGCCCGCGCTCGGCGTCGCCATCGCATAGGAATTGGCGGGCGCGTTGCCGCCGGCGCAGCCGGCCAGCGCGGTCGCTGCCGCCAGCAGCATGACCGCCAGCACGCGCGAGCCTGCACGGCGCGGAAAAGATGACGCTTCCCTCATTGAGGGCAGCGATATCGTTAAAATCGATTAAGGTCTAGGGCAGGGCGGCCACAGCGCACCGTCATTCCGGGGCGATGCGCAACGCACTCGCACACCTGAGAATCTCGAGATTCCGGGTTCTCGCTGCGCGAGCCCCGGAATGACACGGTGTGTTGCCCGTCCGTTCACCCTTCCAGCGCGATCGCGTGAATGTGCCGGCCGTAATCCGGCTCCTTGCGATGCACCGAGCGGCGATAGCTGAAGAAGCGTTCGTCGGAATAAGTGTCGAGACCAAGGTCGTCGATCATCAGAATCCCGGCGGCTTCCAGGCGCTTGCGGATGAAGCCAGCGAGGTCGAACATCGCGTGGCCCTCGCGGACCGATGGAATGAAGAACATCGCATTCTCGGCGTCGGCGTCGATGAAGCGCGCGACGAATTCGTTGCCGACCTCGTAGCTGTCCTGCCGGATCAAGGGCCCGATCGCGGCGATGATGCCGCTGCGGGTGGCACCGAGCTTCTCCATCGCCGCAACAGTGGATTCCAGCACGCCCGTCAGCGCCCCTTTCCAGCCGGCATGAGCGCCGCCGATGACGCGTGCGTTGGGATCGACGAACAGCACCGGCCCGCAATCGGCAGTGGACACGCCGAGCGCGATGCCCGGCGTCTTGGTGACCATCGCATCGCCCTTCGGTCGTGGCCCGCTCGGCCATGCGCTATCCGCAACGCGCACGTCGGGCGAGTGGATCTGATGCAGGCTGAGGAAGCGGTCGGCGGCGACGCCGACATGCTCGGCCATGCGGCGGCGGTTCTCGGCGACAAGGGCCTGATCGTCGTTGGAGCCGAGGCCACCGTTCAGCGCGGAATAGATGCCGCTGGAGACGCCGCCCTCGCGCGTGAAGAAGGAGTGGCGCAGGCCCGGCACCGCCGACAGCAGTGACGAAGTCAGGGTCATCAATTGCCTCCGGCCTGTTCGAGATCGCTGAGGCCGGCGAGGCCCGTCAATCTTGGCTCGGAGATGCCGAGCACCTTGAACATCGATCCCATACCGCTGCGCCCGGTATCGGTGAGCCGCTTCAGCGCCACGGAAATGTCGGTGGCGACTTCAGGCGTCGCCTTCTGGATCAGCGCGGCCGCGCGGGTGTCGATGCCGACCCGCTTGAGGAAATCGCCTTGCGTCACCGGCCCGTGCACGCGCGCGCCGACGTCCTCGGCTGCCCGCGCGAGCGCCTGGAAGTCGACATGGGCGGTGACGTCGGCTTGGCCCGGCGCCTTCAACGGATCGGTGAAGGTGTGGCGCGCGATGGCCTGGAAGGTGTCGCCGGCATCGCTGCGCAAATGGCCGTAATCGATGATCAGGGCGGCGCCGTCCTGGTCGCGCACACGGGTGGCGAGCTTCATGATCTCGGTATCGGGCCGCCACTCGAACACGGCACCGACTGGCGCTGCCCGCACCAAAGGCGGCAGCAGCACGTCGAAGCGCGGCGTCGGCTCGGATGCCGCGCCGAACTGGAGCTTGCCGTTGGGATCGATCTCGATCACGCGCTCATGCCAGCCGCTCTCGCGCTTCACCATCTGGTGGATCGGCAGCACGTCGAAATATTCGTTCGCGAGGATGATGGCCGGTCCCTCCGGCACGTCGTCGATGCTGTCGTGCCAGGTGATGCTGTTGCGCACGCCCGACAATGTCGCACCCTGCCGCTCGCGTAGCACCGGGTTGACCTCGACCAGATGAATGCTGAGCCCCTGATAGAGCGGCGGCAGCACGCGAAGCGAGCGCAGCGCGTCCGCCATCATGGTGCCGCGGCCGGGGCCGAGCTCGATCAGCCGCAGGGACTGCGGCGAGCCCATCTGCTTCCAGACCGAGGCGGTCCACAATCCCAGCAGCTCGCCGAACATCTGGCTGACTTCGGGCGCGGTGGTGAAGTCGCCCTCACGCCCCAGGGGATCGCGCGAGACGTAATAGCCGTGGCGCGGATGCATCAGGCACGTCTCCATGTATCGCCAGACCGGCATCGGGCCTGAGGATTTGATCAGCGCCTTGATCTCGTTGAGCAGTGGCTGTTCGGTCACGAGCTGTTGTCTCGAAATGAATTAACGAATGGACGCGGCGGGCTTCGGCGCACCGCGCCGCACAGCCATTACAATAAGTATGCCGCCGACGATAAGCATCGGGATCGACAACAGCATGCCCATGGTTAACCCGCCCCAGAGGTAGCCGAGCTGGACGTCCGGTTCGCGGAAATGCTCGCCGATGATCCGGGTCAGGCCGTAGATCAGGATGAAGCTGCCGAGGATCAGTCCCGGCCGCTTCAGGGCGCCCATGCGGATCATCACCGCGAGCACGATGAACAGCAGAAGGCCCTCCATGCCGGCTTCGTAAAGCTGGCTCGGGTGGCGCGGCACGTCACCGCCGGTTGGGAAAATCATCGCCCAGGGCAGGCTGGGGTCGGCTGCGCGCCCCCACAGCTCGCCATTGATGAAGTTGGTCAGTCGCACCAGGAAGATCCCGATCGGCGCAACGCCGCAGGTGATGTCGCCGAGCGACAGGATCGAGATGCCGTTCTTGCGGGCGAACCACATCACGGCCACGACGCAGCCGAGAAAGCCGCCGTGGAAGGACATGCCGCCTTCCCACAATTTGAAGATGGCAGCCGGATGCTCGATGAAGAAGGGCAGATTGTAGAACAGCACGTAACCGGTGCGGCCACCGACAATGATGCCGAGTGTCACCCACAAGATGAAATCATCGATCTGCGTCAAGCTGATCGGTGACGCGCCGGCCCACAGCCTGTCTTTCTTGATCAGCGAGCGTGCGTAGAGCCAGCCGAACGTGATCCCGCAGATATAGCCGAGCGCGTACCAGCGGATCGCGAACGGCCCGATCGCGACTGCGATCGGGTTGAAGGTCGGAAAGTCGATGAGCAGAAGGGGCATCGCGCCTGCTATGATTGGACGAGATTGCGACGATAGAGCGCCAGCAGGCGCTCCCAATGCCGCTCGGCGGCGTCGCGGTCATAGACGGGACGCTTGGGGAAGGCGAAGCCGTGATGGGTGCCGGGATAGATCTCGACCTCGGCCTTTGCGCCCTTCATGTGGTCGGCCACTTTGGCAATCACCTCCGGCGGAGCATAGATGTCGGTCTCGGCGCAGGCGAAATAGAGTTCGGCCCGGGTCTTGCCGGCGGCGAGATGCGGGCTGTTGTCCTCGTCGGTCGCCAGATGCGTTCCGTAAATCGAGGCGGCGGCCTTGACGCTGTCAGGGAAATGCGTGGCGGCGTTGACGGCGTAGCGGCCGCTCATGCAGTAGCCGACCGTACCGATGATCTTGGTGTTCGCAGCCGTCTGGCCCTCGGCATAGGTAAGCAGCGCCCGCGTGTCGTCCATGATCATGGGAATGTTGAGCGAGGCCATGAGCTGGAACATCCGCTTGCGCTCCGGTGAATTCGGATCGGCCGGCAGTGCGCCGAGCTCCATCACGCCGGAGCGGTAATAGAGGTTCGGCAGCATCACGTAATAGCCTGAGGTCGCGAGCCGGCGCGCCATGTCGCGCAGCTCCTCGCGGATCGCCGGCGCGTCCATGTAGAACAGGATGACCGGGAATGGTCCGCCGCGCTCGGGATGGACGATGAAGGTCGCGGTGTGGCCGTCCTTGGTGGGAATAGCGATCTGCTGCTCGATCATGTCTTGCGTTCCGCGTTGTGATTCCCGGTTATGCAGGGACGTTGAATACGATTGCAAGGAAACCGGGACATGACAAGGATACCGCCGCACGGCCCTTGAACAGGCCTGCGCGGATTGCCATTGTCATTTCACGCGTTCGTGCAAGGACCGATCAGGAGACCGACATGACCCAGACCACCAACCGGTTTTTCGACGAGATCGGCCGCATGATGAACGATGCCGCCGGAGCGGCCCAGGGCGTCAAGCGCGAGTTTGACACGGTGATGCGGACCCAGGCGGAGAAGTTCCTGCGCGACATGGACTTGGTCAAGCGCGAGGAGTTCGAGGCGGTCAAGGACATGGCCCGCCTGGCCCGCGAGGAGAACGAGGCCCTGAAGGCGCGCATCGCCGCGCTGGAGGCCAAGCTCGGCGGGTAATTTTCTTCTGCGTCATTCTGGGGCGATGCGTATCATCGTAGTTCGGCCGCTGTCGCGCCCGCCCTGGAATGACGGCAATCTGGTATCCGCCTGCCAGCCCATTCTCCTTGTCATTTCCGCATCTTCCGGGTAAAAGCCCGCCACGTTCACGGCCCCCGCACCCCTGGAGGCTTGCTGTGAACCATGCCATGGGCCGCGCTGCGGCCCATTAACTTTTGCAAAAACAAGGACTTAGACTATGGCGACGACCGTCAAGGAATTGAAGGCGACCGCACGTCCGAAGAGCGGCAAGGGGGCCGCCCGGGCTGAGCGTCGCGCCGGGCGCGTACCCGGAGTGATCTATGGTAACAACCAGCCCCCGCTCCCGATCTCGGTTGACGATCGTGAACTGCGCCAGCGCATCCTCGCGGGCCGGTTCCTGACCACGCTGGTGGACGTCGAACTCGACGGCAAGAAGCACCGCGTGATCCCGCGCGACTATCACCTCGATCCGGTCAAGGACTTCCCGATCCACGTCGACTTCATGCGTCTCGGCGAAGGCGCCACCATCCGCATCAGCGTGCCGCTGCATGTCGTGAAGGCGGAAGGTTCGCCCGGCGTGAAGCGCGGCGGCACCGTCAACATCGTCGCCCACGCGATCGAGCTCGAATGCGGTGTCGAGAGCATTCCGCAGTACATCGAGGCCGACGTCGGCGCGCTGGAAATCGGCCACTCCCTGCATCTGGCGGACATCAAGCTTCCGGCCGGCGTCAAGGCGCTGACCCGCGAGGACGCGACCCTCGTCACCATCGTGCCGCCGTCCGGCTACGCCGAAGAGCAGAAGGCCGCGGCTGCGGCGGCTGCTGGTGGCGCGGCTCCGGCTGCGGGCGCTGCTGCTCCGGCGGCTGGCGCGGCGGCTCCGGCTGCGGGTGCTGCTCCGGCTGCTGCTGCCAAGGCTCCGGCCGGCGGCGACAAGAAGAAGTAATCTCTCAAGGCGCCGGCGCGCGGTCTGTCGATCGCGTGCTGGCCGAGGGGCGCGCCGCGTCATGCGACTCTTTGTTGGGCTCGGCAATCCCGGCGCGAAATACGCACGTAACCGGCACAATATCGGCTTCATGGCCGTCGACGAGATTGCGCGGCGTCATGGTTTTGCACCATGGCGCCGTCGTTTTCAGGGCGAGACGTCGGAAGGCACGCTGGGCACCGAGCGCGTCATCCTGCTCAAGCCCACGACCTTCATGAACGACTCTGGCCGCAGCGTTCAGGAAGCGGCGAGCTTCTTCAAGATTGCGCCGGGCGACACCACGGTGTTTCACGACGAGCTCGAACTGCCGCCGGGCAAGGTGCGGGTGAAGATCGGCGGCGGTATCGCAGGCCATAACGGCCTGCGCTCGATCTCGGCCCATATCGGCAACGAGTATCGCCGTGTCAGGCTCGGCATCGGCCATCCCGGCGTCAAGGAGCTGGTGCATGGCCACGTGCTGTCGGACTTCGCCAAGTCCGACAACGACTGGGTGACGACGCTCTGCGACGCGGTGGCCGAGCATGCCGCGCTGATCGTCAAGGGCACGGACGCGACCTTCGCCAACAGGGTGCATCTTGCGATGCAGGCGAAGGGATTTTTGACCAAGGACGAGAACGGCAAGGAATAGGCTCGTGGGATTCAAATGCGGAATCGTCGGATTGCCCAATGTCGGCAAGTCGACCTTGTTCAACGCGCTGACCGAGACGGCCGCGGCGCAGGCTGCGAACTATCCGTTCTGCACCATCGAGCCGAACGTCGGTGAGGTCGCGGTGCCTGATCCCAGGCTCGACAAGCTGGCGGCGATCGCCAAATCGGCGCAGATCATCCCGACCCGGCTGACCTTCGTCGACATCGCCGGCCTCGTGCGCGGCGCTTCCAAGGGCGAAGGTCTCGGCAACCAGTTCCTCGCCAACATTCGCGAGGTCGACGCCATCGTACATGTCGTGCGCTGCTTTGAAGATTCCGACATCACCCATGTCGAGGGCAAGATCGCGCCGCTTGCCGACATCGAGACCATCGAGACCGAGCTGATGCTCGCCGACCTCGACAGCCTCGAGAAGCGCGTCGACAATCTGACCAAGAAAGCCAAGGGCAACGACAAGGACGCCAAGGAGCAGCTCGACCTCGTCAATCGCACGCTGGTGCTGCTGCGCGAGGGCAAGCCCGCGCGGCTCGTCGAGCGCAAGGCCGAGGAGGAGCGGGCGTTCTCGATGCTCGGCCTGCTGTCGTCAAAGCCGGTCCTCTATGTCTGCAACGTCGAGGAAGGCTCGGCTGCCACCGGCAATGCCTTCTCCAAGGCGGTCGAAGAGCAGGCGGCCAAGGAGGGCGCGGTTGCCGTCGTCATCTCGGCAAAGATCGAATCCGAGATTGCGACGATCTCGCGTGAGGAGCGTACCGAATTCCTGGAGACGCTGGGTCTTGAAGAAGCAGGTCTCGATCGTCTGATCCGCGCCGGCTACCGGCTGCTCGAGCTCATCACCTATTTCACGGTGGGACCGAAGGAAGCGCGTGCCTGGACCATCCATCGCGGCACCAAGGCGCCGGGCGCGGCCGGCGTGATCCACACCGATTTCGAAAAGGGCTTCATCCGCGCCGAGACGATTGCGTATGACGACTACGTCGCGCTCGGCGGCGAAGCCGGCGCCCGCGATGCCGGCAAGCTGCGTCTCGAAGGCAAGGAATATGTCGTCGCCGACGGCGACGTGATGCATTTCAGGTTCAATACCTAGCGCAGCAGCACGGCGCCTATTCGTCGTCGCGAAACTGCCTGACGACTTCAGCCGGATTCCCGGAGACGACCACGCGCGGGGCGACGTCCTCACGTACCACCGCTCCGGCGCCCACGACCGAGTGGTCGCCGATCGTCACGCCCTTGAGCACGATCGAGCGCGCCCCCACCCAGACATTGTCCCCGATGCGCACCGGCGCGACGGCCCGAGCAACCGCAGGCTCGTGCCGAAGCCGCGGGGGAAGGTTGTGAAAGTCCGTGTCGACGATATCGCAGTCGCTGATCAGGCAAGACGACCCGATGTCGACCTGCTGCGCGCAGCCGATCCAGCAGCCATTGAGCAAGGTGTCCTTGCCAATCGTCACCTGGCCGCGCCCGGTGATGAGCACGCGCTTGCCGATCCGGCAGTTCGCACCGATCGACACCCGGACCCCGCGACCGAGTACCAGCCGACCCTTGAACACGATCCCGGGGCCGAGCTGGAGCCGGCGCCCGTACCGCACCGTCAGCCAGGCGCGCGAACAGGCAAAGAACAGCAGCGCGCCGGCCCGCAGCACCGGGTTCTCGATCTTCAGCACGTTCGCTCCCGACCGTTGTGGCGCCCCGCGCCTCTCGCGCCGAGCCTGCCATCCGCGCGTAAATACGCGGTGAAGAGCGACTCTACAGTTAGCGAAGCGTAACCTGCCTCACCGCACCCCGCCGCCCTGATCCCTGATGGCGCCGAGATGCTCGTTGATGCGGAACACGATCAGGATCAATTCCGCGGCGATGCGCGAGAACACGACGCCGACGACCACGCCCGCGATCGATTCCAGCACGACCAGGAAGCCCGCGAACGGGCTGATCGCCATCGCGGTGAGGCCGGCGAAGATTCCGGAGAGTCCGAACAGGCAGATCACGCCGATCACCAGCCAGTAGAACGTCTTGATGATCGTCGGCGTGATGAAGCGGTCCCACTGAAACAGATCGCTGAATGAAAACATCTCTCTCCCCCGGGCAGATGGTGCCCCCGGCCGCGCCGTCACGACAATGAGGCAGGCCGACTCGCCGAATGTAGCATGAGCCATGCGGGCCGGCGGGTTGAGATTGCCGCAAAGTGCGGCCACAATCTGTCCTTCCCGCAAAGCTTTCTCGAGATGACCCTGACCTTCGAAGATTTCCCGCCCGGCCGCTATGGAACGTTCGGTCCGCGCCATGTCACCCGCGACGAGATCTTGGCGTTTGCTGCCGAGTTCGACCCGCAGCCGATGCATCTGGACGAGGACGCGGCAGCCAAGAGCATGCTGCGCGGCCTTTCTGGCTCGGGCTGGCACCTTTGCTCCCTCATGATGCGGATGATGGCCGACGGTTTTATTACCCGCGCCGCCTCGCTGGGATCTCCTGGGGTCGACGAGGTGCGTTGGCTCTCGCCGCTCAGGCCGGGTGACGACCTCATGCTCGACGTCGACGTGGTGGAGGCGCGCGCCTCGAATAGCCGGCCGAACCTCGGCATCGTCAAGTTCAAATGCACGGTGCGCAACGCCAAGGGCGAAGCGCTGGCCGAGATGACCTCGCCGATCTTGATCGAACGGCGCGCGGGAGCGGTCTGATGCGGTTTTTCGAGGAGATCGAGATCGGCCATCGCCGCGACATCGGCACCTACAATTTCACCGCAGAGTCCATCAAGACTTTCGCTGCGAAGTTCGATCCGCAGCGCTTTCACCTCGACGAGGAGGAGGGCAAGAACTCGCTGTTCGGCGGGCTCGCTGCCTCCGGCTGGCATGTCGGCTCGGCCTGCATGAGCCTGCTTGTCGCCGACGGCCATCGCCTGGCGCGCGAAGCAGCAAGCCGCGGCGAGGAGGTCGCGGTGTGGGGGCCGTCACCTGGCTTTCGCGACCTGCGCTGGATCAGGCCCGTGCTGGCCGGCGACACCATCAGCTATGCCAACGTCGTCATCGACAAGCGCAGCTCCGCCTCGCGTCCGGGCTGGGGCATCCTGACCGCCCGCACCACCGGCACCAACCAGCGCGGCGAGGAGGTCTATTCCATCACCGCCAGTGCCTTCGTGCCGATGCGGAAGCGCGCTTAGACCAGTTCCAGGATGAACGACTAAAACGGCCGCGAGTGTTGCCCGCGCGCTATGGACGCGATTCAGGGCGACTGCCATAAGCCTTCCCGAGAGGGCCGGTGCTTGCGAAGCGGTTAACCGGAACCATCGAGTTGCTAACCAATTATGAACCTGTCGCTGTCTATTTGAACGAACTGGGCAGAGTACAGGGGACGAGAACGATGGCAGACCGCGGCGCACTGAAATTGGTCGGATTTATCTTCGCTACCGCGACGCTGGCCGTGATGCTGATCGCCGGCATGGTGGTGAAGGGTTACGCCGACGGCGCCTACACCCTGGAAGCCTCGACGGTCGAAGCGAGCCGTTAAGGTCTCGTTAACTTCGCGGGGCCGCGAGGCGGCCTCCGCTCTCAGCGGCTATAGACGAGCGCCAAAATCGCGATCGCAACCGCAAGCAGCCCGACAAAGCGCAGCATGATGGTCCCGAACTGGTTCGGCGCGGGCCGCAACGGTATCGGGTCCGTGGTATCGGGCCGAATGCTTTCCATCTGAGATGTCCCCAAGGCCCGGCCGTCAGCGGCACGGGCGCCTGGCATTGGTCGGGGGGAACGGGCGGTGGGTTCAAACCACGCCACCGCTGTCATGCCCCGCGAAGGCGGGGCATCCAGTACGCCGCGGCCTCTCGGCTCTATCACTGCCGTCTCTGGAATACTGGATCACCCGCTTTCGCGGGTGATGACACCAGTCCTGGGGAAACAGCGTGAGCCCATCACGCCGCTCCAGGAATCAAAACCGCCGCGTCCCTTCCGGGACGCGGCGGCTCATGGCGTCACGTACTTGCAATCAGCTGTTGCGCAGGCCGTCGGCGGCGCGCTTCCACTGGGCAACGTTGTCGGCGATCATGCGGGTCGACTTCATCGCGGCCTGGCTGAGCTGGGCGTAGCCCGAGATCTCGCGCTGGACGCGCTGGCCTTCGGCATGAAGCAAGTCGCGCAGGCTCTCGAGCTCGGAGATCAGATTCTCGATCTCGGCGAGCGAGGTGCCGGCGACGCGCTGGATCAGCGAGTTGACGTTGGTGACGGTGGCTTCCGCGCTCGGGTCGAGCGGCGGCGAATCCGTGGTCGTGGCGGTGGCCGGCCGGCGCAGATAGGCGATGTCGTTGCGGACGAAATCGCGGATGCCGGCTTCGACTTCGGTGACGGCGGCGAGATTGCTGTCGACCGTCTCGGTCTCGGTGGTCTCGGTCTTTTCCGGACGCATGGCGTTCATCGTTATTACCCCTGTTCGCGTTGAGCGCAGCGCGAGTGTCCCCCGCACGACGATGTGTGTCAGGCCGATGCATCTGTGCGTCGGATTTTGACCGCAACGGGGCCGAGATGCGGCAAGGGCGGACCATTCGGGGGCTTTGCCGTGGCGTATGGTTAGGGAAGTCTGAAGAACGCTCACCAGCTCTTCTTGAAGCCGGCCGTCACGCTCTTGTTGATCGCGCCTTGCGAGGTTTCGCCGACCGAGCCGGAGACGGTGACATTGTCGAACAGCTTCTGCTCGGCCCCGACCTTGCGCAGCCATTTGTCGTCCGTGGTCGACATGGTCTGCCCGGCCGAGATGCTGGTGCCGGTGTCGGTGATCGTGACCTTGGCGGACTGGTCGGTCTCGTAGTTGCGGGTGGTGTGGCCGCCGACGCCGGGCAGCGCCGTGGTGCCCTGCTGGTTGACGCTGTAGCCGTTCTGCAGCGTCAGCGACGTGTCGCCCGACAGCGGCACCGATTTGGTCAGCGCGGCCCCGAGCTTGCTCTGCTCGCTGCCGGGATCGACCCGGGCTTCCACTGCGGTCTTGTCCCAGACCGGACCTGCGCCCGGCGCGATCGCGGTGGCCCAGGCGCTGCCGGAGGATTGCGGCAGGTTGCCGCCATTGGCGGCCTTCTCCGCCAGCAGCTCCGACATCGTGGTCGGCTCTTTCGTCACCGTCATGTCGGCGCCAATTCGGGTGTCCCAGAACGAGGACACCGACTGCTTCACGGTGACGGCCGAGGAGCCGTTGGCGTTGGCGTTGGACGACCAGTTCATGCCGTTATTGGCGGCCGCCTGCGCGCGCTTCTTGGCAGCGATGAGGTCGTTGAGCGTGCCCGCGTCGATCGCGAGCTGGCTCCAGTCGAGCTTGTCGACGTCGATGCCTTTGAGCACGTCGGCGTCGTTGACGTCGGGAGCCTCGGCGACCTCGGCCTCGTCGTCGTCAGGCGTGGTCGCGGCGGGGGGCGGAGAGAAAGGCGGAATGATCTGCGCTGCGGCCGTCAACACCGAGCCGAAAATGAACGCGGCCGCCAGCGGCAGCCGGGTCCAGCCAAAACCTGTCGTGAATTCCATCGCCTTGCCCGCAAGCCCAGTTCGCGCAGAGAATGCGGAACTATCGTCGCAAAATTGTGGCGTCCGTACCACCCAGAGCATGATCCGGAAAAGTGTGCAGCGGTTTTCCGAAAAGATCATGGTCAACCAATAGAATGGCGAACCAACGGGCCGCGCGCAAATCGCGCGCGCCCGATGACGAGCATCTCCATGACGGCGTCCGGCGGGGCTGGAGGCCAGCACGCGTCACGGGAGCATCAATCGACCGGTCCCGAATCTCGGAGCCCGTTGGTGTCCCCCTCAGCCGACGCTGGTCATCTTTGGCAGATGAATGGCGCGGCCGAGTGCCTGCTCGACCAGATCGAAGGTGTCGACCAGCACACGCATGCTGATCAGCCTATCAGCCCTGAACTGGGCGAACTGCGCGACGCGCAGGCTGATCGGCTTGTCGGAATCCAGGGCCGTGAGCGAATAGCGCAGCATCGAGGACGCGGAATCGACGCCCAGCATGATGCTCTCGCGCTCGAAACGGCGGACGCGGAAATTGTCGGCGAGCTGGCGGATGACCTGGAGCACGGCCGCCTTGCCCTGGCGCGCGCCCAGGAACGGAAACATGTCGATCGGCCCGTAGATCGCCCATTCGACGTCCTCGTCGATCAGGGCCTCGATATCCTCGAAATGCCGGTCGTTGATCGCGCGATGCAACGCGCGCGAGAAACGCCAGAGGCTGTGCTCTGTCATTTTGGGCCGTCCTGACGCTGGCTTGCAGAAAAACGGAAAACAACCCCATGCACAGTAAGGCGCCGGGGCTGGGCTCAATTCATTTGTGTACGAACAAATACGGGATTTCTGGAAAAACTCAAATCACGTTTTTGCAATGCACAAGTGAGCGAAAAGTGTGAGATTTACAATAGAACCCCGTAATCTTACCGGGGTCCTGGCCGCGGGCCGGCTCAACGACTGGCAGAGATGCGGATGCTCGCGCCTCATTCCCGCTGTCGTCCCGGCGAAAGCCAGGACTCATAACCACCGTCCTCGGTACTAGGCAGGCTGGCAGCAGTCGCGCGCCACATCGGCATCAGGGGCAATGGGCCCTGGCTTGTGCCAGAACGACGCTGGGAGACGCCTCACTCCCCTGCCGCCCCCGTGATCAACGGCCCGATCTCCCGCTCCAGCACCTGCTGCACCAGATCGTAGGAATCGATGATTTCGCGGATCTGCACCACCAGTCCGCCCCGAAAGCTGAAGAACACCGCCATGTCGAACTGCATGATGCGGTCGTTGCTGCGTTTCCTGAAATGGGCGCGCAGGTAGATCGCGACCTCGTCGCGCTCGGCAACGGCGTGCGGCGCGTTGTAGCGGATTTCCGAATAGCGCGACCAGACCGTCTGCCAGAGCTCGCGCAGCTCGGCCTTGCCGTGGCGCGGGCCCAGATGCGGCAGCACGTCGATCGGGGCGTGGGTGAGGAAGTCGACATCGTCGGTGCAGCACGACAGCGCCGCTTCGATGTCGCCGCGTGCAAAAGCGTCGAGCAGATGCAGCACGCGTTGCTTGTTCAACGACTCGATGCCCATGCCGCTCCTGCCCTCATTGGCCACGGATCGTAAACGCTATCGCGCGGCGCGCGGGTCCATCAATCCGCAAAAACACAGGGGTATTCCCCAAATGGTCGCACCTCAACGCATGGCGGTTCACGTCCTGCAAGGCCGGGTTGCGCTGACAGCGGCATGCCCGAAGTCGGGCGGGCGTTCTGACGCCGCACGCATGGGGCTGACGTCTCTTACCAAGCGGCGAGCGCGGGAACCCGGCCGGCTCTCGTTCGTTGAGACGCTGACATCGCAGGAGACATTCATGAAACCCCCCGTTCTCACTGTTGCCGCCGCGCTGCTCATGCTCGGCGCGACGTCTGCCGCCAACGCCAAGGGCTGCATCAAGGGCGCCATCGTCGGCGGCGTCGCCGGTCATTATGCCGGGCATCACGGCATGCTCGGCGCTGCCGCGGGCTGCCTCTACGGGCGTCATCGCGCCAACGAACAGGACCGGCAGCAGCAACAGCAGCAGAGCCAGGTGAACGGGCAGGGCAAGCTGTAGTCCTGCCGCGCTCTTTTCATGCAAGTGGCATCGTGATAGCGAGACGCCGCGGCAATCTGCCGTGCTTGCAACCTATGGAGGGCGTCATGCGCAAGTCCCGCGATCTCGAAAACCTCCCCGGCTTTCAGCGTCACGCGTAAGCGGCGGAATTCTTTCCCCTCGGAAACCCATGTCAAACGCGGCGCGCGCCTCGTCCATGGCGACGTCGAGCTGAGCGAGAAGCTCGGCCGCAACGACCTGTGCCCATGCGGCTCCGGACGCAGGTTTCAAAACCTGCTGCATGACGTCAGGCGCCTATGACGGCTCCAACCGCCGCTACTACTTTCAGGGAGTAGCGGCGCGCACGGCCGCGACATCGTCAGCGATATGCCTCGCCCCGCTTGCAGGCGAGGCAATCGGCCTGCGTCGATGGAGGTGGCTACCGCTTCTTCCACCCACCGCGCCGTCCCGGCGCCCCGCCCGTCGACTTCGGCGCGGGCCCGAACTTCGGGCCCGACTGCCGCGAGTCCGTCGGCTGGATGATCCGGCTCGTGCTGCCAAACGGCTTTGACGGCAGCGACGAGCTCTCGCGGTAGGGCAGGGATTCCGGGCCGTGCATTTCGTCGAGATGCGGCTTGTGCACGCGTGAGCCCTTGCCGCTCCCGGCCTTGAGCGCGGTTGCGGCGCTCTTGTTCTTCATGGCGCTGACCGGCAAATTCGCGGCGTCGCCGTACTTCCTCGTGCCGGCATAGGCGCCGGCTTTGCTCGCCACAGTGCGCTGCTTGGCGGTGGGATCGTCGACCACGGCGAGCTCGGTGGCGCGCAGGCGCTTGACCTCGTCGCGCAGGCGGGCGGCTTCCTCGAAGTTCAAATCGGCGGCGGCCTCGCGCATCCGCGTTTCGAGATCGGCGAGCACGGCCTCGAAATTATGGCCGATCGAGATGACGTCGTCGGTCATGTCGTGACCGCCGACCTCGACCAGCACGTGATCGCGCTCATAGACCGAGTTGAGGATATCGCCGATCTGCTTCTTCACGCTTTCCGGTGTGATGCCATTGGCGGTGTTGTATTCTACCTGCTTTTCGCGACGGCGGTTGGTCTCGGCGATGGCGCGCTCCATCGAACCCGTCATCTGGTCGGCATAGAGGATCACTTTGCCGTCGACGTTGCGCGCGGCGCGGCCGATGGTCTGGATCAGCGAGGTCTCGCTGCGCAAAAAGCCTTCCTTGTCGGCATCGAGGATGGCGACCAGCGCGCATTCGGGAATGTCGAGGCCTTCGCGCAACAAATTGATGCCGACCAGCGCGTCGAAGGCACCCAAGCGCAAGTCGCGGATGATCTCGATGCGCTCGATCGTATCGATGTCGCTGTGCATGTAGCGGACGCGGATGCCCTGCTCATGCAGGTATTCGGTGAGGTCCTCCGCCATGCGCTTGGTCAGCACTGTGATCAGCGAGCGATAGCCGGCCTGCGCGGTGGCGCGGACCTCGCCGACGAGATCGTCGACCTGGGTGCGGGCCGGGCGAATGTCGACGGGGGGGTCGATCAAGCCGGTCGGGCGGATGACCTGCTCGACGAACACGCCGCCGCTCTCGTTCAGCTCCCAGCCGCTCGGCGTCGCCGACACCGCGACCGTCTGCGGCCGCATCATGTCCCATTCCTCGAAGCGGAGCGGGCGGTTGTCCATGCAGGAGGGCAGGCGGAAGCCGTATTCGGCCAGCGTCGCCTTGCG
>NZ_CAKZHY010000083.1 GCF_936928535.1 uncultured Bradyrhizobium sp. | reverse complement strand
TGCTGAACTCGGCCAAGACGTTGTCGAGCGAAAGCACCCGCCTGCGCGCCGAGCTCGATCGGTTCATGGCGAACATCCGGGCGGCGTAGAGCCACGGCGGCTCCGCGACACCTCACCGCAAGTTGCGGCGCGGCAAATTTACCGCGGCTTATCCTTTGCCGTTTACCTTGCATTTGAGTCGCGGAGCGGGCTGCTGCCGGACTGCGCCTGGTTTTCCGCGAATGGAATGGGGTGGGGGAAATGTCCGTCAAGTCAAAGCCGAGCTCATCAAAGCTCTTCACCTTGCGTTTCCGCGCGAAGATCATCCTCGGGTTCGTGGCGGTGCTGGCCATCCTCGCCGTCAGCATGGCGTTCGCGTATTTCGGCTTCGAGCGAATCGCTGGCGCTGTCGCCTCCTACCGGACCAGCGTGGCGGAAGCCGACCTGGCACGGACCATCGATCGCGAGTTGATCAGCTATCAGGGACTGACCCGGGCCTACACGCTGACCGGTGCGGCGGATGATGAAACCGCGGCCAAGGCGGCTGAAGAAAATCTGAAGGCGGCGATCGCCAAGTCGATGTCCGCGACGTCAGGTGCGGCGCGCCGCGAGGAGATCGGCAAGCTCGAAGCCGAGTTCCAGCGCTTCACAAAGGTCTTCAGCGAGATCATCACGCTGACCCGCGCCAACAACAAGATCGCGGCCGATGAGCTCAACAGCGTCGGCAACAAGATTCGTTTCAAGTTCGACGACCTCGCCGATACCGCGGCGTTGGCCGGCCTGAGCTCGGTCCAGACCACGGCCAAGGACATCACCTCGCAATATCTCGCGGTCTCCACGTCGGTCAGCGCCTTTGTAGCCAAGCCGGAGTCGAAGACCGCCGACGGCGTCGTTGCCCGCATCAAGTTCCTGGAAACGCTGCTGGTCTCGATCTATGCCAACGACCAGAAGATCACCGACCGCGTCACCGAGATCGGCAATCTTCTGAAGCAGTACCGCGCATCCTTCGCAAAGCTGTCGGAGAACGTGAAGGTCATCGTCAAGTCGAATGCCGAGATGACCAAGACGGCAGCGTCCATTCTCAAGCTCTCGGGTGAATTGCGGTCGGACCTGTCGGCCGATCAGCAGCGCATCGAGCTGGGTGCCAATACGACGATCGGTGAAACCGAGCATTTGATGCTGATGCTGGCGCTGGGCGGTCTTGCCATCGGCGCCGCGCTGGCGCTGATGCTCGGCAATGGCATCTCGCGGCCGATGATCGCGATGTGCAAGGCTATGCGTGAGCTCGCTTCGGGCAATTTCGACGTCGTGCTGCCCGGCCTCGGGCGCAAGGACGAGATCGGCGAGATGGCCAGTGCCGTCGAAGAGTTCAAGGTTCAAGCCGTTGCCAAGGCCGAGCGCGATGCCGCCGCCAGCGAAGCCCAGAACAGGGAGCAGGCGGCAAGCCGCCGCGGCGAGCTGATCCGCTTTGCAGACGATTTCGAGAGCGCCGTTGGTGCGATCGTGTCGAATGTCTCGGCTTCCGCTGTGCAGCTTGAATCGTCGGCGTCCACGCTGACCCGCACCGCCGAGACCACACAGACCCTGTCGAGCCAGGTCGCCGGCGTTTCCGAGCAGGCTTCGAGCAACATGCAGTCGGTTGCGACGGCGACAGAAGAACTGTCGGCTTCAGTTGAAGAGATCGGCCGCCAGGTCCGCGATTCCAGCCGCATCGCCGAGGCCGCCGTGGTGCAGGCCAAGGAAACCGACGGCCGCATCGGAAAGCTCTCGCACGCGGCCCAGCAGATCGGCGAGGTCGTCAAGCTGATCACGGCGATTGCCGAGCAGACCAATCTTCTGGCGCTGAACGCGACGATCGAGGCGGCACGCGCAGGCGAAGCCGGCCGCGGCTTTGCGGTGGTTGCGAGCGAGGTGAAATCGCTGGCGAGCCAGACGGCGAAGGCGACCGACGAGATTTCGTCGCACATCGCGGGCATGCAGGGGGCGACGGCCGAATCGGTCGCCGCAATCAAGGAGATCGGTGCGACCATCGGCAAGATCTCGTCGATCTCGACCTCGATCGCCAGCGCGGTGGAAGAGCAGGGTGCCGCGACGCAGGAGATCGCCCGCAGCGTCCAGAACGTGGCCCAGGGCACCCAGACGGCCGCGACCGATATCGGTCAGGTCAACCGCGGCGCCGCCGAAACCGGTTCAGCCTCGGAAGAGGTGCTGAACTCGGCCAAGACGTTGTCGAGCGAAAGCACCCGCCTGCGCGCCGAGCTTGATCGTTTCATGGCGAATATCAGGGCGGCGTAGGCCACACTCTAGCGCCAATCTCGGTGTCGTCCCGGCGAAGGCCGAGACCCATAACCATAGGGAGCGGTTGTGGGACGAGTTGGTAATTCCGAGTCTTCGCAAAACTATTGCTGCGGCGTATGGATCCCGGATCTTCGCTGCGCTCGTCCGGGACGACAGCGGAGCGAAGATCGCCATTCGAGCACCTTACTCACTCCCTCCCAAACGCCCGCTTCAGCTCCACCTTCGCTTTCTCCAGCCGCTCACGCTGAGTCTTCGGCAAGGTCTTGCCGGCGCGGTTGATGTAGAATGTCAGCATCGAGAGCGCGGAGCGATAGGCGCCGGTCTTGCGGCGCGTGCTGTGCTCGGCTGAGCGCTTCAGCGATGCTGCGATCTTCTTCGGGCTCGTGAGTTTGAACACGCCGCGCTTGAGGTCGAGCGCATCACTCTCTTTCGTCACGCGCTGCGACCAGCGTTTTGGCGCGGCGCGCTGTGCGCTCTTGCGGGCGGTGCTGCGCCCCGCGCTGGTCTTCTTGCGTGCTGCTGTTTTGCGAGAATGTGTCGTCTTTCTGACATGAGCCATGCGTCAACTCCTTGCGGCTCCAGCAGAAACGGCCGGTATTCGCTGCCGTTCCCATGGGAACCCGCAGATGCCGCAGACGTTGTCGGGGGTGGCAGGCAGAATGCCGCACCCCCAGACCCAGTAACCCGATGGAATTGCAGCAGAGCGCAGTGCTGAAGGATGGACCTGCAGTCTCGATGGCGGCCGCGACCGATCGCATCGTCGAGACCAGCATTCCCGCGCGGCTGGATGCGCTGCCCTGGAGCGGCTTTCACACCCGCGTTGTGCTGGCGCTTGGGATCACTTGGATCCTCGATGGACTCGAGGTGACGCTTGCCGGCGCGCTCTCGGGTGCGTTGAAACAGAGCCCGGCGCTGCATTTTTCCAATCTCGATCTCGGCATCGCCAACTCGGCCTATCTCGGCGGCGCCGTGCTCGGCGCGCTTGGCTTCGGCTGGCTGACCGACCGCATCGGCCGCAAGAAGCTGTTCTTCATCACGCTCGCGCTCTATCTCTCGGCAACGGCCGCAACCGCGCTGTCCTGGAATATCGCAAGCTACGCGCTGTTTCGTTTCCTGACCGGCGCCGGCATCGGCGGCGAATACACCGCGATCAACTCGACCATCCAGGAGCTGGTGCCGGCGCGCTATCGCGGCTGGACCGATCTGGTCATCAACGGCAGCTTCTGGATCGGAGCAGCGATGGGCGCCGTCGCAGCGATCGTGCTGCTTGACCCCGCGGTGATCGGCCCTGATCTCGGCTGGCGTCTTGCCTATCTCATTGGCGCCACCATCGGCCTCGTCGTGCTCCTGATGCGGATGTGGATCCCGGAGAGTCCGCGCTGGCTGATGATCCATGGCCGCCCGGAGCAGGCCCACGAGATCGTCGAGGACATCGAGCGCTCGGTGATCGGGCACGATCAGGAGGGGCGCCGCGACAGCTTCCCCAAGATGCGGCTGAAGATGCGTGATCACACCCCGATCCGCGAAGTCGCGCAGACGCTGTTCGGCACCTATCGCCAGCGCGCGCTGGTTGGTCTCGTGCTGATGGTCGCCCAAGCCTTCTTCTACAACGCGATCTTCTTCACCTTCGCGCTGGTGCTGACCGATTTCTACGGCATCAGCGCCGATCACGTCGGCTGGTATCTGCTGCCGTTCGCCGCCGGTAATTTCCTCGGCCCGCTGCTGCTTGGCCGACTGTTCGACACCCTCGGCCGCCGCGCCATGATCATGTTCACCTATGGCGTCTCCGGCCTGCTGCTGGCGCTGTCGGGCTATCTGTTCTCGATCGGCGCATTGAGCGCGCAGGGACAGACCATCGCCTGGATGGTGATATTCTTCTTTGCCTCACCCGCGGCGAGCGCGGCCTATCTCACCGTCAGCGAGACCTTCCCGCTGGAAGTCCGCGCACTGGCCATCGCAGTGTTCTATGCGGTGGGCACCGGAATCGGCGGTGTGATTGGTCCCGCGCTGTTCGGCGCGCTGATCGATACGGGATCACGCAGCAGCGTGTTCGCCGGCTATTTGCTGGGGTCCTTCCTGATGATCGCGGCCGCGACCGTGGCGTGGCGCTACGCCATCTCCGCGGAGCGCAAATCGCTCGAACAAATCGCGCGGCCCCTTGCTTCCATGGAGTAGACTTATGAAATCGGAGCTCGCCGAACTGGACCAGATGCACGCCATGCCTGACGAAGAAGCCCCCGATGCCGTACCTGTGCCGCATGCGCTCGTCCCGCATCTCAACGAGACCGCGATCCTGCTCGACATCGACGGCACGCTGCTCGATCTGATGCCGACGCCGCGCGAGGTGTGGGTGCCGCCGGGCCTGTCAGAGACGCTGAACCGGCTGACGGAGCGCACATCCGGCGCACTGGCCATGGTCAGCGGCCGCTCGCTCAACGACATCGACCTGATCTTCGCACCCGACGTGTTTCGCGCCGTCGCCGGCCATGGCGCGGAGATGCGGCTGACGGTCGGCACCGAGGCCGATGATGTGCACGCGCCGCCGATGGACAAGGAGCTGAAGCGGCGGCTGGCCGCGATCGCAAAGCTCAGTCCCGGAATCCTGCTTGAGGACAAGGGCTATTCGCTGGCGCTACATTATCGCCTCGCGCCGCATGCGGAGAAGGCGATCTATGAAGCCGTCTCGCTGATCCGTGCCGATCTGCCCAATGCGCCGATCGAGGTGCTGCCCGGCAAGTTCGTCTGCGAAATCAAGCATTCCGGATTCACCAAGGCGACCGGCGTGCGCGAGCTGATGAAGCACGAGCCATTCAGGGGACGTCGTCCGATCTTCATCGGCGACGACGTCACCGATGAAACCGTGTTCGCGATCATGCCCGACATGAACGGGCTGTCCTTCTCGGTCGGCCGGCGTGCCATCGGCGTCAACGGCCATTTCGATGCACCGAACGACGTGCGCGCATTCCTTGCGCGCCTGCTGGACGATACAAGGTTGGAATAAGGCGCGGTCACCTCGCAGCCATATTGTTACGCATGCGGTTCCCCTGCGCGCACTGTTCAGGCTGGCCGAAATCAACCTTTCTCGAATGAAATCGCCGGGTTCCCTCAAGGGAAACAGGTTCCAACGCGCGCGCCTGACTTTGGTTTCATTTCGTAGAAATGATGACAGGAACCATATTGATGAACGGCAGTTAAACGGGGTGGAATGAACAGGAGGGGACGACCTGTGAACTTAGTCGTCGTTTCAAATCGAGTTGCGCGCGGTAAACCCAACGAGCCCATGACGGGCGGCCTCGCGGCGGCGCTGCTTCCCGTTGTTGAGCATTCGGGTGCTATCTGGGTCGGCTCCTCCGGCCGCGTGCGTGATGGCCATCAGAAGGAGCCATTCGCAGAGATCGAGGCGCTGGGGTCCGGTGCGATCGCAACGCTGGACCTGCCGGCGGCGCACTATGGCGGCTATTACGAAGGCTTTGCCAATTCGGCATTGTGGCCGGCGCTGCATTCGCGCAGCGATCTGATCCGCGTCTCGCGTGACGACTATGTCAGCTACCGCGAGGTCAACGCCTTCATGGCGCGCGCCCTGATGCGCTTCCGCAAGAACAACACAGCGTTCTGGGTGCAGGATTATCATTTCCTCGCGCTCGGCGCGGAGCTGCGCGATCTCGGCGTCGACGATCCGATCGGCTTCTTCCTGCACACGCCTTGGCCGGTCGTCGCGGTGATGCAGGGAGTGCCCAATCATCGCGAGCTGGTCACGGCGATGCTGGCCTATGATCTGCTCGGTTTCCAGACCGAGGGTGATTGTCAGAATTTTCTCGGCTACGCCAGCAGCGAGCTCGGCCTCATCATCGAGGACGGCGTCGTGCTTTCGCAGCACGGCCGCACACACTGCGAGGTGTTTCCGATCGGCATCGATGCGGAGAAGTTCGCAGCCTATGCCGCGAAGTCAGCCTCGCATCCCGATGTCTCGCGCCTGCGCCGCAGCCTCAATGGCGAGCGGCTCGCGATCGGCGTCGATCGTCTCGACTACTCCAAGGGCCTCGTCAACCGCATCAGTGCGTTCGATCGGCTGTGGACAGATCAGCCGCAGTTTGCGCGCAGCATCTCCCTGCTCCAGATCGCCAATCCGTCGCGTGGTGGTATCGAAGCGTACGGCAATCTCCAGAACGAGGTCGCCCGCCTTGTCACCGACGTCAACGGTCGCCATGGCGAGGTCGACTGGACCCCGATCCGCTATCTCAACAAGGGCTTTAGCCAGGCCGTGCTCGCCGGTCTGTACCGCACCGCGCAGGTCGGCGTGGTGACGCCGCTGCATGACGGCATGAACCTCGTCGCCAAGGAATATGTCGCCGCGCAGAATCCGGCCGATCCCGGCGTGCTGGTGCTGTCGAAGTTCGCCGGTGCCGCCAACGAGCTCGAGACTGCGTTGCTGGTCAATCCGCACGACATCGACGGCATGGCTCGCGCCATCGCGGTCGCAGCAGCGATGCCGCTCACCGAGCGCAAGATGCGGTGGGATGCGATGATGAAGAAGCTGCGCGGCCACACCATCCAGCAATGGTCGTCGGATTTCGTCGCCGAGCTCGAGAAGTGCCGCACCGAGAAGGTCGCAGCCGCTCCGCTCGCGGCGCAACCGCCGCAGGCGCTGCGTTGGCTGAAGTCGGCGATCTCGGGCGTGCGGTTGATTTAGGGAGCTTGTTCGATCTCATCCTCTCCCCTTGTGGGAGAGGGTGGTTCGCCGCGCCGCGGCGAGACGGGTGAGGGGTATCTCTCCTCACGCAAGCCTCTCGCAGCATAACTCGCGGATGCAACCCCTCATCCGGCGCTTCGCGCCACCTTCTCCCACAAGGGGAGAAGGAAGAGCGCTCCTCAATTACAATACGACACGCCATCCAGGATCGCGCATTGCCGCTTGTTCGGTGCGTTCGGATCATCCATCGGCACCATGCCCTTGCCTTGGCCAACGAACACGCCGGGCCCGATATGCACTGAGCTCTTGTTGCCGATGATGACGCTCTGATGCGGCGTCGAGCTGGAGCGGGTCCCGTCCGGCCAGAGGATGGCGTCGCCCGAAAGGATCCCACGCCGGCCGTCGTCGCAGGTCACATCGACGCCTTGGCGCGTGCAGGCCTGGGCGTGAGCCGGCGTGGCAAAGCCGGCGCCAAGGGCTGAAATCAGGCTGAAGGCGGCGAGGGTCTTGCGGATGGTCATGGTGTCCCCGGTCATGTTTGGCGTCGTCAGGTGAATCGTCGCACCAAACCTGCGAAGGGTTCAGTCAGCAAGGGCAGCGGGCGACTCCCTGGTGGGCAATATTCTCTCGCAAATACAACATGTTGCGGAAAATTCACCTGATTCCCCAGCGATCCCTTGCAAAATCACTGGCGCCCCTTCAAGAGAGGGCGCTCCGGAGAGATGGCCGAGTGGCTTAAGGCGCACGCTTGGAAAGCGTGTGTGCGGGAAACCGTACCGTGGGTTCGAATCCCACTCTCTCCGCCATTGGCGCGATTTTACCCGCCACTTGCCCGCTACCGCTGCTCGGTGGCGATGCGCAGACCCAAAGCAATCAGGACCATTCCGGTCGCGCCCTCCACCAGGCGACGCACGGTGGGGCGTTGAAGTGCACGCCGCACCTTGTGGATAGCTGCGGCATAAAATGCGAGCCAGAGGAAGGTCATCGCTGCAAAGACAATTCCAAGAGCGAGCAGGGCCGCAAAGGTCGAACCGCCTGTTGGTGCAAACTGGGGAAGCAGGCTGGTGAAGAAAACAGCCATCTTGGGATTGCTGAGGTCGCTGATGAGCCCCTGCCTGAAAGCCATCCAGGGGCTCACGCTTCTATGCGGGGGGTTTTCCACCGCGATCTCCAAACCTTGTTCCGGCGGCCAAAGGGCTTCGTATAACGCGACGACGCCCAGATAGATGAGATAAGCGGCCCCCAAATATTTGATCGTCAGAAACAGTGGCGCCGAGGCCACCAGGAGAGCGGCAAGGCCGACGCTGGTCGCCAGGGCCCAGACCGTCTGTCCAACTGCGATGCCGGCCGCCGTGCAGATCCCGCCAGTCCGCCCGGCCAAAAGAGTGCTGCGGATCGTCGTGGCCGTGTCGGGTCCCGGTGTCACGATGACGATGATCGACGTGCCGATGAATGCAAGAAAAGATAGCATGCTCTGCTGCTCCCGGCACGTTGCCGGCGACTATCATACACACTGCCGAGGTTTTTTGGATCGGCTCGGCGCACGCGATGGAGATAGCTCAAGGGATTGGGAGGCCCTTGCTCGCTGGCTATACGTTGTGGCAGGCGAGTGCCCGATCGTCCACGGACCGAAGTTCCGGAACGTCGACCAGGCAGCGATGGCTGGCCAGCGGACAACGCGGCGCGTAGGCGCAGCCGCTTGGCCGCTTGAACAGGCTTGGTGGTTCACCCGTTTCGATCGCGCCGAGAATTCGCTTGGATGGGTCCGGCTTCGGAATCGCCGCTACGAGCGATCGCGTATAGGGATGGCGCGGATCATCGAGGACTGCCCGCGTTGTGGCCTGCTCCACGATCCGACCCATATACATTACGGCGACACGATTGCTGATTTGTCCAATGACGCCGAGGTCGTGGGAGATGAACAGCATCGACAGTCCCAGCTGCTCCCGCAGATCCATCATCAGGTTCAGCACCTGGGCCTGCACGGACACGTCGAGGGCCGAGACCGGCTCGTCGGCGATCACGATGGACGGTGAGGGAAGGATTGTTCGCGCGATGCCGGCCCGTTGCCGCTGCCCGCCACTCAGTTCGTACGGATAGCGCGCGGCAAAGGACGGATCCAGGCCGACCGCCGTCAGTGCGGCGGCGATCGCGGCGCTGCGCTCGGCGCGGCCCGTGAAGAAGCCATTGATATCGCCAGCCTCGGCGACCGAGTCGCCGATCGTGCGGCGCGGGTTCAGCGATGCATAGGGATCCTGAAAAACCATCCGGATGTTCAAGCGCATGTCGCGAAGGCCGGCGGCCGACATGTCCTTGCCCTTGAAACTGATGCTGCCGCTGTCCGGCCGCGCCAGCCCTACGATGGACCGGCCCACCGTGGTCTTGCCACAGCCGGACTCGCCGACGATTCCGAGCACCTCGCCCTCTGCCAGCGACAGCGACACACCGTCCACCGCTCGCACCTGATATTTTCCGCCGCTTCGCCTGACCTTGAAGGAGACCTTCAAATCCTTGATGTCGAGGACAGCGTTTCCGGTCATCGCGGTCCCCCGTCGTCCAGGGGGAAAGCGCAGAGCACCTCATGTCCTGAAGAAACCTCCGCGCGCGGTGGGGCCACCGAGCGGCACGTCTCGCGCACCGCCGCGCATCGTGAGGCAAAGACGCAGCCAGCACGCACCGTGCCGGGTGCCGGCGGCTGGCCTCCTATGGTCGGCAGTCGGCGCGCGCCGGAGTTTCGCGACGGCATGCAGTCCATCAGTCCGCGGGTGTAATGGTGGCACGGCCTGCCGAACAATGCTTCGACGCCTGCAGTCTCCACGATCCGGCCCGCATACATGACTGCAACACGATCTGCGAGCTGCGCGATCACGCCCATGTCGTGGGTGATGAACAACATCGCCATGTCGAGGCGGTTGCAAAGCTCGCGCAGTAGACCGAGAACCTGAACCTGGATGGTGACATCAAGTGCCGTGGTCGGTTCATCCGCGATCAAGACCTGAGGCCTGCAGGCCAGCGCGATCGCAATCATGACCCGCTGGCGCTGGCCGCCGGACAGTTGATGCGGATACGCGGACAGCTGCATTGCGGGATCCGGCATGCGCACCAGCTCGAGCAGCTCGCGTGCCCGGGCGGTCGCCGGAAGGCCGGACACGCGATCATGCACCTGCACGGCTTCGGCGATCTGATCGCCGATCCGACGAACCGGGTTGAGCGATGTCATCGGCTCTTGAAAGATCATCGCCATGCGGCCGTGACCCGCTTCGACGCGCTGCCAGGGCTCCATCTGTGTCACGTCGCTGCCCTCGAGCAGGACCTGGCCGGTCCGGATCCGCGGGCCGGGCTGCGGCAGCAATCCCATCACCGCAAGCGAGGTCATGCTCTTGCCGCAGCCGGATTCGCCGACGAGGCCGAGGATTTCGCCCTTGCCAAGTTCGAAGGACACCCCTGCGACGATGTCGACCGGTGCAGTCGCCGGCCCCAATGACACGGTAAGGTCTCGAACGGACAGCACGATCTAGCCCTTCTCGCCAAACAGCTGACGGAACCGGGGATCGAGACGATCGCGCAGTGCATCGCCGACCAGGTTGAGTGAAAATGCAGTCGCCACGATCATCATGCCCGGAAAGAACAGCAGCCACGGCGCGCGGGTGATGAAGGTGCGCGACTCCGCCAGCATGTTGCCCCAGCTCGGAATCTCCGGCGGAGCGCCGAGGCCGAGGAAATCCAGCGATGCCGCGCCAAGCTGCGCGAACGCGAAGACGAAGCTGGCCTGCACGAGAAGCGGTGAGACCAGGTTCGGCAAGATATGCTTGCCGATCAGCCAGGCCGTTCCGGCGCCCATGCTGCGGGACGCCTCGACATAGGTCTCCGTGCGCAAACGCAGTGTCAGGCCGTAAACGATCCGCGTTGTTGTTGTCATGTAGCCGACCCCGATCGCCAGAATGGCATTGGCGACGCTCGGGCCGAGGACGACGATCAGCCCAAGCGCGAGCAGCAGGCTCGGGAAGGCCATGAGCACATCGACCATGCGCATCAGCACGTGACCGAGCCGGGGGAACAGCGCGGACAGAACGCCGATCGGCACGCCTGTCGCAAGGGCGAACCCGACCACGCCCGAACCGATCAGCAGCGCCATGCGCGCCGACTGGATGGCGCGTGACAAGGTATCCCGGCCGAACTGGTCGGTCCCGAACCAATGAAGCGCGTCCGGAGGTGTCAGGCGGATCGCCGGGTCGATGGCGTAGGGGTCGTAAGGTGCGAGCCAGGGCGCGAAAATCGCGGCGAGCAGGGTCCCCAGGAGGATGCCGAGCCCCACCAATGCGATCGGGCGCGCGATGAACGGCTTCAGCCAGAAGATTGCGCCATCGCGGCTCATTGCAGTTCGACCCGCGGGTCGAGCAAGCGATAGCTCAGATCGACGATCAGGTTGATCAGGAGATACACGACGACGATGACCAGAATGACGCCCTGGATCACCGGATAGTCCCGGCGGAGGATCGACTGAACCACGAGGCGGCCGATCCCCGGCAGGGCGAACACGGTTTCAGTCACCACGGCTTCGGACAACAGCGCTGCGAATGTGAAGCCGAATGCCGAGACCACGGCGAGGAGCGCGTTGCGCAGGATATGCCGTCTCACGACCTGCCAGGGCCGGATGCCCTTTGCCCGGGCCGTGCGCACATAATCCTCGCGCGAGACGTCGAGCATGCTGGCGCGCGTCAGCCGCAGAATCAGCGCCGCATTCGGCGCCGCAAGCGCGAGGCTCGGAAGGACGAGATAGCGGAGATTGACGAGGCCGCCTTCGAAGATCGATGGATAACCGGAGCTCGGAAACCAGCCGAGCCACGCGGCAAAGATCAGGATCAAATAGAGCCCGACCCAGAACGTCGGAATCGAGGCCATCAGCATCGCCGCGCCTGACAGTCCCTGGTCAAGCCAGGTGCCGTGCCGGACCGCTGCGATCATGCCGACCGGTACGCCGATGAGCGTGACCCAGATCATCGTCATGGTGGCGAGCAAGGCGCTGGTCTCGGCACCATCAGCAATGACCGACAGCACCGGCGCCTGGAAGAAAATCGACCGTCCGAGGTTGCCCTCGGTCACGTGGCCGATCCAGGTCAGATATTGCAGGATGATCGGTTGATCCAGACCAAGCTGGTGCCGCAGGGCATCGATCTGATCGGGGGTCGCGGTGTCGCCCAGCAGAACATAGATGGGATCGCCCGGAATGACGTGGATGAAGGCAAAGATAATGACGGACGCCGCCAGAAGCGTCACCGCCGTCGTTGCCGCGCGCTTGAGTGCGTAAGACCACATGCGATTGTGCGGCTGATCAGCGGCGACGATGCGCGCCGGCGCTGGACATTGCGGGTGGTCTCATTGCCTGGTCCCTATTTCGTGGACACATTCCAGAACGCGGGACCATTCGGGTTCAGCCCCTTCAGCTTGGGAGAAGCGATGTCATAGGTGTAGGCATCCCCCACTTTCATGACCGGAACCTGGTCGTAGATCAGCGATTGGATCTTGTCCCATGTCGCTTTGCGTGCCGTCGGATCGGTCGATTTGATCAAGTCGGCCCGAAGTGCGCCGATCTCGGGGCTGTCCCACCACCCGGGGTAGCTCGCATTCAGGAACGTGAGGAGCAGCGGATCGGGCGAGAACGAATGATGGGTGACAAAGATGTCCCACTGTTCCGGCTGACCCCGCATCTTCAGAAGCGTCGCCCAATCGACGACCATCATTTGAACGTTGATCCCGGCGTCGGCCAGCTGGCGCGTGAAGACAGAGGCTTCATCGTAGTGAGCCTGGTAGTTTGTCGAGACCAGGAGGCGGATCGGAGCCCCCGTGTAGTCGGCTTCCTTGGCAAGCTCCTTGGCCTTCTTTGGATCGTGGAGGCTGTAGCTGGAAACACCTTCCGTCGAGTACCAGGGCGTGCCCTTGGGAAAGATCGATCCTTCGGCATTCCACAGGTCCTTCGAGCCGAAGGCGACGCGCAGGGCCTGCGACTTGTCCAGCGCCATCTGGATGGCGCGGCGGAGCTTGTAATTGTCCTTCAGGATTCCCTGCTTCGAGTTCATGAAGAAAAGGCCGAAGATCGGCGCGTTGGTACGCTGCACCTGAACCGATGGGTCCTTGCTCAGGGATTCGTAGAGATCGCCGGAGATCATCTCCGCATAGTCGTAGTCTCCGGCCTGCACGCCGCTCACGCGCGTTCCGACGTCAGGCACCGGAATGAAGCGGATCTTGTCGAAAATGGCGGCGCGCGCACCGGCGAAGCCGTCGCTTTTCTCCTTGACCGGCTTGTAGCCGTCAAACTTCTCCACTTCGACATAGCGGTTCGGCCGCCACTCCACGAACTTGTAAGGACCGGTGCCGATATAGTCCTTCTGCTCGATCGGCTTGTTGCCTGCATTGGCGGCGATCTCTTCCGGATAGATCGCAAGGCCGCCATTGACGTCCGCAATGAGGGTTTTCCAGGCTCCGTTGGGCGCTGATAGTTTCAGCGTAACCTCATACTTTCCAGTGGCCTCGACTGAGGTGGCTGCGGCCATCAGGAGCTTGCCGCGCGCGCCGACATTGCCCCACCGCGTCATCGAAGCGACCACGTCCTTGGCGGTCATTTCCTTGCCGTTGTGGAAGGGCACACCCTCCCGCAGCTTGATGACAATGGTCTTGCCGCCGTCTTCCTCACGATCACTCTCGGCCAGCAGGGGGCGTGGCACGTAGGTCGAGTCCAGCGCATACAATGTTTCGAAGATGTGGCGGCCGATAACGGATGCGACGTCGGCTGTCGTCAGCATGACGTCGAGTGGCGGCGGCTCGCCGATCGTGGCTTCACGAAGCAGGGTGGCCGCGCTGGCCTGCGCATTCAGAAACAATGCGGTGGCAATGCCAACGGCGCCACGCATCAAGACACTGAGGTCGCATCTCATGATCGCCCCTCCCACCTTGTTTTGGCCGCCTGCCTCGATGTGCAGGGGATGCACCTACCGGTGTTGATCCGGCGGCACGTTATCGTTGTTTGAAAGTTACAAGCAGATTATGCTAGGTTTCAAGTGAAAAATTGCCATAGATTGCTCGTCTGCCGATACATGAGCCGGTCAAGGCTGAAGGTTTCTTACGGCGATCTCGTTCGGCGATCTCCTGGCCGAGGCGCGGGTTAATCCGACCTGAGGAAGGGCGCGCATGCCGCGTGCGAAGCGAATTCAAACGTCGAAAGCCGCTGGGACTGCAGGCTCGACGCCATTGCGCCGCGACGCTTTCGTGGCCGGCGACATCGTCTCTGTCATCAGGCAAAGTGCTCCGAGTCTCAGTCCCTCGGAACAGCGTGTTGCCATGGCGCTGCTGGCCGATGTCGAGTTTGCCATTCACGCGAGCAATGCCGAGCTGGCGCGTAGCGCGCGTGTCAGTGAACCGACCGTGACCAGATTCAGCCGCTCCGTCGGCTGTCGCGGCGTCCGCGACCTCAAGGTGAGGCTGGCTCAGGCAATGGCGGTGGGGCGGATTTACCTTGAACTGCCCCCGCATGTCGGCACGGATCTGGCGCGCCCGGCGCTCTGGCGTTCGGTGTTCCAGGAAATTCGTCGTGCAATTGCCGCCGCCGAGGAGGGACTACGGCGAGAGGACATCGACAGGGCGGCCGAAGCGATTTCCCGCTGTTCGAAATTGGCCGCGTTCGGCGTGGGCGGCGGCTCGACCCTTGCGGCGATGGAGGTTCAAAACCGCTTCTTTCGTCTCGGGATCGCCGTCTCGCACAGCTCCGACCCGATTCTGATGCGCATGATCGCCGCGACCTTTGGCCGGGGCGATGTCGTGGTCGCCATCTCGACCACGGGTATGGCGAACGAGGTGATCGAGGCAGCCCGTATTGCCAAGCAAAACAGCGCGCTTGTCGTCGCGATTACCAAGCCGCAGAGCAAATTGGCCTCAATCGCCGATATCGCGCTCGGCGTGCACGTGCCCGAAGCGCCCGATGCGCTCAAGCCGACCGCGTCGCGCTATGCTCTTCTCGCAGCCATCGATCTGCTCGCCGCGTCGACGGCCTATTGCAAGCCGCTCGAAGCCCAGACACGGATGCGTCGGATCAAATACGAGTTGCTGAAGGGGACGGACGGGAGTTCAAACGGGCCGCTCGGCGACTGAACCACGCCGAGCTTCGATGAATCCCGGCGTCAGTTTCGCGCCCCTGCGGTCGGACCGGATTGAGAGACCTGTTGGTTCAGAAATGTCTCGAGGGTACGGCTGACGAACTGGTTACCTTCCGGCGTGAAATGCGCCCCGTGCTCCGCGCCGTAGGCGGCGGCACCATCCAGGGGCACGAATGGAATTCGGCGCTGCTGCAAATAGGAGATGAGTTGATCGTCCTTGTGCTGGAGGGCGACGAGCAGCCTGCCGTCGTTGCCCGTGACGAAATCGTCGATCGCGCCCACCAGTTTGTTGGTGGGATCGGGGACGAACAGCTGAGGCGCATGGAGCTCGACATAGGCGAACGAGGCGAGACGCGCCAGCCACACGTGGCGCGGCAGCCACTCATCGCGGATCATCAACTTCAGTGATTTCGGTACCGGCTGTCCCCTGGCGGCCAGCGAGCCATCGGCCGTCGTCTCGAAATAGGGCTTGCGGTAGCCGCCGTATCGGACATTCGTTCCGTTGTCCAAGCGATCGTTGTCGGTGCAAAACAGCAGCACGACGATGGCGGGCTTGATAGTGGGCCACAGCCGCTTCAGCCAGAGCAGCTCTTGATCCGTCCCGTATCCGGAGACGCCTGCATTGAGAATCGAGAATTGCGGCAGCCGCTGTCTCAGCAGATCCGTGAAGCGCTCATTGGCCTCGGCATCGACGCCCCACACGAACGAGTCTCCGAGAAACAGG
This sequence comes from uncultured Bradyrhizobium sp., assembly GCF_936928535.1. GTDB lineage: Bacteria > Pseudomonadota > Alphaproteobacteria > Rhizobiales > Xanthobacteraceae > Bradyrhizobium. The sequence continues at coordinate 12,388 of NZ_CAKZHY010000083.1, read as the reverse complement.
ATGGCTGGCCTGCCATCGGGTCGGTACTCGATGTCGCGCAGTCCGAGGCTGTTGTGTCTGGCGTGGATCGTTCTCGCGGTCGTGACGATGGCTTCGGAATTGGGGACCGGGATCCAGCCGAGTTCGGCATCGTAGTCATAGGACAGCGAGCGCTCGCTCGAGTCCTGGCGCAGCACACGAAAGTCGGCCAGCCGAAGCGCACCTTCGACGGCGAGCAGTGACAAGAGGATGATGACGAGCGTCGACCCAAGGGACTTGAGATTCACGGCTGCTCCATCGCGTGAAACTATGCCGACGAATATTGCACATTGACGACGATTTGCACTCCCTCTTGAATTGGCGTTTCGGTTTCGTCCCTTTTTCGTGGCGCCAGTCGCCGGAGGTCAAAAGCCTGGCGTCCTTCGCAGTGCTTATTGTGGTGCAGCAAAAGCGAGCAGCAGTATAAATCCGGCATTCCGTCGCCTTGAGTTTCGACGCCTTAAGCGGATAAGCTGGCAGCGCCCAATGGCAGGCGCGGGGCCTTGGCAGACGATGCGCGGAGAGGGCTGATGCAGTTTCTGGAATCGTCCGGCGAAGAAATCGTTGCCGGACCGAGCAATCGCAATTTCGGCTTCACGATGGCGTCGGTGTTTGCACTGATCGGGCTCGTCGGTCTCTACAAGCATTCGTCTCACGCACCGTTCTGGCTTTGCGCCGCGGTCGTTTTCGCTGGCCTGACGCTATGGCGTCCGCAAACGCTGGGATTTGCCAACCGGGCCTGGCTGAAGCTCGGCCTCTTGATGTACCGCGTCGTCAATCCGATCATCATGGCGATCCTGTTCTTCGGCGTCATCCTGCCGATCGGATGGATCATGCGATTGTCGGGCAAGGATTTTCTCCGGCTCGGGCGCAGCACCGCATTATCGACCTATTGGCTTCCCCGTTCCGACCCAAGAGACATTTCCGAATCGATGCGCCAGCAATTTTAGGCACAACACATGTCATTCCTGCGGGAGTTATTCGCGTTCATTCGAGCCCGCCGCAAATTCTGGCTCATTCCGATTCTGGCGGTGATGCTGGTCCTCGGCGGTCTGTTGGTCGTGACCAAGGGATCGGCGTTGGCGCCGTTCATCTATACGCTGTTCTGAGCAATCGAGATGCGTATCCTGGGAATCTCGGCCTTCTATCATGACAGTGCCGCGGCGCTCGTGGTTGACGGCAAGATCGTCGCGGCGGCGCAGGAAGAACGCTTCACGCGCAAGAAGCACGATTCCGGATTTCCCGCCTCGGCGGTCCGCTACTGCCTTGCGGAAGCCGGCATTGGCGCGAGCGCGCTCGACCATGTCGTGTTCTACGAAAAGCCGTTTCTCAAATTCGAGCGCCTGCTCGAGACCTACCTCGCCTTTGCGCCACGCGGCTTTCAGTCGTTCCGGACCGCCATTCCGATCTGGCTCAAGGAAAAGTTGTTCCAGAAGAGCGTGCTCCGCAATCACCTGCGCTCGATCGACGACGCTGTCGATTGGGAGGCGAAGCTTCTGTTTGCCGATCATCATCAAAGCCACGCGGCCTCGGCGTTCTTCGCTTCTCCGTTTGCCGAATCCGCGGTCCTGACGCTCGATGGTGTCGGCGAGTGGACGACGACGTCGGCCGGCTTCGGCCGCGACAACACGCTCGATCTGCGGCGCGAGATCAACTTTCCGCATTCCATCGGGCTGCTCTATTCCGCTTTCACCTACTATACCGGCTTCAAGGTCAATTCCGGCGAGTACAAGGTGATGGGGCTCGCCCCCTATGGCGAACCGAAATATGTCGGCCTGATCCTCGAGCATCTCGTCGATCTCAAGGACGACGGCAGCTTCAGGCTCGATCTCGGCTATTTCGATTATTGCACCGGTCTCACCATGACCAATGGCCGTTTCGATGACCTGTTCGGCGGTAGGCCGCGCGATCCATCGGAGCTGCTGGAGCAGCGTCACATGGATCTGGCAGCGTCGGTCCAGCAGGTGACCGAGGAGATCGTGCTGCGGCTCACGCGCAGCCTGGCGCGCGAGGGCCTTTCGAAGAATCTCTGTCTCGCCGGCGGCGTGGCACTGAACTGCGTCGCCAACGGCAAGATCCTGCGTGACGGACAATTCGAGAAGATCTGGATCCAGCCGGCCGCTGGTGATGCCGGAGGCGCGGTCGGCGCCGCGCTGGCCGCGTACCATCAATTCGCGGGCAAACCCCGGATCCCCGCGCCGGGCGACGCCATGGCAGGAAGCTATCTCGGGCCGGCCTTCGCGCCATCCGAGATCGAAAGCCGGCTGCGAGCAGCCGGTGCCGTGTTCGCCGCGCTCGACGACGACGCCATCATTCGCCAGACCGTCGAGGCCCTGATCGCGGAGAAGGCCGTCGGGTGGTTCCAGGGGCGAATGGAGTTCGGTCCACGTGCGTTGGGCGCGCGCTCCATTCTCGGTGATCCCCGGTCCCCCACCATGCAGAGCTCGCTCAATCTGCGCGTCAAGTTTCGCGAAAGCTTCCGCCCATTCGCGCCGGCGGTGCTCCGTGAGGATGTCGCCGACTGGTTCGAGCTCGATGAGGACAGTCCTTATATGCTGCTCGTCGCGGACGTCTTGCGTAAGCGGCGGTTACCGGCCGATCCTCGCCACGAGACGCTGTTCGGTATCGAGCGCCTTCATATCGCCCGATCGGACATCCCGGCCGTGACCCATGTCGACTATTCGGCGCGCGTCCAGACCGTGCATGCCGACACCAACAAGCGGTTTCACGACCTTCTCACGGCCTTCAAGGCCGCGACGGGTTGTCCGGTGCTGGTCAATACCAGCTTCAACGTGCGCGGCGAGCCGATCGTGTGCACGCCGGAAGATGCCTTCCGCTGCTTCATGGGCAGCGATATCGAGGTCCTGGTGGTCGGCAATTGTTTCCTGAGGAAGGAAGACCAGTCGCCCGCACTGAAGCTCGACTACAAGAACCGCTTCGAGCTCGACTGATGGACAGGGATGACGACGCTGCTCGCAAGGGGCAGAAGCCGGGTCGCAAAGCCCATTCGCTCGTAGCAATCTTGATTGTGACGTCTTTGACGTTGGCGGCTTTGGAGGTCGTGCTCCGGATCGCCGATTTCCGCGAGCTGCGGGACGGCATCACCGAGCGCTCGCTGAGTTACGCCTATGACACCGAGCTCGGATGGGCCCCGGTTCCGGGGGCGGTCTCCGTCGTGACCAACGTGCGCAAGATCCACGCCGCGCACAACCGCCTTGGCCTGCGTGACGAAGAGTTCACGCTCGATGCACGTCCGACTGTCATGTTCCTCGGCGATTCCTTCGTCTGGGGGCTCGATGCCGAAGCGGGCGAGCGCTTCAGCGAGCTGCTCAAGCCGCGCCTGACCGGGTACAAGATACTGGCAGCAGGCGTGTCGGGTTACGGCACCGACCAGGAATATCTGCTGCTGAAACGATTATGGCCGCAGGTAAAGCCGGCGATCGTCGTCCTTATCTTTTGCACCAACAATGATCGCGACGATAACAGCACCAACATCCGTTACGAGGGCTATCACAAGCCTTACTTCGCCACGTCGGCGGATGGATCGCTGGTGTTGCAGGGACAGCCAGTTCCAACGTCGCTCCTGCAAGCCATCAGGGAAAATTGGTGGGTCAAACATGTCTGGCTGCTGCGGCTTGTGAGCGCCGTCTACCTGAAGCTCGAGTATCCGAAGGTGCAGGTGCCGGACCCGACCGAACGGCTGATCGACAAGATCAGGGAATTCGTCGAGGCCAATGGCGCCCGGTTCCTGGTTGGCCTGCAAGCCACCGACGAGAGCCTCGTTCGCCATCTGCAGGCCACGCATGTTCCATTCGTTGCGCTCGACGGTGCCGATGCCTATCCCGGCGCCGCAAGCGGTGCTCACTGGACGCCGGAGGGACACAAGTTCGTCGCCGAGAAGCTTTACGGCCTGTTGTCGGCTAACGGTGTGGCCGCATCCGCCCCGCCGACATCGGAGCCGCAGCGGCGGTGAACTTCGGGCCTAGCCGCCTGTGGTCACCCGCCATCCCCCGTCTCCTGCGCGCTTCAGCACGGGATCACTCACTCGTACTCGCTCCGCCAGGAAATCGATGAATGCGCGTACGCGCGCAGGCAAGGGAGCCGTGTGGCCGACATAGACGGCGTGGATGTCTTCGCGGTCGCCTGGATTGTAGCTTTGCAGCACTGGCACGAGCCTCCCGGCCTCGATGTCTGGGCCGATGTGGAACAGGGCGAGACGCGCAAGGCCGACGCCGCCGAGGGCAAGGCGGCGGGCAGCTTCGCCGTCGCTGACGCGGGCGGCCGGCGGCGGCACGGCTTCCTCGGTGCGATCGCCGCGCTTGAACGGCCAGCCGCCGCGGATGCGGGGGAAGGTCCAGCCGATGCCGCGATGCTTGGCGAGATCCGCCGGGATCTTTGGCGTGCCTGAGCGTGCCAGATAGCTCGGCGAGCCGACGACGACCATGCGGCTGGTGCCGAGCTTGCGCGCAATCAGGCGCGAAGCCTTGAGCGGACCGACACGGATGGCGACATCGGCGCGCTCCTGCATCAGGTCGATCAGCGTATCTGTCATCACCAGATCGAGCGTCACGTCGGGATGCTCCGCGAGAAAGCGCGGGATCAGCGGCATCAGATGCAGCATGCCGAACGGGATGTTGCTGTTGACGGTGAGGCGGCCGCGCGGTGTCGCGCCGGATGCTGCCTCGCGTTCGGCCTCCTCCATCTCGCCGAGGATGCCAACGGCTCGGCGGTAGAAGGTCTGGCCTTCCTCCGTCAGCGTCAGCTTGCGCGTGGTGCGGTTGATCAGTCGCGAGCCGAGCCGCGCCTCCAACCGCGAGATCAGCTTGCTGACGCCCGATGGCGTCAGGCGGAGCTTTCGCGCCGCCTGGGTGAATCCCCCGAGGTCGACGACGCGGACGAAGACCTCCATCTCGGCGGAACGGTTGGTATCGAAGCGGGCCATGTTGAATTCACGTCACAAATGATTGGATTGCGGACATTCTAATGATTTTACGTGGATCCGGCTATCTGCGTGGCTCGTCTCATCTATCGGAGCCACGCATGCCTCCCGCCGTCCTCGCGCTCACCGCCGGTGCCTTCGGCATCGGCACCACCGAATTCATCATCATGGGCCTGCTGCTGCAGGTCGCCGCCGACATGCACGTGTCCGTGCCGGTCGCGGGCCTGCTCATCTCAGGTTACGCGCTCGGCGTCTTCGTTGGCGCGCCGGTGCTGACCCTGGCGACGCGCCGATTGCCGCGCAAGACCGTGCTGCTGGCGCTGATGGCGATCTTTACCCTCGGCAACGCGGCCTGTGCGCTCGCGCCGAACTATGAGCTCCTGATGGCCGCCCGCGTGCTGACGTCGCTTGCGCACGGCACCTTCTTCGGCGTCGGCTCGGTCGTTGCCACCAGCCTCGTCGCCGAGGACAAGCGCGCTTCCGCCATCGCCACCATGTTCATCGGCCTCACCGTCGCCACCCTGTTGGGGGTGCCCTTCGGTGCCTGGTTCGGCCTCATGCTCGGCTGGCGCGCGGCGTTCTGGGCGGTGACGGCGATCGGCGTGATCGCGTTCGCGGTGGTGGCGGCGCTCGTGCCCGGACATGTCGGCAATGGCGATAAGCCGATCTCATTGGCCGAGGAAATTGCCGTGCTGGGGCGAGGACAGGTGCTGCTCGGTCTTGCCATGACCGTGTTCGGCTTTGCCGGCGTGTTCGTCGTCTTCACCTATATCCAGCCGATCCTCACACGCTTTACCGGCTTCTCGGAGGCCGCCGTTTCGCCGATCCTGCTGGTGTTCGGCGTCGGGCTGGCTGTCGGCAATGTCGCCGGCGGAAAGCTCGCCGACCATGGTCTCGCGCGTGCACTGACCGGCACACTGGCCGCGCTTGCCATTGTGCTGCTTGGCCTTGCCGCCGTGCTGTCGGTCAAGGTCGCCACGATTGCGCTGATCCTGCTGCTCGGCGTTGCGGCGTTCGCGACCGTTGCGCCGCTCCAGTTGCGCGTGCTGGAAGCCGCCGGCCCGAGCGGCCGCACGCTGGCTTCGAGCCTCAACATCGCGGCCTTCAATCTTGGCAACGCGCTCGGCGCATGGGCCGGCGGCGTCACCATCGATCGCGGGCTCGGCCTGCCGGCGCTGCCGCTGGTTGCGGCGGGCATCACGGCGATCGGCCTCGTGCTCGCGATGTGGAGCCTGCAGCTCGATCGCAGGCAGGCAGCAATCGCGGCGTGTCCGGCGGAATAGGGGAGGATCAGATGGAATATCGCAATCTCGGTGCGTCCGGGCTCAAGGTGCCCGTTCTCAGTTTCGGCACGGGTACGTTCGGCGGACAGGGCCCGCTGTTCTCGGCCTGGGGCCGCAGCGGCATCGAAGAGGCGCGCCGTCTCGTCGACGTCTGTCTGGAGGCAGGCGTCAACCTGTTCGACAGCGCAGATGTCTATTCGAACGGCGCCTCAGAGGAGATCCTCGGTGCCGCCATCAGGGGCCGGCGCGACAGGGTGCTCATCTCGACCAAGATGAGCCTGCCGATGGGCGATGGACCCCTGGATGCCGGGTCGTCGCGGCATCGGCTGATCGCCTCGGTCGAATCGGTGCTGCGGCGGCTCGGCACGGATTATCTTGATCTGCTCCAGCTCCACGCCTTCGACGCGTTCACGCCGATCGAAGAGGTGTTGTCCACGCTCGATACGCTCGTGCGCGCCGGCAAGCTGCGTTATGTCGGTGTCTCCAATTTCGCCGGCTGGCAATTGATGAAGTCGCTCGCCGTTGCAGATCGTCACGGCTGGCCGCGCTATGTCGCCCATCAGGTCTATTACTCGCTGCTCGGCCGCGATTATGAGTGGGAGCTGATGCCGCTCGCGCGCGACCAGGGCGTGGGCGCGCTGGTCTGGAGCCCGCTCGGCTGGGGCCGGCTCACCGGCAAAATCAGGCGCGATCAGCCCTTGCCGCAGAACAGCCGCCTGCATGCCACGGCGCAATTCGGCCCACCCGTGGACGAGCAGCGGCTCTATGCCATCGTCGACGTGCTCGACGCGATCGCCGCCGAGACCGGCCGCACCGTGCCGCAGGTTGCGATCGTCTGGCTGCTGTCGCGCCCCACGGTCTCCTCGGTGATCATCGGCGCCCGCGACGAGGCGCAGCTCCGCGACAATCTCGGCGCGGTCGGCTGGTCGTTGAGCCCGGATCAGCTGAAGCGCCTCGATGAGGCCAGCGCGGTGATGCCGCCCTATCCCTATTATCCCTATCGCATCCAGGAGGGGTTTGCGCGGCTGAACCCACCGCTTGTGTGAGTCCATCGCTCCTCGACAATTGCCGCTGTACAGATCCCGCTGCCGTCCATAACCTCCGCGCCGCAAACTTCAGGAGAGGCGACGTGGCGAAGAAGACGACGACCAAGAAGAAAAGCGTTTCGAAGAAAGCTGCAAAGACCGCGGGCAAGAAGGTCAATGTCCGCAAGGGACCTGCCGCGAAGGCGGCCAAGAAAACCGTCAAGAAGGCCGCGGCCCGTCGCCCCAAGGGGCCGGCCTGGCAATGGTCCGCGGTCGAGACCGCCGCTGCGATCCGCTCTGGTGCAATCTCCGCGGTGGAGACCGTCGAGGCGCATCTGGAGCGGATGCATGCGGTAAATCCGAAGCTGAATGCGGTCGTCGTCGATCTTGGAGAGGAAGCGCTGAAGGCAGCGCATGCGGCGGACAAGCAACGCGCCAAAGGTGGCGAGCTCGGTCTCCTGCACGGCGTGCCCGTGACCATCAAGGAGAACGTCGACTATGAGGGGCGGCCGAATTTCAACGGCGTCCCCGCCAACAAGAATCTCATTGCGCCCTCGGATTCTCCTGTTGTCCGCAACCTGAAGAAATCAGGTGCGATCGTCATCGGTCTCACCAACACGCCGGAATTCTCGTTTCGCGGCTTCACCGACAATCCGCTGCACGGATTGACGCTCAACCCGTGGAATCCTGACATCACTTGCGGCGGCTCCTCGGGCGGCGCGGGATCGGCGGTCGCTGCCGGCATCGGCACCATCGCGCATGGCAACGATATCGGCGGCTCGCTGCGCTGGCCGGCGCATTGCAATGGCGTGGCCACCATCAAGCCGACGCAGGGACGCATTCCCGCCTTCAACGCTAGTGCCACCGCAGAGCGGCCGATGCTGGCGCATTTGATGTCCGCGCAGGGGCCGCTCGCCCGCCATGTCGCCGACGTTCGGTTGGCGCTTGAGGTCATGAGCCAGCGCGATGCGCGCGACCCCTGGTGGGTGCCGGCACCGCTGATCGGGCCGAAGCCGAAGGGACCGATCAAGGTCGCGCTGGCGAAAATCCCTGGAGACATGAAGGTTGATCCGTCGGTCAGTGCCGCGCTGCGTCAGGCCGCCGATCATCTGGAGCGTTCCGGCTACCGCGTCAGCGAGGTCGAGGTGCCCGACATCAACGGCGTCTGGCAGACCTGGTGCGACATCATCACCAACGAGACGGTGGTGATGCAGGAGGCCGGCATGCTGAAAGTCACCTCGGAGGATTTCCACAAGGCTTGGAACGGCATGAAGACCAAGGCCAATGCGCTCGATCTTCCCGCCTGGATGCGTGCCACCGCCGCGCGCAGCGGCCATATCCGCGCCTGGCAATTGTTCTTCGAGGAGTATCCCGTGGTGCTGGCGCCGACCACGGTGCAGCCGACGCCGGGTCCGCGCGACGACACCGTCAGCGCCGAGCGCGTGCAGGAGATCTTCTGGGGTGAGATCCGCTTTATCTCCGCCATCAACGTGCTGGGTCTGCCCGGTGCCGTTGTGCCGGTCGCCTTGCATGACGGCAAGCCGATCGGCGTGCAGCTCATCGCCGGCCGCTACCGCGAGGATCTCGCGCTGGACGCCGCCGCCGCGATCGAGAAGCGCGCGGGCGTGCTGGCCCATCGGCTCTGGGAAACGATGGCGTAGGTTGATAGGACTGGTTCTCCCTCTCCTCGGCGGGAGGGAGAAGCCGATGATTGCCGCGCACTAGTTAATCGAAATTGACTCAAATTTTAGCCAATTCGCCAACAACCATTAGGGTTACTTCCTCGATCTCTAAGCGAATTATTGTCCGCTTTACCACCCGCCTCTAACAGAGGGACGGCGGACAACGCACATGCCTCATACAGGCCAATAAGTGCGGGCCGCGCCACGCGGAGGTGGTACGATGCGCAACGAGACGATTGCTATTCACGCCGGCTACGAGCCCGAAGCCACCACGCACGCGGTCGCCGTGCCGATCTACCAGACCGCGGCTTACGCCTTCGACAGCGCCGATCACGGCGCAGCGCTTTTCAATCTGGAGGCCGAAGGATTCCGCTACAGCCGCATCGCCAATCCAACCAGCGCAGTGCTCGAGAAGCGCATCGCCGAGCTCGAAGGCGGCGTCGGCGCCCTCGCGGTTGCGACGGGCCAGGCGGCGCTGCATTTCGCTTTCGTCAACGTCGCCGACCACGGCGGCAACATCGTGTCGGTGCCGCAGCTCTACGGCACGACCCACACGCTGCTGTCGCACATCCTGCCGCGGCAGGGCATCACCGGCCGCTTCGCCGAGAGCGATGCGCCTGATGCGATCGCAAGGCTGATCGACGAGAACACCCGCGCCGTGTTCGCCGAGACTATCGGCAATCCCGCCGGCAATGTCTGCGACATCGAGGCCCTGGCCAAGATCGCGCATGCCCATGGCGTGCCGCTGATCGTCGACAATACCGTTGCAACGCCCATCCTGCTCAAGCCGTTCGACTACGGCGCCGACATCGCCGTGCATTCGCTGACCAAATTCCTGGGCGGCCACGGCACCACGCTCGGCGGCGCCATCGTCGATTCCGGCAACTTCCCCTGGGCTGAGCATGCCGACCGTTTCCCGGCCTACAACAAGCCGGATGCCTCCTATCATGGCCTCGTCTATGCCGAGCGCTTCGGCAGGACCGCCTATATCGAGCGTGCGCGGAGCGTCTATCAGCGCACCATGGGCTCGGTGCTGTCGCCGTTCAACGCCTTCCTGTTGCTGCAGGGCATCGAGACCGTGGCGCTGCGCATGGAGCGCCATTGCGAGAATGCCCGCAAGGTCGCCGAATTCCTGCGCAACGACCCGCGTGTCGCCTGGGTCAACTACACCGGATTCCCTGACAGCCCCTATTATTCGCTGGTCCAGAAATATCTCGACGGCAACGCCTCCTCCCTGTTCACCTTCGGCATCAAGGGCGGCATGGAGGCCGGCAAGGCCTTCTATGACGCGCTGAAGTTGATCACGCGCCTCGTCAATATCGGCGATGCCAAGTCGCTGGCTTGCCATCCCGCCTCGACCACGCACCGGCAGATGTCGGCGGAGCAGCAGCGCACAGCCGGCGTGCTGCCGGAGACGATCCGCCTCTCGATCGGCATCGAGCACGCCTCAGACATCATCGAGGACATCGATCAGGCGCTGGAAAAGGCCTGCCCCACCGCGCGTCTTCAGGCCGCGGAGTAGGCAATCGGACCGATGAGCGTCCTGATCGCCAGGGATCAAGGTATCGCGAGCCCGGCACTCGTTCCAGCCGAGGGCGACCTCGCGCGCGATCATGCGGGGGCCGAGCTCACCATCGGGCTGATCAACAACATGCCGGATACGGCGCTGAAGGCGACCGAACGGCAGTTCATGAAACTGCTGCAGGCCGCCGCAGGACCGCGCCGCATCCGCTTTCATTGCTTCTCGCTGCCTTCGGTGAAGCGCTCGCCGGAGGCGAAGTGGCATGTCGAGAGCGAATATTCCGATCTCTCCGATCTCAAGCACCGGAAATTCGATGGCCTGATCGTAACAGGCGCGGAACCGGTGGCACCTGAGCTCGACCAGGAACCGTACTGGCGTGATCTCACCGAGCTGATCGACTGGGCCAAGGTCAACACCCGCTCGACAATCTGGTCGTGCCTCGCCGCCCATGCGGCGGTGCTCCATCTCGATCGCGTCGAACGACAGCGCTTGCCGTCGAAATGCCATGGGATTTTTGACTGCGAGGCCGTGACCGGCGATCCGCTGACCCGCGATGCGCCGGCGCCGCTCAAGGTCTCGCATTCGCGTCTGAACGAAGTGACCGAGCGGGATCTCGCCCAGGCCGGCTATCAGGTGCTGACCCGGTCGGCTCAGGCTGGAGTCGACGTCTTCGTCCGGCAGTATGCCAGCCGCTTCGTGTTCTTCCAGGGCCATCCTGAGTACGACGCGCTGTCGCTCCAGCGCGAATATCTGCGCGACATCGGCCGCTACCTCGCGCGCGAGCGGGAGGTCTACCCCGCCCTCCCGGTGAGTTATTTTGACGCGGCGACCGAAGAGAAACTCGCCCGCTTCGAAAAGCGCGCGAAGCACCAGCGTCATCCGGCGCTGACCAACGAGTTACCCGCGCTGACCTTGCGCACCGATATTGCGGCCGGCAGCGCCGCGGCGGCGCTATTTCGCAATTGGCTGCAATATCTCGGCGCGGAGGCGGATGCGCCCCTGCCGGCGCGTTAACCCAAGGCGGCGGGTTCCGCGTTAGGATTACCCAAGCGTTAAGCTTGCCTCACACCCCGCGCAAATGTTTCAGTACGGAAACACAGACTCACAGGGAATGCATTCGTGCTGTCGGGCCTCAACGGACGCTTGAGCAATCGGCTGGCCCGGCATTTTCGCGCCGTACCGCACCGCTTGCCGGCGCACGCGCCGATGGTGAGCTTCACCTTCGATGATGCGCCTGACAGCGCCGCTGGCGAAGGAGCTTCGCTGCTGGAAGCGCATGGCGGGCGCGGCACCTACTATCTCTCCGGCAGCCTGATCGATCGGCCCGACGATCATTGGTACGGCCTGTCGAACGATGCGATCGTTCGGCTGCATCGTGCCGGCCATGAGATCGGCTGCCACACCTTTTCACACTCTCGCGCGGTCGATCTCGACGAGAACGCGATGACGCGCGAGATCGAGCGGAATCGCAGCCATTTTCGCGATATCGATTCCTCGATCGAGCTCGAGAATTTCGCCTATCCGTACGGTCTCGCCTCGATCTGGCGCAAACCGCAGCTCGCCAAGATCTTCCGCTCGGCGCGGGGCATCCTTCCCGGCGTCAACAGCGACGTGATCGATCTCCAGTTCCTGCGCGCTTCGCCGCTGGTCACCAGCGAGATCGATACCGATGGCGTCGACCGCTATTTCGATGAAGCGGTGGCAAGCGGCGGCTGGCTGATCTTCTATGGCCATGACGTCGTGGATACGCCGAGCCCCTATGGCTGCACGCCGGCCCTGTTGGGCCACGCGCTGCAGGCGGCCAAGGCGCGCAATATGCCGATCGTGACGGTTGCCGAGGCCTTGCGCAGAATCGGGGCGTAGCTCCTTCTTCCTTCTCCCCTTGTGGGAGAAGGTGGCGCGAAGCGCCGGATGAGGGG
>NZ_CAKZHY010000082.1 GCF_936928535.1 uncultured Bradyrhizobium sp. | reverse complement strand
AGCGAAGCAATCCAGAAATGCGTCCGCGGAAAGATTCTGGATTGCTTCGCTGCGCTCGCAATGACGACTGGCGAGAGACGAACGGAAAACCTCACGCCTCGCCGCGCAGCCAGGCCCGCACCTTTTGCAACAGGCCATGCCGCAACTCGTCGACAGAGGCAGCTTCGGCCGGTGTCAGCGTCTGCAGGGCTGCATCGATCTCGTCGGCGGCCAGCGACGGCGTCGGCTCGGGCGCGGGTGACGGTGCAAGCCCCGCCGCGGCGATCGCGATCGGGCCGACCTGGGTGAGGAAGGCACGCTCATATTCGCGCGACAGGCGCGCGAGCGCGTCGTCCAGCGGCAACCAATCGACCGCCTTGATGTCGTTCATCAGCTTCCGGACCTGGCTGCCCTCGGCCTCCATCCGCCAGAAATGCACGACCTTGGAGCGGCCGCCGGACTGGTAGACCAGCGTGCCCAAGAACTCCTGGATGGCGACCTCGTGGCCGGTCTCCTCCAGCACCTCGCGATGCGCGGCCTGTTTCGGCGTTTCGCCGTCGTCGAGCTTGCCCTTGGGCAAAACCCATTCATTGCGCTTGCGCTGGCGCACGATGGCGATCAGCGGCGCGTCGCCACGCCGCAGCACAATCCCACCCGCCGCCATCACCGGCGCCCGCGCCATCGCCAATCCCGTCGTGCCGTCTGTTCGTCCCCGTGAACGATATAGGCCGCCGACACGGCGGAATGAAGACTAGGTCCGCCGAAGCAGGGCTTGACCGGCGCGAATGCGCGTGCCCTCGCCGATGCCCTCGCAGAACGAGAAGTCACCGGGCGTGAGGATGATGATGGTCGAGCCGTGCTCGAACCAGCCAAGTTCCTCGCCCTTGGTGACGTTGACATCGCAAGGAAAATTGACCGGCCCCCGGGTCTGCGCGTTCAGCACCATGTCGAGGAAGTGCAGGCGGATGCTGGCGACCAGGATCGCTGCCACCGGCACCAGCGTCACCGCCTCGCCGGTTGAGAGATGCGTGCGGATCACCGCGCGCTCGTTCTTGCAGAACAGGCGCTCGACCCGCTTCAGCGCGATCGGGTTGACGTTCCAGACGTCACCGTGGATCAGCGTCACGCGCTCGATATGCGCATCATAGGGCGCGTGGAAGCGATGATACATGCTCGAGGTCAGCCGCAGCGTCACGAAGCTGCCGTTGCGATGCTGCTCGACCAATGCGGGATCGCCGAGCAAATCGAGCAGCGAATAGGGCGCGCCCTTGACCTGAAACAGCTCCGTGTCGGCGATCCGGCCATGGGCGCCGATGATGCCGTCGGAGGGACTGGCGACGACCAAAGGATCGGGATCAAACGGTCGCAGGCCCGGCTTCAGCTGCCGCGTGAAGCAGTCGTGCAGACTGGTGAAATGAGTCTTGCGCGCCTCCGACAGGTCGAGATCGGAGAACAGCTTCCAGAGGGCGATCGAGAAGTCCCGCACCAGCGGATTCCTGATCTTGGAGAACCAGCCCATGAAGCGGGTCAGCGCCGCGCGGGGGATGCGGTTGGTCAACAGGAAGTTGAGGTCTTCCTGCTGGGTGAAAGAGGCGATGAGGGCTTTGACTGTCATGAATCTGTCAGCTCACAGGTTTAGCGCTTGATGTCATGGAAACGACACTCCCGATTCTCTCGATGTCCGTGGCCGCCGCAGCGTCTGCTGCCGCCGTCCTTCCGAAGATCAAGGCGCGGGTCGAACTGTCCCGCGCCAAGCATCGCTCGCTCGCCGGGCACTCCAAGATGTCGCGCCGGGTGGCGAAGCTGCTGCCGTTCTACGAATTCGAAGGCGACAAGTATTTCGGCTGCGACGGCGCGCCTGATCATGTGGTGAAGCAGCGCAAGGACGCTTTCTTCCGTCTCGCCAAGCTCTACGCCGAGCGCTACCCCAGGGGCCGCGCGATGACGAAGGAAGCGGCCGAGACGATCTCCGATCTCAACTTCACCGAGAGCTACCGCGTGCCGTTCCAGTTCTCGCGTCTCGTCCGCGAGCACCTGGGCACCTCGACCTTCATGGAATCCTCGAGCGGCGTCACCGTCACCGATGTCGACGGCAACACCTCCTACGACCTCACCGGCTCCTACGGCGTGAACATCTTCGGCAACGACTTCTACAAGGAATGCATCGAGGGCTCCGAGAAGCGCGCGCATGCGCTGGGTCCGGTGCTCGGTCCCTATCACCCCGTCATCCTCGAGAACGTGCAGCGACTCTGCCAGATCTCGGGCCTTGACGAGGTCTCCTTTCACATGTCCGGCACCGAAGCCGTGATGCAGGCGGTGCGTCTGGCGCGCTACCACACCAAGCGTACGCATCTGGTTCGCTTCGCCGGCGCTTATCACGGCTGGTGGGGCGACGTGCAGCCCGGCGTCGGCAACCCGATCGCCGCGCACGAGACCTACACGCTCTCCGAGATGTCCGAGAAGACGCTGCATGTCCTGCGCACGCGCAAGGACATCGCCTGCGTGCTGGTCAATCCGCTGCAGGGCCTGCATCCGAACGGCAACGCACCCGGCGATTCCTCGCTGGTCGACTCGTCCCGCGGCGGCAATTTCGATCGCGCCGCCTACACCGAATGGCTGAAAAAGCTGCGCGAAGTCTGCACCGAGCGCGGCATCGTGCTGATCTTCGACGAGGTCTTCGTCGGCTTCCGTCTCGCCGCCGGCGGCGCCCAGGAATATTTCGGCGTCAAGGCCGACATGGTGACCTACGGCAAGAGCCTCGCCGGCGGCCTGCCGGTCGGCGTGGTCTGCGGCAAGAAGGAGCTGATGCGGCGCTACCGCGACGACCGCCCCGCCGACATCTGCTTTGCCCGCGGCACCTTCAACTCGCATCCCTACGTCATGACGGCGATGGACGAGTTCCTGAGCCGGCTCGCCAGCCCGAACTTCCGCGCCATCTATGATGGCCTGGATGCGACCTGGAACGGCCGCGTCGCGAAGCTGAACAAGATGATGACGGATGCCAAGCTGCCGGTGCAGTTTGCCAACTTCTCGTCGATCTGGACGGTGAAATACACGACGCCGTCCCGCTACAACTGGATGCTGCAATATTACCTGCGCGCCGAGGGCCTCGCGCTGAGCTGGGTCGGCACCGGCCGGCTGATCTTCAGTCTCAACTACACCGACGCCGATTTCAGTGAAGTCGCCGACCGCTTCGTCCGCGCCGCCGAGAAGATGAAAGCAGATGGCTTCTGGTGGCACGACGGCGCGCTCACCAACAAGAACATCAAGCGGCAGATCCTGAAAGAGATGCTGGCCAAGCGTTTGGGACGCTGAGGCCAGTTCTTCCGACGTCGTCATGGCCGGGCCCAGCCGTCCGAAGGACGGCGTCGCTTCCGCTCGCCTATGCCCGGCCATCCACGCGTTTCCGCACGGCAGCCCGAAGACGTGGATGCCCGGGACAAGCCCGGGCATGACGTAAACCATAGACATTCGCGTTCTGAGTAGCGGCGCGCTCAGGCGTGCTGCTCTTCGAGCGCGGGCTCGGAGATCAGGCCTAGCGTGTGCTCGGGGTTGAGATGCAGGCCGGGATCCATCAGCTCGCCGCGCATCAGGGCCAGCGGAGCGCTGCGATAGAGCATCAAATCGTGGAACGGATCGGTCAGGATCTTGGTCATCCAGACGAGGCCGGTCTCGACGTCGCGAATGAAGAACAGATGCACGGTGCGGAACAACAGGCCGCCGCCGCCGACCGCGAGCCAGATTTTGGCAACCTGCCGCACGAAGTCGGTCGCGTTCGCCCAGGGCGTGAACAGGCCGAACAGCGTCGGATCGGCGAACAGCACCAGCGGCGAGGCCGCCCAGATCGCCATCAGCACAACCTTGCGCTGCAAATTGTAGCCGACCTTGATCTCTTCCTTGTACTCGTGCGTCGCCTGGTTGATGTGATCGTAAGTGTGCGGCTCGAAGAAGAAGTGACCTGCCTGGCGCGAGGTCATCGAGACCAGCCAGCCGACCAGCGCCGAGATCATGGGATCGACGAACAGCCAGACATAAGCAAAGAGGAAGCTCGCCGCGCTGATGAAGTGCAGGCTCTGATTGATGCGGCTGTGGTGATAGTAGCGATGGTCGTCCCAGCGCTGGATCCGCAGCTGCTCGAGGTAGTTCTTGATCATGCTCTCCCCCAAAATGCTTTCGGGTTCTGGATTTAAAGGGATTCGATGTACGGCGTGTGACATCATCATTTTGTCATGTGGCGATGTGCAGCGACGCGGTGACGCACGGTTACTCTGTCCCCTCATCCTGAGGAGCGCGGAACGCGCGTCTCGAAGGATGAAGGCCGAGGTGCAGCGGCACGGGCCTTCATGGTTCGATACAGCGCTGACGCGCCTCCTCACCATGAGGAGGAACAGTTACGCCGCCTTGGCGATGTCGACCTTGCGGAAGCGCACCAGCGAGAAATGGCCGAGTGGCGGAATCAGGCGGCGCTCGGCGAGCTCAATGCCCTTGGCGCCGGCGAGCCATTTGGCATAGCGCGACCAGGCGAACTCGGCGGTGCGGAAGCCGAGCGGACGCACCACCGGCTGCAGCTTCTGCTCGATGAAACGGCGCATGCCGGTGTCGGCGCTGACGCGGGTGAGGATGATCAGCTCGCCGCCCGAACGCAGCACGCGGGCGAATTCGTCGAGCGCCTTCTCCGGATTCGGCACCGCGGTGACGACGTACTGCGCCATCACGACGTCGAAGGAATTGTCGGGGAATTCGAGCTTCTCGGCGTCCATCACCGCGAGGCCCTCGACGTTCTTGAGGTTGCCTTCGCTGACGCGGCGGCGGGCCTTGTCGAGCATCGCGTCCGAAATGTCGGTGCCGAAGATGCGCAGGTTCGGGGAGTAGAGCGGCAGCGAGATGCCGGTGCCGACACCGACCTCGAGCACGCGGCCACCGATCTTGTTGGTGGCTGCGATCGCAGCCTGGCGGCCCTTGGCGAACACACCGCCGAACACGAGATCGTAGACCGGCGCCCAGCGGTCATAGGCCTGCTCGACCGAGCCACGGGTGAGGTCGAGCTGCTGGGTGCCGTCAAGGTTCATGATCTTAGCCATCGATGAGGTTCTCGCTGTGGGTCAAAGTATGAATCAACCGCGCACCGGCCGCTGCGCCATGCGTGGCGAAGCGCGAAGGACGCGGCTGGGCTGGAGTGAGGTGAGATTGCCGACGAACTGGCGCGCGCTGTTCTCCCAGGAGCGCTCCAGCGCGAAGTTGCGGCAGGTCTCGCGCGACATGGTGAGTGCGCGCAGGCACGCGGCGCGCAGATCGTTGTCGATCGCGCCGATCGGATGATCGGCGATGACGTCCTTCGGGCCGGTGACGGGAAACGCCGCAACCGGCGTGCCGCAAGCGAGCGCCTCGAGCTGCACCACGCCGAACGTGTCGGTGAGGCTCGGAAACACGAACACATCGGCAGCGGCCAGATGCGCGGTGAGATCCGCACCCTTCTTCTCGCCGAGGAAGACGACGTCAGGGTACTTCTTCTCCAGCGCGGCCTTCTGCGGACCGTCGCCGACGACGACCTTGGTGCCGGGCAGGTCAAGCGAAAGAAACGCTTCGAGATTCTTCTCAACCGCCACGCGGCCCATGGTCATGAAGATCGGGCCTGGCAGATCGAGCTTGGCGGGAGAATCGGGGTGAAACAGCTCGGTGTTGACACCGCGCCCCCAGAAGCCGAGCCGCTTGAAGCCGCGGCTTGCGAGCTCCTGCCGCAGCGACGGCGTCGCCACCATGGTCATGGCGGCGGCGTCGTGGAAGTGGCGCAACACGGCATAGCCGACGGCATCAGGGATGCCGGTGCGCACCGAGACGTATTCCGGAAAGCGTGTGGTGTAGGACGTCGTGAATGCGAGACCGTTGCGGCGGCAATAGGCGCGCGCGGCCCAGCCGATCGGCCCTTCGGTCGCGATGTGCAGGGCTTCGGGCGCGCCCCCCTCGATCCGCCGCGCGATCTCCTTTCCGCTCGGCAACGCAATGCGAATGCCCGGATAGGTCGGCAGCGGCCAAGATCTGAAGCCGTCAGGCGTCAGGAAGTCGATCTCGACATCGAGGGCCTTGGCGGCGGCAGCGAGCGAGGTCAGCGTCCGGACCACACCGTTGACCTGCGGATGCCAGGCATCGGTCGCGATTAATACCCGCATGGGGAAATCCCGAGAGTTTGATGATTCTCGGCTAACGACCATCAACCACGGATATTTCAGGCGTGTGACGTCACAGAAGTGTCGACCCGCTGTTTTGTTCGTTAACGCGCCGGCGCGGCCACGAAACTGTCATGAAACAATCCTTGCCGCGATGAAACCGTTTTCGGTTTTCCGCGCAAACGTCCCGAAACTTGTTTCCGTTAGGGATTTAGGCAACGGAGCACCGCAACGGTGCCGGGGTGACCAAGAACACCACGAGAAACAGGGGCGACCAATGTTCAATCTGGAGACGTTCAAGACGTATTCGCGCGCCGTTGCCGTCAGTGCAGTGGCCGTTGCTGCAATCGCATTCGCCGGCCCGGCCAAGGCCGCACCCGTGCAGCTGTTTCCGTTCTTCCAGCCGCTGCCGGTGATGACCGCACCGCAGCCCTATGAGCCCTATCAGGCGCCGACCTACCAGGCCGCGCCATCCGAGGATCAGGACGCCGTCGAGACGCCGGCCCGCTTCCGCCGCCAGACCGTTTCCTATGCGACGCGCGAAGCGCCGGGCACCATCATCATCGATACGCCCAACACCTATCTGTATTACGTGCTCGGTAACGGCCAGGCGATCCGCTATGGCATCGGCGTCGGCCGCGACGGCTTCACCTGGTCCGGCACGCAATCGGTGACCAAGAAGGCCGAGTGGCCGGACTGGACGCCGCCGCCGGAAATGATCCAGCGCCAGCCCTACCTGCCGCGCCACATGGCCGGCGGCCCCGGCAACCCGTTAGGGGCCCGCGCGATGTATCTCGGCGGCACCGTCTACCGCATCCACGGCACCAACGCGCCTGATACGATCGGCAAGCACGTCTCGTCCGGCTGCATCCGTCTGACCAATGACGACGTCTCCGACCTCTACTCCCGCGTCAACGTCGGCACCAAGGTGATCGTGCTGCCGATGACCGAGCGCCGCGCAGAGCTTCGCTAACGCGAGACGAGATTGAGATGCGAACGGCCCCGGCAATGCCGGGGCCGTTTTTGTTCGGGCCGGGCGGTCCGTCATGAGGTATCGTGCCGACATGATCCGATTGCTCACACCCACTGATGCGGCGCTCTACCGTGACATCAGGCTGGAAGCGCTGTCGGCGCATCCCGAGGCTTTCGCCAGCACCTTCGCGCGCGAGCGGGAGAAGCCGCTCGCCTGGTTCGAGGAGCGCCTGACCAGTTCGGACGTGTTCGGTGCCTTCATCGACGGCGAGATCGTCGGCGTCGCCGGCTTCCGCCGGCAGGATGGTCCCCAGACCATGCACAAGGCCGATCTCTGGGGCATGTATGTGCGACATCAGGCGGGGCGATCGGGCGTCGGCCGGCGCCTGGTCGACGCGGTCATTGCCCATGCTGCCGAGCGCGTCGAAAAACTTCAGCTGAGCGTCATGAGCAAGAATGAAGCGGCCTTGCGCCTCTACGCCGCCGCCGGCTTCGTCGAATACGGCCGCGAGGTGAAGGCGTTGAAGCAGAACGGCCGATATTTCGATGAAGTCCTGATGGAATTATTTGTCGACGCAAGCGGCAAATAGCAAAGACGGTCCCGGAGACCAGGGCCGTCTTCGATTTACGCCGCCGTCTCCTCAGGCGCGCCGCCCCGAGAGCAGCCGCAGCCACGCCGCGGAGTGAAACGCGCTCATCAACAGATACATCGGCACCATCCCGCCCAGCGACAGTCCGTGGCCGGCGGAGCAGAGCATGTCCCCCGAGCCGCTGAACACGGCCGTCAGCACGGCCATGACCGCGAAGGTGGGCGTGGCCGCAAGACCCAGCCATCTCGCAAGCTGGGATGCGGCCGCGCTGCCGTCGCGCCTGGCGCTGGCGGGATGGACGTCGCTCATTGCGCGCCCTTGGAGCGGAGCGCGATTTCGCCGGCGTCGGAGACCTCGACCCACTTCTTGTCGGGCGCAGCACCCGCCTCGTAGCTGTCGTTCCAGTTCCACCACTTGTAGGTCGGGCTCTTCGGATAGCCGGGCGGCGAATCCTCCCAGGGCTCCTGCCGGCCGAGCGGAGTGATATCGAGATAGTTCCAGGTGCCGCCCATCTGCTCGTCGCCGCGACTCTTGATCAGATAGGTGCGGAAAATGCGGTCACCGTCGCGGTAGAACACGTTGGTGCCGTGCCATTCTCCGACGCCGAAATCGGCATCAAAATCGTCGGTGATGGTGACCCACGGAATGTTCCAGCCCATCCGCGCCTTCAGCCGCGCAATATCCGCCTGCGGGGCGCGCGAGGCGAACACCAGCGTGGTGTCGCGGGCGTTCAGGTGCGACACATGGGCGACCTGGTCGGCCACCATGGAGCAGCCGCGGCAGGCATGGTCGGGCCAGCCGAACACGCCCGGCTCGAAGAACGCCCGGTAGAGGATGAGCTGCTTCCGGCCCTGGAACAGATCGAGCAGACTGGCCTTGCCCGAGGGCACCTCGAATGCGTAGGTTTTGGTCACTTCCATCCACGGCATGCGCCGGCGTTCGGCGGCGAGTGCGTCGCGAGCACGGGTATGTGCCTTCTCCTTCACCAGCAGTTCCTGCCGGGCTGCCTCCCACTCCTGCGGCGACACCACCGGCGGTGTCTGCATGGCGTCCTGTCCGCCAGTCGCTGCTTTGTTTGCTGATGTCATCATGGCTCTCCAAATCTCATCCTCACCGCACATCGTCGGCCGTGAGGAAACTGTTGCACCTGGGGAGCGCAGGGTGGGAGTAACAAGTGTGGCGGGATTTTCATGGAGTCGCTGATCACGGCCGCCGCGCGTGCGCTCGAAGCCGGCGATCCGCTCGGCGCGCTGAACCGCGTCGCGCTGCGCAACGATGCGCCCTCGCTGGCGCTGCGCGGCATCGCGATGGCGCAGCTCGGCGATCTCGCCAAGGCCAAGGCGCTGCTGCGTAGCGCCGCCCGCGCCTTCGGGCCGAAAGAGGCTGTCGCGCGCGCCAGATGCGTGGTGGCCGAGGCCGAGATCGCGCTGGTCTCGCGCGAGCTGAACTGGCCGGCGAAGACGCTCGCGGCGGCGCGGGCGACGCTGGCAAGCCATGGCGATCTCGCCAATGCCGCCCATGCAGGCCATATCGAGGCGCGCCGCCTTCTTTTGCTCGGGAGGATCGACGAGGCCGAGCGGACGCTGGCCGAGATCGGCGCCTCTCCGCTGCCGCCCGCATCCCAGGTCGTGCGCGAGCTCGTGGTCGCCGGCATCGCCATCAGGCGGCTCAAATCAAGACAGGCGCACACCGCGCTCGATCTCGCAGCCCGCGCCGCGCGCCAGGCCAACATCCCGGCGCTGCTGGCCGAGGTCGACAGCGCCAGCCTCATCCTGAACACGCCGGCCGCGCGCCTGATCGCACGCGGCAGCGAGCACCCGCTCCTGCTCGGCGAGGTCGAGCGCCTGGCCAGCTCGACTGCGCTCGTCGTCGACACCTTCCATCATGTCGTGCGCAGGCAGGGCGTTGCCGTGCCGCTGGGCACGCGACCCGTGCTGTTCGCACTCGCCCGTCTCCTGGCGCAGGCATGGCCCGCGGATGTCTCGCGCGAGGCGCTGATCTCGGGCGCATTCCAGGCCAAGCACGCCGACGAATCGCATCGCGCGCGCTTGCGCGTCGAGATCGGGCGGCTCCGCACCCAGCTCAAGCCGCTGGCCGAGATCAGCGCGACCAAGCTGGGCTTTGAGCTGGCGCCGCGAAAAACCCGCGACGTCATCGTGCTGGCGCGCCCGGTCGAGGAGAAGCACGCCGCGGTCCTTGCCATTCTTGCCGACGGCGAGCCCTGGTCGAGCTCGGCGCTCGCGCTCGCGCTTGGCATGAGCGCGCGCACGGTGCAACGGGCGCTCGAAGAGCTGGCGCGATCGGGCAAGGTGCAATCGTTCGGCCACGGCAGGGCGCGGCGCTGGATGACGCCGCCGGTGCCCGGTTTCCCGACAGGCTTGTTACTCCCCTCGCCGCTCTTGAAAGCGTAGGATTCATCGAGCGTCGCGCAAGGACCACACCATGAAACGATCAGCCGCCGAAATCATCCGAGAGTACGGGCCTTTCCCTGACGTCAAGGCCGTGCATGGCGTCACCTATGACGGCAGCAATGTCTGGTTCGCGTCCGGCGACAAGTTGAATGGCCTCAATCCCGATAGCGGCAAGCTCTCACACTCCATCGACGTCGCCGCCCATGCGGGCACGGCATTCGACGGCCGGCATCTGTTCCAGATCGCGGAGGATCGCATCCAGAAGATCGACGCGGCGAGCGGCGCGGTCGTGAGCACGATTCCCGCACCGGGCGGCGGCGGCGATTCCGGGCTCGCCTGGGCCGAGGGGTCGCTCTGGGTCGGCCAGTATCGCGAGCGCAAGATCCATCAGATCGACCCTGACAGCGGCAAGATCCTCCGCACCATCGAAAGCAAGCGCTTCGTCACCGGCGTGACCTGGGTCGACGGCGAGCTCTGGCATGGCACCTGGGAAGGCGATGACAGTGACGTCAGGCGGATCGACCCCGACACGGGCAAGGTGCTGGAGCAGCTCGATATGCCGGAGGGGACGATGGTCTCGGGGTTGGAATCCGACGGCGGCGACCAGCTGTTCTGCGGCGGCGGCGACAGCGGGCGTGTGCGAGCGGTTCGTCGCCCGAAGCGCGGCCAGCAACCGGTCCGACGAAGAGAGCAACGGCGCGGCCGCTGCAATTAACCCATTTGCCGCAATTCCACCCCATCGGTGCGCTCTAGCGCCCTCCTCGCCCGCCCTGTAAAATCCGTCTCGGGGCGGCCTGGGGGATTGATGCGTCTGACCTTGAACTTGAAGACCGTGCTGATCGGCGCCGCCGTGCTCGCGGCGTCGTTTTTCATCAGCCTGAAGGTGATGGATTGGCTGTCGCCGCGCGCGACCAACAATGCGCCCGCGATCGCAGAGCTGCCGCCGCTGCCGCCGGCCTCCAAGAGCTCGATCGTGGTGGCCCCGGTCGCGATCGCGCTGTCGGCGATCCGCGACCAGGCCGAGAAGGCCGCGCCGCGTAATTTCGCCGGCAAGGCGGACAACCCGGTCTCACAGATCCTGGAGAATGCCGATATCGGCTGGACCGCCGCGCGCGGACCAATGTCGGCGACCGGCGACAAGGACGTGCTGACGCTGTCGACGCCGATCACCGGCAAGCTGAACGTGACGGGGTCGCTGTCGGCGAAAGCCACCGGCGCACTCGGCGATGCGCTGGGCAGCGTGCTCGGCGGCGACGCGGCGAAACGGATCGGCGCGGTCAACATCAAGAACCTGAATGCCAGCGCCGAGATCAAGGGCAGCGTGGTCGTCACCTCGCGCCCGAAGCTCGCGGCCGCCTGGCATCTCGAGCCCAATCTCGGCGCGCAGGTCAATCTCGGCGACACCAACGTCAACGTCGCCGGCGCCAGGGTCAATGTGCCCGCGCAGGTCAAGCCGCTGATCGACAAGACCGTCGGCGAGCAGCTCAACGTCGTCGCCGAGCGCATCCGCAACGACCCCAGCCTGCGCGACAACGCCAAGGTGCAATGGGCCAAGGCGTGCCGCTCGATCCCGCTACAGGGCACCGGCGCCTCGGCGTCGCTGCCGCCGCTCTGGCTGGAAATGAAGCCGACCCGCGCCATCGCGGCGCAGCCGCGCGTCGATCCGCAAAACGTGACCTTGCTGCTTGGCCTCGAGGCCGAGACGCGCGTGACGTCGACCCAGACCAAGCCGGACTGCCCGTTTCCCGACAAGATCTCGATCGTGCCGCCGACCGGCACAGGCGTGAACATCGCCGTGCCCATCGACGTGCCCTTCACCGAGATCAACAAGCTGATCTCGGCCCAGCTGGTCGGCCACACCTATCCCGAGGACGGCTCCGGCCCGGTCGACGTCACGATCAAAAGCGTCAACGTCGTCCCGTCGGGCGAGCGGCTCTTGATCTCGCTTCTGGTGCGCGCCAAGGAGAAGAAGAGCTGGCTCGGGCTCGGCGCGGAGGCGACCGTGCACATCTGGGGCCGGCCGATGCTCGACGAGGCACAGCAGACGCTGCGGCTCGCCGACATCCAGCTTGCGGTGGAATCCGAGGCAGCTTTCGGCCTGCTCGGCGCCGCAGCCCGCGCGGTGGTGCCGCAGTTGCAGCAGGCGCTGGTGCAGAAGGCGACGCTCGACCTGAAGCCGATCGCCGCCAATGCGCGCGAGAAGATCGCGGCCGCCATCGCCGATTACCAGAAGAGCGAGGACGGCCTCAAGGTCGATACGAAGATCGACAGCCTCACGCTGGCCGACATCGCCTTCGATTCCAAGACGCTGCGCGTGGTTGCGGAAGCCGGTGGCACGCTCAACGTGACCGTGACCAAGCTGTCGGGCATGTAGCGCGCCGTCAAGCGGGCAAGCCGCGCAACCCCTTGGCGCTTGCGTTGCTGGCATTCTCGTTGGAGGATGCTAAGCTGATCGTCGCAACCTCTACCGAGGTGCGCAGAGTATTGCAGGGGATATCGCGAGGAATCATGGAAGCCGGCATCGTCACATCCGCGCCGGCGCTGGTGCGCTTTTCCGGCATCCAGAAGACCTATGATGGCGAGCACCTCGTGGTGAAGAACCTCGATCTCGACATCAGGAAGGGCGAGTTCGTCACCCTGCTCGGCCCGTCGGGCTCGGGCAAGACGACCACGCTGATGATGCTGGCCGGCTTCGAGGTGCCGACCCAGGGCGAGATTTATCTTGCAGACCGCCCGATCAAGAACATGCCGCCGCACAAGCGCGACATCGGCATGGTGTTCCAGAACTATGCTTTGTTTCCGCACCTGACGATCGAGGAGAACGTCGCCTTTCCGCTCTCCGTCCGCAAGACGGGCAAGGCGGAAACGCAGGAGCGCGTCAAGGCGGCGCTGCGGATGATCAAGATGGAAGCGCTGGCGCAGCGACGGCCCGGGCAACTCTCCGGCGGCCAGCAGCAGCGCGTGGCACTGGCCCGCGCGCTGGTGTTCAACCCGCAGCTCGTGCTGATGGATGAGCCGCTGGGCGCCCTGGACAAGCGCCTGCGCGAGCAGATGCAGCTCGAGATCAAGCAGCTGCACGAGACCATGGGCATCACCGTCGTGTACGTCACCCATGACCAGAGCGAAGCGCTCACCATGTCGGACCGCATCGCCGTGTTCAACGACGGCATCGTGCAGCAGATCGACAGGCCCGATGCGCTGTACGAGCATCCGGTGAACAGCTTCGTCGCCAATTTCGTCGGTGAGAACAACGTGCTCTCAGGCAGCGTCGAGACGGTCGACAAGGACTATTGTCGCGTCGCGCTTAAGGCCGGCGGCACCGTCGTGGCCCGCGCGGTCAACGTATCGGGCACGGGCGCTGCGACCTCACTGTCGGTGCGGCCCGAACGGGTCTCCATCCTGATGGATGGCACCCCCGGCGAGCAACCGAACCGGCTGCCGGCCAAAGTCCAAAACACCATCTATCTCGGCGACCACGCGCTGGCCGTGCTCGATGTCTCCGGGAATAGCGAGTTCATGGTCAAGCTGCAGCCGGGCGCGCACGACAGCCTGAGATCGGGCGAAGATGTCTTCATCACCTTCCGCCCCGAGGACTGCCTCGCGCTCGACCCCGTTTGATTGATCGATCAACCTCAATGCAACTCACCTGAAGAAGGAACAAGGACCATGCTGAAGCGCAAGATTGCTCTGGGTTTCATCGCGGCGCTCGGCGCCAGCGCAGCGTTGGCCACGTCAGCGCAGGCGCGTGACCTCACCGTCGTATCGTGGGGCGGCGCCTATCAGGATGCGCAAAAGAAAGTCTATTTCGAGCCGTTCAAGAAAGCATCAGGCGTTGCCATGAACGACGAATCCTGGGACGGCGGCGTCGGCGTGCTGCGTGCCAAGGTGCAGGGTGGCGCCGCAACCTGGGACCTCGTCCAGGTCGAGAGCGACGAACTCGCGGTCGGCTGCGAGGAAGGCCTCTACGAGAAGCTGGACTATTCCAAGATCGGCGGCGAGAGCGCCTATATCAAGCCGTCCGTCAATCCCTGCGGCGTCGGCGCCATCCTCTATGATTTCGTGCTCGGCTACGACAAGGACAAGCTGAAGGACGCGCCGAAGGGCTGGGCCGACTTCTTCGACACCAAGAAAATCCCCGGCAAGCGCGCTTTGCGTCAGGGCCCGAAGACCACGCTCGAGATCGCACTGATGGCCGACGGCGTCCCGCCGCAGGACGTCTACAAAGTGCTGGCGACCGACGAGGGCGTCGACCGCGCATTCAAGAAGCTCGACACCATCAAGGGCGACCTCGTCTGGTGGAAGGCCGGCGCGCAGCCGCCGCAACTCCTCGCCTCCGGCGAGGTGGTGATGACCTCAGTCTACAATGGACGCATCGACACCGCGAACAAGAACGAGAAGAAGAACTTCGGCATGGTATGGGACGGCGCGCTGTTCACGCTCGACAGCTGGGTCATCCTGAAGGGCAGTCCGAACAAGGACGCGGCCTACAAGTTCCTGGACTTTGCAGGCAAGGCCGAGAACCAGTCGAAGCTGTCGGAGAACATCGCTTACGGCACCTCGAACAAGGACGCAGCCGGTCTGTTGCAGCCCGCCGTGCTGAAGGACCTGCCGACCGCGCCTGACAACATCAAGAACGCGGTCGAGATCAACGTCGCGTTCTGGCTCGAGAACATCGACAAGCTGACCGAGCGCTTCAACAAATGGGCCGCGAAGTAACGCGCGGCCGAACCGGCATGCGACGGGCATTGAGAGAAGTTTCGTTGCGGCCATCCTTCGAGACGCCCGCCTTAGGCGGGCTCCTCAGGATGAGGACGGAGTGTGCGGCAGCGACTTCGGAGAGCCTCATCCTGAGGAGAGCGCGAAGCGGTCGTCTCGAAGGACGAGGCGCTTGCTCCGGCCTCTCCAAAAGGCACTCTCGATGACCACAGCGTCCCTGACCGGCGCGAATGCCGCAGCCAACGTGCCGCTCAAGCGCCGCTTGAAGCGGGCGGAGCGCGCGCGCCAGCTCAAGGCGCTGGCGCTGGTCGTTCCGCTGCTGCTGTTTCTGCTGTTCACCTTCGCCGGGCCCATCGCCGGCATGCTGTGGCGCGCGGTCGATGACCACGAGGTGCGCCGGGTTCTGCCGCAAACGGTCGCGGCTCTCGCCAGCTGGGACGGCAAGGATCTGCCTGATGAAAACACCTATGCGGCGCTGGCAAGCGACATCCAGGCGGCTCGCACTGCCGGCACCGTCGCGATCGCGGCCAAGCGGCTCAACTACGCCCTGAACGGTTTTCGCACCATCCTCACCAGCACCGCACGCAATCTGAAAGCAATGCCGGAGCCCGGCACCGCCAGGGAGACGCTGGGCAAGATCAACGCAGCCTGGCGCGATCGCGCCACCTGGACGACGATCAGGAACGCCAGCGGTCCGCTCACCAGCTTCTACCTACTCGGGGCGCTCGACCTCGTCAGGAACGCGGACGGCGCGATCGTCGCGGCCCCGTCGGATCAGGCCATCTACCGCGAGGTTTTCGCCCGCACCTTCCTCATCAGCCTTGGTGTCACGGTGCTCTGCCTGATCCTCGGCTTCCCGGTCGCCTATTTGCTGGCAACGCTGCCGCCGGGCCGATCGAACCTCCTGATGATTTTCGTGCTGCTGCCGTTCTGGACCTCGCTTCTGGTCCGCACCTGCGCCTGGATCGTGCTGTTGCAGAGCAAAGGCATCGTGAATGACAGCCTGCACTGGCTCGGCATCATCGACGAACCGCTGCGCCTGATCTACAACCGCTTCGGTGTCTGCGTGGCGATGACCCACGTGCTGCTGCCGTTCATGATCCTGCCGCTGTACAGCAGCATGAAGGCGATCTCGCCGGCCTACATGCGGGCCGCCGCCTCGCTCGGTGCCCCGCCCCTCACCGCCTTCCTGCGGATCTATCTCCCGCAAACCCTGCCCGGCATTGGCGCGGGCAGCCTGCTCGTCTTCATTCTCGCGCTCGGCTACTACATCACGCCGGCGCTCGTCGGCGGCGCCGCCGACCAGATGATCAGCTATTTCATCGCGCTCTACACCACCGAAACGGCCAATTGGGGCCTTGCCTCCGCGCTCGGCGCGGTGCTGCTGCTCGCGACCATCCTGCTCGCGCTCGTCTACGGCAAGCTGGTGCAGGGCCAACAGGTGACGGGAGGGATGAAGAATTGAGCGATGCATCCTCCTTGCGCACACCCAGCCAGCGCATCGCGTGGACCGGAACCATCGTCATCTCGACGCTGGTGTTCATCTTCCTGATCGCGCCGATCCTGGCGATCATGCCGCTGTCGTTCAGCTCGGGCTCCTACCTCACTTATCCGTTGCCGGGCCTCTCCTTGCGCTGGTACGACGACTTCCTCAGTTCACCGCGCTGGATGAACGCGCTGAAGAACAGCATGATCATCGGCGTCGCGTCGACGCTGCTGTCCATGGTGCTCGGCACGCTGGCCGCACTTGGGCTCGCGCAGTGGAAGAGCCGGTTCAAGCCGCTGGTGCTGGCCTTCGTGCTCTCGCCGGTCGTCGTGCCCGGCGTCATCACCGCTGTCGGCCTCTATTTCTTCTTCGCGCCGATTGGCCTCACCGGCAGCTATCTCGGCCTAATCCTCGCTCACACCGCGCTGGCGACACCGTTCGTGGTCATCACGGTCGGCGCGACGCTGCAAAGCTTCGACACCAACCTCGCCCGCGCCGCCGC
This sequence comes from uncultured Bradyrhizobium sp., assembly GCF_936928535.1. Lineage (GTDB taxonomy): Bacteria > Pseudomonadota > Alphaproteobacteria > Rhizobiales > Xanthobacteraceae > Bradyrhizobium. The sequence continues at coordinate 11,013 of NZ_CAKZHY010000082.1, read as the reverse complement.
CTCGCTCGGCGCCTCGCCGCTGGAAGCGTTCCGACGCGTGATCCTGCCGCTGATCCTGCCGGGCCTGGCATCCGGCGCGCTGTTCGCCTTCGCGACCAGCTTCGACGAGGTGGTGATCGTGCTGTTCATGGCGGGGCCCGAGCAGCGCACCCTGCCGCGCGAAATGTTCAGCGGCATCCGCGAGAACATCAGCCCGACCATCACGGCCGCTGCGGTGATCCTGACGACGGTGTCGGTCATCCTGCTCGCGACGCTGGAGGGCCTGCGCCGGCGCAATGAACGGCTGAAGGGCGGCGGCTGACGGGCACCGCTCTTCTTTCTTCTCCCCTTGTGGGAGAAGGTGGCGCGAAGCGCCGGATGAGGGGTATCTCTCCGCACATTCAATTGAGAGTTTCCTCGTGCAGAGAGATACCCCTCACCCGTCTCGCCGCTACGCGGCGATCCACCCTCTCCCGCAAGGGGAGAGGGAAAAAACACCGGAGACCCCTGCTTAATTCTCACCCCACGTCACACATCCCCGCCTTTGCTCCCGCGTCGGTTTGTGGCTAGAACAGTCCCCGCAACAAAGCCCAAACAACAACGCCAAGGGAGAAAATATATGCACAAACTCATCGCCGCCGTCGCGGCCGGCTTCGCCGTCGCCGCAAGTTGCGGCGCAGCTCAGGCCCAAATTTCCGACAACGTTGTTAAGCTCGGCGTGCTCACCGACATGTCGAGCCTCTATGCCGACGCGACCGGCAAGGGCTCGCTTGCCGCTGTCGAGATGGCCGTCGCCGATTACGGCGGCAAGGTCGCGGGCGTCGCGATCCAGGTCGTGTCCGCCGACCACCAGAACAAGCCCGACGTCGGCGTCAACATCGCCCGCAACTGGTACGACAACGACAAGGTCGACGCGATCCTCGACGTGCCGACCTCCTCCGTCGCGCTGCCGATCTCCGCGCTGACGCGCGAGAAGAACAAGATCAACCTCAATTCCGGCGGTGGCTCGTCCGACATCACCGGCACCGCCTGCTCACCCAATACGGTGCACTGGACCTACGACACCTATGCGCTGTCGAACGTCGCCGGCAAGGCGATGGTCAAGCGCGGCGAGGACACCTGGTTCTTCGTCACCGCCGACTACGCCTTCGGCCAGGCTCTGGAGCGCGACGCCGCCAACGTCGTCAAGGAGAGCGGCGGCAAGGTGCTCGGCGACGTCCGCCATCCGCTCAACTCGTCGGACTTCTCGTCCTTCCTGCTGCAGGCCCAGGCCTCCAAGGCCAAGGTCGTCGCGCTGGCGAATGCCGGCGGCGACACCACCAATGCGCTGAAGCAAGCTGCCGAGTTCGGCATCACGCAAGGCGGCCAAAAGATGATCGCCCTGCTCATGGAGATCACCGACGTTCACGCGCTCGGCGTCAAGGCGACACAGGGCCTGATCATCACCGACGCGTTCTACTGGGACACGAATGATGAGACCCGCGCCTTCTCCAAGCGCTTCAACGACAAGGTCGGCCACATGCCGACGATGATTCAGGCCGGCCTCTATTCGGCGACCATGCACTATCTGAAGGCGATCGAAGCGATCAAGACCGACGAAGCGCCGAAGGTGATGGAGCAGATGCGCAAGACGCCGGTGAACGACTTCTTCGCCAAGAACGGTAAGATCCGCATCGACGGCCGCATGGTCCACGACATGAATCTGTACGAGGTGAAGAAGCCGGAAGAATCCAAGGGCGAGTGGGACCTCTACAAGCTGATCGCCACCGTGCCCGGCGACGAAGCCTTCCGTCCGCTCGACAAGGGCGGCTGCCCGCTGGTGAAGTGAGGCACTGTCTATCTTCCGTCATTGCGAGCACAGCGAAGCAATCCAGAAATGCATCCGCAGAGATAGCTCTGGATTGCTTCGTCGCTTCGCTCCTCGCAATGACGATAGAAAAAACGACACGACAGCGCGCCCGGTGAAAACCGGGCGCGCTTCGTTTAGCTGTTCAGAGCCGCATTACTCCGAGTACTTGAACTCGGGCATGGCCTTCAGCTGGTCCTTGGTCGCGTTGAACACGGCGTGGTCCGGATACCACTTCGACGAAGACGAGGTGGTGGTCGTCGTCTTGGTTTCGGCGGTGCCGGTCGCAGCGCCCGTCGTCGTGGTCGCGGCGGGCTTGGCGTTCGGGTTCGCGCTGGTGCCCGTATAGGCCACAGCCTCGTTGACGAACTTCAGCTTCTCATAGGGAACGGCGACCAGATGCTCGCCCATGCCGAGGAAACCGCCGACGCCGATCACGGCGATCTTGACCGCACCGCTCTTGTCCATCAGCAGGTCGCTGATCGAACCGATGTTCTCGTTGGCCTCGTTATAGACCTTGATGCCGTCCATCTTCGAGGTACGCCATTCACCCGAAGCGCTCGTGGTCGTGGTGGTCGCAGTCGAAGCGGTCGGCGACTTCTCTGTGACAGCCGGATTTTGTGCAAACGCAACGGTGGCAAGCAAAGCGGTGCCGGCAAGGCCGGCGGCGATCGATTTCATCAACATTGTTGTCCTCTCCTTCAGCAGAAAACTTGTGCGGAGAGAACAGCGACGAGGACGCACAGTTCCTAGCGTGCGGCAATTTCGTCACGCTTCTTGCGGCGCTGCGGCACGAGGAAAAGTTCCTGGAACGTGCGACATGCACAGTTCCCCGCCGACAATTATGCGCCCTGGGATGAAGCATGATGGCGGCGAGGAACGCGCTGGCCTTTCGTCGCTCAGGTCAGCTCTTGTAGTCGATCAGGAGCGCAGAGATGTCCGTGCCGCTCGCGCTCGTCGCACTGCCATTGGCACCGTATGACGAATTCGACGAAGACTGCGACTGCTGCAGCGCCTGGAGAAACTGCTCGAGGATCTTCGCCGTGCTGCTGTCGGTTGACGTGCTGCTCGTCGGGTCCGTCGACGACGTCGAGGAATCCGAAGAGCCGTCGTCCGACGGCGGCGGACCGGGAGGCGGACCACCCGCGCCGCCGGGACCGCCCGGTCCCTTGGCAAAGGCAGACTGAAACACGCCCTTCAGCTCGTCGGCCTGGCTCGACGTCAGTGTGCCGTTCGAGACCTCATTGGAGATGAGGTCGTCGATCTTGGATTTCAGGCCATCCTGGGACGGCTTGGTGCCGCTGGATTGGTCGCTGGACCGGCCCTGCTGGAGCGCCGTATCGATGTCTTGCAGGGCAGTGCCGAGGGCGGACTGGTCGGACGACGAGATCGTGCCGTCAGACACTTCCGATTGCAATTCCTGCTGCAGTCGCTGCAGCGGCGACTGGTGATGACTGGCGGAGTTCGCCGAAATCGAAGTCATTGAGTGCACCGTGGTTTTTGCGGGGTTTCGTACGCAACTGCGCCACGGTATGGTTAACCGACTTAACGAGACCTTGCCGGACGACGACGCCGTCGTTGCGGGGTATTGCGGACATTCGCCCGGAAACACACTGAAACAATAATCTTCGCCTTTTGGCCCGAATCTTGGACAAACAAGGCCCATGGCCATTCCTTCTCCCAATATCCTGGTCGTCGAGGACGATCGCGAGACCCGGACGTTGATTGCGAAATATCTGCGCAACAACGCCTGCAATGTCACCGCTGTGAGCGACGGCCGCGAGATGTCGCGTGCCATGGTCGACCACCGCGTTGATCTCATCATCCTCGACGTCATGCTCCCAGGCGAAGACGGCCTCAGCCTGTGCCGCAAGGTGCGCTCCGAGGCACAGACGCCGATCATCATGCTGACCGCGCGCGGCGAGGACGTCGACCGCATCGTTGGCCTCGAGATGGGTGCGGACGATTATCTGCCGAAGCCATTCAACCCGCGCGAGCTGCTCGCCCGCATCAACGCGGTGCTGCGGCGGCAGGCCTCCGCCCAGGCCGCGAGCTCGATCGAGGGCGCCTCGACGCTCTCCTTCGAAGGCTGGCGGATCGACTTGCGCCTGCGTGAGCTGCGCAATCCGGAGGGCGCCCGCGTCGCGGTGACCAGCGCCGAGTTCGACCTGCTCAGGACTTTCTGCGAGCGTCCCGGCCGTGTGTTGTCGCGCGACAGCCTGCTCGACCTGACGCAGGGCCGCAGCACCGGCTCGTTCGAGCGCTCCATCGACGTGCTGGTCAGCCGGATCCGCCGCAAGATTGAGCCCAACCCGTCCGATCCCACCATCATCAAGACGGTGCGTTCCGGCGGCTATTTGTTCACGCCCAGAACGGAAGCGGTTACCGCGCCCCTGAGCAGCTGACGGGGCTTTGAGATGAGGCCGTTCGGGTTCTTTCACCTCAAGGGCATCGGCGGGCAGATGGCTGCGCTGGTGCTGGCCTCGACCGTCACGCTGCATCTCGTCGTCACCACCGCCTTCCTGCTCAGCCGCCCCGACCGCCCGGACAGCCCGCCGGATGGCGCGCATCAACTGACCGATGCAGCGCTGCTGCTCGGCTCGGCCAGGCCGGACGAACGGCCGCGGCTGATCGCAGATCTCGCGCGCGCTTTTCCGAAGCTCAACCTTGAGACATTGGCATCAGGCGCGGCGGCGATGGTCGACGACCGCGAAGCCCCGCACCTGCGCGGGATCCGCCGTCATCTCGCCCGCGGCTACAAGCTGGTGCAGCTCGCGCCCGAGGGCGATGACCGCCGCATCGGCGTGGAATTGCCCGACGGCACCGTGATCGCAGGCCATGTCGAGAGCGGCCCGCGCCCGTGGTTCTGGGGCGCGCCGTGGCTGGTGACGCTGATGACCGCCTTCATCTCCATCACCGTGCTCGGCCTGTGGGCCGCGCGCGCGCTGGCAGCGCCGCTGTCCTCCTTTGCCAAGGCGGCCGAGAATTTCAGCCTGGATGGCACGGCCGATCCGCTGCCCGAGCGCGGTCCGGAAGAGATCCGCGCGGCGACCCGGGCGCTCAACCGCATGCATGAGCGCATCGCGCGGCTGATGTCGGATCGCACCAGGATGCTGGCGGCGATCAGCCACGATCTGCGCACCCCGATCACGCGGCTGCGCCTGCGCGCCGAGTTCATCGAGGACGAGGGCCATCGCAAGCGCATGCTTGTTGACCTCGACCAGATGCGCTCGATGCTGGAGAGCGTGCTGTCACTGCTGCGCAACGACCGCAAGATCGAAGCGGTGACGCTGGTCGATATCGCCAGCACCCTGCAGCTGATCGCCGACCAGTTCGGCGACATGGGCCATGTCGTGCATTATGACGGCCCGCCCTCTGCGACCGCGGCCGCGCGCCCCGACGATCTGCATCGCGGCGTCACCAATCTCGTCGAGAACGCGGTGCGCTTCGGCGCCGAGGTGACGATCCGCCTCGATGTCTCGGGCACGAAACTCGTCATCGACGTCGAGGATGACGGCCCCGGTATTTCGGACGCGCGCAAGCAGGAGATGCTGGAGCCGTTCGTGCGCGGCGACGACGCCCGCACCATGGACGATTCCATCGGCTTCGGCCTCGGCCTGTCGATCGCGCACGCGATCGCGCTCGCCCATGGCGGCGAGCTGTCGTTGCACGACCGCCAGCCGCACGGGCTGATCGTGAGGATGCAATTGCCGGTCTGGCAGCAGCCGCGGCTTGCCGCTTAAGCCAACATCTCAGGCCGCGAGCGGCGGATACTCGATCGCCGGCTCGTCGAAGATCGCGATCGCCTCGAAGCGATAATTGCAGGCGTGGCAGTTCCAGAGATAGGAGACCCGCCCCTCGCCCGGCTCGATCCAGTCTGGCTGCGCGATCGGCGCGCCGCACTGGGCACATGGATTCTGGGTGGGCACATCTCGTCCGGAGATGTCGCCGCTATGGGTGTTGACCATGGTTGTTTTTGTCATGGCACCTCTCCCGATTCGCGAGGGCTTCATACTCGCTTTCGCTGGCAAGCGCGAATAGACAGGGTCGCTGTCGCGAGTTGTCCGCCTGAGATAACTCCTGCGCCAGAATTGAGTCGTAACGGCGGCTCGGCGCCGCAAAAACGGGGCCGGCGGCGTTTGGCCACATCATCGCCGCGTTCGGCAGGCCTAACGGCAACCGGGCCAAGCTACTCAAGAACTGCACTCAGGGTCGTCTGGGACATCTTATGAAAATTCTACGCGTTGCCGCGCTGCTTGCGGCAGGAATCATGTTTCCACTGATGTCGTCGCAGGCCGCAATCGCAGGCCAGGCCGATTACGCCGAGATGGTCGCGATGCATGCGCGCGCCAACGGCGTGCCAGAGGCGCTGGTGCATCGCGTCATCATGCGCGAGAGCCGCTATCAGCCTGGTCTCGTCGGCCATGGCGGCACCATCGGGCTGATGCAGATCAAGCTCGCGACGGCCCGCGGCCTCGGCTACACCGGCGATGCCGCCGGCCTGCGCGACCCCAACACCAATCTCACCTACGCGGTGAAATACCTCGCCGGCGCCTATCACGCCGCCAATGGCGACCACGACCGAGCCGTGCGCTATTTCGCGGGCGGCTATTACTACGCCGCAAAGCGGCAGCGCCAGGAAGCCGTGCAACTGGCCAGCTTCGAGCCTCAGCTGGAATCCAACGGCAATCCGCAGCCGATGTTCGGCCCGGTTCCGCATCGCAAGCTCGCCCAGCACGTCCGCAACGCGCGGGCGCAGGCGCTCCACGATTAATCGTCATTCCGGGGCGAAGCGAAGCATCGAACCCGGAATCTCGAGATTCCCCGGTGCGCAATTGCGCACCTGAGGTTCGGTCCGTTGGACCGCCCCGGAATGACAGCCTTGTGGCTAACGCGTTGACCACCCCGCTCCGCTGTCCTACATTAGAGCCGTTCCGAGGGGTGCTCCGAGGAGGAGCTGAGATACCGCTAAATGGGCAAGCCTGCACTTCAGCAAGCCTGCCCAGGACCGCGGTGACCCTTTGAACCTGATCCGGGTCATGCCGGCGAAGGGACAGGGATGTTGCAGACGACCAATCGACCGGATTCCCCGGTATCCATCATCGGCGCAGGCATTGCCGGAGCTTGGCAGGCGCTGTTATTCGCGCAGGCCGGCCACGCCGTGACGTTACACGAGCGCAGTGACGCCGACATGACCGCCTCCACCAGCCATTGGGCCGGCGGCATGCTCGCGCCCTATTGCGAGGCGGAGGTCGCCGAACCCCTCATCAGCCGCCTGGGGCTGCGCTCGCTGGACATCTGGCGGCGCGAACTGCCTGACACCCCCTTCAACGGCTCGCTCGTCGTGGCGCATCCGCGCGAGCGCAACGATTTCGAGCGCTTTGCCCGCATGACCGAAGGCCATCGCCGGCTCGATGCAGCGGCCTTGGCCGGGCTCGAGCCGTCGCTGGAAGGCCGCTTCCGCGATGCACTGTTCTTCCCGACCGAAGGCCATGTCGAGCCGCGCCGCGTGCTGCCGAAGCTGCATGCGCGCATCAAGGCCGCCGGCGGCACCATCAAGTTCGGCAGCGACGTCAGCGCGAGCGATCTTGACGGCCTGGTGATCGACTGCCGCGGCCTCACCGCACGCGAGGAGCAGCCGGGCCTGCGCGGCGTCAAGGGCGAGATGATCCTGATCGAGAGCTCCGAGGTGCAGCTGTCGCGCCCGGTACGTCTGATCCATCCGCGCTGGCCGCTCTACGTGATCCCGCGCGAGGATAACATGTTCATGCTGGGCGCGACCTCGATCGAGGCCGAGGACACCGGCGTCAGCGTCCGCTCCGCGCTGGAACTCTTGGGCGCGGCCTATGCCGTGCACCCGGCGTTCGGCGAAGCCCGTATCGTCGAATTCGGCTCGGGCCTTCGCCCGGCCTATCCCGACAATCTGCCGCGCATCGGCGTGCGTGGCGGCAAGATCAGCGTGAACGGGCTCTACCGCCACGGTTTCCTGATCGCCCCTGCGCTCGCCGAGCTGACGCTCAACTTCGTCGAGCGCGGCCAGATCGACAACGAGGTGATGCAATGCGCGTGATCGTGCAATGATTGTGATCGTAAACGGCGAGCAGCGCGAGATCAGTTCAGCCAGCGTCGACGCGCTGCTCTCCGAGCTCGACTACGAGGGCACCCATTTCGCCATCGCGCTCAACTACGACGTCGTGCCGAAGAGCCGCTGGGCCGAGACCGCGCTAAAGGCCGGCGACGAGATCGAGATCATCACGCCGCGGCAGGGAGGGTGAAGGAGATGTGGGCACACTCTTTCCCCCCGTCGTCCCGGCGAAGGCCGGGACCCATAACCACCGCCCTTCATTGGGATGGAAGGTTTCTGCCATCGTGCCCCAAGAAAAATCACGCGGTATGGGTCCCGGCCTTCGCCGGGACGACAGTGAAGATTGAGGAGACACCTTCCACATGGTGACCTTCTACGGCAAGACCTTCGACTCCCGCCTGCTGATCGGCAGCGCGCTCTATCCTTCGCCTGCGATCATGCAGGACGCGATCCGCGCCTCGGGCTCGAACATCGTCACGGTGTCGCTGCGACGCGAATCCGCCGGCGGCAAGACCGGGGATGCGTTCTGGAAGCTGATCCGCGAGCTCGACGTATCGGTGCTGCCGAACACCGCCGGCTGCCGCAGCGTGCGCGAGGCTGTCACCACGGCCAAGCTCGCGCGCGAATTGTTCGGCACCACCTGGATCAAGCTCGAGGTCATCGCCGACAACGACACGCTACAGCCCGACGTCGTCGGCCTCGTCGAAGCCGCCACCATCCTGATCAAGGACGGTTTTGAAGTGTTCCCCTATTGCACGGAAGACCTCTCGGTCGCGAACCGGCTGGTCGATGCCGGCTGCAAGGTTGTGATGCCGTGGGCAGCTCCCATCGGCAGCGCCAAAGGCATCATCAACCGCGATGCGTTGAGACTGCTGCGCGAGCGGCTGCCTGATATCACGCTGGTGGTCGATGCCGGTATCGGCGCACCGAGCCACGCGGCGGAAGCGCTCGAGCTCGGCTATGACGCCGTACTGCTCAACACCGCGATCGCCAAGGCCGCCGATCCCGTCGCGATGGCCAGGGCTTTCCGCCTCGGGTGTGAAGCCGGCCGCACCGCGTACGAGGCCGGACTGATGAACGCCCGCGATTTCGCTTCTCCTTCAACCCCTGTCGTTGGGACCCCGTTCTGGCATGCCGTATCCTGATCGTTTCTATCCCGTCGTCGACAGCCTGGCCTGGGTCGAACGCCTGACAAAACTCGGCGTCGGCACCATCCAGCTGCGCGCGAAGAATCTGAACGATGCCGAGGCGCTCCAGATCGTCACCGACGCGCTGGCGATCACCAAGGGCACGCCAGCAAAACTCGTCGTGAACGATTATTGGCGCGCGGCGATCGTCGCCGGCGCGAAATATCTCCACCTCGGCCAGGAAGATCTCACTGAGGCCGACCTCAAGGCGATCCGCGAGGCCGGCCTCTCGCTCGGCGTCTCCACGCACGACGACGCGGAGCTTGAAACCGCGCTGAAGGCCAAGCCCGATTACGTCGCGCTCGGCCCGATCTTCTTCACCACGCTCAAATCGATGCGCTTCGAACCGCAGGGCATTCCAAAAATCACGGAATGGAAGAAGCGCATCGGCCCCATCCCGCTGGTCGCGATCGGCGGCATCAAGTTCGAGCACGCCGCGGAGATCTTTGCCGCCGGCGCGGATTCGATCGCGGTGGTCAGCGACGTCACCCAGAACGCCGACCCGGATGCCCGGGTGCGGCAGTGGCTCGGCCAGTCGAAGGAGGCCGCGTGATGCGCCTCGCACCCTATCTCTCCCGTCACCCTGAGGTGGCCGCTTCTTCAGCGGCCCTCGAAGGGCGACGGCCCGGCTCCATCCTTCGAGGCTCGCAAGTGCTCGCACCTCAGGATGACGAACAGCACGCGACGACGCGATAATCATATTCAACGGAGGATCCCATGAACATCCGCTCCAACCCCGACAAGACCGTCCCCGCCGTCACCACCGGCCCGCTTCCCTCCTCGCGAAAGATCTTCGCCTCCCCCGATGCGGCGCCCGATATGCGCGTACCGCTGCGCGAGATCATCCTCTCTGAAGGCGCCGGCGAACCGAACCTGCCGGTCTACGACACCTCGGGGCCCTACACCGATCCCTCCGTCACCATCGACGTCAACGCCGGCCTTGCCCGTGGCCGCAAGCAATGGGTGCTGGAGCGCGGCGGCGTCGAGGAATATGACGGCCGGCAGATCAAGCCGGAGGACAATGGCAGCGTCTCCACCGACAACGCCGCGCGCGCCTTCTCGGCCTATCACAAGCCGCTGCGCGGCCTCGACGGTCACAAGATCACGCAACTGGAATTCGCCCGCGCCGGCATCATCACCAAGGAGATGATCTACGTCGCCGCCCGCGAAAACCTCGGTCGCAAGCAGCAGCTCGAGCGCGCGGAAGCAGCCCTTGCCGACGGCGAAAGTTTTGGCGCCGCGGTGCCCGCCTTCATCACCCCGGAGTTCGTGCGATCAGAGATCGCGCGCGGCCGCGCCATCATCCCCGCCAACATCAACCACCCGGAACTGGAGCCGATGATCATCGGCCGCAACTTCCTGGTGAAGATCATCCTCTCAAGTTCAGCCAGGTTTGTTTGTTTTATATTCTTCCTTCTAGATCTTGTTTCTCTTTTCGTATCTTTACTTCTTTTGATCTCGTAGATGATATATTTTTTTTAGCCATTACCCACCCAAGAAATGGGCGTTTCCGTTAATGTCTATTTAACTTAGGGATGGATCCATTCAGTGACGTGAATGTGCTAACATTCCGTTTTCTCTTTTCGTATATCTTCCGCAATTTCTGTGAAGCTTTTTTCGCGCTCGTTTTTTGTGTAGGAAAAGAAAGTATTCTCTTGTGGTATCATCATGTAGATGTGCAATCATTTTCTTTTCACTTGATATTGCAGTAGAAATTTCCTCTTTTTACGGATCTTTAGATTAGAGATTGATATGTTGGGTTATGCTATGCATCTGCGCTAACATGTTGTTTTCGTTTGATGTATTACTTTTCGTAATCTTCCACTAGAAACAACTTTCTTTTTCTGGGTATTTCACATAGAAATAGGCATCGTTTGGTGATTCATACGTAGATATGCGACATTTGTAGCTCATCT
>NZ_CAKZHY010000081.1 GCF_936928535.1 uncultured Bradyrhizobium sp. | reverse complement strand
CTCTTCGGTGCTGATGTCAGGCGCCGCCGCCTTGGCCGCGCGGAGCTGCTCGAGCAGATCGGGCGCCGGCCGGCGCTGCGGCCGGCTCGCGTCCGGCGGCGGCGCAGCCAGGATCACGGCGCGCGCATCTTCAAGCGTCGCTTCCGGGAGCGGCATCAGCCGCGGCGTCGAATTGCGTGGGGACGTTTCGGTCGGGCCGATGTTCAGCCGCAGCGGACGGCGCGACAGCGCAGGTCCCAACGCCATGAACTGGCCGCGTTCGAGGTCGCGAAAGGCTTCCGCCTGCCGCCGCTCCATGCCGAGCAAATCGGCGGCGCGCGCCATGTCGATATCGAGGAAGGTGCGGCCCATCAGGAAGTTCGAGGCTTCGGCCGCGACGTTCTTGGCGAGCTTGGCGAGGCGCTGCGTCGCGATGATGCCGGCAAGGCCGCGCTTGCGGCCGCGGCACATCAGATTGGTCATAGCGCCAAGCGACAGCTTCCTCGCCTCGTCCGACACTTCGCCCGCGACCGCCGGCGCAAACAGCTGCGCCTCGTCGACCACCACCAGCATCGGGTACCAATGGTCGCGCTCGACGTCGAACATGCCGCCGAGAAAGGCGGCCGCGCGCCTCATCTGGTTCTCGGCATCCAGCCCTTCGAGGTTGAGCACGGTGGAGACGCGATGTAGCCGGGCGCGCTCGCCCGCGACTTGCAGGCCGCGCTCGGTGTGGTCTTCGGCGTCGATCACCAGATGGCCGAAGCGATCGGCCAGCGTGACGAAATCGCCTTCGGGGTCGATGATGGCCTGCTGCACCCACGGCGCGCTCTGCTCCAGGAGGCGCCTGAGCAGATGCGACTTGCCGGAGCCCGAATTGCCCTGCACCAAGAGACGGGTCGCCAAGAGTTCCTCGAGGTCCATGGCCGCCCCGGCGCCGGCCGTGGTCAGCCCCATCTCGATCGCAACCGTCATGTCCCGACTCAAAGCCCCGTCATTCGCGGACAGGGGCTTATCAATCGAAGCGGGATGCGTCGAGCGAAACAGGTGGGAACACGCCGCGTTGCCCACGGTGGAATTTCAGCTGTGAATTGAAAGTCGTAGAAGTGCGGGCGGGAATCGCTGCGGCATCGGCCAGGCCATCATATTTCGGTTAAGCCGCAATGGCTGCGAGGTGGCCGATCCGTCTGTCCGTCCGCGTGGCGGAATATGCTGCTTTCCTTGTATGCATTATCCCAGTTGCCATCCCCGGACGGTTTGCCTTAGATGCTGCAATGCACCCGCGGATAACGGCCGGGGCCCAAAATCACACACATTCTCGAGGGGACGAACATGGCGCGCAACGTTCTGATTCTGGGAGCTTCCTACGGCTCCCTGCTAGGCACCAAGCTCTTGATGGCCGGGCACAACGTGACCCTGGTTTGCCGCGCCAAGACTGCGGAGCTGATCAACCGTGATGGCACGGAAGTGCGCATCAAGCTGCGCGATGAGGCGACCCATCGGGCGATCTTCTCGCGCGATCTGCGGCCGGGCAAGCTCGATGCCGTAACGCCGCAGAATGTGGACCTCTCCCGCTACGATCTCGTCGGTCTTGCGATGCAGGAGCCGCAATACACCAATCACACGGTTCGCATGCTCATGGTCAAGATCGCCGCGGCGAAGCTGCCGTGCCTGTCGATCATGAACATGCCGCCGCTGCCCTATCTCAAGCGCATTCCGGCGCTGGCAGACATGGATCTCGAGGAGGCCTACACGAATGCACAGGTGTGGGAGCGCTTCGAGCCTGGCCTCGTGACGCTGTGCTCGCCCGATCCGCAGGCCTTCCGCCCGCCGGAGGAAGCGGCGAACGTGCTGCATGTCGGCCTGCCGACCAACTTCAAGGCCTCGGCCTTCGCCGACGAGAAGCACAACAAGGTGCTGCGCGAACTCGAGGCCGACATCGACGCTGTGACGCTCGACGGCAAGGACGTGCCGGTGAAGCTGAAAGTGTTCGATTCCCTGTTCGTGCCGCTGGCGAAGTGGTCGATGCTGCTCACCGGCAATTATCGCTGCATCACCCCGCAGGAGCCGCAGTCGATCCGCGACGCCGTGCACGGCGACCTCAAGCGCTCGCAAACGATCTACGATCATGTCGATGCCATCGCCCGCCGCCTCGGCGCCGACCCCGAGGACCAGGTGCCGTTTGCGAAATACGCCAAGGCCGCCGAAAGCCTGCTCAAGCCGTCCTCGGCCGCGCGGGCCGTGGCCAGCGGCGCGCCCTTCATCGAGCGCGTCGACCTCCTGGTGAAGCTGATCTCGCATCAGCTCGGCGTGCCCAACGCCGAGATCGACCGCACTGTCGACACGGTCGACCAGAAGCTGAACGAGAAGATCGTGCAGGGCGGATCGGGCGCGGAGTAAACGGCGCGCGCCGATCGTCGGCTAATGCGGGCGGCCGGCGCGCAGCAGACCGCGGGTGCCAGCCGGCACCCGGCTTTCCCTGCGCCCCTCGGATCCGAGGGGTGGAGAGATCAAGCAAAGTTCGGACGAATTGCGTCGGAGAACCAGACCGCCCCCTCAGCCCTGGCTTGCGACGCGCGCGCGATCGAAATGATCCTCGATCTTGGGGCGGTCGCGGGTGCGCTCGAAGCTGGTGCACAGCAGCTCGGTCTCTTCGAGCGAGACGGGGGCGCGGTACAGCCGGCACATGAACTCGGCGGTGGCGCGGCCCTTGCCCGTGGCGGGGCTGCGCTCGGCCAGGAACATGCAATCGCGGCAGATGCTGGCATCGAGCCGCTGATGCGCCGCATCGAGATGATTGAGGACCTCGCGGAGCGAGTCGCGCAGCAAGGCGGCGACACTGCCAAGCTCGGCATCATTGGCTTTTGCCGCGGTGCCCGCACTGTCTGGGAATATGCCGCCCATAGCGGCACCTCAAGGCCGGCGTTGCCTTCTATGGTCCGCCGGTCGTCGCGCCCAATCCGCTCTGGCCGAAGAGCCCGTTGCAGCTCGCGCCCGAGATGAAGGCGCCGGTGTTCGGCCTCTATGGCGGCGCCGATACTGGCATTCCCGTCGCCCAGATCGAGCAGCTCAAGGCCGCGCTCGCGGAGAACAAGAAGACGGCGGAGTTCAAGATCTATCCCGAAGCGCCGCATGGCTTCCATGCCGACTATCGCGGCAGCTACCGGAAGGACGCAGCAGGGGATGCGTGGGCGCAGGCGCAGGCCTGGTTCAAGAAATACGGCGTTCTGAGCTGACGCCAAAGGGCGGCCGATCGGCCTTTCTATTTCACGACGGGTCGCGATTCTGCCTCGCGCCACAGCGCATCGAGGCCGTGCCGATAGGTCGGATAGGCCAGCGTGACGCCGAGCTCGCGCTTCAGTTTCGTATTGGAGACGCGGGCGCTGCTGGCATAGAAGCTTCGCGCCATCGCTGACATCTCGGCGGTCGCGAACGCCTCTTCCGCCGGTGGCGTAACGCCTATCAGCTGCGCGGCATAGGTGATCACGTCTTGCGGTGGTGCGGGCTCGTCGTCGCAGAGGTTCCAGGTGCCGCCGCTCCCGTGGTTGATTGCGGCCATGATGGCGCTCGCGATGTCCTCGACGTGGATGCGATTGAAGACCTGGCCGGGCTTGATGATGCGCCGGGCGGTGCCGCCCCGCAGCGTCACTAGCGCGTTGCGGCCGGGACCGTAGATGCCGGCAAGCCTGAGGATCGCGACATTGCCGTGCGCCGTCTCCGTCCAGGCCTGCTCCGCCGCGACGCGCATCCGCGCGCGGTCAAGGGAAGATTGCGGCGGCGTGGTCTCGTCGACCCATCCGCCGGCGTGATCGCCATAGACGCCGATGGTGGAGAGATAGACGACCTTGCGACGGTCGGCCGCCAGCACATCGCCGAGCGTGGCGAGTGCGGGATCGCCGGTGCTGCCGGGCGGGATGGAGACGATGAGGACATCGGCATCGCGGATGCGGTCGACCGTGGCGTCAGCCGGGCGGCTGCCGGCAAAGCCGTGCAGCTCGAGGCCGGCGAGGTCGTCTCTCGTGGTGGGATCCCGCACCGTGCCGGCGACATGCGAGAAACTGCCGCCGTACCGGCGGAAGAAATGCCGGGCGCTATAGCCGAGGCCGAGGATGAAGAGCCGCATGCGTCTCCCGTAAGTTCCAGATCGCGCTGGTCGCGCCTCCTCGCTCATAAGAGATTTTTGGGGCCGGCAAAAGATATTGCGATTTTACTCGCCTGCTGCCTCGGGCGATGGTCGCGCGTGACAGGGAGGCGGCGACCATGCAGGCGGAGGCGATCGTGCCGTTGGATGCGGCAGAGCGGATCCGGGCCGCGGCCGCGCTGATCTTCGATGTCGACGGCACCCTGGCCGAGACTGAGGAGCTCCACCGGCGCGCCTTCAACCATGCCTTCGCCCGTCACGGTCTCGACTGGCAATGGGACCGTATCCTCTACCGGGACCTGCTGCGGGTGACCGGCGGCAAGGAACGCATCCGCGCCTTCCACGCCGGCCAGTCGACCGCGCCCGCCTTGTCGGACGTCGAGATCGCCGAGCTTCACCGCATCAAGACGGCGCATTATGCCGAGCTGATCGAAACCGGCTGCTGCCCTTTGCGGCCCGGCGTGGCGGAGCTGCTGGCCTCCGCAAAGGCGCGCGGCCAGCGGCTTGCGCTCGCGACCACCACCTCGCACGGCAATATCGATGCACTGCTGTCGCGGGCGCTGGGGCCGGCGTGGCCTGCGGATTTCGCTACGATCGTTGCCGGTGATGATGTCAGGCACAAGAAGCCGGCGCCTGATGTCTATCTCGAGGTCCTGGCGCGGCTGAGGCTGGCGCCTTCGGATTGCGTCGCGATCGAGGATTCCGCCAACGGGCTGGTCGCGGCCTCGCGGGCCGACATTCCCGTGCTCATCACGCGCAGCCTGTATTTCCGGGATGATGATTTCAGCACGGCGCTGATGGTGCTGGACGATCTGTCGGAACTTGCTGAACCAAAAGACACAAAACAACCCCATGCACAGTAGATCACCCCAACGTGATCGTTGTCGTCAGTGCACCCGGTGGCTCGCTCTATCGTCCTCGACCTGCTCGACAATCTGCGCGATCGGGCTCGACTGGTGATGCACCATGCGCCAGGCGTCGCCGACGCGGCGAAAATGGTTGGCCGCGGCCAGCGCGGTGCCGTCGACGATCTCGATGCAGAGCACGCGCGCGCTGTCGCCATCGACGATCGCCTGCGGCTCGGCGCAGACGATCTGCGGCCTTTCGGGATTTTGCAGGATGTCGCGCCAGCTTCCGATCACCGTCGCATGGCCGACGATCGCGGGCCAGCCGGGATGAATGCAGGAAATGGCGTCGTCATCCGCCCACATCCGCTTCATGCCGTTGAAATCGCCCGTCGAAAAGGCGGTGTAGAAAGCCGCGTTCGCGGCGATGATCTTGCTGTCCTTTGCCATCACTCTCGGGTGGGCCAATGGCAGGCAAAAATCAAGCGCGACTTGCGTCCGACTTTGAACGCAGTGCAGCATCGCTGCCCAGTATCTGGTCACGCCGAAACCTGCGTCTCCACCGTGCGCCGCGCACCTTCCGCGTAGAGGCGCCGGAGCGCTGCGATGACGGCCTCGCGCAGCCGCGGCTCGGCACCAAGCGGTCCGAATATTTTTTCCACGCCGAGAAATGCGGGCGCAAGCCGTTCCGCCATGGGACCTGCCTCGCGCGCCAGCGCCGCCAGCTCGGCAGCGAGGGGATCGCGCACGTCGATGGCGCGGCCCTGTTCGTCTGACGCGGTGACGTAACGCATCCAGCCGGCCACCGCGAGCGCATGCGTCGCGATCGGCAGGTTCCTGGCGAGACGATCCTGGATCGCACCGAGCAGCCGCTGCGGCAGTTTTTGCGAGCCGTCCATCGCGATCTGCCAGGTGCGGTGACGCAGTGCCGGATTGGCAAAGCGCTTGAGCAGCGAGGCGCGATAGGCGGCAAGATCGGTGCCTGCAGGCATCGTCAGCGTCACCGCGGCCTGTTCCATCACCTGTGCGGCGAGGCGCGCGAAATGCGAATTCTGCATGGTGTCGGCAATGGTCTCGTAGCCGGCGAGGTAGCCGAGATAGGCGAGTGCCGAGTGGCTGGCATTGAGCAGCCGCAGCTTCATCAGCTCGAACGGCTTGACGTCGCTCACAAGCTCGACGCCTGCCGCGGCGAGATCGGGCCTTCCCGCGGCAAAGTGATCCTCAACCACCCATTGCGTGAAGGGCTCGGTCATCACGGGCCAGGCGTCACGCATCCCGAGCGCCACAGCGACCGCGTCACGATCAGCATTGGTTGTTTCAGGCACGATGCGGTCGACCATGGTGCAGGGGAAGGTAGTGCTATCCGCGATCCATTTGCTGAGCTCCTTTGAGCGGAGCGCGGCGAATTGCGTCACGATCCGCTGCACGGTGTGGCCGTTGGCGGCGAGATTGTCGCAGCACAGCACGGTGAAAGGTGCAATGCTCAGCGCCCGCCGGCGCGCCAGCGCCGCCACTATGAAGCCCGGCGCCGAGCGCGGCGCCTCGATGTTGTTGAGGTCGTGCACCACGTCGGGATGGCGATCGTCGAGATCGCCTGACTGCGGCGTGTGGCAATAGCCCTTTTCGGTCACCGTCGTTGAGACGATGCGAATGGCGGGATCAGCCATCCGCTCGACCAGCGCAGCCGGCTTCTCGCGCGCGACGACGCTGTCCAGCAGCGCGCCGACGATCCGATGCTCGGTGCCCTCGGCCGCGCGCACGGCGAGTGTGTAGAGATGATCCTGCGGGGCGAGGGCGTCGCGTGTGTCAGGGCTGCGCAGGCTCGCGCCGACGATGCCCCAGGCGTTGCTATCAGCGGCAAGGCAATCGTCGATGACGACAGCCTGATGCGCGCGATGAAACGCGCCGAGACCAAGATGCACGATGCCTGGTGTGACGCGGGAACGGTCATAGGCCGGGCGGCGGATCGAAGATGGCATCTGGTCGAGATTGGCGTGACCCAGCCGCATGGTCGTCTCCCCTCTATTCCGCTGCTGCTTGACATGATGGCCGTCATCGGTCAATTGGTAAGGCCAATTATCCAAAATCGACGGGGCCGCCGGACAGCAAGCCGCCCCGGCGAGACCCCGGAGGCCGGCGTGCCGCTGGAAGCTGTGGAGGCGAGACGGCTTTACCGCCAGGTCGCCGATCAATTGCGAAGCCTGATCGACAGCGGCGAGTACGCGGTCGGCAGCCGCTTGCCGACCGAGCGCGAGCTCGCCGAGCAGCTCAGGATCTCGCGGCCGACGGTGCGCGAGGCCCTGATCGCGCTTGAAGTGGAAGGACGCGTTCGCATCCGCGTCGGCTCCGGCATCTATGTGACCGAGCCCGCCGACGCTGCGCCGGTGTCGTCGGCCGCCATCGAAGGTCCGTTCGAGCTGCTGCGCGCCCGCGAATTCCTCGAAAGCGTGATTGCGGAGCAGGCCGCGCGCGTGGCCACCAAGGACGACATCGCCCGCATCGACGCCGCGCTTGTCGCGATGGAGAGTGTCGAGCATCCCGGCGAGGCCTCGATGGTCCATGACCGTGCCTTCCACATCGCGATCGCCGGATGCCTCGGCAACGCCGTGCTAGTGCGTGTGGTCGGCGAGCTGTTTGACCAGCGCCTCAATCCCTATTTCGCGCAGCTCGCGCATTATTTCGAAAACCCCGGAACCTGGCGCGCCGCGCTCGATGAACACCGCACCGTGCGCGATGCCATCGCGGCGCGCCGGCCAATGTCGGCTCACGACGCCATGCGTGACCACCTCGCGCATTCGCAGGAGCGCTTTGCGCAGAGCTTTGGTGCCGAGACATCAGCAGGTGTGCCGGCGGCGCGGAAGCGGGCGGCGCGATCCGGAGGTGAGCCGGGCAAGCCAAAACGCTCTTCTGCCGTGCAGGCCAAAAGCGGCAGCGCGCGGCGGCGATGAGATTGGAGGACTCGCCTCGATCTCGGGGCGGGTGAACGAAGCTGCAGACACAATGGGATTTGACAGATGACCTCGACCTCTCTCGCCGCAACACTGTTCGGACCCGAAGATCTGCGCATGATCGAGCATCCGCTCGACAAGCTCGCTGACGGCATGGTGCGCATCCGCTTCGGCGCCGGCGGCATCTGCGGTTCGGACATGCATTACTTCCGTCATGCCAGGACCGGCGATTTCGTGGTGAAGTCGCCGCTGGTGCTCGGTCACGAAATATCGGGCCAGGTCGTCGAGATCGCAGGCACGGCCGCGAACCTGAAGGTCGGCGACCGCGTTGCCGTCAATCCGTCGCGCTGGTGCGGCCATTGCGCCGCTTGCCGCGAAGACCGGCAGAATCTCTGCGAAAATATCTACTTCATGGGCTCCGCCTCGAAGACGCCGCACATGCAGGGCGGCTTTGCCGACTATTTCGACGCGGTCCCGGCGCAGTGCGTGAAGATCCCCGACCACGTATCCTATCAGGCCGCAGCTCTCGCCGAGCCGCTCTCTGTTTGCCTGCACGCCGTTGCGCGCGCCGGCAACATCCAGAGCAAGCGCGGCATCATCTTTGGGGCCGGCCCGATCGGGCTTCTCACCATGCTCGCCGCGCGCCGCGCGGGCATGGCCGACGTCACGGTGGCCGACATCGCGCCCGCCCCGCTGGCCTTCGCGACCAGGCTCGGTGCGTCCCATGTCGAGAACGTCTCCGGCGGCGAGGAGGGCTTCAAGGCGCAGGCCGCATCGCGCCCCTTTGACGTCGCCTTCGAGGTGTCGGGAACGGCCGCGGGTCTTGCCAGTGCGATCGGCATCGTGAGGCGCGGCGGCGTGGTGGTGCAGATCGGCAACCTGCCGGGCGGCCAAATCCCGACGCCGTCGAATGCGGTGATGGCCAAGGAGATCGACCTGCGCGGCTCGTTCCGCTTCGGCCTCGAATTCATGACCGCGGTGGAACTGATTGGCGACGGCAGCGTCGATGTGCTGTCTCTGGTCACCGCCGAGCGGCCTCTCTCGACCGCGCCGGATGCGCTGCGGCTGGCGCTCGACCGCTCGCAGAGCGTCAAGGTCGTGCTGACCGCGAACTGATTGGAGAGCCTCTATGATCCTTGAAGGATGGCGCTGGTACGGGCCCAATGATCCCGTGTCGCTCGACGATATCAGGCAGGCCGGGGCGAGCGATATCGTCTCGGCATTGCATCAGGTGCCGATTGGCGAGGCCTGGGCGCGCGAGGCCGTCGAGGAGCGCAAGACCTTCATCGAGAACGGCCAGCCCGGCCGCTCGCAATTGACCTGGTCGGTGGTGGAATCGATTCCGATTCCTGATGACGTCAAGCGTCTCGGGGCCAAGGCGACCAAATCCATCGACGCCTGGATCGCGAGCCTGGAGGCAGTGGCAGCCTGTGGTATCAAGGTCATCTGCTACAATTTCATGCCCGTGGTCGATTGGTGCCGGACCGATCTCGAACGGGAGCTGCCGAACGGCGCTCGCGCCCTGCGCTTTGATCAGGACCGGTTCGCGGCGTTCGAGCTGCATATCCTGAAGCGCCCGGCGGCGCTTCAGGAGTACTCGCCGGAGCAGCAGGCACGCGCCAAGGCGCGGTTCGAGAAGATGAGGCAGGCCGACATCGACTATCTCATCATGGCGATCGCCAGCGCGCTGCCTGGCTCGACCACCGAGCCGCTGACCATTCCGCAATTCCGCGACAAGCTGGATGCCTATCGCGACATCACGCCAAAAATCCTGCGGCAGCATCTCGCCGAATTCCTGAGCCGCGTTGCGCCGGTTGCCGAGCAGCTTGGCGTCTCGCTGACGCTGCACCCGGACGATCCGCCGCGGCCGCTGTTCGGCCTGCCGCGCATCGCCTCGACCGCCGACGACTACCAGGCGCTGTTCGACGCCGTGCCGTCAAAAGCCAACGGCATCTGCCTGTGCACGGGCTCGCTCGGTGTGCGGCCCGAGAACGACCTGCCCGCGATGGCCTCGCGCTTCGGCCCGCGCATTGCCTTTGCGCATCTGCGCGCGACGAAGCGCGAGGCGGACGGGCTATCGTTCCATGAGTCGGATCATCTCGACGGTGACGTCGACATGATTGCAGTGCTGAAGGCGCTGCTCAAGGAGAACGCGCGACGCTCAGCCGATCAGAGGATCGTATTCCGCCCCGATCATGGTCACCGCATGCTCGACGATCTCGTCGCCGCCAAGCGCACCAATCCCGGCTACACCGCGATCGGCCGTCTCCGCGGCCTCGCCGAGCTGCGCGGTGCGATCAGGGCGATCGAGCATCGGTAGGGTGCAAAGCTCCATCCACATCGTCATTGCGAGCGTAGCGAAGCAATCCAGAGTCTTTCCGTAGAGGCAGTCCGGATTGCTTCATCGCTTCGCTCCTCGCGATGACGCGGGGAGAGCGGCGCCAGCTCAATAACAGGCCGCCATCGCGCCGAGCTTGGGATAGAGCTTGTCGATCGCCGCGATCTCGCTGTGCATCTGGTCGATAATCCAGTCGCGGATCTCGGCGGCGATGGGGCGCATTGGGCGATTGCGCGGCGGCAGGAATTCGCAGATGCGGCGCGTGGTGCTGAGCCTGTCGGAGGCCGGCACCAGCGCGCCGGTCAGCAGCCAGTGCGAGGCGACTGTGAGCCAGCCGAGCGCGATGCCCTGGCCGAGCAGGGCGGCCTGCACCACAACGGCATAGTCGGTGAAGCTCAAGCCCTTGGCTGCGCCGCGGCGTCCGGTGAGCAGTGATGCGTAATCCTCGGCCCAGTCGCCAGGCGTCTCGGCAAGGCGGATGATGGTGTTGCCCTCGGCGGGATCGGTCTCGCCGAGATAGGCTGGGCTGCACATCGGCAGCATGACCTCCTTCATCACCAGCGTGCCGCCTGAGGACGGCTCGTCGCGGTCGCGAAAGCGCATACCGAGATCCACATTCTCGACCGGCCCGCGCAACGCGCCGGAAATGAGCTGGAAGCGCAGATCGACCTGCGGAAACTGCTTCTGCAGCTTGTCGATGCGCGGCATCAGCCAATGCGTGGTGAAGGCGGAGGAGACCGACAATGTCACGGTCTCGGTGTCCTTGCGGCGCCGCTCGATCTCGGTGAGCCCGGTCTCGATGCTGCGAAATCCTTCGAGCACGCGGCGATAGAGTAATTCGCCTTCCTCGGTGAGCACCGCGCGGCCTGCTCGACGGTCGAACAGCCGCACGCCGAGATGCTCCTCGAATTGCCCAAGCATCCGGCTCACCGCCGGCTGCGTGACGTTCAACTCGGCCGCCGCAGCCGTGAAGCTGCCATTGCGCGCCGCTGCGTCGAAGACGAACAGGGCGTTGCTGGAGGGCAGCATGCGGCGGAGCTCTGGCATAACGTCATGTTATGAGGCGCGTGAGAATTTGGCAATTGCCGGATTTTCGCAAGTCTGGTGTCATTGACATGACAGCTTAAACGCAGGGGCTTCCGGAGAGGTTTGGTTGCGGTGCACGCTGCAACCAAGAGTATTCCGAGCTTCTGTCTATAAAGCAGTCTTATGGCGTGCAGTGAGGCACGCCATTGCGGGATTGCGCGAGGTCGATCCTTGGACAAACGAGCGGAAAGCGTCGAGATCAGGTCCGCGAGCAAGGCGTATGGCGCCGTTCGCGCCCTAGACGATGTGTCCCTCAATGTCGGTGCCGGCGAGTTCCTCTCGCTGCTCGGCCCGTCCGGTTCCGGCAAGACCACGCTGCTTGGCATTTTGGGCGGCTTCATCCTGCCGACCTCCGGCACCATCCTGTTCGGCGGCCGCGACGTCACCTACATGCCGCCGCACAAGCGCGATATCGGCGTGGTCTTCCAGAACTACGCGTTGTTTCCGCATATGAGCGTGGGCGAGAATGTCGCCTTTCCCCTGCGCGCACGCCGCCTGCCGAAAGCGAGCTGGCCCGACAAGGTGCGCGCGGCGCTCGGCATGGTCGGCCTTGCCGGCTACGAGGAACGCGGCATCGCGCAGCTCTCCGGCGGCCAGCGCCAGCGCGTGGCGCTGGCGCGTGCCATGATCTTCGAGCCGCAACTGATCCTGATGGACGAGCCGCTCTCGGCGCTCGACAAGCAGCTGCGCGAGACCATGCAGATCGAGCTGCGCGCGCTGCACAGGCGCATCGGCGCGACCATCATCTACGTCACCCATGACCAGCGCGAGGCGCTGACCATGAGCGACCGCGTCGCCGTGATGAAGGACGGAAGACTGATCCAGATCGATGCGCCCGCCCGGCTGCACGATTATCCGGCCGATTCTTTCGTCGCCAGCTTCATCGGCGAGGCGACTATGCTGCCGGTCCGCCGCGTCGACGCCACAAGCATCGCGCTCGGCAACGCGCTGCTGCGCAGCGCACGCGCCATTCCCGATGGCGACGCACTGATGCTCGCCGTACACAGCGAAAAGCTGCTGATCGAGGACGGCGCGCAGGATGCCGCCTGCAACCGGCTGACCGGGACGGTCACCGACATCGTCTATCAGGGCGAGAGCCTGCGCATCTTCCTGGCGCTCGAAGGCGGCGTCGCGCTCAGCCTGCGCCAGCCCAGCTATCACCAGGCCTATGGCCGCATTCCGCCGCTCGGCGGCAGCCTCATCGTCACCCTCCACCCCGAGGACACCATTGTCGTGCGCCGGGTGGATTGAAGCCCTGTTGCAACCTGAGAGAAGAAGCCCATGTCGACCCAAGCCGCGTTCAGCAATTTCAAGGTTCTCACCTTCGACGTCGTCGGCACCTTGATCGATTTCGAAACCGGTGTGCTCGAAGCCGTGCGCAGGATCGGAGGCAAGCAGGCGGCCGGGCTCAGTGACGAGCAGATCTTCGAACCCTACAAGCGCGGCCGCGACAAGCACTACGAGCGCTCGAGCGAGGTGATGTTCCACGTCTATCGCCATCTCGCGACCGAGCTCGGACTGCCGGCTGATGATGCGTCCTGCGACGTATTCCAGCTCTCGGTGCTGCGCTGGGGGCCCTTCGCCGATTCCGCCGAGGCGCTGAAGCGGCTGCGGACGAGGTTCCGCCTGGTGGCGATGACCAATGCCGACCGCGTCGCGCTGTCGTGTTACGCGCATGCGCTCGGCAATCCCTTCGACGACACCGTCTGTGCGGACGACACCGGCGTCGCCAAGCCGAACCCCGAATTCTTCGCTTACAACAAGGGTCGCCAGTCAGCGTTCGGCTACAAGCAGTCCGACATTCTGCACGTGGCGCAGAGCCAGTACCACGACATTGGGATCGCGCGGAAACTCGGATACAAGGTGTGCTGGATCGAGCGCCGCCAGGGCATCGCAGGTTTCGGCGGCACGCCGGCGGTGGAGGCATTGACCAAGCCGGACTTCCACTTCCCGACGCTGAAGGCGCTCGCCGACGCCGCCATCGGTCCGGCGTAAGGCCGCGGGCATGGCACACGACTGGCGCGCACTGGCATCTGCCAACTCGCTGTGGGAAGCCACGGCGGAGCCGGCGCGCGTCTTTCCGGTTTTGTCCGGCGAGCAACAGGCGGACGTGGTGATCATCGGCGCGGGCTACACCGGCCTCTCCGCGGCGCACCACATCGCCAAGAGCGGGTTGTCGCCGATCGTGCTCGAAGCCAACAAGCCCGGCTGGGGCGCCAGCGGCCGCAATGGCGGTGTGATCACCGCGAAGTTTCGTCTCTCGTTTCGCGAGATCGACGCCGTGCATGGCCGCGCGATGGCCAGGCGCATGTACGAGATCGCACATGAATCGACCGACATGGTCGAGGAGCTTGTATCCGAGTTCGGCATCACCAGTGCGAATCTGACCCGCACTGGCCAGGTCAAGGCCGCGCACAACGAGACCACGTTGAAAGCGGCCATCGACGAAGCTAACTGGATGACGCGCGAGATGGGTTCCGCCGAGGTCCGCATTCTCGACAAGCGCGGCGTGCGCGACGAGACCGGCTCGGACATCTTTGTCGGCGGCGTGCTCAATCCTGGCTCGGGCGGCATTCATCCGCTGCATTATCTGCGCGGCCTCGCCGACGGCGTGGCGCGCCGCGGCGTTCCGATCTTCCAAGAATCTCCGGTCGTGAGACTTCGGCGCGATGGCGACGGTATCGTCGCCGAAACGCCGCAAGGCGCGGTGCGCGCCAGGCAGGCCATAATCGCCACCAACAGCTATTCCGATCTGACCGGTGCGACCGCGCATCTGCAGCGCAGGCTGATCCCGTTTCGCAGCGCCATGGTTGCGACGGAGCAGCTGCCGCGCAATCTCGCCGGACAATTGATGTCGACGGGGCGCACGTACACCGAGACTAAGCGCATGATGCGCTGGTTCCGCATGGTCGACAACCGCGTGATTTTCGGGGGCCGCGGTGCGTTCGGCAAACAGGACTCGCAAGCCGCCTTCGACGCTTTACGCAAGGCGATGGTGGGCATCTTCCCTGAACTCGCCGATGTCCCGCTTGCATTTAAATGGTCGGGTCTCGTCGCCATGACGCTGGACTCGGTGCCGCATATCGGTCGGCTCGATGACCGCACGCTGTTCTCGGTCGGCTACAACGGCGCCGGCGTTGCGATGTCGAGCCTGATGGGCCGCTATCTTGCCGCGTTCGTGCGCGGCGAGACGCCCGACGTCGGCCTGCTCGATGCGCGGCGGATGAAGGCGATTCCGTTCTATCCGCTGCGCGAGCCCGCCGTGCGCATGGTCGCAGGCTGGTACCAGTTTCTCGATGCGATCGGTCAGTGAGATCATTGGAGGAGGCGAGGATGACGATGAAGCAGGGCTTTGGATTGGGCTGCGCGCTGCTCGGCGCATTTGGGTTCACCACGGCGGCCGATGCCGCCGAGCAGATCACGTTCGTGTCGCAAGGCGGCGCCTATCAGGAGGCGCAGACGGTGGCGATCCTCGATCCCTCCGCCAAGAAGCTCGGCATCACCATCAACCAGGATTCGATTCCCGATGCCTGGCCTGCGATCAAGACCCAGGTCGGCAGCGGCAAGCCGATCTGGGACGTCGTCGACACCCCGACCGGCAACTGCCTGCGCGGCGGAGAGCAGGGGTTGATCGAGAAGCTCGACTTCTCGAAGATTCCAAACGGCGCGGCGATGCCGGAGTCCTATCGCAGTCCCTATTCGGTCTCCTATGAGTTCTATTCCAGCGTCCTGTCCTACAGCCAGAAGACGTTTCCGAAGGACGCGCCGAATAGCTGGGCCGATTTCTGGGACGTGAAGAAATTCCTCGGCCGTCGTGCGTTGCGCAACCATCCCTTCGCGACGCTGGAAGCGGCCCTGATGGCCGACGGTGTCGCGCCTGACAAGCTCTATCCGCTCGATGTCGACCGCGCCTTCAAGAAGCTGGAGGAGATCAAGCCGCACATCACCGTGTGGTGGACATCAGGTGCGCAGTCGGCGCAGCTCCTCAACGACGGCGAGGTCGACATGGAGATGGCCTGGAACGGCCGCGTCAGCGCGGTTGCGAAGGAAGGCGCCAAGGTGGCCTTCACCTACAACCAGGGTATCCTGCAGAGCACCTCGCTTTGCATCCTCAAGGGCGCGCCGAACCTCGACACGGCCGTCAAGTTCCTCAACGAGGCCGTCGATCCCATGCACCAGGCCAACCTGCCGCTCAACATCGACTACGGCCCGGGCAATCCCAAGGCTTTCGAGACCAATGTGATCAAGCCCGAGCGTGCGGCGCAATTGCCGAGCGAGCCGGCGAACGCATCGAAGCAGGCGCTGATGTCCTACGCCTGGTGGTCCTCGCCCGCGGGCGAAGCCGCCGAGAAGCGCTGGGCGTCCTTCATGCAGAAGTGAGCGAGGCAGCGTTGACGATATCTGTGCCAGATCCATCGCAAAAGCATCAGCGCCGTGAGCACGGCCTGATGCTGGCGCTGGTGTCGCCGGCGCTGCTCGTGATTTTGCTGCTGATCGTACTGCCGGTCGGATGGCTGGCCTGGCAGTCGATCTACCATGACGGCTTCACGCTGGAGAACTATCGCCGCATCTTCACCGAGGACATCTACTGGCGGAGTTTCGCGCTGACCTTCGAGATAAGCCTCGCGGTGACGGTGATCGCGCTGCTGCTCGGCTATCCCGTAGCTTACCTCGCCAATTCCGTGCCCAAGTGCTGGAGCATCCTGATCCTCTCGCTTGTGGTGCTGCCGTTCTGGACTTCCGTGCTGGTGCGCGCCTACGCCTGGCTGGCGCTGCTCCAACGCACCGGTGTGATCAATCAATTGCTGCGCTATCTCGACGTGATCTCCGAGCCGCTCGCGCTGGTCCACAACACCTTTGGCACGGTGGTCGCGACCGTGCATATCCTGCTGCCGTTCATGGTGCTGCCGCTCTATGCGACCATGCAGAAGATCCCCGGCGATCTCATGCAGGCCGGAGCGAGCTTAGGGGCAAGCCCGTCGCTGACCTTCTGCCGCGTGTTCCTGCCGCTGTCGCTGCCGGGCGTGCTCGCGGGCTGCACCATGGTGTTCGTGCTTTGCCTCGGCTTCTACATCACGCCTGAATTGCTCGGCGGCGGGCGGACGGTGATGGTGTCGATGCTGGTGAGCCGCAATGTCGAGCTCTACAACCAGTTCGGCGCCGCGAGCGCGGTTGGCGTGGTGCTGCTCCTCAGCGTGCTCGCGATCTTTTTCATCGTCAGCCGCTTCATCTCGCTCGATCGCGTGTTGGGGCAGAAATGACACGGATCTCGCCCGCACGCATTGCCCTCTATGTGATCAGCGCGCTGGTGCTGATCTATCTGATCCTGCCCGTGCTGATCATCGCGCCGATCTCGTTCTCTAGCGCGCGCTTTTTGACCTTTCCGCCGCCGTCGTTCTCGACGCGCTGGTATCAGCAATATTTCGCCAATCCGGCCTGGATGCAGGCGACTCGGGTGACGCTGACGGTCGCGCTCCTGACGGTGGTGATTGCGACCCCGTTCGGGGTGGCGGCCGCCTATGCCATCAGCCAATCGAAGCTGCGCATCATGCGCGTCATCCACATGGCGCTGCTACTGCCATTGGTGGTGCCGATCATCATCACCGCGGTCGGCATTTTCTTCGTGTACGCAAAAGTCGGCCTGGTCGCGACCATGCCCGGCCTCGTGCTGGCGAATGTGATGCTGGGCCTGCCCTATGTCGTGATCTCGGTGCTGGCGGGCCTGCAGAGCTTTGACCCAGCGCAGGAGATGGTGGCGCGCAGCCTCGGCATGAACCGTTTGCGCAGCTTCTTCGCGGTAACGCTGCCGCAGATCAAGTCGAGCGTGGTCGCCGGGGGCATCTTCGCCTTCATCTCGGCGATGGACGAGACCATCGTCGCGCTGTTCATCTCCGGTGGCCAATATCAGCCGCTGACCAAGCGGATGTTCACCGCGCTCCGCGACGAGATCGACCCGACCATCGCCGCGATCTCGACGCTGATGACGGCGGCCTCCTTCATGCTGGTGCTGCTGGCGAGCGCGCGGCAGAAGAAGGCGGGGTAGGGGCAACTTGTCGTCCTGGCTTTTCGCCAGGACGACAGCGGAGTTTGTAGCGCGGTTGCGCCTTACTTCTTCCCCAGCCACGCCAAGATCATCTCCACGATCTGCGTTCTGCTCTTCGCAAGCACCTTGGGCTCGCTCAAATCCCGGTCGAACAGCGCGCCGAACGTATGGCGGTTGGCGACGCGGAAGAAGCAGTAGGAGGAGATGGCCAGATGCAGATCGATGGCGTCGACGTCGTCGCGGAAGACGCCCTCGCTGCGGCCGCGCTTGAGGATGCTGTCCAGCGTTGCGATCACGCTGGCGTTGAGTTGGCGGAGCTGCAGGTTCTGCTTCAGATGCTTGCCGTGGTGGATGTTCTCGATTGAGACGAGCCGGATGAAGTTCGGGTTGCGCTCGTCATGGTCGAAGGTCGCCTCGATCAGCCGGCGCAGGCCTTCGCGCGCGTCGCAGCTCGCGATATCGAGCTGGTCCTCGAGCGCGCGGATGCTGCGATAGGCTTCTTCCAGCACCGCGAGGTAGAGCTGCTCCTTCCCGCCGAAATAATAATAGATCATCCGCTTCGACGTGCGCGTCCGCGCGGCGATCGCATCGACGCGGGCGCCGGAATAGCCCTCCGAGGCGAATTCGGCCATCGCCACTTCGAGGATGTCGCGCTTGGTGCGCTCGGGGTCATTGGTGCGCTTCGATGGCGGTGGCATGCGCTTGAGCATCACTGTTTCTCCCGCACGTTTCTATGGATCACCTTGAAGGTGAAGGCAAATTTCGCCCAATCCGACGTTTTCCCGCATCAGCTTGCATAAACGGACTAGTTCGTACATTATGTGCTCAAACCAAGGTTGCGGCAACAAAAGCAAAAAGCGCGCGCATGGCCGGACGGGCATGAGGCGAGCTGCGACCGCCATCGCACACGGGGAGGACTACTGATGAGCTTGACCTCAACTGCATCGCTGCGCGCGCCTTCAGCCTCGGAGCCGACACAGAGCAGGCTGCCGAACCGCGCCGCGCTCGTCAGCTTCGTCGGCAGCATGCTCGAATACTACGACTTCTTCATCTACGGCACCGCGGCGGCGCTGATCTTTCCGAAAGTGTTCTTCGCCAATGTCGCCCCCGGCACCGCGACGCTGCTGGCGCTGCTGTCGTTCGGCATCGGCTATATCGCGCGTCCCGTCGGCGCCGTCATCCTCGGCCATTTCGGCGACCGCATCGGCCGCAAGACGGTGCTGCTGTTCACGCTGGTCGTGATGGGCTTCTCGACGCTTGCGATCGGCCTGCTGCCTGATGCCAAGACCATCGGCAACGCCGCGCCCATCATCCTGACGCTGCTGCGTCTGCTGCAGGGCCTGTCGGCGGCCGGTGAGCAGAGCGGGGCGAACTCGCTGACCCTGGAGCATTCCGCCAATTCCAACCGCGCCTTCTTCACGAGCTGGACCCTGAGCGGCACCCAGGCCGGCGCGATTCTGGCGACGCTGGTGTTCATCCCCGTTTCCAGCATGCCGGAAGATCAACTCCTGAGCTGGGGCTGGCGCATTCCGTTCCTGCTCTCGGCGCTGGTGCTGCTGGTCGCCTATCTGGTGCGCCGGACCATGCCCGAGACGCCCGTGTTCGAGAACATCAAGGACAAGGCGCAAGTGGCGCGCTTTCCCGTCATCGCGCTGCTGCGCGACTATTGGCCGGATGTGCTGCGCGTCATCGTCTGCGCGCTGATCGCGACCGTCTCTACGCTGACGGCGGTGTTCGCGCTCGGCTATGCCACCAGCAAGTTCGGCGTCGCCCGTCCAACCATGCTGTGGGCCGGCGTGCTCGGCAATGTCGTGGCGCTGTTCGCGCAGCCGCTCTGGGCTTTGCTTGCCGACAGGATCGGCCGCAAGCCGGTGTTCATCGGCGGCGTGCTCGGCTGTGCCGCCTTGCTGTTCCCGTATTTCATGCTGGTGACCTCGGGCAGCACGCCCGCGATCTTCACTGCTGCGATCGGCCTCTACATCATCTATTCCGCGCCGAACGCGATCTGGCCGTCGTTCTACGCGGAGATGTTCGAGGCGCGGGTGCGCTATTCCGGCACCGCGATCGGCACCCAGCTCGGCTTCCTTGCCGCCGGCTTCACGCCGCTGGTGAGCGCGAGCCTCGTCGGTGAAGGACCGAACGGCTGGATCCCGGTTGCGATCTTCGTCGGCGGCTGCTGCGTCGCCTCGGCCGCGGCCGCAATGACGGCGCGCGAGACCCACAAGGTCGACATCGCCGATCTCGGCAAGCGCCGCGCGTGAGACAGGGCTGGGCATGCTGACCAACGCTGTTACGACCACGTTCGGCCCCGTGATCGGGGCCGAGCATGGGCACGTCCGCGCCTTCAAGGGCGTGCCGTTTGCGATGGCGCGGCGCTTTGCCAAGGCTACGCCGCCGCTCGCGTGGACGGAGCAGCGCCGCTGCACGGACTACGGCGCCTATGCGCCGCAGCCCGGGCATCTCGATCAGGCGGAAGAATCCTGTCTCAGCCTGAATATCTGGACGCCCGATGGCGCCGAGCACCCGCTGCCGGTGCTGTTCTTCATTCATGGCGGTGCCTTCGTCACCGGCGGCGGCGCCGACTATGACGGCGCCTTCCTCGCCGCGCTCGGCCCGGCCGTCATCGTCACCATCAACTACCGGCTCGGACCGCTCGGTTTCCTGCAGCTGCATCGCCACGGCCTTGGCGAAGCCAACAACCTCGCCATCTCGGATTCACTCGCCGCGCTCGACTGGGTGCACGCCAACATCGCCAATTTCGGCGGCGATCCTGACCAGGTGACGCTGTCGGGCCAGTCGGCCGGCGCATCCATGGTGATTGCGATCGCAAGCTTGCCGCAGGCCAAGGGCAAATTCGCCCGCGCGCTGGCGCTGAGCGCGCCCGGTCGCAGCATCATGAGCGCTGATCATGCCGACATCGTCGCGCGCAACGTGCTGGCCGAGCTCGAACTCGCGCGTGATGCGAGCGCAATCGCATCCACGCCGCTCGCAAGACTCTTCGCGGCTGTCGAGCACGTCGGCCGCAGGATCGCGGACGAAACCGATTCAGGCACCGTGTTCGGACCGGTGCTCGACGGCACGGTGATCCCGCGCGAGCCGCGCGACGTGTTTGCAAGTGGGGCCTTGCGCGATATTCCGCTCTGGCTGGGCTCCTGCCGTGACGAGATGGTGATGTTCCTGAAGAGCACGCCGCCGGCCGCGATGATCCGCACCACCGAGCGCAATGTGCGCACAGCTTTCGGCGATGCCGGCTGGGAGCGCCTGCTGGCCTGCTATCGCGGCTCGGCACGCCCTGACGAGGATCCGTACGAGGCGCTGCTGTCGGATGCGTTCTGGCATCGTCCGATGGCCGATCTGGCGCGGAGCCACGCAAGCGCAGGCGGCGCAGTGTGGCTGAGCCGGTTCGACCATCGTCCGGCGCTGCAGCCGTTCCTGTCACAAGGGCCGACCCACGGCGCCGACAATGCCTGCCTCTGGGCGCATCTGCCTGATTTCATCGATCGCCCGATCCTGAAGCGCAAGGGCGGCCCGATGACGCCTGGTGATATCGACGTCGCGGCGCGGTTCCAGACCAGCCTGCTGCGGTTCGTGACATCAGGAAAACCCGATGTCGCAGAAGCCTGGCCGCGGTTCGCGGAAGGCAAAGAGCCGTTCGCTATCTTCGCCCAGCCGTTTCATATTGTGCCGCTGAACGAAGGCGCGCGCTTCCGCGTGTGGGCGGAGCTTAGCGCCGGCGCCAACGATAAAAAGAACATGAGGCAGGCCGTATGAGCAACTTGAACAGGAAAGCTGCCTGGTCTTCGATCGCTTCGCTCTTCATGGCGCTCGCGGCATCGTCCGCGTCGGCGCAGATCGTCGCGACCCCTGTTCCCGGCGATCCCGTCAGCATCGACAGCGGCGCCGTGTCCGGCAAGGTGCTGCCGTCCAACGTCAAAGCCTATTTCGGCATTCCGTTTGCCGCACCGCCGCTCGGTGAACTCCGTTGGCGCGCGCCGCAGAAGGTCGAGGCATGGAAGGGCGTCTATCACGCCGACCGCCTCGCGCCGGAATGCATCCAGGTGCTGCGACGGCACAATCTCAACCATTATTTCGGCGAGGAGGCGACCAGCGAAAATTGCCTCTATCTGAACGTCTGGGCGAGCGCGGATGCCAAGCCCGGCGCAAAGCTGCCGGTGGTGGTGTGGATCTATGGCGGCGGCTTCACGCTCGGCTCCAGTGGCATGGCGATGTATGACGGCGAGAACGTCGCCAGGAAAGGCACGATCTTCGTCAGCTTCAACTACCGCGTCGGCATTTTGGGCAATCTCGCCCATCCCGAGCTGACCGCGGAATCACCGCATCACGCCTCCGGCAATTACGGCCTGATGGACCAGGTCGCGGCGCTGCAATGGGTCAAGCGCAACATCGCGCAGTTCGGCGGTGATCCCGACAACGTCACCATCACCGGGCAGTCGGCCGGCGCGATGTCGGTGTCGGCGCTGGAAGCGAGCCCGCTGGCGAAGGGCCTGTTCAATCGCGGCTTCGCGATGAGCCTGAGCATGTTCGATGCCAGATTCAAATTCCCGGCTCTTCCGGCGGCCGAGAAGATCGGTCTCGAGGTGCAGTCGGCGCTCGGTGCATCGTCGCTGGCCGAGATGCGCCTGATCCAGGCCGACAAGATCCAGAAGGATTGCCAGCTCGGCTGCGCTGGTACGATCGCCGTGACGCCCGACATCGACGGCTACGTGCTGCCTGACACGGTCTCGAACATCTTTGCGGCCGGAAAGCAGAACGACGTCGCGACGGTGGCCGGTTTCACCAGCGATGAAAGTTCGAACGATTTGCGCACCGCCGGGACATTGGAGGCCTATGTGGCCGCCGCAAAAAAGCTCTACGGTGATCAGGCTGACCGCTTCCTCGCGCTTTATCCCGCGAAGACCGACGCCGAGGCGAAGGCGATGGGCCTGCTTGCCGCACGCGAGGGGCTAGTTGAGATCGGCACGCGCAACTGGGCCGAAGCGCAGGCCAGGAACGGCAAGGCGCCGTTCTACATGTACATGTTCTCGCGCGTGCATCCGTTCGCACCTGGCGTCGAATTCTTCGACAGCCCGCAGAAGATCGGCGCCTATCACACCTCCGATGTGCCTTACTGGTTCGGCACGCAGGATGCCTTCAACAAATTCCGCACCACGCGCAACTGGACCGAGTTCGACCGCGCACTGTCCGACCGCATGATGGACACGCTGGTCGCCTTCGCGCGGTCAGGCAATCCGGCGACCGCCGCGACGCCATGGCCGCAATGGAAGCCGGACGCGCAGACCTATGTCGAGTTCGGCGATCAATCCGGCGTGCGCGAGGAAAACCGGGCCCGGCTCGAATTCCACACGCCCGCCAACGTCACGCCCTCGACGCCGCGAGTGTCGCGCGACTAGCGCCGGGCCGATCGCTCCGCCGCACCTGTAATCTGCTTCACAGGCAGGCGCGCCGATCTGCGCTAGATGAAGTCAGGCCCCGCGTCCGCGCGGCCGGCTTCGGAGCTGGCGATGATTGCTGCACTGGCAAGAGCATTATCCCGCGCGATGGGAACCAATGTCGATATCGAGACTCTGAAGATCCTGGTGATCTTCTCGGGCGCAGGCCTGCTGGTCTCGCTCGTCGCCGCGATGATCTACGGACAGGCCCTCAACGCCGCTCTGTTCTGAGCGCCTCGCGATCCGTCAGGCCACCGGTTCCTTGGGACGGCTTCGCTCACGCGGCGCCAGCGGCGGTGCCTGCTTCAGCGGAGCTGTGTCGCGCGGCGCGGCGTCGCTGCCTGAGACGTGTTCGACCGGCGCAGGGCCGGTGTCGCGCCAGGCGACCATCCAGATCAGAAGACCGAGGACCGCGAGGCCGGCACCGACCGGACCGGTGGAGGTCCAGCCCCAGCCTTGACGAATGGCGAGGCCACCGAGGAAGGGGCCGAGCGCGTTGGCCGTGTTGAAGGCCGAATGGTTGAGCGCGGCGGCAAGCGCCTGCGCGTCGCCGGCGACGTCCATCAGCCGCGTTTGCAGAACAGCGCCGAGCGCGACGCTGGCGCCGATCGCGAAAATGTCGATTGCGAGGAGCCAGGGGTTGCCGGCGACAAGCGGAAAGGCCAGCAGCGCCACGGTGGCAAACACCAGAATGCAGCCGGCCGTCGGCATCAGCGCGCGGTCGGCAAAGCGCGGCACGACCAAATTGCCGAGCGTGGCGCCGATGCCGAAGATCGCCAGGAAGAACGGGATGACCTCGGTACTGACCTTGGTGACCTCGATCAAGGTCGTCGCCAGATATGTATAGACGGCGAACATGCCGCCGAAGCCGATGGCGCTGATCGCGAGCGTGGTCCAGACACGGCGGCTTTTGAGCGCGCCCAGCTCGCGCAGCGGATCCGACCGGCCGGCCTGGTCGCGCGGCGCGTACAGCGCGCAGAGCACCATCGTCAGCAAGGCCAACACCGACACGAGGCCAAAGCTCGCGCGCCAGCCCATCGCCTGGCCGATCAGATTGGCGAGCGGCACGCCGATGATGGTGGCGATCGTCAGGCCCAGCATCACCTGGCCGACCACCTGCGAGCGGCGATGTTGCGGAACGAGCGAGGCGGCAACCAGCGCGGCGATGCCGAAATAGGCGCCGTGGGGCAGGCCTGAGAGGAAGCGAGCCGCGACCATCGAACCAAAGCCGGGTGCGAGCGCGGTGAGGGCGTTGCCCAGTGCGAACACTGCCATCAGCGCCAGCAGCTGCGTGCGCCGCGCGAACTTGGCGCCGAGCACCGCGATCAGCGGCGCGCCCAGCACCACGCCGAGCGCGTAGGCGCTGATCGCATGGCCGGCGGTCGGCTCGTCAATATGAAGGTCGCCTGCGAAGAACGGCAGCAGGCTCATCGATGCGAATTCGGTGGTCCCGATCGCAAAGCCGCCCATCGCGAGCGAGAACAGGACGATGGCGAGATGAGGGGGCACTGAAGTGCGAGGCGAGGTCGCGTGAGGCGAGGTCGTCATGTGTCCTGCTTAGGTGACGGCAACGGGAACCAGCCCAGAAAACGTCGCCATCCCTGCAGTCTTTGTCTCACCTACTTAAACGCGCATGTGTCAGCGTCAACACCGGAAGGCCCACGTGAGGCGGTGCGCATATCTGCGTCCCGGTTTGCTCAGGGCATCCGCGTCAATCTGTCCAGTGGATCAGCACAAAACCGTCACCAGCCGCGTGTTGCGCAGCTGGAGACGCTTCAGACCCAAATGACCGATCAGAACTGCACTTCGCTCGGGATGTCCCCGGCGCTGAGGCCGACGGTTTCATAGGCCTTCAGCAGCCATTCACGGGTTTGGCCGAGCGAACGGTTGTAGTCGGCCCAGGCGCTGAGGAAATCCTTATAGCGGCGATCGGCTTCGGCGCGGATGCCGAGATTGGTCGGCAGCGTCAGCAGCGGCCGCGGGATCGCGAGCTCGCCGAGCGTCGGATTCTTCTTGAGCGTGAACACCGAAAGCACCGCCAGCGAGACATTGCAGTCGGCGCGGCCGGTCGACACCGCCAGGATCGCCTCGTCGCGGGTCTTGAAGCCGAGGATATCGGCCGTCGGGCAGTAATGCCGTGCGATCGTCTCATGCGTCGAGCCGATGTCGACGGCGATCTTGACCTCGGGCTTGTTGAGCTCGGCCCAGCTCTGCGGCTTGGCGAAGCCCTTCTTGGTGATGACGGTGAAGGAGTGCACCAGGATCGGGGTCGAGAAGTCGATCACAAGCGAACGCTCGGGCGTGGGGTTCACGGCGAAGGCGAGGTCGATCTTGTCGGCCTGCAGATCGAGGATCTGGTTGCCCCAGGTCGATTCCAGCGTTTCCACCTTGGCGCCCAGCTTGGACGCGATGTCATTGGCCATGTCGATGCAGGCGCCCGACCATTTGTTAGTCGCGAGGTCCTTGTGGAAATATGGGTCCTGGCCGGCGATCACAGCGATGCGCAGCACGCCGCTCTTCTTGATGCGATCGAGCGTGGAGGTCGGCGCGGTGTCGGCCTTGACTGAAGTGGTCGCGGCCATTGCGGCGCCCGCCAGTGCCACGGTGGTGAGTGCGTCCCTGCGATTCATGGCAGTTCTCCTGCGCTTCTGGACATTCAACCCGGCGGTGGACTATTCCTGTATTCAGATTAAAATGCAATACGGTATTTCATTATTGGCCGGGACACACAGATAGTGCGCGCTCTCTTCGTCGACGCCAACGACACCCTTGCCGCGGTCGCTGAAAAGCTGCTGCGCACCGATCATCTGCCGGTCGACATCAACCGCAATCCCTCCATCAAGCCTGACGATCTGCCCGGTCTGCTCGGGGACGCCGAGATCATGATCGTCGATCACACGGCCGTGCCATCGGCGATTGCCGCGAAATGCGCCGGGCTGAAGCATGTCGTTTTCCTCGGCACCGGTGCGCGCAGCTACATGAATCCGGAGGAGCTCGCTGAGCGCGGCATCGCCGTCCACACCATCAAGGGCTATGGTGATACGGCCGTGGCCGAATGCGCGATCGCGCTGATGTGGGCGTCGGCCAAAAGCTTTGGCGAGATGGACCGCGGCATGCGCGAAGGCAACTGGCTGCGGCGAGATGCCGTGCAGCTCACCGGCAAGACGCTCGGCCTGATCGGCTTCGGCGGCATCGCCGCGGAAGCCGCACGGATGGCGGCAGGCTGCGGCATGAAGGTGATCGCCTGGAACAGGACGCCGAAGACGCATCCGGGCGTCGAATTCGTCTCGCTGGAGAAGCTGCTGGCCGAGAGCCACGTCGTCTCGCTGCATCTCCTGCTCAATGACGAGACCAAGGGATTCCTGTCGCGCGAGCGCATCGCGCAGATGCGCAAGGGCAGCATTTTGATCAACACCGCGCGCGGCGCGATCGTTGACGAAGACGCGATGCTGGAGGCGCTGCGCTCGGGCCACATCGCCCATGCGGGCCTCGACGTCTTCACCGTCGAGCCGCTGCCGGCAGGACATCCGCTGACAAAGCTGCCGAACGTGACGCTATCGGCGCATTCGGCGTTTCGCACGCCCGAGGCGAGCGACAACCTCATCGGCGCGGCCCTCGATCACTGCCGCCGCATCATCGCAACCGGCAAGTAAAGCAAGAAGGACATCCCATGTCTGACATCACCCGGATCGACCAGAACGCGCGCCGCAGCCGTGCCTCCGTGTTCGGCGATCTCGTTTTCCTCGCCGGACAAGTGGCGGACACCAAGTCCGCCGACATCACCCAGCAGACCAAAGAGGCCTTGGCCAAGGTCGACGACATGCTGGCGCGCGCCGGCACCGACAAGTCGCGCCTGCTCAGCGTGCAGGTCTGGCTGAAAACCATGGACGATTTCGATGCGATGAATGCGGTCTACGACGCCTGGGTCGTATCAGGCGACACGCCGTGCCGCGCCTGCGGCAAGGTCGAGCTCGCCGATCCCGGCTTTCGGATCGAGGTGATCGCCATCGCCGCGCGACGCTGACATGCGCGGCGGTGCCCTCTGCACTGCCCGCATCGGCCTTGCACCTCATGTCCGCCTGTCCTAGGCCACGGCGGAACAAAAAACACATTCGCCAAAGCCTGCAGGGAGCTGTCATGACCATCAGAAACACCCGCACCGGGGGCCAGATCCTGATCGACCAGCTGGTCGCGCAAGGCGTCGAGCGCGTCACCTGCGTGCCGGGGGAGAGCTACCTGGCGGCACTCGATGCGCTGCATGACAGCCCGATCGACGTCGTGATCTGCCGCGCCGAAGGCGGCGCGGCGATGATGGCGGAGGCGTATGGCAAGCTGACCGGGCGGCCGGGCGTCTGTTTCGTCACCCGCGGCCCCGGCGCCACCAATGCCAGCCACGGCGTTCACATCGCGATGCAGGATTCGACGCCGATGATCCTGTTCGTCGGCCAGGTCGACACCGGCATGCGCGAGCGCGAGGCGTTCCAGGAGCTCGACTACAAGGCGGTGTTCGGCTCCATGGCGAAATGGGCCGTCGAGATCGATCGTCCCGACCGCATTCCGGAGCTGGTCGCGCGCGCCTTCCGCGTCGCCATGCAGGGTCGCCCCGGTCCCGTCGTGATCGCGCTGCCGGAGAACATGCTGACCGAGACTGCGGCCGTTGCCGATGCGATGCGCATCGAGCCGGCGGTGAGCTGGCCGTCGCCTGCGGACATCGAGCGCGTCAGTTCGATGCTCGCGAGCGCCAAGGCGCCGCTGGTCATCCTCGGCGGCTCGCGCTGGACTGACGAGGCCACCAAGAGCATCGCGCGCTTTGCCGAGCGGTTCGATCTGCCGGTCGCAACCTCGTTCCGTCGTGCCTCGCTGATCGACGCCGATCATTCGCACTATGCCGGCGATCTCGGCATCGGGCCGAGCCCGGGTCTGAAGGCGCGCATCGACAACGCCGATGTCATTCTCCTGATCGGCGGCCGCATGTCGGAGATGCCATCCTCGTCCTACACGCTGCTCGACATTCCCTCGCCGAAGCAGAAGCTGATCCACGTGCACCCGGGCTCCGAGGAGCTCGGCCGCATCTATCAGCCGGAGCTTGCGATCCAGGCAACGCCTGCGGCGTTCGCCGCCGCCGTCGAGACGCTGAAGCCTTCAGGCGCGGTCGCCTGGAAGGGCGAGGCCGCCAAGGCGCATGCGGACTATCTCGCCTGGACCGGCAAGGCGCGGGAGCTGCCGGGCACGTTCCAGTACGGCCAGGTCATGACCTGGCTGCGCGATCGCCTGCCGAAGGACGCGATCGTCTGCAACGGCGCCGGCAATTATGCCGGCTGGATCCATCGGCATCACCGCTTCCACAGCTTCGCCTCGCAGCTTGCGCCGACCTCGGGCTCGATGGGCTATGGCGTGCCGGCGGGCGTGCTGGCCAAGCGGCAATTTCCTGACCGTGTAGTCGTCGCCTTCGCCGGCGACGGCTGCTTCCTGATGAACGGCCAGGAATTCGCGACCGCCGTGCAGTATGATGCGCCACTGGTCGTGATCGTCGTCGACAACGCGCAATACGGCACCATCCGTATGCACCAGGAGCGCGACTATCCCGGCCGCGTGGTCGGCACCCAGCTCAAGAATCCTGACTTTGCGATGTACGCAAAAGCGTTCGGCGGCCATGGCGAGCGCGTCGAGCGCACCGAGGAATTCGCACCGGCGTTCGAACGCGCGCTCGCCTCCGGCAAGCCGTCGATCCTCCATTGCATCATCGATCCCCGCGCGATCTCGGTCGGCAAGGATTTTGTGCCGGCGGTGAAGGCGTAAAGCGATGGCAGAGGCTCGCCACGTCGCCATCATCGGAGCCGGCGCGGTCGGCGTGATCAGCGCCATCGAGGCGCTGCGCGAGGGCCATCGCGTCACGCTGATCGATGCGGGCGAGCCCGGTGGCGAACAGGCGGCGAGCTATGGCAATGCCGGCTGGCTCTCCTCGCATTCGGTGATTCCGCCGGCCGAGCCTGGCACCTGGAAGAAGGTGCCGGGCTATCTGATGGATCCGCTCGGCCCGCTGGCGATCCGATGGTCTTATTTGGGGAAGGCGTTGCCCTGGCTGATCAAATATCTGCTGTCGGGCTGGACCGCGGGGCGGGTCGAGCAGACGGCCTTTGCGCTGCGCGATCTCCTGAAAGACGCGCCGCTCTTGCACCGGAAGCTGGCCGAAGAAGCTGGTGTCTCCGAGCTGATCGAGCGCAACGGCGTGATGCACATCTTCCCCTCGCGCGGCAATTTCGACAACGATCTCGGCTGGCGCCTGCGCAAGAAGGTCGGCGTCGCGTGGATGGAGCTGAGCGCCGACGAGATGCGTCAGCGCGAGCCGGATCTGCATCCGCGCTACACCTTTGGTGTGGTGGTGGAAGAGGCCGGCCGTTGCCGCGATCCCGGCGCCTATGTCGCCGCGCTTGCCCAGCACGCGCTGGCGAGGGGCGCGAAGCTGGTCCATGCCAAGGCGACCGGGCTCAAGCTCAGCGGCAACAAGCTTGTCGCCGTCCTCACCGAGACAGGTGAAATTCCTTGCGATGCCGCGGTGGTCGCGGCCGGCGCGCATTCAAAGAAGCTCACCGCATCCGTCGGCGATCCCTTGCCGCTCGAAACCGAGCGCGGCTATCACGTCATGATCGAGAACCCGGAAACCGGCCCGCGGAGCTCGATGATGGCATCCGACGCGAAGATGGTGGTGAACTGGACCAACAAGGGCCTGCGCGCCGCCGGCACGGTCGAGATCGCCGGCCTCGAGGCCGCGCCGAACTGGAAACGCGCCGAGATCCTGCGTAACCACCTTCTCAGCATGTTCCCCAAGCTACCGAAGGACATTCCGGCCTCCCGCATCAAGATGTGGTTCGGTCATCGCCCGAGCATGCCCGACGGCATTCCCTGCATCGGCTATGCGCGCGCTTCGCGCGACATCGTCTACGCCTTCGGCCATGGTCATGTCGGCCTGGTCGGCTCGGCTCGCACCGGCCGTCTTGTCGCCCAGCTCTTGAGCGGCAAGCAGCCCGAAATTCCACTCGCGCCGTTTTCGCCCAATCGCTTCCTCTGAGATCGCGCCATGACTTATCCCAGCAACTCACCCTCCCGCATCGCCCGCGGCGGCAAGGCCATCTATGGCGCGCCGCTCGGCATCCTGATGCTGGAAGCGCGCTTTCCGCGGATCGCCGGCGACATGGGCAACGGCACGACCTGGCCATTTCCGGTGCTCTATCGCGTGGTGAGCGGTGCATCGCCCGAGAAAGTGGTGCTGAAGGGCG
Organism: uncultured Bradyrhizobium sp.; assembly: GCF_936928535.1. Taxonomy (GTDB): domain Bacteria; phylum Pseudomonadota; class Alphaproteobacteria; order Rhizobiales; family Xanthobacteraceae; genus Bradyrhizobium. Next base: position 19,792 of record NZ_CAKZHY010000081.1, on the reverse strand, counting down.
CGGCGGGCCTGCTGCCTGACTTCATCGATGCGGCCAAGGACCTGGTGCGGCTCGGGGCCGAGGCCATCACCACCAATTGCGGCTTCCTCTCGCTGTTTCAGAAGGAGATCGCCGCGGCTGTCGGAGTGCCCGTTGCGACCTCGTCGCTGATGCAGGTGCCGTGGGTGCAGGCGACCTTGCCGCCGGGCAAGCGCGTCGGCCTCGTCACGGTGTCGGGCTCGACGCTGACGCCGGCCCATCTCGAAGGCGCCGGCGTGCCGCTCGATACGCCGCTGGTCGGCACCGAGCACGGCAAGGAATTTTTCCGCGTCCTGATCAAGGCCGAGAAGGACGATATGGACGTCGCGCAGGCCGAGCGCGACGTGGTCGAGGCCGGCAAGGAGCTTGTCGCCAAAAATCCTGACGTCGGCGCCATCGTGCTCGAATGCACCAATATGCCACCTTATGCGGCGGCGTTGCAGGCCGAAGTCGGGTTGCCGGTCTACGACATCTATTCCATGATCACCTGGTTTCATGCCGGACTGCGCCCGCGCGCGTTCGGCTGAGTCTTGGCGTCACAACCTGCACTATTGTCTGCATTGCAATCGCTCCTGCAGCGCCGATATATTGGTCTGTGTGCGGGTATGAATGCAGCTGATATGAGCAACGTAGAACTGGCTTCCGATAGCATCGTCGATCGCGTCTATGAACAGCTCAAGGCCATGGCCGTGAGCTACGAGTTCAAGCCGGGCGAACGGCTCAACGAGGGCGAGCTGGCGAAACGTCTCGGCGTCAGCCGCACGCCGCTGCGTGAGGCGCTCAATCGTCTCAACACCGAGGGTTTCCTGCGCTTCACCCCGGGCAAGGGCTTCTTCTGCCGCGAGCTCGACGCGCACGAGATCTTCGATCTCTACGAGCTGCGCAAGTCGATCGAGGTCGCCGCGGTCCGCCTCGCCATCAAGCGCGCCAGGGACGAGGACATCGATGCGCTGCTGAAATTCCTCGAAGCCACCGGCCCCGATCCGGGCGAGCGCACCTCGGTCGAGCTGGTCGAACTGGATGAGACCTTCCACGAGCGGCTGATGGCGATGTCTGATAATGCCGAGATGCTGCGCGTCCTGCGCAACGTCAACGCCCGCATCCGCTTCGTGCGATGGATCGACATGGACAGCATCAACCGCTCCAACACCCAGGCCGAGCACCGCGTGGTGATCGAGGGCCTGAAGGCGCGCAACGAAGAGGTCTGCGTCTCGGTGCTGGAGAAGCACATCGACCGTCGCCTCGATCGCATTACCTCCGCGATCAAGGAAGGTTACGCGCAGATCTATATGCCGGCGGCGAGAGCTGGGGCGAATAATTGAGGTTCCGCGAGCGGCGATGCCTCTTCCCTTCTCCCCTTGTGGGAGAAGGTGGCGCGAAGCGCCGGATGAGGGGTATCTCTCGGCGCGTACGGATGGGCCTGAGTGCGGGAGACATACCCCTCACCCAAGCGAGTCCGCGTCATCCAGCGGCGATGCCCTCTCCCACAAGGGAGAGAGCGCAGTCATGCGCACCCCAGCTATACAATCCTTCAATATCTGATCGTGCCAGACGGTCAGCGCCTTCGCGCGCAGACATCGCTAGCGTGCCGTTAGACATCCGCGGAGACCTCTGGTGCATAGCCCCACGCCCAATCCTGAAATCGACTGGCCATCCGAGCTCTATCGCGTCCTGAAAGCCGCCGACGTCAGGCAGATGTCCTACGTGCCGGACGCCGGCCACAGTCAGCTGATCCGCATGTTCTCGGCCGACAAGGACGTCATCACCAATGTGCTGACGACCGAGGAGGAGGGCATCGCCATCGCCGCGGGCGGCTGGCTCGGCGGCCAGCGCAGCGTGCTGCTGATGCAGTCGAGCGGGGTCGGCAATTGCATCAACATGCTGTCGCTGTCGGTGATCGGCCGCTTCCCGCTGCTGATGCTGGTGACGATGCGCGGCGAATGGGCCGAGTTCAATCCCTGGCAGGTGCCGATGAGCCGGGCGACGCAGCCTTCGCTGGAGGCGATCGGGGTGAAGGTGATGCGGGCTGAGACGGCGGAGGATCTGATCGAGACCGTCGAAGCCGCAGCCGCGCTCGCCTATGACTCCGACCAGCAGATCGCGGTCCTGATCGGGCAGCGCCTGATCGGCAAGAAGAAATGGTGATGTCGATGTCCAACCCCTCCCAGCTCGATCGTCGTGCGGCCGTTGCCGCCCTTTTGAAGAACCGCGCAGATACGCTGGTCGTCTCCGGCCTCGGTTCTCCCACCTATGATCTGCATGCGACCGGCGACCGCGACGACAATTTCTATCTCTGGGGCGCGATGGGCGGCGCCGCGCTGATCGGCCTTGGCCTTGCCCAGGCGCAGCCTTCCAAGCGCGTCCTTGCTCTCACCGGCGACGGCGAGCAGTTGATGGGCCTCGGCGGCATCGCCACCATCGGCGTCGCGCGCCCGTGCAACCTCGACATCGTCGTGATCGACAACCAGCACTTTGGCGAGACCGGCATGCAGGCGAGCCACACCGGCCGTGGCGTCGATCTCACGGCGATCGCTGCGGCCTGCCGCTTTGCCGCGACCGCGACGGTGCGGACACTCGAGGAGGTTCAGCGCCTCGCGGCTGACATCGCCGAGCCTCCTCATGGCCCACGGCTTTTTGTCATCAAGGTGAGGGCGGAGAACCCGCCGCGCTCGCTGCCCTCGCGCGATGCCGTCTTTATCAAGAACCGGTTCCGTGCTCATCTCGGCTTTGCGGCGGCCTAGCGCCTGGTCCTCATTCGGAGTAGGCCTGCCGCAAGCAGCTATTCTGGAGTGAGACCCATGAAACTATCCGGCAAGGTCGCCGCCATCACCGGCGCGGCACGCGGCATCGGCAAGGCCTGCGCAAAGCGATTCCTCGATGACGGCGTCAAGGTCGTGATCTCGGATGTCGATGCCGAGGGCCTTGCTGCAACGGCTGCCGAGTTAGCGCGCCCGGATGCCTTGCGCACAATCGTCGGCAATGTCGCCAAGCGTTCTGACGTGGATCAGCTGGTCGCAATCGCCGTGAAGGAATTCGGCCGGCTCGACATCATGGTCAACAATGCCGGCGTCGCGCGTAATCGCGACATCCTGGAGATCACCGAAGCGGAGTTCGACGAAATCATCGGCATCAACCTGAAGGGCGCGTTCTTCGGCGTGCAGGCCGCGGCCAGGCAGATGATCGCGCAAGGCGGCGGCGGGGTCATCATCAACATGTCCTCGGTGAATGCGCTGCTGGCGATCCCGGCGCTCGCAACCTATGCGATGTCCAAGGGCGGCATGAAGCAGCTGACGTCGGTTGCCGCCGTCGCGCTCGCCCCGCACAACATCCGCGTCGTCGCGGTCGGGCCGGGCACGATCCTGACCGACATGGTGGCCTCGTCAATCTATACCTCCGAGGATGCCCGCAAGACCGTGATGTCGCGCACGCCCGCGGGGCGCGGCGGCGAGCCGAGCGAGGTGGCGTCCGTCGTGGCGTTCCTCGCGAGCGACGATGCGTCCTACATCACGGGGCAGACCATCTATCCGGATGGCGGCCGGTTGATCCTGAACTACACGGTGCCGGTGAAGGACAAGTAGGGGCACGCCACTCACTCCGCCGCGTTCGTCATCCCATAACCGAGCCGCTTCGAGATGCCGCCGGCGCAATCCCGCAGCGCGTGCGCGATCGGGCTGTCCCAGCGGGCATCGAACGTGCCTTCCGGCCCCATCGCGGTGATGACCAGCGCGACATGGCCGGCATGGTCGAACACCGGCGCCGAGAACGCGTTGACGCCGGGCAGGGGATCGCCGAGCGCGCGGGCGAGGCCGTGCTTGCGGACCTCGGTGAGCATCTCGGCGACCTTGGCGCCTTTCACCGGGCGTTTCGGGTTGTAACCGACGCCCTGGCGATCGAGACCGCTTTCGAGCGCGGCATTGATGGTCTTCTCCGGCAGGAACGCCGCAAAGGCGCGTCCCGTCGCGGTTTCCAACAGCGCCATCACCGAGCCGGCGCGCATCACGATGTGCACGGGAAGGCCGGGCTCTTCCAACTGCACCACGGTCGGGCCATGCGTGCCCCACACGGCGAGCGAGACGGCGTGCCCGATCTGGCTTGCGAGCGCAGCGATCTTCGGCTGCGCGATGCGAACGCCGGAGAGACGGCGCAGGCTGATCAAGCCGAGCTCGAGCGCCAGTGCGCCGATTTCATAGCGGCCGGTGGTCTCGTCCTGCTCGATCAGGCCGATGCGGGAGAAGCTGGCAAGATAAGGATGCGCCTTGGCCGGCGTCATGCCGGCTTCGCGCGCGAGATCGCGCAGCATCATCGGCTCGCCGCACCTCGCGAGCGCGCGGAGCAATTCTCCGCCGACCTCGATCGACTGGATGCCGCGGCTTTCTTTCTTCATGCGCCTCCTGGCGTGGCCTAAGCCGCATTGCGCTTGGTGGCGCTGTCGGCGAGATGACGGCCGGCAATGTAGCCGAAGGTCAGAGCCGGCCCAAGCGTGATGCCGGCGCCGGGATAATTGCCGCCCATGATGCTCGCCATGTCATTCCCGGCGGCATAGAGCCCGGGAATCACCCGTCCTTCAGCGTCGAGCGCCCGCGCATTCTCGTCGGTGACGATGCCGGCATAGGTGCCGAGATCGCCCGTGACCATCTTGATGGCGTAGAACGGACCGTTCTCGATCGGCGCGATGCAAGGGTTAGGGCCATGCATGGCATCGCCCTGATAGCGGTTATAGGCTTTCGAGCCTTTGCCGAAGGCAGCATCCTGGCCCAGCAGTGCGGTCGCGTTGAACTGCTTGACCGTCTCGGCGAACGCCTTGGCATCGATACCGGCCTTCGTTGCGAGCGCCTCCAGCGTGTCGCCGCGCATGAGATAGCCGGTCGAAAGGTGATGACCCAGCGGCATCGGGAACGGCGGCACGCAGCCGAGACCGTATTTGCGCAGCGTCTTGTGATCGCAGACGAGATAGGCCGCGATCTCCTCGCCGGGTTTTGCCGCCTTGATCATGGCCTGGACGAAGTCGTGATAGGAATTGCCCTCATTGGCAAAGCGCTTGCCGTCGCGCATCACCGCGATCACGCCGGGCTTGGCGCGGTCGATGAAGTGCGGCATCACGCCCTTCGAGCCGTCCTTGCGCGTCGTCAGCGACACCGGCACCCAGGCGGCCGCATTCGGCAGGCGCTCCTCGACATGCCCGCCGGCGCTCTCCGCAAGGCGCAGGCCGTCGCCGGTGTTGCCGGTCGGGCCCGGCGAGAAATGTTCATGGCCGGTCGGTGCATGCGGAAACATTTTCTTGCGCCGTTCGACGTCATGCGGAAAGCCGCCGCAGGCGAGCACGACGCCTTGCCTTGCACGAACGCGCACTTCGCGCCCCTCGCAGGTGACGATCGCGCCGGTGACAGTGCCGTTTTCGACCGTCAGCTCACGCACCGGCGAGGACAGCCACATCGGAATCTTCAAATCCTGCGCGGATTTGGCGAGGCGCCCCGCCAGCGCATTGCCGTTGGTCAGCGTCATGCCGCGGCCATAGCGCAGCACATCCATCAGATGCCGCGACAGGCGCTTGGCGACATAGATCGCCGAATTCAGCGATTTCGTCACCCGCATGAAGTGAATGATCTCCTTGCCGCTGCCCAGCATCATGCCGAACACGGTGAGCTCGGGCAGGGGCATGCCGAGCGTCTTGATGAGGTCGCCGAGCTCGCGGCCGTCGAACGGGCGCGTCACCATGGAGCGGCCGCCCTGCGCGCCGCCGGGCGCTTCGGCGTGATAATCCGGAAACACCAGCGGCATGTCGAAGCACAGAGACGTCTTGGTGGTGAAGAAATCGACCGCCTCGGGGCCGGCGCTGAGGAACGCATCGACGCGGGCCGCGTCGAAATTGTTGCCGGCTTCGTGCCGCAAGTATGTGCGCGCCTGGTCCGGCGTCTCCGCGATGCCGTAGGCCTTCGCCAGCGACGTGCCGGGAATCCAGAGCCAGCCACCGGAGCGGGCGGTGGTGCCGCCAAAGCGCGGCTCCTTCTCGACGATCAGCACGTCGAGGCCGCGGTGGCGCGCAGTGATCGCCGCCGACATGCCGGAGCAACCCGATCCGGCCACGAGCACATCGCACTCGTAGGTTTCGCTTGCGCTATGCTCGTTGCCGGCCATGTCTCACCTCACTTCTTCAGGAGCGGGCATTTGGATTCGGAGACGGGGCGGAAGGCGTCCTCGCCCTTCACGGTCTTGATGATCTCGAGATAATCCCAGGGCTCCTTGGACTGCTCGGGCGACTTTACCCTGGCCAGATACATGTCGCGGATGACGCGGCCATCCTCGCGCAGCTTGCCGCCGTGAACAAAGGTATCCTCGATCGGCAGCTCGCGCATCTTGGCCATGACCTTGGCGGGATCGTCGGTTCCGGCCGCCTTGATCGCCTTGAGATAATGCAGCACCGAGCCGTAGACGCCGGTGTGGATCATGGTCGGCATCACATTGGTGCGCGCGAAGAATTTCTTCGACCAGGCGCGGGTCGCCTCGTCCATGTTCCAGTACGAGGCCGTCGTCATGTAGGTGCCCTGCGCCGATTTGAGTCCAATCGCATGCACGTCGGTGTCGAACATCAGAAGCCCCACGAGCTTCTGGCCGCCTTGCACGAGACCAAACTCGCCTGATTGCTTGATGGCGTTGTCGGTATCCTGGCCGGCATTGGCGAAGGCGACGACGTCGGCCTTGGAGCTCTGCGCCTGCAGCGCGAAGGAGGAGAAGTCCGCGGTGTTGGTCGGATGCTTGACGCCGCCGAGCACCTTGCCGCCCATCTCGTTGATGAAGCGGGTGGCATCCTTCTCGAGCTGCTGGCCGAAGGCGTAGTCCGCGGTGATGAAGTACCAGGATTTGCCGCCTTCCTTGATCACGGCGGAGGCCGTCACCTTCGACAGCGCATAGGTGTCGTAGGTGAAGTGCACGGTGTTCGGGCTGCACAGCTCGTCCGTCAGCGAGCTCGCACCTGGGCCTGACAGCAGTGCGATCTTGTTGCGCTCGCGCACCATGTTGTGCACGGCGATCGCGATGCCGGAATTGGGAATGTCGGCGACCGCATCGACCTTGCCGTTGTCGAACCAGCCGCGCACGATATTGACGCCGACGTCGGTCTTCATCTGGTGGTCGGCGCTGATGATCTCGATCGGCTTGCCGAGCACGGTCGGCCCGAACTCCTCCACGGCCATCTTGGCGGCTTCGACCGAGCCGGGCCCGGAATTGTCGCGGCCCCAGCTCGACAGATCCGTCAGCACGCCGATCCGCACCACGTCGTCGGAGACTTGTGCACTGGCGGCTGTGGTCATGGCAGCAGACATCATGGCCGCGAGCATGGCGCAGGCCAAAAGCCCTCTCATCGAAGTTTCCTCTCTTTTATGGACCGGTTGGCGCGGCGGTTGTTATGGAGGTAAATTAGATATTAGCGAATAAATTTGTCAATGGCGAATGAGGGAGTTGAGGCGAGTTCCGCGATCGCCGGAGTGCCGTCACAGAGAGCGCACACAACTGCTTCAACACCGTCATTGCGAGCGGAGCGAAGCAATCCAGGCTTTCTCCGTGGAGGCAGTCTGGATTGCTTCGTCGCAAGAGCTCCTCGCAATGACGGTCGTGGAGGCAGCGACGCGTAAAATCTCGCGGTGTTATCCTGTGAGAGGCAATACCTCTACAGATTGCAACAGCGATCGCGATTGACCATGATGTCCTCTGAAAGCTTGGGGCTGAAAGCAATGACTGTGGCAGCGGGGGTCTCCGGCGCGGCGGAGCGATCGACGACGGCGCATGTGGTGTGGGCGAGCGCGCTCGGTACTGCGATCGAGTGGTACGATTTCCTGATCTACGGCACGGCGGCCGCGCTCGTGCTCAACAAGCTGTTCTTCCCGAGCTTCGATCCCTTTGTCGGCACGTTGGCGGCGTTCTCGACCTATGCTGTCGGCTTCGTGGCGCGGCCGATCGGCGGCGCCATCATCGGGCATTATGGCGATCGGCTCGGCCGCAAGAGGATGCTGGTCGCGACCATGATCGCGATGGGGCTCGGCACCTTCCTGATCGGCTGCCTGCCGACCTACAGCCAGATCGGCGTGTGGGCGCCGATCCTGCTCGTCATCCTCCGTTTCATCCAAGGCATCGGTCTCGGCGGGGAATGGAGCGGCGCGGTGGTGATGGTGGCCGAGCACGCCGGTCACAGGCGCGGTTTCTATGGCAGCCTGGTGCAGATAGGTTTTCCCGTCGGCGTTGCGGCCTCCACCGGCATCTTCGGGCTGATGACGCGACTGCCGGAAGCGGACTTCCTTAGCTGGGGCTGGCGCGTGCCGTTCTGGATCAGCATCCTGCTCGTCGGCTTCGGCTTCATCGTCCGGCTGAGGCTCGCGGAGACGCCGCACTTCAAGCAAGTGGTCGAGCGCAAGGAAGTTCTGGCGCAGCCGGTGTGGGAAGTGCTGCGGAGCGACTGGCGCAGCTTTCTGCTGGCGATCGGCATCACGGTGTCGGAAGTCGGGCTCGCTTATCTCCTCACCGTGTTCGTGGTGGTCTATGCCACGGCAAAGCTCGGCGTGCCGCGCCAGGTGATCCTGAATGCGGTGGTCTATGCCGCGATCGTCGAGTTCGCGACGTTGCCGCTCGCCGGCTGGCTCTCCGATATCTTCGGCCGCAAGGCACTGTATCTCGCCGGCGGCGTGTTCACGGTGGCGCTGGCGTTTCCGCTGTTCTGGTTCCTCGACACCCGAGAGCCAATGCTGATCACGCTTGCGCTCGTCGTCACGATGACGCTGACGCATGCGCTGCTGTTCGGGCCGAAGGCTGCCTTCATGCCCGAACTGTTCCGCACGAAGGTGCGCTACAGCGGCGCTTCGCTCGGGGCAAATGTCGCAGCCGCGCTCAGCGGCGGCTTCTCGCCGCTGATCGCGACCGCGCTGCTAGCCTGGGCCGGCACCTACTGGCCGGTGTCGCTCTACATCATCGCGCTCTCGATCATCACGATCATCGCGACCTTGATGACGTCGGAGACGGCGCGCGACGTGCTGAAGTCGTAGGCGGTCAGAGGCAGGCGGGGTTGGCCACGCTGGGGATCGTCAGGAATGTGATCGTGGCCGGCGCGAGATGGATCATGCCGGCCGGCGTTGGAACGCCCGCGATGTCAGGGATTCTGTCGCCAGCCACAAGCGCGAGCGGGTTGCCGTTCAATTGCACACTGGCACTCGGCAGCCGGGCGGAGCTGAGCGTGTAACGCTCGGACGGAAGCGGCAAAGCGAGCGAGCGCGAAGCGTCGCGCGAGGTGTTGATTGCGAGCAGCGTGACCGCGCCGTGCAGCTTCGGATGGCAATGCGCGTAGACGTGAAGACTCGGGACGACGGCGAGGCCTGCGTCGAGCACCGTCGTTCCCATCAGCCGATGCCAGAGCAGCGCAGCCCAGTAGTTCGGGCGGGGACGGAATGTCGTCTCGTCCAGCAGGCCGTAGTCGCTGGCGGCCAGCGTATTGTGCATCACCACCTGGACACCGGCTTTGGCCAGGCGCCCGAGCTGGTCGAGATAGCGAAAAATGTCGAGGAACGTCTTGTCCCAGCGATTGCCGCCGCAGGCCGCATTCGCCGTCTCCGTCAGCCAGATCGGCTTGCCCGGCTCGAAGCTGTCGCGCAAGTCGCGATAGATCGCCAGCGTGGAATCGGTGCGCGCGAGCCATTGCTCCGAAAGCGCTTGCGCTGGATCGTCGCGGCCTCCACAGCGCGGCGAGATCGTGTTGTAGTGATGATAGGAGAAGCGGTCGACGCCAGGGCCGGATGCTGTGAGCAGATCGCGCGTGGTGATGCCTGGGGCAGATGGGGAGGCGGTATCGCCGACCGAGCCGGGGCCGACGATCAGCGTTTCCGGCGCACTGTTCCGGATCCATTGGCGAAACGTTTTGACGTCACGGCCATAGGCGGTCGCGTCATAGCCGGGCGGAGCGCCGACTGCGAGCGTCGGTTCATTCATGAACTCGATGGCGTCGAGACGACCGCCGAGCGAGCGCGTGACATCGATCAGCCATTGAGCCTGATCCGGTTGCCAGGCCCCACTGCTGTCGCGGCTGCCGGAACTGATGGCCAGGGAGGTGACGATCTCCGCATCGACAGCGCGCGCGAAATCGACGACGCCGCGCCATTGCGCGCGGTTGAGCACGGAGTTGAAGCCGGCCGGCGGTTTCGCACGCGCGCTCTCCGTGTCGGAAAAGTACGTCGCATTGGCCCAGGTTCCGCTGACGCGCATGTAAGCCGGCGACAGGGCGGCTGCGAGCCTGCGCAGGCGCGCGTTGGACAGATCGATCGGAGGCCTGAAGCTGTAGCGATCGCGCTGATCGAAGCCGTGGCCCGCGCGCGGATACGGCTTCCAGAACCGCCCGCCCGTCACCTCCACCATTTCGATATTGTAGGACTGAAAGCGCAGATCGATCTTGCCGATCGCTTGCAGCGTCGCCGCCGCAACGGATGTTTCACCGGCATGCGCGGTGTGCGAAATTGCGGCAACGAGCAGCGCGATCGTCGCCGCCGCTGCCGCGCGAAGAGCCCTACGCCGTAGTCTGCGTGTGCTTGTATGCACGGCCTGACGCCTTATGCGCGCTGCAGAAAGAAAATGCAGCGACCTGATCCGTTAGCCACGTTTATACGCCGAATTTTTCACGAAACATCCGCCAGGCACAAAAGGACCGCCGGTACTTCCGCTGTGCCTCGACTTTAGGCGTAGCGGATGGCCCATTGGCCGGATGTGCGTTTGGCTCTAAGAACGATTTGAGGAAACGATTGCCCGAGCCAGGGAATAGAACATGACAAAGACGACACGACGAAATGTGCTCACGGCCGTAGCCGCAGTGGCGGCGACGGGTCTTGCGGAAACGGTGCCGGCCGCTGCGCAGGCCGCGCCCAAGCCGATCTTCCCGGTGCCGATGGTCACGATTCCGATCGTCGGCGAAACGGATGTGTTTCAGGTCCGCCGCATCTACTGCATCGGTCGCAATTATGCGGCGCATGCGATCGAGCGCGGCTCGGATCCGAACCGCGAGCCGCCGTTCTTCTTCCAGAAGCCGACCGACGCGATCCAGAACGTCGCGATCGGTGAGGTCGCCGATCATCCCTATCCGTCGCTGACCAAGAACTACCACCACGAGGTCGAGCTGGTCGCCGCGCTGAAATCCGGCGGCAGCAACATCGCGCCTCAAAAGGCGCTCGATCACGTCTATGGCTACGCGCTCGGCCTCGACATGACCCGGCGCGATCTCCAGAACGGCATGGCCGCGGAGAAGAAGCCCTGGGAGATCGGCAAGAGCTTTGATCACGCCGCGGTGCTCGGTCCGATCCATCCGGCGAGCAAGACCGGCCATTTCGAGAAGGGCGCGATCTCGCTCGCGGTGAACGGCACGGTGCGCCAGAGTTCGGATCTCAGCAAGATGATCTGGAGCGTCGCCGAGCAGATCGCAAAATTGTCGGAAGCGTTCGAGCTCAAGGCCGGTGACATCATCTATTCCGGCACGCCGGAGAATGTCGGCCCGGTGGTGAAGGGCGACGTGCTGCTGTGCAAGCTCGACGGCTTGCCTGATATGTCGATCAGGATCGTCTAGCTCCGCGCTTCTTGCCGGCCGCGGCCCTTGAATTGCCGGAGTTCCATCGGCGGTTGCCCCGCGTCGGGCAACGAACAAACTTCGTGCGGCCATATTTGAGTCAGAGGGATCTCAGGTGGGGGAGACGCTCTGATGAAGAAGGTTCTGATCACTGCCATCGTGATGCTGGCCGGCGTGCCCGCAAGCGCAATTGCACAGGAGCGCGCGAGCTCTGCGGCGATCGGAGCCGTGTCCGGCGCGGTCGTGCTGGGGCCGGTCGGTGCCGTTGCGGGCGCGGTGATCGGCTATACCGCCGGTCCTTCCATCGCCCGGTCATGGGGCGTGAGAGATTCGCGTTCGGCAAGACACCGGCAGCCGCCACGTCGCGAGGCGTACCGGTCGGCCGCGAGCCTTGCTCCGCCACGCACGCGCCAGGCGATGGAGGCCAACGGTCAGATGCGAGGGGCCGGCAATCCGCCGGTACAGGCCGCTCCCGTGACGCAACCGGCTCCAATTGCGCCGGCAGCGGCGGCGGCAACCACGGCGCCACCCGTTCAGGGATTCGATTGAGACTCTCCGCGGTCAGCCACAGCCGACCCGCCGCCCGCGCGATCGATCATGACCAGGCCTTTGCGTCCTAGCTCTGGCCGAGGATCTTCTTCGCGGCACGAAGATGCGGCTTGTCGATCATCTGGCCGTCGAGGCGCAGCGTGCCGGCATCCGGATTGCCGGCGAACGCAGCGATCACCTTCTCCGCCCATATCCGCTCGGCGTCCGTTGGCACGAACGCGGCATTGACGATGTCGACATGCTTGGGATGGATCAGCGCCTTGGCCGCAAAGCCGTCGCGCCGCGCTGCGCGCGTTTCCTGCTCGAGGCCCGCGAGATTGTCGATATCGGTATAGACAGTGTCGATCGGCGCCACGTCCGCCGCGGCCGCCGCCATCAGGCAGAGATCGCGCGCGAGGCGATAGGGGCTGTGGAACACGCCGCCCGAGGCCTTTTCCGTTGCGCCCAGCGACGCCGAAAGATCTTCCGCGCCCCACATCAGGCCGGCAAGGCGTGGGGAGCAGCCCTTGTAGCTGCCGAGCCCGAAGATCGAGCCGGCGGTTTCCGTGGCGACGCAGACGATGCGTGTCGCGCCGACCGTGAGGCCAGATGCCGCTTCCAGCGCTTCGAGCCAGGTCGCGACCTGCCGCACGTCGTCGCCGCCCTGCGATTTCGGCAGCACGATGCCGTCGGGCTTGCCGGGTATCACCGCGGCAAGATCCGTCAGCGTCATTCCGGTATCGAGCGCGTTGACGCGGACATAGAGCTGGTGCAGGCCGGGGCGGCTCTCGAGCATCTCGCGCGTCAATCCGCGCGCCTCCGGCTTCTTGTCGGTGACGACGGAGTCTTCGAGGTCGATGATCAACGCGTCGGCCTTGCCTTCGCTGGCCCTCTCGAATTTGCGCGGGGAATCGCCGGGCACGAACAGCATCGAGCGCATCAGACCGGCCTCTTGTGCATCATCGCCATGCGGCGGCATTTGCCGACGACCTCGTCGTTCTGGTTCAAGGCGTGGTGCTCGAATTCGACGATGCCGGCTCTCGGGCGTGATCTGGATTCTCTGAACTCCTGGCCCACGGAAAAGTCCTCGAAATAGAGTCCGGCCATCGCGGTTTCCTCCTCACGAAATAACGGCGCTTCGCACCGCATGACGCCATGCATGTTAGACACAGTTGGTCGGCAGATTCACGTATCTGGATGCGGTTTTTCGAGCTAAAGAACGCGAAGCGAAGGCATGTCGGGGCGCGGCAAGCGGCCATGGCCTTCGGGTGGGGAACGCGATCGGGAGATGGCGCAAGCGCGGCTCCCAGCAAGGAGATCAGGACCATGGATTTCGCGCTCACCGATCAGCAGGAAGCCATTCGCGACGCTATCGCCAAGATCTGCGAAGGCTTTCCCGACGCCTATTGGCTGAAGAAGGATCACGACGGCGGTTTCCCGCACGACTTCCACAAGGCGCTGGCCGACGCCGGCTGGCTCGGCATCTGCGTGCCGGAGGCATATGGCGGCTCTGGCCTCGGCATCACCGAGGCGGCGATCATGATGCGCACCATCGCGGAGTCCGGTGCCGGCATGTCCGGCGCCTCCGCGGTGCATATCAACGTGTTCGGTCTCAACCCCGTCGTCGTGTTCGGCACCGAAGAGCAGCGCAAGCGCATGCTGCCGCCGATGGTCGAGGGCCGCGAGAAGGCGTGCTTCGCCGTCACCGAACCCAATACCGGCCTCAATACCACGCAGCTCAAGACCCGTGCGGTCGCCAAGAACGACCGCTACATCGTCAACGGCCAGAAGGTGTGGATCTCGACCGCGCAGGTCGCGCACAAGATCCTGCTGCTGGCGCGCACGACGCCGCTGGAAGACGTGCGCTCGCCTACTCACGGCCTCAGCCTGTTCTATACGGACTTCGACCGAAAGAAGATCAAGGTCCACGAGATCGAGAAGATGGGCCGCAAGGTCGTCGATTCCAACGAGCTGTTCTTCGAGGATTTCGAGATCCCGATGGAGGACCGCATCGGCGAAGAGGGCAAGGGGTTCCAGTACATCCTCGAAGGCATGAACCCCGAACGCATCCTGATCGCGGCGGAAGCCGTCGGCCTCGGCAAGCTCGCGCTGTCGCGTGCGACCGAATACGCCAAGACGCGCACCGTGTTCAATCGCCCGATCGGCAAGAACCAGGGCATCCAGCATCCGCTGGCGGTGAACTGGGTCGAGCTCGAGGCGGCCTGGCTGATGGTGATGTCGGCGGCGTGGCAATATGACAAGGGCATGCCCTGCGGTGCCGCAGCCAATGCCGCGAAGTACCTCGCGGGCGAAGCGGGTTTCTCGGCTTGTGAGCAGGCGGTGATGACCCATGGCGGTTTTGGCTACGCCAAGGAATTCCATGTCGAGCGCTATTTGCGCGAGGTCCTGATCCCGCGCATCGCGCCGGTCAGCCCACAACTCGCGCTCAGCTTCATCGCCGAAAAGGTGCTCGGCCTCGCAAAGTCGTATTAGCTTGGTTCAGCCGCGATCCGCTCCATCGCCATGTCGCGGAGTTTTGCGCGCTGGATCTTGACGCCATTGGCGCTGTCGGTGACGGGGAAGGCATCCACCACATAGATCCGCGCCGGGACCTTGTAGCCAGCGAGCCGTTCGCGCAGGCGCGCCGTCAGCACGTCCTGCTGCGGCGGAGTCTTCGCCGGAATCACAAAAGCAACGCAGCGCGCCTGGCCCTTCAGATCGACCGCGACAACCTGCGCATCGGCAACGCCGGCGCAGGATTTGAGCTCGTCCTCGATCTCGCCGGGCGCGACCAGGAAGCCGCCGAGCCGCATCGCATCGCCGGCGCGGGTCTCGTAGACGAATGCGCCGCCGCGCAGGCGACCGATATCGCCGGTGCGGAAGAAGCCGTCCGCGGTGATCGCATCGCGCGTTGCCTCGGGATTGTTGAAATAGCCGAGGAAGAGCGACGGCGCGCGGATCTCGATCTCGCCGGAGACGCCGGGGCCTGCGAGTTCGCCGCTCTCGGTATTGCGGATTCGGACTTTCGCCTCTGGTGACATCGGCCAGCCGCCGCCCTCGACGCGGTCGGCGAACGCGTCACTTGCACGCCCGATCGAGAACAGCGCCTGCACCTCGCTCGATCCGTAGAGGCCGAACAGCGGCAGGCCGCGTGCCTCGGCCTCCGCAGCAAGCTCTCGCCAGCCAGGTTGGAATGCGGCGAAGCCGCAGACTTCCAGATGCGGGAACGGCGCACCGGTCAGCTCAAGGATCCGGCGGAACATCTCGTCGGAGCCGAAGCTGTGCGTAATCCTGTGCTCGCTGAGGATCTTCAGCGCCAGCGCCGCCTCGAAGGCGTCGAGTACGTGAACAGTGGCACCGGCCGCGATGAAGCCGAGCAGGCTCGTCATGCCGAAAGTGCCGCAGAACGGCAGCATCGCCAGCAGCGCATGACGCTGCGGGGAAAGCTGGAGCGCCCTGGCAACGGCGTTGGCGTGGCTCGCAAGCGTTCGCTGCGAATGCGCGACCAGCTTTGGCCCCTTGGTCGTGCCCGATGTGGTGTAGAGCAGCACGGGCAGATCGATGTCATGCTGAGATGGAGCCGGGGGATAATGCGTGTCGAAGGCGTCGAAGCGTATGCAAGGCCATTGTGCCGGAATCGCATCCGCGCCGACCACAGCGAGCTTTTGCAGACCGGGGACATCGGTCTTGGCGATGTCGGCGAGAATGGCCGCGAAATCGATCGAGCGGAACGCCGCCTCGATGATCAGGAGCTTTGCGCCTGATAGTTTCAGGAGATGCGAGACCTCCGCGCTGCGATAGCGCGTGTTGACGGCCGCGACGATCGCACCGAGCCTGGCGGCGGCAAACAGCAGCGCAACCCATTCGACGCGGTTGACCAGCCAGACCGCCACGACGTCGCCCGTTCCGATGCCCTGCGCGGCAAGCCAGGCCGTGGTCTGTTCGACCTTCCCGGAAAACTCCGAGCGCGAGACCGACGTGCCGTCAAACACGAAGGCGGGATCGGCTGTGATCTCCGATCTGATCAGCGATTGCAGGGAAGCATCGTCAGCATGCATGGAAACCGGAGTAGCCCGATCGCGCAAACCTGTCTACTTGGTGCCGAACATCCGGTCGCCGGCATCGCCGAGACCCGGCACGATGTAGCCGTGATCGTTGAGCCGCTCGTCGATCGCGGCGGTCCAGATCGGGACGTCGGGATGCTCGCTCTGGAACTGCGCAATGCCCTCGGGGGCCGACAGCAGGCAGACGAAGCGGATGTCGCGGGCGCCGCGCGCCTTGAGCAGGGTGGCGCCGGCGCAGGCCGAATTGCCGGTCGCCAGCATCGGGTCCATCAGGATTACGGTACGGTCGGACAGGTCCTGCGGCGCCTTGAAGTAATATTCCACGGCCTGCAATGTTTCGGGGTCGCGGTAGAGCCCGATATGGGCGATGCGGGCCGAGGGCATCAGCGCCAGCATGCCGTCGAGAAAGCCGACGCCGGCGCGCAGGATCGGCGCAAGCGTGAGCTTCTTGCCGGCGATCTTCGGCGCCAGCATCGGGGCGATCGGCGTCTCGATGTCGACCATCTCCAGCGGCAGGTCGCGCGTCACCTCGTAGCCGAGCAGCATCCCGACCTCGTTCAGGATCTCGCGAAAGCTCTTGGTCGAGCGGTCCTTCTCCCGCATCAGCGAAAGCTTGTGCTGGACCAGGGGGTGGGCGACGACGTTGACGCTGCTTGTGCTCATGCGGCCGATCTAACACGGTTCCGCGAAGCGGCGCCAGATCGGCCGGGGCGTTTTCCGCAAGGTGCGAAGCGCCCCTCGGTGCGGAAGCGATGGGGATCTAGACGCCGAGGCCTCGTGCGGCGAGCGTGATCACGACCGTCAGGACCGCGCCCCAGACCAGGCTGAGCGCCATGGTCAGGAGGGTCGTGGCTGCGTGCTCAAGATGTCCTTTGAGGAGCTGCACGTCTAGCTGTCCGCGGCGGGCGCAGCGGTGGCGCGCAGGCCGAGCAGCAGCGCTGCCATCAGCGCGAGCAGCAGGGCAATCTTGAGCTCGATCATTTGCGTGATCTCGCGGCGAAGCGCGCCAGAACCCGCCCGGCATGTTCCGCGAGCCCGATCAGCAGATTGCCGCGGTTCTCGATGTCGAGCTCGAAAGTCTCGGCGGGAAACACCAGCGCGCACCGCGCCGGCGCGCTCTGGCGGTTAGCGAAATCCACGGCCGAGCTCTTGAACAGGAACAGTCCGCCGATGCGGCCACGCGCTTCGCGGGCGACCCAGATGCCAGCCCGGTTGCGGCCGATGAAGAAGGCCGGAATGGCAGCGCTGACCACGTCGGGGTCGAGCGGCTTGAGTTCCGTCACTGGCCGTGGTGGCTGGCGATGGATCGTCTGAAGAGCAATCGCGGCCATGGCGGCCTCCTCACACATCTGCAAGGTCATGATGGTTGCCAACGCTTTCAGGCGTGAAGGTGCCAGACATAGACGGCGGTCTTCAGCGCGATGAGTGCGGCAAGGACCCCGCCCATCGTCAGCACGGCCAGCGCGCGCAGCGCGACCTGCTTGAGTTGGGCCTTGCGTTCCCGGGAGATCAGCGCCGGGCGTTCGGCCCAGTCGGAGGACCGTTCAAAGCCCTGTGTCAGCATCGACATGTCAGAAGTCCTTGTCCGCAGGGCGACGCGACGGTCGCCCCAATCTGCCTCTCATGATGAGCATTGCAGCATAGGAATGCGAGACGGGCGGCGGTGCAGTCATATAGGAGGGCCATAAAGGCGCACCTCTATGCACCGATGCCGTCGATCAGCTCCTCGTCGGCGATGGCGGCGAAGGCGCGGACCACCTCTCTCTGGGCGGCCGCGTCCAGCGGCACGATCGGCAGCCGCGTTGCCGGCGACATCAGGCCGAGCACGCTCAATGCATATTTCAGCGCTGCCGGGCTCTCTCGACCAAGGCACGCGATCAGCGGCATCAATCGCTTGTCGAGATAACGCGCCGATTGCAGGCGGCCCTGCCTGACGTGCGAGAAGATCGTGCGGCATAGATCGGGCGCGATATTGGCAACTTCCGAGATCGCGCCATCGCCGCCGTCCGCAATGAAGCCGAAGGCGGTGGTATCGTCGCCGGATAGAAAACGAAAGCCGGCCGGCAGGTGTCGGGCGAGGCGCATCGGCCGCGTGGCGTCGCCGGAGCCATCTCGCAGGCCGACGAACTGGCGCGATTCGGTGAGACGCAGAAGCGTCTCGTCGGCCAGCGGCCGTAACGTGCGGGAGGGGACGTCGTGGAGGATCATAGGAAGTCCCGTCGATCCGGCAATCGCGCGGAAATGCGCCAGCATGCCCTCCTGCATCGGCTTGTTGTAGGCGGGCACCACCGACATGACGGCGTCGGCACCGGCGGCCTCCGCGCGGCGCGCAAGCTCGACCGCGCGGCTGGTCGCGTTCGACATCGCGCCGGCAATGACACGCACGCGGCCCCTGATGACGTCGACAGCAGTGCGGATGACGAGCTCCTGCTCCGCAGGCGAGAGCGTTGGTGCCTCGCCGGCCGTCTCGCAGACCAGGATGGCGGGGACACCGGCCGCAACCTGGCGCTCGCAGAGTGCGGCGAAGGCCTTCAGATCAATTCCATCCGACGCATCGAACGGCGTCGGCAGATCCGGAATGAAGCCGGTGAACCAGGCTGAGGGAGGGATGAACATGATTGTCTCGCCGGATAGCGCCCGGCTCAGGCGGCGCGCTGCGAAACGCCGGGGGACTTACCCATCTCGAGCTCGATCTCGCGCGACAGCTCGACGATGGTCTCGGGATGCTGTCCATTCTCGAACAGGGCGTATTTGACGGCTTGCGCGCGGCTGACGAACAGACCGCCATAGAGGCCGTGCTGCTGCTGCGCGATCCACTGGCCGCGACGGTTTTGGCCGATGAACACGATGCTCGAGAGCGAGCTGCACGACGGAGGTTCGACGAGTTTCACGGAGGTATTCCTTCCAATGACGGGCGCTGCGGGATCTCGTCCCGTTGGTCGCCCGACCAATATCTTTCTCAATGGATAGGATTTCGAGAGAGAGCGCGCGGCGATCTCATAGGAACGCCATAAGGCTCAAGGCCTCGTATCCGCTCAGCTGATATTCACGCAAGCCACCGGTTCATAGAGCGCATCCGGGGCGGGGCGCACACTGGGAACGCTCGGCCGCGAGGCTTCCACAGCCAGGGCCTGGACGTCCACAAAGGCCGACATCAGCGCGATCGCGAGGTCGCCGTGGCATCCCTCGACAGCCGCGTCGAGCCATTCAGGAAGTTCGCGTTCACGCGACAATGCGCAATGCCATTCGCCTTCGTCATAGGCGATGCGGCGGACGTGCCACAGCGGCAGCTCCAGCTCCATCAGTGCCAGCGCGGCATCGGTCCAGGCCTCCGCATCGATCAGTTTGATCAGGCGAGCAGTGCGATCGGTTTGGCGGAGCGAGGGGATTCGTCGGCAGGTCTTGTCAATGATCTCGTGCATCAGCGGACCGGTCATGCCTTGCGCATTGCGCAAGCGGTCGCTGAGGGAGGGGACATCGAAGTATCGGAAAGCAACGGTCATGTCAGCCTCCTGGGGCGAGTGTCGGTCAGTCGGCCGGCCTCTTCAGGATGGCGGGAGGGGCATTGGAAAACGAGATGGGAGGGGGGCGGGAGATA
>NZ_CAKZHY010000080.1 GCF_936928535.1 uncultured Bradyrhizobium sp. | reverse complement strand
ATCATCGACAGATGAGCCTCAGTCTATGCTAATCGCCCAACCGGACAGTCGTGGGACAAGCCCGGCCATGACGGAGAGTGCACCTCACGCCACGCATCTCGCCGCGCCGGCCTTGGTCAGGATCGCATCGAGACAGCCGATCATCTCGGCGATCTCAGCCTTCGTGACGTTCAGCGCCGGCATGAAACGCAGCGCGTCGAGCTGCGGTGCGTTGAGCAGCACGCCGGCCTCGAACGCCTGCGCGACGATGCCGGGCGCGATCGGCAGCTTGAGATCGAGCGCCAGCAGCAGGCCGCGGCCGCGCACCCCGCCGAGGCCGTGCCGCGCCGAGACCTTCTGCAACTCGCTTTCGAGCAGCAGGCCGGTCTCGGTGACGGACTTCAAGAAATCGGGCTTGCTGACCTCCTCGAGCACAGCAAGCCCTGCCGCGCACATAAGGGGATTGCCGTTGAACGTGCCGCCCTGGTCGCCGTGCGCAAAGCAGGCGGCGCGTTCGGTTGCAAGCAGGGCTGCGAGCGGCACGCCGCCGCCGATGCCCTTGCCCAGCGTCATGATATCGGGGGCAATGCCGGTGTGCTCGTAGTGGAAGAGCTTTCCGGTCCGGCCCATGCCGGTCTGGATCTCGTCGAAGATCAGAAGCAGGCGGTGTGCCTCGGTGAGCGCGCGCAATTCCTGCAGGAACTGATCGGTCGCCGGCCACACGCCGGATTCACCCTGGATCGGCTCGAGCATGACAGCAACGGTGTTGGCGTTGATCAGCCTTTCGACCGAGGCGATGTCGTTGAGCTTGGCCTTCTTGAAACCGGCGACTTTCGGCTCGAACAGCGGCTCGAAGGCCTTCTTGCCCGAGGCCGACATGGTCGCCAGCGTGCGGCCGTGGAAGCCGCCTTCGAACGTGATGATCTCGAACGCGCCACCCTTGTGCAGGCTGCCATATTTCCGCGCGAGCTTGATCGCGCCCTCATTGGCCTCGGCGCCCGAGTTGGCAAAGAACACCTGGTCGAACGCGCTGGTCTCGACGAGCGCCTGCGCGAGCTTGAGGCTCGGCTCGTTGTAGAAGGCCGGGCTCGGTGTCAGCAGCCGTTTGGCCTGCGACGCCAACGCATCCGCAACCGCGGGCGGGGAGTGGCCGAGGCAGTTCACGGCCCAGCCCTGCACGAAATCGAGATAACGCTTGCGGCTATCGTCCCACAGATATGAGCCTGCACCGCGGACGAACACGGCCTTGGGCCGTGCGGTGATGTCCATCAGCGCGTCATACGGATGGGTGGCGGTGGTCATGTCGAACTCCTCTTTAGGGTAGAAGATCTGGTCGGCGGGTGAAAACGGCGCGCGAAAAGCAAGAAGGCCGCACTTTGCGGGTGCGGCCTTCTCGAAAACTAAGCTGAATTTACTGGTTCAGCGGCGTCGTCGGACATGGCGCAACCCATCATCGTCGCTGGAGCGACGACGGAAAGCTGCGCGGCGGTGGGTCCGAGAGGTGATCATGGGGCGCGTCCGTACAGCCGAAGGGCAGGGTTTGTCAAGCGGGATTACTCGACGCCGTAATGTGCGAACTCCTCGGCGATCCGGGCATTGACCGCCTTCGCCGCCGCGATGTCGCGCGCGGAGCCTTTGGTGTCGCCCTTCTTCCGCTTCGCGAGCCCGCGGCCATAGAGCGAACTCTCGAGCTCAGGCTTTGCGCTCAGGGCGGCATCGTAGTCGGCGATCGCCGCGTCGAGATTGCCGAGCTTCAGATAGGCGAGGGCGCGGCTGTCCAATGTGTCGGGATCGTTCGGTCGCATCCGCAGCGACTGCTCGCAATCGGCCAGCGCGTCCTGCAGGCGGCCGAGAATGGCGCGCGTCATGCAGCGCGAATTGAACACGCCGGCGTAGCTCGCATTGGCCTCGAGCGCGCGATCGTAATCCGCGAGCGCCAGCGCATAATCGTGCGCGTCGAAATACATGTTCGCGCGCGCATAGAAATCACGGTCGTTGTGCGGCGAGAGCTGGATCGACTTGGCGAAATCGGCGAGCGCGCGATCACGCTCGCCGCGATCGCGGAAGATGCGCGCGCGGTTGCCATAGGCCGGGCCATAGTTCGGATCGAGCCTGATCGACATCTCGAGATCCGCCAGCGCGCGGTCGATCTCGCCATGTTCGCGATAGGCCGAGCCGCGGTTGTAATAGGCGAGCGCGAATTTCGGATCGAGCTTGATCGCCCGGTTGTAGTCGGCGAGCGCATGCTCATAGTCGTCTTTGCCGATGTAGGAATTGCCGCGGTTGTTGTAGTACCAGGCATCGTCCGGAACGAGCCTGATGGCGCGGCTGTAGTCCATGATGGCGTGGTCGCGGTCGCCGAGATCGTCATAGACGATTCCGCGATTGAACCACGCGGGTGCATCGGTCGCGTCGAGATCGATCGCACGGTTGAGATCGGCCAAGGCGCGCTCGGTCTCCCCCTTGCGCCGATAGATCTCGCCGCGGTTGGAAAGCGCGCGCTCGTTCGACGGATTGGCTTGCAGCACGGCCGAGCACCCGGCGAGCCGTTGGTCGTCGCTGACCCCTTCGGAACCGAAGCACCATTGCCGCGCCTGCGCCGCCGACGGGGAGTGTGCGGCGGCCGGAAACGTGAGCAGGGTCAATGCGGCAGCCAACGCGCGCAGCGCCGGCCGGATATCGATCGTGTGATTGCATGTCATTTGTTTGCTGCGCAGAAACCTAAGAGCCTCTAGCGCGTTTGTGATCTCGGGACAGCAATTGGTTCGAACCGGATCTCGGCCGGGACCGACCAAGAGGGACGGGACCATCAAGATAGTTTCAGCCTTGTCCGACACGCCTTATCCGATCGACCTCGACAGTATTCGCGGTGCCTTCCCGCCGGGCGTCGAGGCGCCGCCTTTGCTGCTGGATTTTGCCGGCTGGCTGAACGGCCGCCCCTGGGGCAGCGTCGGCTGCTTCTCCCTGCAGGGCCAGTTCTCCGATCAGGCCCCGATCTTCGATGGCAGCCCCTTGCGCGATCGCTTCGCGCTGTTCATGCGTCTGCCTGACGGCTCGGCCGTCGGCGGCTGGTACGGCGCAGGTCTCGACCGGGACGATCCCCCGATCGTGGGTCTGGGCTCGGAGGGCGATTACGAGCTGCTCGCGCCGTCCCTCGATGCACTGCTGACGAAGCTCACATCGCAGCAATTCGACAAGGCCTGGCACGATTTGCGGCCGCACGACGAGGTCGAGCCGCAGACGGTCGAGCTCGCGCAATGGCTCGCGCGGCGCCCCGCCGGCGAACCTGCCTGTTGCGACGACGGCGGTTCGGAGCTGCCCGACTTCCGCGGCTTCGTCGAGAAGTGGAGCCGGGACCGCGAGGAATATTGGGCCAATCATCGCCTGATGGCCGAGCTTGGCTGGCGGCTGGCGGCGCACCTGCCCAAGGGCAAGAAAGCCTGGGACAAGACCCATTTCGAGGTTGCGATATCAGGCAAGCAATACGAGGCGCGCGTCCTGTCGCGCGGGCCGCAGCCGTTCGAAGAGGCCGCCTCGATCGAATCCCTGCTGCGCGACCTCCGCGAGGAGATGCGCCGCGCCCAGCCCGAACTCGGCCTGTGGTACGCGATGAAATTCGGCCTCTATGCCGATGGCCGCGTCATGCCGAATTTCGAATACGACGTGCGGCCGACCATCGACGGCGAGCCGGCGCTCCTCGCCGAAGCCAAGGCCGATCTCGCCCGCGCCCCGCGCCCGGAGCGCTGGGTGCCGAAATGGCTGGCCGCTGGCTGATCTTTCCGAACGGTATGCGACCATTAAGTGTTTGGTTAATGTTTTCTTGCTAGTCACTGGACCGCTTCGAATTGGGGGAGCGGATGCGATTCTTCGGGCGACGGACAAGCCAGGACCGCAATGCTCAGGTTGGGCAAGCAGTCTTCGAACATTCGGTTGATGCGGTCATGGTGCTGGCGGGGCCCAAGATCATCGCCTGTAACGAGGCGGCGGTCAGGTTTGGCGGTTATCGCAGCAAGGCCGATCTGCTGTCCCGGTCACCGGCCGATATGGCTCCTGAATTCCAAGCAGACGGCCGCCGCTCGTCGGACTGCGTCAAGGAGACACTCGCGCGGGCGATGAAGGAGGGCCACGCTCGCTTCGAATGGATCACGCGCCGAGCGGATGGGCAGATGGTCCCGGTGCAGGTCACACTTGTTCCCGCAGAGATCGATGGCCACCAGCCCGTCGTCATCAGCTTTCGACGTGATTTATCGGAGCTGATTGCCGCGCGGGAAGAGAAAAAGCGCGCCATCGCCAAACTTGCCGGCGAATTCGAGGAAACCATCGGCTCCATTGCCAACGCCGTGTCGTCGGCTGCCAAGGACGTGGAGACGACGGCCGGCTCGCTCAGCTCGACCGCTGAGAACGCCGCGCAACGCGTGTCGACCGTCGCTGCCGCCTCGTCCGAAGCATCTGCCAACGTCCAGTCGGTCGCGGGCGCGACCGAAGAGCTGTCGAGCTCCGTTGCCGAGATCAACCGTCAGGTCGCGACCTCCTCAAGCATTGCTGGCGAGGCGGTGCAAGCATCCGCGCGCACCAATGATCTCGTGAGGAGCCTGTCGGAAGCCGCAGCCAGGATCGGTGCGGTCACCGAAATGATCAATGCGATCGCGAGCCAGACTAATCTTCTGGCATTGAACGCTACGATCGAGGCAGCGCGAGCTGGCGATGCCGGTCGCGGTTTCGCGGTCGTTGCCGCCGAAGTCAAAAGCCTATCTAGCCAGACTGCCAAGGCCACCGAAGAGATCAGCGCTCACATCAGTGCCATGCAACGGGCGACCGACGATACCGTTGTCGCGATCCAAGGGGTCGGCACGACGATCGGGCAGATCAGCGACATTGCTAAGACGATTGCCGTTGCTGTCGAGCAGCAGGGACAGGCGACCCAGGAGATCGCGCGCTCGGTCAGTCAGGCCGCTACGGGCACCAGCGAAGTCGCCAGCAACATCAATGCGGTGACGCAGACGATCGACGCCGCTGGCGCATCCGCCACTAACATGCATGGCGCAGCGGCCCAGTTGTCGCGCCATGCCGATGCGTTGCGCGACAAGGTGTCCGGTTTCCTTAAGGCCGTGCGCGCCGCATAGCCCACGGCGCTCAGTTGATCGTCAGAACCCCGCGACGCTGCGATCCCCCTTGACTTAGAGCGCGCTCGAAGGGGTATCTGTACGTGCGTCAGTACGAGAACGGGCACCCATGAAGATCGGCGACCTCGCAAAACGAACCGGCTTGTCGACTCACACGTTGCGTTACTACGAGCGCATCGGGCTGCTGCCATACGCCGACCGGGATCGTTCCGGCCAGCGTGACTTTGACGCATCGATCCTCACATGGATCGAATTCCTCGGTCGGCTCAAGACCACGGGAATGCCGATCAGGGACATGTTGCGTTATGCGGCGCTTCGTGATGAAGGCGAAGCCACCGGGCGAGCCCGGCGGGAGATGCTGGAAACCCACCGGGAACAGGTTCGCACGCAGATTGCCGAACTCCAGGAATGCCTTCTCGTCCTTGATACCAAGATCGCCGGCTATGCCGGCGACGAACAGAGGACGAAGAAAAATGACGCACGCCGAAACACAAGCCGAAAGCCGCTTCGCTCGCGGCCAGCGGGCCCTGTCACGCATTGACGGCAGGGCCGGCGAAAACGTCGTCGCCTCACTCGCCGACATCGCTCCGGATTTCGCACGTTACGTGATCGAGTTTCCCTTCGGCGACATTTACAGCCGTCCGGACCTCGGCCTGCGCGAGCGAGAGATCGCGACCATCGCTGCGTTGACGGCGCTCGGAAATGCCGCGCCTCAGCTCAAAGTGCATATCGAGGCGGGTCTTAACGTCGGACTGTCGCGCGACGAGATCGTCGAGATCATCATGCAGATGGCCGTCTATGCGGGTTTCCCGGCGGCGGTGAACGGTTTGTTCGCAGCCAAGGAGGCGTTTTCCGCGCATGACGGACGACAGGCATCGGGAGGAGCGACGTGACGAACTGCTCCAGACGGGCTTTTTGCTCGGCGGCAATGGCTGGTGTGATCGCCTCCATCTCGTTGTTGCGAGCATCAGAACCTGAAAGTGGTCCGTCATCCTGAGGTGCGAGGCATCGGACGCAACGCGTCCCATGCGGAGCCTCGAAGGATGAACGGCCGAGATGCTGCGGCAGCCGGGCCGTCGTCCTTCGAGGCTCGTCCTGCGTTGCAGGA
The DNA here is from genome assembly GCF_936928535.1 of uncultured Bradyrhizobium sp. Lineage (GTDB taxonomy): Bacteria > Pseudomonadota > Alphaproteobacteria > Rhizobiales > Xanthobacteraceae > Bradyrhizobium. The sequence goes on along the minus strand of NZ_CAKZHY010000080.1, from coordinate 43,448 downwards.
CGAGCACCTCAGGATGACGGTCATGGAGCGGGAAGCGCTGTTAGACTTGGTCGCTACGCTCGCGATGACGGATTGCTTCAGAATCCCGCGACGCTGCCGTGCAGATCGTATTGGTCGGCGCGCTCGATCTTCGCGGTGACGATCTCCCCGACGCGCAAGGGACGGCGGCTCGTCAGATACACCGCGCCGTCGATCTCCGGCGCATCCGCCTTGGAGCGACCCTTGGCCACGGTCGGGCCGACCTCGTCGATGATGATCTGCTGGCGCGTGCCGACCTTGCGCTTGAGCCGGCGCGCCGAGATCTTCTGCTGGCGGGCCATCAGCGCGTTGTAGCGCTCCTGCTTGACCTCTTCAGGCACCGGGTTCTCGATCGCGTTCGACGTCGCGCCGGCAACCGGCTCGTATTTGAAGCAGCCGAGGCGATCGATCTCGGCTTCATCCAGCCAGTCGAGCAGGTAAGCGAAGTCGGCATCGGTCTCGCCGGGGAAGCCGACGATGAAGGTCGAGCGCAGCGCGAGGTCAGGACATTCCTCGCGCCAGCGCTTGATGCGCGCCAGCGTCTTGTCCTTCGCGGCCGGGCGCTTCATCGCCTTCAGCACCTCGGGGCTTGCATGCTGGAACGGGATGTCGAGATAGGGCAGCACCTTGCCCTCGTTCATCAGCGCGATGACCTCATCGACATGCGGGTAGGGGTAGACATATTGCAGCCGGACCCAGGCACCTAACTCGCCGAGCTCGCGTGCGAGGTCGAGGAATTTGGCGCGGACCTGGCGGTCCTTCCACGGGCTCTCGGCATATTTGAGATCGACGCCATAGGCCGAGGTGTCCTGCGAGATGACAAGCAACTCCTTGACGCCGGCACCGACCAGCCGCTCGGCCTCGCGCAGCACGTCATTGGCCGGACGCGAGACCAGGTCGCCGCGCAGCTTCGGGATGATGCAGAAGGTGCAGCGGTTGTTGCAGCCTTCGGAGATCTTTAAGTAAGCGTAGTGGCGCGGCGTCAATTTGATGCCCTGCGGCGGCACCAGATCGAGATGCGGATTGTGCGCCGGCGGCAGCGCGCGATGCACGGCATCGAGCACGCTCTCATATTGCTGCGGACCGGTGATGGAGAGCACGCCGGGATAGGCCTGTTCGATCGCTTCCGGTTCGGCGCCCATGCAGCCCGTGACGATCACCTTGCCGTTCTCGGCCATGGCCTCGCCGATCGCCGAGAGCGATTCCTGCTTGGCGCTGTCGAGGAAGCCGCAGGTGTTAACGATGACGATATCGGCGCCGTCATGCTTGCGGGCGAGCTCGTAACCCTCCGCGCGCAGGCGCGTGATGATACGCTCGGAATCCACCAAAGCCTTGGGACACCCGAGTGACACGAAGCTGACCTTGGGCGCAGCCGTCTGATCCATATCCAAATCTGCCTGATTGACAGGCCTCAGCTAGTCCCAATTGCCCATAATTACAACCCTTTGCATACCCCTCCGGCATGCTATGGATGAATCGCCTGCCGTGAGTGAGCCATGAGCGCCGAACTGTCGCCCAAAATCGTGATCGTCGACGAGAGCCCCGTCCGGGCCGCGATCCTCGAGGAAGGGTTGCGGGAGGCCGGATTCACGCAGGTTGTCCATATCCGTGAGATGCAGAGCCTGCTCGCCCGTATTTATGCGGTGGACCCCGACATCATCGTGATCGATCTGGAAAACCCCAGCCGTGACGTGCTGGAAGCGATGTTCCAGGTCAGCCGTGCGGTGAAGCGTCCCATCGCGATGTTCGTCGACCAGAGCGACTCCGCCTCGATCCAGGCTTCCGTGGAAGCGGGGGTCTCGGCCTACATCGTCGACGGGCTGAAGAAGGAGCGTATCAAGCCGATCCTCGACCTCTGCGTGTCGCGCTTCAACGCCTTCGCAAAACTCCAGGAGGAGCTGGAGCGGACAAAGTCGCAGCTCGAGGACCGCAAGATCATCGAGAAGGCCAAGGGCATTCTGATGAAGGTCAAGGGCCTCACCGAGGACGAGGCCTATGTGCTGCTGCGCTCCACCGCCATGCGCGAGAAGAAGAAAATCGGCGAGATCGCCCAGTCGATCATCACCGCGTCGGAGATGCTGAAATGACCGCACCCCTCCGCATCGGGTTCATCCCGCTGATCGATGCCGCCGCCCTGATCGTTGCCGTCGACAAGGGATTTACCGCGGCCGAAGGGCTCGAGGTCGAGCTGGTGCGCGAGGTGTCCTGGTCCAACGTCCGCGACAAGCTCAATATCGGCCTGTTCGACGCCGCGCATCTGCTCGCGCCGGTCGCGATCGCGTCCTCGCTCGGGCTCGGCCACGTCAAGGTGCCGATCGCCGCGCCCTTCAATCTCGGCATCAACGGCAATGCGATCACGGTATCGCCTGCGCTGCATGCCGCGTTGATGGAGCAGATCGAGGGCGACCGCTTCGATCCGCTGGCCACCGCGAAGGCGCTGGCGAAGGTCGTTGCCATCAGGCGCAAGGCCGGCGCCGATCCGCTGACCTTCGGCATGACGTTTCCGTTCTCGACCCACAATTACCAATTGCGGTTCTGGATGGCGGCCGCCGGCGTCGATCCCGATGAGGACGTGCGTCTCGTCGTGCTGCCGCCGCCCTTCATGGTCGACAGTCTCAAGAGCGGCCATATCGATGCATTCTGCGTCGGTGCGCCCTGGAACTCGATCGCGGTCGATCTCGGCATCGGCCATATCCTGCACTTCTCCTCCGACATTCTCGTTCATGCGGCCGAAAAGGTGTTGGCGGTTCGCCAGGTCTGGGCCGACAAGCATCCGGATGTGGTCGCGAGCCTGGTACGGGCCGCCGTCGAGGCCGCGGCCTTCATTGAGCATCCGGAGAACCGGACCGAGGCTGCGCGCATCCTGGCGCAACCCGACCGGATCGGCGTCGATGCCGAAGTGATCCAGCGGACCCTCGACGGGCGCCTGAAGATCTCGCCCGATGGCGCGGTGCGCGAGAGCGACCGCTATCTGCTGGTCGGGCGCGAAGGGGCGGGGCGCCCCGATCCCGTCCAGGCCGCCTGGCTCTACGCCCAGATGGTACGCTGGGGGCAGACGGCGCTGACCCCGGACGGCGTCAAGACGGCGATGGCCGTCTTCAGGCCCGATCTCTACGACGCCGCCCTCGGTCGTCAGCCTCCCGCCGAGGCGCCTGCGTCCTTCGGCGCTTTTGCCGGTCCGGCCTTCGATCCCGACAACATCAGGGACCACCTCGAAGCCTTCGCGGTTGGTCGCTGGAAGGCCTGATTCGGCGCCTGCATATTTTTTGAGCGCCGACGAACATCGTCCAAATTTTGAGCTTTCTGCTCGAATTTCGTGAGAAGCTGTCCCCCGGACTTTTCCGCAAGCGCCGGTAAACACCTGAAACTATATCGCTTTTTATTTCATGGCGGCTGGCACGCAACTTGTATGTTGCAGTGCGGCCAGCTTGTCGCAGATGCCTGCTGAGCCAAGTCCCACAGCAACGAAGCTGATTGGACCGTTGGGTGGCGAGGCGGGCTTCGGGCCGGCTGAGTTCCTCGCGGGGTCGTTCCCTTCCGTCGATAGCCACCCCCGGTGGCCGCAGGAGCTTCGTTACCGACCATGAAAATCGATACGCTCGCAGTCGACTTCACCGACGAGCAGAAACGCTATCTCGAAGGTTTCACGACCGGCCTGCAGATCAGCCGCGTCGGTCGCGGCTTCGGCGGTGGCGGCAAGGTCAATGCAGAACCCGTTGGTCCCGATGCTGCGCATATCAAGGCGCAGGACAAGCTCGTCGCCTCCGGCAAGAAGCTCGCCGACCAGGAGAAGTTCAAGCGCGACGAGCATCCCTTCGATGCCTATCCGCGGCTGCGTCAGCAGGCGCTGGGCAACATGCCGCCGAGCCCGGCGGACAATTTCCGCTGGCGCTATTACGGCATCTTCTATGTCGCGCCGACGCAAGACTCCTACATGTGCCGCCTGCGTATCCCGAACGGCATCATGAAGCATTGGCAGCTGTCGGGACTTGCCGATCTCGCTGAGGCAACAGGCGGCCCCTATAGCCACGTCACCACGCGCGCCAATCTCCAGCTTCGCGAGATCCCCCCGAAGAACGCGATCCTGCTGCTCGAGGGCATCCAGGAGCTCGGCCTGTGTTCGCGCGGCTCCGGCGCCGACAACATCCGCAACGTCACGGGGACGCCGACGGCCGGCATCGATCCGCAGGAAATCATCGACACGCGGCCCTATGCGCGCGAGTGGCACTACCACATCCTCAACGACCGCTCGCTCTACGGCCTGCCGCGCAAGTTCAACGTCGCCTTCGACGGCGCCGGCAAGATCGCTGTGCTGGAGGAGACCAACGACATCGCCTTCACGGCCTATGAGGTGAGGGATGGCTTTGGCGTCGAGCCTGGGGTCTGGTTCCGCCTCGGCCTCGGCGGCATCACCGGCCACAAGGATTTCGCAAAGTACTCGAACATCATCGTCAAGCCGGAGCAGGCGACGGCCGTTGCCGACGCCATCGTGCGGGTCTTCATCGAGCATGGCGACCGCACCAACCGCAACAAGGCGCGGCTGAAATACGTGCTCGACGCCATGGGCCATGATGGTTTCCTCAAGCTGGTCGAGGAGCGGCTGAAGACGCCGTTCACGCGCGTCCCCGAAGAGGCGTTTGCTGTGCGACCTCAGGCGGACCGCATGGCCCATATCGGCGTGCACAAGCAGAAGCAGGACGGGGCGAACTGGATCGGCGTGTCGCTGACGCTCGGCAAGATGAGCTGCCAGCAGATGCGGGGCCTTGCCAAGGTCGCGCGCGATCTTGGCGATGGCGAGATCCGCCTCACCGTGTGGCAGAACCTGCTGATTTCAGGCGTGCGTGACGAGAACGTTGCGCTTGCGGTTGCTGCGATCAAGGAGATCGGGCTCGCGGTCGAGGCCTCGCACATCCGCGCCGGCCTGATCGCCTGCACCGGCAATGCCGGCTGCCGCTTTGCCGCGTCGAACACCAAGCGCAATGCCGCCGAGATCGGCGATTGGTGCGAGGGGCGTGTCGCCATGGACAAGCCGGTCAACATCCACCTGACCGGCTGCCACCATTCCTGCGCGCAGCACTACATCAGCGACATCGGCCTGATTGGCGCACGTGTGCCGATCAATGAGGAGGACACCGTCGAGGGCTATCACCTCTTCACCGGCGGCGGGTTCGGCCCAGACGCCGATGTGGGGCAGGAGGTCTACCACGACCTCAAGGCCGACGACGCGCCAAAGACCGTCGAGGCCCTGCTGAAAGCCTATCTGGCCAACCGTTCGTCGCCCGACGAAACCTTCCTTTCCTTTGCGCGCCGCCATGACGGCGAAATGCTGCGCAAGCTTGCCGATGCACAGGTGTCCGCATGAACCAGATCACGCCTCCGCCGAAGCTCGATATCATTCCCGCCGGCGCGCCGTTCTCCGACGCGCAGCGTTCCTGGCTGAACGGCTTCTTTGCCGGCCTGTTGTCGCCTGATGTGGCGACGCCCTTGTCCGGGGAGCAGGGCGCCGCTGTCATGCAAAGTGGCGATGGCGACGACGGCGAGGCGCCCTGGCACGACCAGACCATGCCGATTGCCGATCGGATGAAGCTTGCGGAAGGGCGCCCCGTCCGCCGCAAGATGATGGCGGCGATGGCGCAGCAGGATTGCGGCCAGTGCGGCTATAATTGCCACGACTATTCGGAGGCGATCGCGAGCCGCAGCGAAGAGCGGCTCAATCTCTGCGTTCCCGGCGGCAAGGAAACCGCGCGGATGCTGAAACAGCTCCACGAGGAGCTGGACAAGGCGCCGGCAGCAGCCAAGGAAGATGCTGCGAAGGCCGATGCAGTGGCGGCGCCTGCCGTGACTGTTACGATCGCAGAGCCCGGCCGCTCGCGCGACAACCCGATCGCAGCCACCTTCCTGTCGCGGCGCCTGCTCAACAAGGGCAAGTCGGAGAAAGAGACCTACCACATCGAGTTCGACCTCTCGGAGGGCAAGCTCGACTACGTGGTTGGCGACAGCTTTGGCGTCTTCCCGCGCAACGATCTCGGCCTCGTCGACCAGATCATTGCGCTGCTCGGCGCCTCGCACACCACCAAGGTCAACAACAAGACGTTGCGTGAAGCCCTGATCGACGACGTGTCGCTGTCGCCGGCGCCCGACTCGCTGTTCGAGCTGATCTCCTTCATCACCGGCGGCGCGCAGCGCGAGAAGGCAAGGGCGCTGGCGCAGGGCGAGGATCCCGATGGCGATGCCACCACGCTCGATGTGATGGCGGCGCTGCAGAAGTTCTCCGGAACGCGGCCGCATCCGGAAGCGTTTGTCGAAGCGCTGGAGCCGCTGCAGCCGCGGCTCTATTCAATCTCGTCCTCGCACAATGCGACGCCCGGAAAGCTTTCGCTGACGGTCGATTCCGTTCGCTACGTCATCGGCAAGCGCAAGCGGCTCGGCGTCGCCTCGACCTTCCTCGGTGAGCGCATCGCCGAGGGCGACAAGCTCAAGGTCTATGTGCAGAAGGCGCACGGCTTCGGCCTGCCGCAGGACCCGAAGACGCCCGTGATCATGATCGGCCCCGGCACCGGCATTGCGCCGTTCCGTGCCTTCCTGCTCGACCGCAAGGCGACTGGCGCACAGGGCAAGAACTGGCTGTTCTTCGGCCATCAGCGCAGCGATTGCGACTTCTTCTATCAGGACGAGCTCAACGCGATGAAGACCTCCGGTCTGCTCACGCGCCTGTCGCTGGCCTGGTCGCGCGACGGCGAGAAGAAGTTTTATGTGCAGGACCGCATGCGCGAAGTCGGCCGCGAGCTGTGGACCTGGCTCGCAGAAGGCGCGCATCTCTACATCTGCGGCGATGCCAAGCGCATGGCCAAGGACGTCGAGCGCGCGCTGGTCGATATCGTCGCCCAGTTCGGCGCGCGTTCGACCGACGAGGCGGTCAGCTTTGTCGCCGATCTCAAGAAGCGGGGCCGTTTCCAGGCTGACGTGTACTAAGGCGCGGCTCGACCAGCGCTAATCGCCGCCGCCGCGCATCGTGCCGGCGGCGGCGTTCTACTGTGCATGGGGTTGTTTTGAAGGTTTGGGTCAGGGAACCGGAACCGGTTCCATTTGGCTTGGATTCTAACGAATAGGATTCCCGGAACCCGCGGCCGGGGAGAATTTTCGCCTCCAAAGCGGGCTTCGAGAGGGCTTCAATCGCTATTTGCACGATGGTCTTACAGCCGTCGTGTCGGATCGTTCATACTTGGTGGATGGTGCGTTGGAAATCGACCATCCGGGAATTGTCGGCGGAAGCCAGGCTTCATCTCTATGCGCGATCGGTCTCGCGCAGGACAACGGCGAGCGCGCACCCTATCGGCATCTACGGCGCGTGTGCGCTGATCGCGGTGCTGGTCTTCGGCACGCTCTCGGCGCGCCCGTTCTGATCACGCCCCACGCTTGAACGGCGCGACCTCGATCCCGGCATCCTTCAACGATTGACGTAGCGTCCGCGCGATCTCGACGGCGCCATGCGTGTCGCCATGGATGCACACCGTGTCGGTGCGCATCTTGATGACCTTGCCGGTGACTGAGACCACCGCCCCATCCTGCACCATGCGCACCACGCGCTCGGCGATCGCCTTGGCATCATGCAGCACCGCGCCCGGCTTCTTGCGCGAGACGAGGTTGCCATCGTCCTCATAGGCGCGATCGGCGAACACCTCGTGCACCATCGGCAGGTTGGCCGCTTCGCCGGCCTTCACCAGTTTTGAATTGGCCAGCACGACGAAGATCAGGCTGGGGTCGACGGCCTTGATGCCCGCGGCAATCGCCTTCGCCGTCATGTCGTCCTCGCAGGCGACGTTGGAGAGCGCACCATGCGCCTTCACATGCGTGACCTTGTGGCCGGCCGCGGTCGCGATCGCCTGCAGCGCGCCGATCTGGTAGGCGACGAGGTTCTCGATCTCGGAGGCCTTCAGCCCCGCGATCGGATGCCGACCGAAACCGTGCAGGTCGCGATAGCCAGGGTGCGCGCCGACCGAGACGCCGCGCGCTTTCGCCAATTCCACCGTCCTGCGCATGATGTCGGGGTCGCCGGCATGGAAGCCGCAGGCGACGTTGACCGAGCTCGCGAGCTCGATCATGGCGGCGTCGTTGCCCATCTCCCACGCGCCAAAACCTTCGCCGAGGTCGCAATTGAGATCGATCGTCTTCATGGTTGCTCTCCGCCTCTGGTCTTGTTGTCGTCTACGGCTCCGCCGTGACCTGCCAGGTCCCGGCATCCATGGCGCTCACCGCATAGCCCGCAACATTGGCATCGCTGAGTGCTTCGATGTTGAGCTCCACCGTGTCGGACGCGCGCAGGCGATCGGGCAGGGTGCGGATCAGCTGTTGAAACTTGCGCGCCTCGTCCTGCGCCTCTGCGATACCGACGGCCTTGAATCGGAACGCCGTGCCCGCCGAGGTCTGCGCGAGACGACCGACATCGGCCGTGATCACGGTTGCGATCTTGGGATAGCCGCCGGAGGTGCCGCGGTCCATCATCAGCGCGATCGGCGCACCGTTGCCGGGCACCTGGATGCTGCCGTTCACGGTGCCGTCGGAGACGATGTTGTGGCCGTGCAGATGCTTGATCGCGGGGCCTTCGAGCCGGTAGCCCATGCGGTCCGATGTCGCCGAGATCTTCCACTCGCTCTCCAGGAACAGCGCCTTGTTGGCGTCGTCGAACTCGTCGTCTTGCGGACCCAGCACGACGCGGATTGGTCCGCTCACCGGCTTTGGCAATTCGATCCGCAACTCAGGCGCGCCGCTGGCGGCATCGACGGCGAATTCGTCGCCGGCCTGGAGCGGGCGCGGGTAGGGGCTGCCGAGCCCGGCGCGGGCGTTAACCGCGAGGCTGCCGAACACCTCTTCGCCCTTGATGGCGCCTTCGATCGCGAGATAGCTGAACGCGCCGCCACGGGCGAAGCCCAGCGTCAGCGTCTCGCCATCCTTGAGTGTGACCGATGAATCCATGGCGACCGGTTTTCCGGCGACGTCGGCATTGCGTGGTGCGCCTGATATGGCGATACGCACGGCGCCATCCCTGGCCGTGAAGGTCGCACCGAACGGGCCGATCTCGACCGCGGCCGCGAACGGCTCGTTGCCAACAAGCGTATTCGCCGCTGATAGCGCCAGCCGGTCCATCGCGCCGCTGACCGTGAGGCCATAGCGCTGCGCGCCGAGGCGGCCGCCGTCCTGGACGGAGCTCGCAGGCCCGATGCTGGCGACGATGAGCCGGCTCATGCGTCGACCTGCTCGGCGACGATCTCGCCGGCCTCGGCCGCGCGATTCAGCTCCTCGAACGTCTTGTGGTCGATCGCAAAAAACGTCACGCGATCACCGGGCTCGGTGAGGAAGGTTGGATTGCGGTGGAGATGATAGGTCCTGACCGGGGTACGTCCGAGCAGCTGCCATCCGCTCGGCGCGGCCAGGCACTGGATGCCGGCCTGGATGCCGCCGATCGAGATCGTGCCTGCGGGTGTGAACAGCCGCGGGCTCTCCCGCCGAGACATGTGCAGCGATTTGTCGAGGCCGCTGAGATAGGACCAGCCCGGCGTGAAGCCGATCATGGCGACGCGATAATCGCCGCCGGCGTGCCGGGCGACGATGTCATCAGGCGTGGTGTTCAGCGCTTTCGCGACATCCTCGAGGTCGATGCCATGCTCGCCGCCATAGGCGACGGGAATGCGCCAGCGCCGTGCTGTTGTGGTAGGCGGCAACGGCTGGCTGGCGAGGGCAAGAAGTTTTTCGCCGAGCGCATCGAACCCGATCTTGCCGGGATCATAATGCACCAGCAGCGAGCGATAGGTCGGGATCGTCTCGGAGATGCCCTCGATGGGCGCTGCCAGCAGCGCCTTGTCGAGTGCGAGCACGCGTTCGTTGGCAGCGTCGTCGATGGTGCGGCTGAACTCGACCGTGACGGCGCTATCGCCACTGGGCAGAAGGCGGGGCGGGGGAAGCGTCGCGGCCATGAGATGTCGAATTCGGGCCTTGAGGAAATGCGCGGGCTCGACCTTGAGTTCCGCCTCAACCCTGCTTCGCGTAAATGCGCCCGCAAGTCCAATAAATTAATGCTGGGGGTGACGATAAAGCCTTGTTATCGCGTCGCATAACAGCCCGGCGGACCTGCGTTCTCGACAGGGCTTTGGGCCTTGACGGGAAGTCTCCGGCTCGCAAGATGCGCGCGTCCTTTCCCGCACCCCGGAGCTCGTCTGTTTCCATGTCGCTGTCCCCCGAAGCCCGCAAGACCCTTGCCGGCATCACCACCGCCACCATCACCACGGTCCTGCTGAAGAAGGGCCTGCGCAATGTGTGGATGCGCGGCGCGCGTCCGCTTCGCCCGGGCCTGCCGCGCCTGGTGGGACCTGCCTTCACGCTGCGCTTCGTGCCGGCGCGTGAGGATCTGGCGACGCCGGAATCCTGGTCGTCGCCGATCTCGACGCGCACCGCGATCGAGGCGATGCCGGAGGGCTGCATTGCCGTGGTCGACGCCATGGGCATCACCGACGCCGGCATCTTCGGCGACATCCTCTGCGCCCGCATGATGAAGCGCGGGGTCACCGCGCTCGTCACCGACGGCGTCGTGCGTGACGTCGAGGGCGTGCTCGGCACCAATCTTCCGGTGTGGTGCGACGGCTATGCCGCGCCGCCGTCCGTGGCCGGCCTGACCTTCGTCGGCTGGGGGGAGCCGATCGGCTGCGGCGGCGTCGCCGTGTTCCCGAACGACATCGTCGTCGCCGACCAGGACGGCTGCGTGCTGATCCCGGCGGCGATGCTCGATCACGTCCTCAATGAGGGCGTCGAGCAGGAGCGGATGGAAGCCTGGATCGTCAACGAGGTGAACAACGGCGCGGCGCTGCCGGGCCTCTATCCCATGAACGCCGAGACCAAGGCGCGCTACGCCGCCAGCAAGAAGTAACAGGAAACGAGGACCCCCATGGACATCACCCTCGCAGGCACGCGGCCGACCCGCCGCGCGCCCAAGGAAAATTTCACCGGCACCGTGTTGCAGGACCCCATCAACATGGCACCCGCGCCGGCGCGGCTGAACGTCTCGCGCGTCTCCTTCGAGCCGGGCGCGCGCACCAACTGGCACCACCATCCGCTCGGGCAGACCCTCTACGTGATTTCAGGCGTCGGCCGCGTCCAGACCAAGGGCGGCCCAGTCAAGGAAATCCGCCCCGGCGACACCGTCTGGATTCCGCCGGGTGAAGTGCATTGGCACGGCGCCTCGCCGGGTAACAGCATGTGCCACATCGCCATGCAGGAAGCGCTCGACGGCGTGTTCTCGACCTGGCTCGAGCCGGTCACTGACGCCGAATACGGTGCGCCGCTGGGCTAGAGAGCGCGCCGCTCACATCCGCTCTGCGGTCCACGTCCCCGAGCACATGGCGCCACGCCATGTGCCGGAGCCGGACGTGCCGCTGAGCCGGCCGGAGCCGACGGCATGCTTGATGCCGGTGCTCAAGCTGACGCTGATGCCGCCGGCATCGGCGACCCGGCCTGACGCTGTCACCGCCGCGCTGCTCGAGGCGATCTGGCCGTTGCTGATGCCGATCGCGACGGTCGAGCCGTTGCCGCAGGTTTCGCTCGACGACGAGATGCGGACATTCCATGTCCCGTCGAAGGCCGAGCCCGCTGCATCCGCCTGCGCGAGCGGGAAGGCGATGGCGATAATGGTAGCGAAGAGACCCTTGCGAAATCCGTTCATGACACGCCCCTTTGATTTGACCGTGCGGGGATAGTGTCACCGCCGCGGAAGGAGCGATGTGAGGACTGTCACGCGCGCCAAATCCTCTGTGAGGCGACGCACATCGCGGGCACCGTCGCAACGCAAAGGGGCCCGTATCACGGGCCCCTCGTCTTTTTCGAAACTGTCGAGCGCGGCCCTAGTTCACGCGCGTCCAGGTTTGACCGCCGCAGAACATGCCGCCAAAGGCACAGCCTTGCACGCGCAGGCGGTCAGTGCCCCTTAGCGTGATCGTCGAATCGTAGGTCGAGCCCGAGTTGGGGTCGAGGATGCGGCCCGACCATTTCTGGTCCTTGCCGGGCTTCATGTTGATCAGCACCTGCTCGCCATTCTGGTTCGATTTGCTGTCGACTGAATAGCCGCACAGATTATTGCCGCACTGCTCGATGCGGACCTTGCCTTCCTTCTCCTCGGTGAGCCAGACGCCGAGCGGCGAATTGAGATCGCGCGCGGGCGCGGCTGCAGGAGGCGGCGGCGCGATAGCCGCGGCCTGAACGGGAGCAGGGGCTGGTGCAGGTGCAGCCGGCGGTGCTGGTGGCGTGGCAGCGAGGCTCGGAGCCGGCGGTGGAGGTGGTGCGGGCGGCACCGCAGCCACCGTCGGGGCCGCGCTCGGAGCCGGTTGTGGCGGCGGCACCATCTCTTCGGCCGGAGCAGTGCTGGCCGTTGCCGCCGGAGGCGGAGCAACTGCGGGCGGCGGGGCCGGAGGCGGCGCTGCGGCTGCGGGGGCAGATGTCGCAGGCGCTTGTTCCGCTCCCGGGGGCGCGGCTACAGGCGAGGGGGCTGGAGCGGGAGCGGACGGCGTTTGCGGATCGCCCTTGGCCTGCTGCGGCGCCTGCTGGTCCTGCTTGGTGTCGTTCTTCTTGGCTTTCTTGGCCTTGCCCTGGCCAGTGTTGTCGTACACGCCGGGGATCTGCACCGTGCCGCGGTCCGGATCGATGCGGATGGTGCGCCCGCCATACTCGAATGTGTACTGCGCCTGCGCTGCGGTGCTCGCCAAAAGGAATGCGGCCGTGGCCAACAGCTTCCTCATTTCCATCTCCCGAAAAGCTGGTCCCCGCACCGACGCTTACGCCCCGGTTCATCTGCGAAAAGTGATCTGGATCACTGTCACGGTATGAGTCGTCTGCCGGCGGTCCCGGGTTCAACAAGGCCGAACGCGGTCGAGAGTTGGACGGGCGGTTCCGGCTACTTCTCCGGGCAATGCGAATCGGCGGCCTGTTCGGCACGGGCGAGGGCCGCCGCATTGGCCTTGTCGGTGTGGATTTCCACCGCACTAACGAGGCAGGCTTTCTCGCCATTGATCGCGAATACCGAGAGCTCCTGGACCTCGCGCTCATCGTCACCGACCCGGCTCCAGGTCCGGATCACCGCGGCCCTGGGAACGCCGCCGCGCATGATCCACTGCACCTTGTCGCCAAGAGCCTTGCCGGCGCCGCGCCATTGCGCGGTCGGCCCCTGCACCTTCTCGATCGCGCGCCTGGGCGCGATCGTCAGGGAGACGATGTTGCCCTCGTCGGCGAAACGCACGACATAGCCGGCCGGCCCCGGGCAGGTCCACAGCCCGAACCCTTCCTTGGATTGGTCCTTGCAGGTCGGGCCAGTCGCGGGCGTGAAGGGCGTCTGGCCGAACGCGCCGCCGGCTCCGGTCAGCGCGAGCGCCGTCGCCAACGCGATCATCGGCCGCATGCTAGTCGAACCAGGCGGCGTAGATCTTCTTGTAGCTGCCGTCCTCCATGGAGATGTGCAGCCATTGGTCGACGAAGGCCTTCAGCGCCATGTCGCGCTGGAGCCAATAGGCCTTCTCCGAGAAATCGAACGGCTTGTCCGGATGCACCGCGCAGAGCACGCCTGAGTTTTGCTTCTGCTGGTAGCGGGTCTCAGAGGCGTCCGTCATCATCAGGTCGGCGTTGCCCTTGGCGATCTCGTGGAAGATCTCGGTATTGTCGGGGAATACTGTGATCTCGGCGTCCTTGATGTTGGCGCGCGCGAAACGCTCATTGGTGCCGCCGGGATTGACGATGACGCGGGTGCCCTTCTTGTCGATATCGGCGATGCTCTGATACTTGCCGACATCGGCGCAGCGCGCGATCGGCGTCTTGCCTTCGCGCATGATCGGCACCGAGAAGTAGCCCTTCTTCTGGCGGTCCAACGTCACCGAGACGCCGCCCATGGCGATGTCGAACTGGTCGGCCTCGAAATCCTTCATCAGTTTCGGCCAGGCCGTCGGCACGAACTCGACCTTGACGCCAAGCGCCTTGCCCAGCGCTTCCGCCATGTCGACGTCGAAACCGGAAAACTGCTGCGTCGCCTTGTCCAGATAGGTGAAGGGCTTGTAGTCGCCGGTCATGCCGACGCGCAAGGTCCCGCGCTTGATGATGTCATCCAGCCGAGACGGAGCCGGCTGCTGCGCGTAAGCCGAGAAGTTTGCCAGCAACGTCACGGCCAACGCCGCCAGGATTCGAAAGGTCATCTCTTTTCCACCCAAGTCTCTTCCAGCCAAGTTTCTTCCAGCCAAGACTTTTTCAGCCAAGTCTTTTCCACTCATGCCCAAGCTGTCACTGTGCAGCTCTTGGGACGTGGATTTAGACCAGATGCCAGTGTCTGGCGAGATGGAATTGAAGGGAATCTTGAAGTGACGATCTCGATGTACGAGGCCTCGGTCGGCCTGTTCGTGCCGTACTTGCGCAATCTGTCCGTGCTGCTCGACAAAGGCGTTACCCATGCCGAGACCCGCAAGTTCAACCCGGCGGTCCTGCTCGGCATGCGCATGGCGCCAAACATGTACGATCTGGCGCAGCAGGTCGGCGAAGCCTGCCGACACGCAACCGTGGCACCGGCCTTGCTGGCGCAGTGCGAGCCGGTCGCGCTGCCGCCGCTGGAGCACGATATGGCCGGGCTCCAGGCGCGGATCGCCACCTCAATCGAGTTCATTGAAAGCCTGCCGCGCACCGAGATCGACGCGGCCGCGGAGCTGAAAGTCTTCTTCAAGCTGAAGAACGGGACCGAGCTGCCCTTTACCGGGCGGACGCTGCTGCTCACCAACAGCGTCCCGCAGTTCTTCTTTCACGTCACGACCGCGTACGACCTGTTGCGGCACGCAGGCGTCGAGCTCGTGAAGAAGGATTTTTTGGGACGGAAGTAGCTACGCTTCGCCCTTGCGCTCGTAATCGGCGAGCGAGCTGCGGCCGGCGATCTCGCTGCGCAGCAGCTCGAAGCGCTTGTTGGCCTCATTCTCGTGTTCGTCGACAAAATGCACAGCGGCTTCGCTGCTCATGGGGCCGCTGACCACGGGCGTGGACTGCTCGCCGATGGTCTCGTGCACGTAGTACTGGCCGTCATCGCCGCGATGGACCGTCCATTTCAGGCGGATCGCCACCATGGGGCCGGGACCGACCTTGCTGTACCCGTCCGCATCGGTGTGATCAGGGACCAGCGGCTGCTCCTCGACCACGGGATGCTCGTCGACCACATGATGTTCTTCGTGAGCCAAGTGCTCGCCACCGACCACGAACTCGGTCTCGCGAATGATCTCGGTCTCGCGGACAACAAGGGTCGGCTCGGGGTGCTCCAGAATGCTGGCGATGGTCGCCAGCGCGTGGTCGGTCGGGTCGATCTCTGACAAGGGTCCATCCTCCAGCTCGACGCGGCCGGCAAGTCTGTCCCACTGCCGCCGCGGCTGGTGACATTACGCGGGTTTGATTAAGGCTGAGTTGGGGCCCGATCTGCACCAAAATGGGACGCATTCTGGCCTTCCGAAGGCGGGCGAGATGCCGTCCCGCCTTCGGTTTCGCGTCAGCTGAGCACATCCTGATTGATGATGTTTTGCCTGATGGGATCGCCATCCAGCACGCTGAGGATATTGCGTGCGGTCTGCTCGCTCATGCGTTGGACCGCCTCGACTGTGACGCCGGCCACGTGCGGGGCGATGATGACGTTGGGCAGCGCGAACAGCTTGTTGCTGACGGGCGGCGGCTCGACCTCGAACACGTCGATGCCGGCGCCGGCGAGCTTGCCGGAAACCAGGGCGTCGTACAGCGCGGCTTCCTTCACGATGCCGCCACGCGCGGTGTTGATGAGATAGGATCTCGGCTTCATCCGGCCGATCCTGTCAGCGTCGAACAGGCCGACGGTTTCAGGCGTCTTCGGACAGTGGATGGTGACGAAGTCGGCGTTGGGCAGTGCCGCGTCGAGGTCAGTGACGGGCTCGCAGCTGGCGGCCTTGATGTCGGCTGCTCCCTTGTAGGGATCGTAGACCTGCACGTTCATTTCCATCGCCAGGCAGCGCTTGGCGGTGCGGCTGCCGATGCGGCCGAAGCCGATGATCAGCACGGTCTTGCCGTAGAGATCGAATGGCAGCATGCCGAGCCGGTTGGCCCATTGGCCATCCCTGACGCAGGCGTGCAATTCATTGGCGCGCTTTGCCAAGGTCAGCATCATGAACAGCGCCTGCTCGGCGACAGAGGGCGAGTTCGCGCTGCCCGCGACCATCAGCGGCACCTTGCGGCGGGAGAGGGCGGGCACATCGACAGCGTCGTAGCCGACGCCGATACGGGTCACCACCTTCATGTCCTTGGCGGCTTCGAGCTCGGTCTCGCCGAATGCAGTGGCGCCGAGCGCCACGCCGTGGACCGGCGCGTGGCTCTTCAGCAGGGCCTCGAAATCCCCGGCCGAGATCAGGTTGGCAAACTCGACGAGCTCGATATCGTCCCGCTGGGTGAGGAGGGCGCGTGCCCCTTGCGACAAAGTTTGTGTGACGAAAATCTTCTTCTTGTTGGTCGTCATCGCTCCCCGCCTGCTCGCGTTTCTTAAGGCCGGCGTCACAGCACGACGCCGGTCTCCTCGTTTAGCAGGTGCATGTTGTTGAGGTCCATCGCCAAACGCATGGGAGCCCCGTCCTTGGCGCCGGCATTGGGATTGACGCGGCCGCATACCGGCGTGCCTTCAAGGCCGAAATAGACCAGCGTCTCCATCCCCATCGGCTCGGTGACGTCGAGCACCGTATCGAAGGTCTCGACCCCCGGCTCCAGATGCGCATGCGCCTCGGTGAGATGCTCGGGCCGGATGCCGAGCAGCAGCCTGTCGGTCCGCGGCAAAGCGTTGTAGCGCGCGGCGCGGGCTGGAGGCAGCGCAAAGGCAATGCGGTCGGTCAGGCGGATCTGGAGCGTGCCGCCGGCGTCCTCTAGTCGGCACGGGAGGAAATTCATCGCGGGCGAGCCGATGAAGCCTGCGACAAAACGTGTTGCCGGCTTGTGGTAAAGTTCGTTCGGCGTGCCGATCTGCTCGATGCGCCCCTTGTTCATCACCACGACGCGATCGGCCAAGGTCATCGCCTCGACCTGGTCGTGGGTGACATAGACCGTCGTGGTGCGCACTTTCTGGTGCACCTTCTTGATCTCGATCCGCATCTGCACGCGCAGCTTGGCGTCGAGATTGGACAGCGGCTCGTCGAACAGGAAGACCTTTGGATTGCGCACGATGGCGCGCCCCATGGCAACGCGCTGGCGCTGGCCGCCGGAGAGCTGTTTCGGCTTGCGGTCGATCAGGTCGGTGATGTCGAGCAGGCGCGCGGCTTCCGTCACCCGAGCCTTGATCTCGGCCTTGGGATAGTGCTTCAGCCGCAGCCCGAACGACATATTCTCGGCCACCGTCATGTGCGGATAGAGCGCGTAATTCTGGAACACCATGGCGATGTCGCGATCCTTCGGCGGCACGTCGTTGACGACGTCGCCGCCGATCATGATGTCGCCGTCGGTGATATCCTCGAGCCCTGCGATCATGCGCAATGTGGTCGACTTGCCGCAGCCGGAGGGTCCGACCAGCACGATGAACTCATGGTCGGAGATATCGAGGTCGATACCGCGCACGGCTTCAACGTCATCGTAACGCTTGACTACTTTTCGCAATGCAACGTCAGCCATAAGACATCAACCCTTTGTCGCGCCGGCGGTCAGGCCGGCAATATAATAGTCCATCAGGAAGGCGTAGATGATCAGCGGCGGCGCCGCGCCGAGCAGCGCGCCGGTCATGATCTGCCCCCAGTTGAAGACGTCGCCCTTGATCAGCGTCGTGGTGATGCCGACCGGCAGCACCAGCTGATCAATCGACGTCGTGAACACGAGGGGATAAAGGAACTGGGCCCAGGACACCGTGAAGGCGAAGATCGTCGCCGCGATCAGACCGGGCAAGGCGACCGGAATGAAGATGCGGAACAGGGTCTGGAGCCAGGACGCGCCGTCGATGATCGCGGCCTCGTCAAGCTCCTTCGGGATCGAGGCGAAGTACCCGATCATGATCCATGTGCAGAACGGCACCGTCAGCGTCGGATAGATGAATGCCAGCACATACCAGCGGTTCAGAAGCGTAATGCCGGTGAAGTCCTGGATCACCGCGAGCATCTTGAACAGTGGAATGAACAGCAGGCTGTCCGGGATCAGATAAGTCAGGAACACGCCGGTGGCGAGCGTCGCCGAGCCCCAGAACTTCATCCGCGCCAGCGCGAACGCCGCCGGGATGCTGATCAGCATGGTCACGATCACCACCACGATCGAAATGATCGACGAGTTCCAGAAGAACCGTAAAAACTGGTTCGAGCTCAGTAGCTCGACATAGTTCGAGAGCGTTGGGTGAAACACCCACCACGGGTTGGTTGCCGCCGAGATTTCCGCGCTGCTCTTGAGCGAGGTGATCACCATGTACAGCGGCGGTGTCAGGAAGAAGATCGCAAACAGCACCAGGAAGAAATAGGACCAGCGCAGCGCCCAGGCGCGATCCCGGCTCATGCTGCCGAGTTTGCGGGTTGGTCCGGCCTTGTCGATCGCCAGCGTGCTCATCAGGCTTCGTTCCCACGTTTGTTGACATCGCGCAGGATGAAGATCGCCGCGACGGCGAGGATCGGCACCATGAACAGCGAGACGCAGGCGCCGAGAGGAATGTCGCTGCTCTGGATACCGACCTGGAATGCCCAGGTGGCGAACAGATGCGTCGTGTCCAGCGGTCCGCCTGAGGTGAGAATTCGCACGATGTCGAAATTGGCGAAGGTCACGATCAGCGAGAACAGCGTGGTGATCGCGATGATGTTGCGCATCATCGGCAGCGTGACGTACCAGATCTTCTGCCACCAATTGGCCCCGTCGATCGCGGCAGCCTCATAGAGCTGGTCGGGAACCGATTTGAGCGCGGCCAGATACATGATCAGGAAGAACGGCGCGCCATACCAGACGTTGACAAGGATGACGGAGAAGCGCGCCCAGAAGGTCTCACCGAGCCAGGGAATTGGGCCGACGCCGAAGAAGGAGAGCGTGTAGTTGAAGGCGCTGTAGGAGGGATCGAACAGCCACAGCCAGGCGAGCGTGCTCATCGCCGGCGGGATCACCCAGGGCACCAGCAGCATGCCGCGCCATTTGCGCTGCTTCTTGCCGGGAATGTTGTGGACGAAATGCGCGACGATGAATCCGATCAGCGCCTTGAAGACCACGGCGGTGACCGCGAAGATGCAGGACTGCTTCACCACCATCCAGAACGTTTCGCGCTTGAACAGGAAGGTGAAATTGCCCAGGCCGACGAATTTCGTCATCGCCTTGTTCAGCGTCGCCAGATAGAGCGAGAAGAAGGCGGGATAGAGCACGAGCAGCGCGATCAACAAGATCAGCGGCAACGTCAGAAAGAACGCCACGGTCGATTTGCGA
Source organism: uncultured Bradyrhizobium sp. (assembly GCF_936928535.1). Lineage (GTDB taxonomy): Bacteria > Pseudomonadota > Alphaproteobacteria > Rhizobiales > Xanthobacteraceae > Bradyrhizobium. Next base: position 23,996 of record NZ_CAKZHY010000080.1, on the reverse strand, counting down.
CCCAGCGTATTGCGCAGGCTCCTGCCTTTTCGCGCGCGGACGGAACTGACGCGACGACCTTGCTCAACGACGACATCGGCCATGGGCAAACTTTCTGGGACAAGCCTTCAAACGGAAGGATCAACAGCGAAGCCGGCGACCGGTCGGCTTCACAGGCGACGGACTGAGCGGGCGCCTTGGCGGCTCATGCAAGCGAGCATGAACCGCCATGGCACACACCCGGCTCAGGTCCTCATGAAGCCCTCGCACTCGTCCTCGGCCCAGGCGAGCGCGGTTTCCAGCTTTTCGCCCTGGGCGAAGCGCAGCGCCATTTTGGTCAGCGTCGCCTGGAAATAGATCTGCTGGGCGATCTTCGGCGGCGCCGGTGACGCGGCAATCGACAGAGTCTGACGGTGGTAGGGATCCGGATAGTGGAACAGCGTGCCCTTCGGCGGCCCTTCCTCGGCCCAGGTCTTGAACTTCGTCATGTTCGCGTAGGCCGGGAGATCGTATCCGCCGCTGGCCACGACGAACTTTTCGATCGCCGCGGGCGAGGACAGATGGACGAGCAGGCTCTTGGCCGCCTCCTTGTTCTTGCCGAAGCTCCAGACGCCCCAGAAATAAGGCAGGAACGGCGCGAAGCGGCCCTTTGGCCCGGACGGGAAGCCATGAGTCCAGCATTGCTCGGCGACCTGCGGCGCATCGCGCTTGGCGACGGCCCAGGCGCTCGGCGGGTTCATGATCATCGCGCCGCGGCCCGAGATCAGCCATTTGTTGTTGGAGGCGTCATCCCAGGACGGCGCGTCGGCCGGCAACACGGCAATCAGCTTCTTGTAGAATTCGAGTGCCTGCCGCACCGCGTCGGTCTTGACGGTGACGTCGCCCTTGGCATTGACGAGCTCGGCGCCGAACGACTGGAAGATTGCACCCGCCGTGTCGACGCTGTCGGTGGTCTCGCCGAGACCGATACCGAAGGGAACGCCGGCCTTCTGACAGGCCTCCGCCGCTTTCAGGAACGTGTCCAACGTCCAATTGTCATCTTTCGGCGGGCTGCCGGCCGGATACATCTCCTGGACGTCGATGCCGGCGTGTTTCTTCATGAGATCGATGCGGGAGCAGGGCCCCTTGATCTGGCTTCCCGGCGTGGCCGGCACCGCAAGCCATTTGCCGTTCGACTGTCCCAGATATTTGACGGTGTCGTTCACCGCGCCGTTCTGCTTGATGAGCGGCTCCATGACGTCGTTGAGCGGCTCGAGATTCTCGGAATAGGCGTGCGGCCACCAGCTCGGCATCTGAAGAATGTCATGACCCGACTTGGCCTGCGCTTCGGCCGCCGCGGTCAGCTCAATCTTCTTGTTGTTGCTGGTGATGTAGTCGATCGAAACCTCAACCTTTTCCTTCTCACCCCATTCCTTGACGAGCGCGGTGGAGGCATCGTTGGCACCGGGTACCCAGTGGTCCCAGAAGCCGATCGAGAGTTTGCTGGCGGCGTAAGCGCCTCGGACATAGGGCGCTGCGATCAGCGCCGTCGAGGACAAAGCAGTGGCAGCCACAAATTGACGTCGCGTCAGTGTCTTGCGTGACATCTCGTTTCCTCGCCTTGGTTCGTTTTATTGTTCTGTCGTTTCCTCTGACTTTCCCAAGTTTGTTTTTGATTTTCTTGTTGGACGTTTCTTGTTGGCCTCGTCATCCCCGGCGGCAAATCACGCGAGGGGACGCGGCAAATTGGTAGCGCGATCAGATCATGATTGATTGCGTCTGTCGAGAAAGCCTGATGTCTCGCTCTCTAGAACTAACGTTGTGTATGGGACGGCGACAGCGCGCGTCGCCGGCCGCGAGCCGAAGCAGCTCTTATTGCGACGCACACGTGGCGCGAAGCCGCCGATCGATCCGTGCGCAATTACGCCGCAGTTCCGAATGAGCTTGCATTGCCGCTTCGCACCAAAGGTCTTTGAGGCGGGGACATTGAAGGTCCGTCCCTAGACCTCGGCTCGGCGAGAACGGTAGAGTTGCAACCGGCAGGACGCCTGCCGTTTCCCCAAGAAGGCAAGCAGATCGAGATGGAGACCCAAATGATCAACCCGGCGCCGCCTGCGCGGCTTGGCCTGCGACGATGGCTTGCGCTCGGGTCCGTGCTGACGCTCCTCGTCGGCGCGGCCGCGGTCGCGAATGCACAAGGTTTGGTCAAGGGCGTCCAGGACGGCGCCGCAGCCGGTAACAAGGCGGCGGGTCCTGTCGGAGGCGTCCTCGGCGGCGCCATAGGCGGCGTGGTCGGCGTCTTCACCGGTGTGCTCGGCGTCGGGAATAACAACAATGGCCAGGCGCCGGCAGCCAAGGACGCCAGCAAGGATTCAGGCAAGGACGCATCCAAGGACGCCAAGCAGGCGGGTCCCGGCAAGGACAAGGATGCCAAGACGGCGAAAGGCGCCAAGGGGGCCAAGGCGACCAAGGAAGCCAAGAACGCCCCCCAGGACACCAAGGACGTCACGGTCCTGACGCAGCCCGGCGCGCCGCAACTGACCGCCGACCAGATTGTCACCAACAGCGATTCCTATATCGAGCGGATCAAGACCGAGCTCAATCTCACGCCCGCCCAGGAGAAGAACTGGTTCGGCTTCTCCAGCGCCATGCACTATCTCGGGCATAATGGCGCGGAGCGACTCAACCTGCGAATGGAGCGGGCCAAGCGCGATCCGCCCGACGACATCATCGAGCAGATGCGCAACGAGGCGCAGTTCCTGATCGACCGCGCCGCCGACCAGCGCAACGTCGCCGATGCGGCCGAGCCGTTATACTCGAGCCTCGATGACAAACAGAAGCAGGTGTTCATCCAGGAGATGGTTCGCCTCAGCCACGAGCGCGGGCTCGATTGATCGAGCTTGAATCGGATTGCATGCATTCGTGGAATTTGAAGGCCACGAATTCGTGAATCCTTTTCGCAAATCGGGTATGCTTAGCTTCGCAGCGAGGCTTGCGGGGTTGATATGGCGGACGGACTCTCCGTTTTCCTGGTCGAAGACGAGGCGTTGATCCGGATGATGATGGCTGACATGGTGGAAGAGCTTGGCCACCATGTCGTCGCGGAGGCGGACAATGTGCGCGATGCGAGCGCCTTCGCAATGACCGCGCAGTACGATTTCGCGATCCTCGACATCAATCTGATGGGCGTTTATGTCGATCCGGTCGCCGATCTGATCGAGCGGCGTGGCAAGCCGTTTCTATTTGCGACCGGCTATGGGCCGGAATTGCTGCCCTCCTTGCTCCGGCGCCGGCCGATTCTGCGCAAGCCGATCGCGCTCGATCAGCTCAAGATCATGATCGACTCGCTGTTTCCGGATGCGCCCGCCAAAGGGCCGCACTGACAACGTCGACGATAAAGGCATCCGCAACGAAAATGGCCGCCCGAAAGGGGCGGCCATGTCGTGACGGAGGATCCGTCAGCGATTCACATCAGGCCGGCGCTGAGGTCCACGCCGTGCGCCATCAGGCTGAACGAGGCGACAAGCCCGAGGCAGCAAAAGATGACAATGGCTTTAAAAGAATAGTCAGTCGACCGGGCCTGGACAGCGGCCGGCATTTCGGCGAGCGAAATCATGCTCATGTTCATTCCCCCTGTGTTGATCCTGAATTGCATCAGGTGAGGGGACCCTAGAGCAAAAAGTTTGATACAGGATTGCCAGGGATCCTTAACGAAATCGCAATCGATCGCGGACTCCTCGCCGCCCGACAGCAATCCTGCAGGCGCTAGTTGCGGCCGCCCTGCAGCACCTTCGCGATGGTGTGGGCCGTCATGGCAGCGCGGTCCGAGGCGCGCTGTGCGGCCAAACGGTCCCTCGCTTTTTCCTCGATCAGAAGCTCGATCAGCGCCATCCGCTTCGTTTCATCATCCGCCTCGGTCAGCAGCCGGTGATAGCGGTGATAGTCGAAGCCTACATCCTGTTTACGCATGTCACGCCCCCGTACCTACGCCACACACTCCCGCGATTGTTTCCGATCGGACCCATCAGGGCAAGCACGATCCTGCATGGAACCGCGCGTGCGCTGCAATCAGCTGTGGAATTGACGGACTGGGGGCCGCGCCTCAATCGAGATTGTGGTCGGCGAACATCTTCAGGCCAACGAAGCTCGCGTCGGGCTTCATGACAAGGCGCGTCGGGATGTTGCGCAAGTAATCCTGGAAGCGCCCCTTGGCTTCGAAACGCGCGCGGAATGCCGAAGCCGAAAGGAATTCCGGAAAGCGCGGCGCGATCCCGCCGGCAATGTAGACGCCGCCCCTGGCGCCGAAGGTCACCGCGAGGTTGCCGGCCACGGAGCCGAGGATGGCGCAAAACATCTCCAGCGTCGCGCGGCTGAGGTCGCAAGACCCGTCCAGCGCCGCCTTGGTGATCGCTGCGGCATCGCGTTGCGGCACCTGGGCTTCATCGATCTCGGCCATCGCCTCGTAGAGCGATTGCAGGCCGGAACCGGACAGGGCCCCGCGCTCGATCGAGACATGGCCAAAGCGCCGGCGCATCGACGCGATCACCCGTTCCTCGCGCTCGTTCTCCGCTGGTAGCGTCGCGTGCCCGGCTTCGGTGACGACGGCGAGCCGGGAGCCGTGGCGCTCGACCAGGCAGGAGACGCCAAAACCGGTCCCGGGCCCGACCACCAGCAGCGGCTCGCCGGGCATGCCGTCCCGCCCGCCCAGCGGAATCAGGTCGGCCGGCTGCAACGCGGGCAGGGACCAGGCCACCACCTCGAAATCATTGAGCACGTGAACGCTGTCGAAGCCGAGGGCCGGCTGCAGCTCGTTGCCGTCGATGACCCAGGGGCTGTTGGTCATGACGCAGCGGTTGTTGGTGACGGGGCCGGCCACGGCCAAGACCGCCCGGACCGGCTTCTCGCTGTCGGCCCGCCGCAGCACGTCGGTGATGGCCTCGCGGACCGTTGGATGGTCGGCGACCTTCACATAGTCGATTGGTCCGATCTGCTCGCCATTGCTCAGCGCGAAGCGCGCATTGGTGCCGCCGATATCGGCGAGAAGAATATTTCCTGTCTTGCCGATACTCATGGCCATTTGGCTGCCGCGGCTCGCAAGCCCCGGGAACCCTTTCTCCTCTGCTTCGTCGCTCCGATCCGAATGGCGCGGATATCAGAGATTCCGCCCTCAGGTACAGCTAGTCAACACAGACCCTCCAAAAGCGTTGCATCCAGGACGGTGGTTGCGAAGACGCGCGGGAAGATCGACATTGGCGAGCACGGCCGGTGCCGGGTGCGCCGGGCGCACGACATGGGACCTCTCGATGAAGATATCTGACCGCGACGTGCTGCTGGTGATCGACGTGCAGAACGATTTTTGCACCGGCGGGGCGCTCGCCGTCCCTGGTGGCGAGAAGGTCGTCCCCGCCACCAACCGGATCGCCCAAAAATTTGCCAATGTGGTGCTCACGCAGGACTGGCATCCGGGCAATCACGTCTCCTTCGCGTCGAACCATCCGGGCAAGCAACCATTCCAGAGTATCGAGCTCGACTATGGCACCCAGGTGCTGTGGCCGACCCATTGCGTCCAGGGCACGGCCGGCGCCGAATTCCATCGGGATCTCGACCTCACGCGGGCAAGCCTGGTGGTGCGCAAGGGCTTTCGCCGCGGCATCGATTCCTATTCGGCGCTGTTCGAGAATGACAAGACGACGCCGACCGGCCTGCTTGGCTATTTGCGCGAACGCGAGCTGAAGACCGTTTTCGTGGCCGGCCTCGCACTCGATTTTTGCGTCCGCTTTTCCGCGGAGGATGCCCGCAAGGCTGGCTTCGAAGTTGTAGTGATCGAGGACGCCTGCCAAGGCATCGACCTCGACGGTTCGGTCGCGGCGGCCCATCGCAGCTTCAGGGAACTCGACATTTCCATCATCAGCCTGGAGGCGTTCCTGTGAGGATGATCAGGTAATGGCGCCGGAGAAGAGTAGTCGGCAGTCCGAAGAGGCGGGGCGGGGCCCTGGTGACCCCATGCTGTGGCCTTTCGCGGCGGCGCGGCTCGCGATGGAGGCCTGCTTCTGGTGGCTGGAGCGCGGTTCGGTTGAGCCGGGCGAGAGCGAGCTTCCCTGGACCACGCCGGGCACCGTGGCGCTCGAGCTCGCCACATTGCGGCTTCGCGATTGTGCGCGGACGCAATCCGGCCAGCCGGCGCTGGTCTGCGCGCCCTATGCGCTGCACCGGGCTCTGATCGCCGATTTCGCGCCCGGTCACAGCGTGGTGCAGTCGCTGCAACAGGGCGGTATCGATCGGGTCTATCTCACCGACTGGCGCTCGGCCACGCCTGAGATGCGCCATCTCTCGATCGACAGCTACCTGTCCGATCTCAACGTTGCCGTCGACGAGATCGGTTCGCCCGTCGATCTGGTCGGGCTGTGCCAGGGCGGCTGGCTGTCGCTGCTCTATGCGGCGCGCTTTCCGGCCAAGGTGCGGCGGTTGGTGCTGGTTGGTGCGCCGGTCGACCTCTCGGTCGAGTCGAGGCTGGCGCAGCTCGCCCGCAACGCGCCCGAGATCGTCTACGATCAGCTCGTCGCGCGGGGCGGCGGCAATGTCAGCGGCGAGGAGATGCTGCATGTCTGGTCGAAGCCGCCCGGCCTCGACGACATTGCGACAGCGTTGCAGCGAGACCTCTCGGACGAAGAGGGGGCGGCTCTTCTCGCCCGCTTCAACCGCTGGAACAGCGAAACGCTCAATTTGCCTGGCACCTATTATCTTCAGATCGTCAACTGGATCTTTCGCGAGAACCGGATCGCATCGGGCCATTTCACCGCGCTCGGCCGCGCGGTCGACTTAAAGGACGTCATCGCGCCAGTCTTCCTGTTGGCCGGGCTCGACGACGATGTCGTGCCGGCCGCGCAGGCCTTTGCCACGGCGAAGCTCCTCGGCACGTCACCGGCTTTCGTTGCAGCACACTCCGAGCCGAGCGACCATCTCGGCCTGTTCATGGGCGCGCGGACCCATGCCCATGCCTGGCCCCGGATCGCCGAATGGCTGCGCAACGACCTCTCCGGCGTGCTGGCGCGCAGGGCCTGACATCAGGCGCGGCTTGCAAGTCCGTTATGCATGATGGCGGATGGCCTGCACGGGGCCCGGTCGATGGGCTACATAGAGTCCAGGGCCGGCGGGCTGCCGATCCGACAAGATTTAAGGGTCCTTTGCGCGATGAGCTTCCACTCGATCTACGCCCACGGCTTTGCGCGCGTTGCCGCCTGCGTCACCACCTCCCATGTGGCCGATCCTGCGGCCAATGCGAAGGCGGTCATCGCGTCGGCGAAGGCGTGCGACGCGCAGTCGGTCGCGGTTTCAGTGTTTCCCGAGCTGTGCCTGTCCGGCTACGCGATCGAGGACCTCGTCAAGCAGGATCCGCTGCTCGATGCCGTCGAGCGCGGCCTTGCTTCCATCGCCGAGGCCTCCGCGACGTTGATGACCGTGCTGATCGTCGGCGCACCGCTGCGTTTCGGCGTCAGTATCTACAATTGCGCTGTGGTCATCCATCGCGGCAGTGTTCTGGGTGTCGTGCCCAAGAGCTATCTGCCGACCTATCGCGAATTCTACGAGGGCCGCCATTTCGCGTCAGGCGCCGGCATCGCCAGTGAGGTCATTGCCATCGGCGAGCTCCAGGCGCCATTCGGCACCGACCTGCTGTTTGCCGCCGAGGATGTACCCGGCCTCACCATCGGCGTCGAGATCTGCGAAGACATGTGGATCCCGGTGACGCCGGCCTCCGAGCTGGCGCTGGCCGGAGCCAGCGTGCTGATCAACCTCTCGGGCAGCCCGATCACGATCGGCCGAGCGCGCTCGCGTGCGCTCCTCTGCCAATCGACCTCTGCGCGCTGCCTTGCGGCCTATGTCTATGCCGCCGCAGGCGCAGGCGAATCCACCACGGATCTGGCCTGGGACGGCCAGACCTCGATCTACGAGAACGGCGTGCTGCTAGTGGAGGGCGATCGCTTCAGGCAGGACGGCCAGATCACGATGGCCGACGTCGACCTCGACCTGCTCAGGCAGGAGCGTGCTTCGATGGGCACGTTCGACGACAACCGCCGGCAGCGCGAGGCGTTATTCCGGAAGGTGACATTCGCCCTGAAGCCGCCGGTGGCCGACATCGGCTTCCTGCGCAAGATCGAACGCTTTCCGTTCGTGCCGAGCGATGAAAGCCTGCTCGAGCAGGATTGCTACGAGGCCTACAACATCCAGGTCGCGGGCCTCGTGCAGCGCATGCGCGCCACGGGCACCAAGCGTGTCGTGATCGGCGTCTCCGGCGGCCTCGATTCCACCCATGCGCTGATCGTTGCGGCCAAGGCCGTCGACCTGCTCGGCCTGCCGCGTGAGAATATCCTTGCCTATACCATGCCGGGCTTTGCGACCGGCAGCGAGAGCAAGACCAATGCGCTGGCGCTGATGAAGGCGCTCAAGACGAATTGGCAGGAGCTCGATATCCGAACCACCGCTACGCAGATGCTCAAGGACATCGGCCATCCCTTCGGCAAGGGCGAGAAGGTCTATGACGTCACCTTCGAGAACGTGCAGGCGGGTCTGCGCACCGACTATCTGTTCCGTCTGGCCAACCATCATGGCGGCATCGTCATCGGCACCGGCGACCTCTCCGAACTCGCGCTCGGCTGGTGCACCTATGGCGTTGGCGATCAGATGGCGCATTACAATGTCAATGCCGGTGTGCCGAAGACGCTGATCCAGCATCTGATCCGGTGGGTGATCGCTTCAAATCAGTTCAGCGGCGATGTGAACGGAACCCTGGCCTCGATCCTCGCGGCCGAAATCTCGCCCGAGCTGGTTCCAGTGAATCCGGGCGAGAAGCCGCAAAGCACCGAGGCCTCCGTCGGGCCCTACGAATTGCAGGATTTCAACCTGTTTTACACATTGCGCTTCGGAATGCGGCCGTCCAAGATCGCCTTCATGGCGTTCCAGGCCTGGAAGAATGTCGGCGAGGGCGAATGGCCGCCGGCATTCCCGGCCGACAAGCGCCGCGCCTATGACCTTGCGGAGATCCGTCGCTGGCTCGAGGTCTTCCTGCGCCGGTTCTTCGCCTTCAGCCAGTTCAAGCGCTCGGCGATGCCAAACGGGCCGAAAGTATCAGCCGGCGGCTCGCTGTCGCCGCGAGGCGATTGGCGCGCACCGTCGGATTCGAGCGCGGTGGCCTGGCTCGAGGATCTCGAAAGAAACGTGCCGAGCTGAGCGCGCGGCAGATCGGTATTGCTGGGGAGACGATCTGATGTCGGCCGGGGACGGGTCGGAAGCGGACGAGGAGGGCGGGGTCGTCAACGGCCTCTATATCTTCGACATCGAGATGCGTGACGGCAAGCGGGGTCAGGCGAGAGGCGTGGTCGTGCTGTGCGACGGACGCATCATGGGTGGCGACAGCTATTTCTACTACACCGGCAGCTACAGCTTCCGGAACGGCAAATGGCGCGGCGACATGATCGTCAAGCAGCACACCGAGGCCGTCGGGAGGACCCTCGCGTTCGGAGGCAGGGAGGTCACTTGCGGCTTTTCGGGAGGCTACTCGGCTGGCGGTGCGGAAGTTGAAGGCATGGCGCTGGTCGGCAAGACTAGCGTGACCTTCACGGCGCGGCTGACACTGAAGGATGCGATGTAAAGACGCTGTCAAAACGACTTCGCGCCGCGCGGCTGATCAAGCCGGCGGCGCGAAATTGCGTTCAATCTAGAAAGTTCCGAGGTCCGGAGTGCCTAGGAGTCCGGACCTCGTCACCTTGCCCCAGCCTTCAATCCCCCGCCCCATGTGGTCCCCCAACCCCATAGTGCGCGATCAGAGGGTGATGCCCTTGGAAGTGGCCGCCGATCGATGTCCCGCGATGTACGCGAGTTGGTGTTAGGATTCCATTCCGGATCACTACGGGCGCAAATGCGCTTGATCCGCGCGAAGATGCGTGCGTCTGCCGTGCACAAGCTCACATTGACCGAGATCGACGACAAGGCGCGACAGGATGTCCACATCTCCTGCGGTGGCGGAACCTTGATTTCACCGGCCTGTCATTGAACTGGTCTAGCGCTGCTTCCGTCATCGCTGATGATCAAGGGAGCAAGTCATGTCGAAGCCGGTGTTGGGCGCCGCACTGTCCATCAAGTCGATCCCCGCGCACCGCGACTGGCTTCTCGAACGACAACGCGATCTCGAAGTCCAGGATTTCTTCCGCGCCGACCTGCTTGACGGCGACTGGCGTACGCCCGCGACCGAGATCAAGCAGATGCTCTCGGGCCATACCGGGCGCCTCGGCATCCATGGCCCGTTCTGGGGCTTCAAGATCGACAGCCACGATCCCCTGATCCGCCAGGCCGTGACCAAGCGTCTGCTGCAAGGCCTTGATGCCGCGGAGTTCCTCGGTGCGACGCAGATGGTGATGCATTCGCCGTTCACGACCTGGGATCACAACAATCTCGATCTCTATCCTGACAACCGCGCCAACATCGTCGAGCGCGTCAAGGCGACGCTGGCCGAGGTGATCGCGCGCGCTGAGACTATCGGTTGCGAGATCGTCATCGAGAACATCGAGGACAAGGACCCGCGCGACCGCGTCCGTCTCGCCAAAGCGCTCGAAAGCAACAAGGTGCGCGTCTCGCTCGACACCGGCCATGCCAATTACGCGCATATCTCCACCGGCGCGCCACCGGTCGACTATTACGTCGAGACCGCCGGCGACATGCTGACGCATGTGCACCTCCAGGACACCGACGGTTTTGCCGACCGGCACTGGGCGCCGGGCGAAGGCAATATCCCGTGGGTCGCATTGTTCCGTGCACTCGGCCGGCTCACGTCGAACCCGCGGCTGATCCTCGAACTGCGCAATCACGACGACGTCCGCAAGGGCGCAGCGCATCTCGCCACGCTCGGTCTCGCCGAATAACTGACATCACAGAGGGCAGGGGTCACCGCCATGAGCAAGCTCACTCGTCGCACCATCCTGAAATCAGGCGGCGCTGCCGCAGGCACGCTGCTGCTGCCGCGCTTTGCAATCGGTCAGGCCGATAACCGTCCGTCGGTAACGATCGCGGTCCAGAAGGTGACCAACGCCAATGTGCTCGACGTGCTGCGCGAGCAATCCAATGTCGGCGAGCGCGTATTCTTCTCTTCGATCTGGGAAGGCCTGATCTCCAAGAACTGGCGCGGCAACCTCGAGGCCGTGCCCGGTCTTGCCACAGAATGGCGCCGCATCGACGACCAGACCGTCGAGGTCAAGCTGCGCCAGGGTGTGAAATTCCACAATGGCGACGAGCTCACGGCCGAAGACGTCGTCTTCACCTTCAGCCGCGAGCGCATGTTCGGCGAGACCGAGGCCAAGAGCCGCACCACGATCCAGGCGTTCGAGAAGATTCCGATGCCGAAGCCCGGCAAGGAACTGCCGCCGGACGTGCCGGCGGTCGCGCGCCGCATCTGGCCCGACCTCGTGCGCGTCGATGCCGTCGACAAGTACACGGTGCGCTTCTACAACGCGACGCCCGACGTTACCATCGAAGGACGCCTGTCGCGCTATGGCTCCGATATCGCCAACCGCCGCGCCTGGGACGAATCCGCGAGCTATCTCGACTGGGCGCGCAAGCCTGTTACGACCGGCCCCTATAAGGTCGTCGAGCTCAAGCCCGATGTGTCGCTGACGCTGGCAGCGCACGACGAATATTGGGGCGGCCGTCCGCCGCTCAAGCGCATCCGCTTCCTCGAAGTCCCCGAGGTCGCAAGCCGCATCAATGGCCTCTTGTCGGGCGAATATCAGTTCGCCTGCGACATCCCGCCGGACCAGATCGCCGGCATCGAGAAGAATTCTGCGTTCGAAGTGCAGGGCGGCACGATCCTCAATCACCGCCTGACCGTGTTCGACAAGAACCACGCCGTGCTCGCCAATCCCTTGGTGCGCCGCGCCTTCACCCACGCGATCGACCGCCAGGCCATCGTCGACAGCCTGTGGGCCGGCCGCACCCGCGTGCCGAAGGGCCTGCAGTGGGAGTTTTACGGCGACATGTTCAACGCGGACTGGGACGTGCCGGCCTATGATCCCAAGCTCGCGCAGGATCTGTTGAAGCAGGCCAATTACAAAGGCGATCCCATTCCGTACCGCCTGCTCAACAATTACTACACCAACCAGGTCGCGACCGCGCAGGTGCTGGTCGAGATGTGGAAGTCGGTCGGCCTCAACGTCGAGATCGAGACCAAGGAGAACTGGTCGCAGATCATGGAGCGCGCGCCGACACGTGCCGTGCGCGACTGGTCCAATTCCGCGGCCTTCAACGATCCCGTTTCGTCGCTGGTTGCCCAGCATGGCCCGAACGGCCAGCAGCAGCAGATCGGCGAATGGACCAACGCCGAGTTAAACACGCTCTCGGAATTCCTGGAGACCTCGACCGACCGCGCCGCCCGCAAGAAGGCGTTCCACCGCATGCTTGAGATTGCCGAACGCGAGGACCCCGCCTACACGGTGCTGCACCAGAACGCGACCTTCACGGCCAAGCCGAAGTCGATCAAGTGGAAGGCTGCGCCGGCATTCGCGATGGATTTTCGCGCCGGCAATTACGAGGCGTAAGGCGGTGACTCCGCTGGTCAGCATCCAGGGCCTGAGCGTTGCCTTCAGCGGGGTGCCGGTCCTGCGCGGCGTCGATCTCGCGCTCGGCAAGGGCGAGGCGCTCGGCCTTGTCGGCGAGTCCGGTTCCGGCAAGTCAGTGACCTGGCTTGCCGCGCTTGGCCTGTTGCCGCGGCATGCAAAGGTCGCGGGCTCCGTTCGTCTCGACGGGCGTGAGATCCTCGGCGCACCCGCTGCAACGCTCGATCAGGTCAGGGGCGGGCGGATCGCCATGATCTTCCAGGACCCGGCGAGCGCGCTCAATCCGGTGCTCACCATCCGCAAGCAGCTCTGCGAGGCGCTGGCGCTGCATCGCGACCTCTCGGGCGAGGCCGTGAAGGCGGAAGCGTTGCGGCTGCTCAATCTCGTCGGCATCCCCGACGCCGCGCGGCGCCTGTCGGCTTTCCCGCATGAATTTTCCGGCGGTCAGGTCCAGCGCATCATGATCGCGATGGCGTTCGCTGGAAACCCTGATCTGCTGATCGCGGACGAACCGACCACGGCGCTCGATGCCACCATCCAGGCGCAGATCCTGGAGCTGCTCGCCACCATCCGCCGCGAGATGGGCATGGCGATGGTCCTGATCAGCCACGATCTCGGCGTCGTCGCCGAAAACTGCGAACGTGTCGCCGTCATGTATGCCGGCCGTATCGTCGAGCAAGCGCCCGCCAACCAGCTCTTCGCCGATCCCGTGCACCCCTACGCGCAGGGCCTGATCGGCGCGCTGCCTCCGCTCGATGGGCCACGCCGTCGCCTCACGGCCATTCCCGGCACGGTGCCGGATCCTGCACACATGCCCAGCGGTTGCGCCTTTGCGCCACGTTGCTCGCTAGCAGCCGAACCTTGCGGCGCTGCCGCGCCAACCCTCGCCCCGATCGCGGACGACCGCGCAGTCGCCTGTATCCGCGCCGAGGCGTCGCGCCGCGCGCTGCTCGGGATCGCCGCCGAATGAGCGCGCCGCTCGTCGAGGTGTCCTCGATCTCGCGCAGCTATGCGATGCGCTCAGGAATGTTCGGCCGAGCTACGGCCGTTCATGCCGTCGACGGCGTCTCGCTGACCATCCCGAAAGGCGAGACGCTCGGCCTCGTCGGCGAGTCCGGCTCGGGCAAATCCACCACCGGCCGTATCGTGCTCGGCCTCGAGCCGCCCGATCGCGGCGAGGTGCGCTTCGAGGGCAAGCCCGTGGCCGCGCTGGGGACACAGGCGTGGCGTGCGCAGCGCGCCCGCATGCAGATGATTTTTCAGGACCCGCTGGGGGCGCTGGACCGGCGCCTGCAGGTCGGCACCCAGATCCGCGAGCCGCTCGACATCCACGGCCTCGGCACCCCGGCCGAGCGCGAGGATCGCGTCCGGGACTTGCTCCGCGCCGTCGAGCTCACGCCGGCTCATGGCGCACGCTACCCGGGCGCGCTCTCCGGCGGGCAGCGTCAGCGCATCGTACTGGCGCGAGCGCTCGCGACGAAGCCTGATTTCCTTGTTTGCGACGAGCCGGTCAGCGCACTCGACGTCTCGATCCAGGCCCAGGTGGTGAATCTGCTGTGCGATCTCCAGGCGCAGCTGTCGCTGACGCTGCTGTTCATCAGTCACGACCTGCGTGTCGTCAGGCAGATCAGCAACACCGTCGCCGTGATGTATCTCGGCCGCATCGTCGAGATCGGCAGCGCCGACGATCTCTTCGCGCGCCCGGAGCATCCGTACACACAGGCGCTGGTCTCCGCTTCGCCCGCGCCCGGCCGACGCAGCGCGGGTCGCATGGTGCTGGCGGGCGATCCGCCGAACCCGGCAGCGCGGTCGCAGGGCTGTGCCTTCCATCCGCGCTGCCCGCGCGCCATCGCGCGTTGCGCCAGCGAGGTGCCGAAATTGTCCAGCGTCGGCGGCGGCAGACAGGTCGCCTGCCATCTCGTGACCGGGCCGCAGGCCCGGACGCAGGACGCGGCGTAATGGGTCGCTATTTCGCCATTCGCATTGGACGTGCGGCCCTGACGATCTTGCTCGTCGTTACTTTCGCCTTCATCGTGCTGCGCCTCTCAGGAGATCCCGCGCTGATGATCCTCGGACCGGAGGCGCCGCCTGAAGTCCTTGCGGCCTTCCGCAAGGCCTGGGGCCTCGACGATCCCATCTGGTACCAATATCTCGATTATTTCGGCGCCATCGCCAAGGGCGAGCTCGGCCGCTCCATGCGCGACGGGCGGCCCGCGATCGAGCTGGTGCTCGAACGAATTCCGGCAACGCTGGCGCTGACGCTGCCGGCTTTTGCCTTCAAGGTCGCGCTCGGCATTCCCGCCGGTATCTACGCCGCGCTGCATCGGGGCTCCGCGATCGACCGCGCCGTCATGATGACCGCGGTCGCAGGATTCACGGTGCCGAGTTTTGTCCTTGCGCTGCTGCTCGTTCTGATCTTCGCCGTGCAGCTCGGTTGGCTGCCGTCGGGCGGGCAGGACAGCTGGCGTCATGCCATCCTGCCGATTGCGACGCTCAGCCTCGGCGGTGCCGCCGTGCTGGCACGCTTCACCCGCAGCGCCATGCTGGAGGTGCTGGGCCAGCCCTATATCCGCACCGCCTCAGCCAAGGGCGTGCCGTGGCGCAAGGTCGTGACCTCGCATGCGCTGCCGAACGCGGCGATCCCGACCGTCACCATTCTGGGCTTCATGGTCGGCTCGCTGATCGCGGGTGCGGTCGTGGTCGAGAGCGTGTTTGCCTGGCCGGGGGTCGGGCGGCTGCTCGTCGTCGCCGTCGCCAACCGCGATCTCGCGGTGGTGCAATGTATCCTGCTGCTGGTCGCGCTGACCATGGTGACGTCGAACCTGATCGTCGATTTCCTGTACGGCTTCCTCGATCCGCGGCTGCGCGCCAAAGGAGTCCATGCATGACCGAGGCGACGCTAAAGGACAGCGCCGTTCGCAGGCGCATCAGTCTGCCCGCCATCCCAGTCTCGGTCGCGCTAGCGATCGCCTGGATTGTCGCCATGTTGCTGATCGCCGCCTTCGCCGAGAAGGTCGCACCCTATGGCTATACCCAATTCGACCTGCGCAACCGGCTCGCCGCACCCGGCAATGTCGCGCACGGGCTCGGCACGGACGAGCTTGGCCGCGACGTGCTGTCGCGACTGCTTGTCTCGATCCGCATCTCGCTGCTGATCGCCTTCGGTGCCACCGCGATCTCGGCCGTTGCAGGCACCACGCTCGGCTTCCTCGCCGCGCATTTCCGCGGCCTCGTCGAGCAGCTCGTGCTGATGCTGACCGACTTCCAGGCCAGCATGCCTTTCCTGATCATGGCGCTCGCCGTGCTCGCCTTCTTCGGCAATTCGCTGCCGCTTCTCATTGGTCTGATGGGTCTTTTCGGCTGGGAGCGCTACGCCCGCATCGCGCGGGGCCTCGCCATCTCCGCCAATGCGCAGGGCTATGCCGCCGCCGTCCGACAATTGGGGGCCGCGCCTTCACGGATTTACCTGCAGCACATCCTGCCCAACATCGCCTCGACCCTGATCGTCTCGACCACGCTGGTTTTCCCCGAGGTGATCCTGATGGAGTCGGGCCTGTCCTTCCTCGGCCTCGGCGTGCAGCCGCCGATGACCAGCCTCGGCAATATGGTCGGCTATGGCCGCGAGTACCTGACCCGGGCGCCCTGGATCATGCTGGCGCCGGCCACCACCATCGTAATCACGACGCTGGCCGTCTCGGTGATCGGCGACTGGCAGCGCGACCGGCTCGATCCGACGCTGCAGTAACCCGCGCCGGGAGCAGGGGAGGCCTGCGATCGCCCAATCCGGGCCGTTTCAGGGCAAGTTCCCGTTGCGCCTGATCATCCCGTGCGCTATCCGGCCGGAAAGGCCTGAGGCGGCTCCAGATTTTCCCGCCCCGGCCGGCCAAACCCGAGGACGGAAACATGCCAGCCTATCGCTCCCGCACCACCACCCACGGCCGCAACATGGCGGGCGCCCGCGGCCTCTGGCGCGCGACGGGCATGAAGGACGGCGATTTCGGCAAGCCGATCATCGCGGTGGTCAACTCCTTCACCCAGTTCGTGCCCGGCCACGTCCACCTGAAGGACCTCGGCCAGCTGGTCGCCCGCGAGATCGAGCAGGCCGGCGGCGTCGCCAAGGAGTTCAACACCATCGCGGTCGACGACGGCATCGCCATGGGCCACGACGGCATGCTCTACAGCCTGCCGTCGCGCGAGCTGATCGCCGACAGCGTCGAGTACATGGCCAACGCGCATTGCGCCGACGGCCTCGTCTGCATCTCCAACTGCGACAAGATCACGCCCGGCATGCTGATGGCCGCGCTGCGCCTCAACATCCCCGCCGTGTTCGTCTCGGGTGGACCGATGGAAGCCGGCAAGGTCAAGCTGGCCGGCAAGACCAAGGCCGTCGACCTCATCGATGCCATGGTCGCCGCGGCCGACAGCAAGGTCAGCGACGAGGACGTCAAGGTGATCGAGCGCTCGGCGTGCCCGACCTGCGGCTCCTGCTCGGGCATGTTCACCGCCAATTCCATGAACTGTCTGACCGAGGCGCTCGGCCTCGCGCTGCCCGGCAACGGCACCGTGGTTGCCACCCATGCCGACCGCAAGCGCCTGTTCGTCGAGGCCGGCCATACCATCGTCGATCTCGTCCGCCGCTATTACGAGCAGGAGGACGCGAGCGTGCTGCCGCGCAACGTCGCGAACTTCAGGGCGTTCGAGAACGCGATGACGCTCGACATCGCCATGGGCGGCTCGACCAACACCGTGCTGCATCTGCTGGCGGCTGCCCATGAGGGCGAGGTGAAGTTCACCATGCAGGACATCGACCGCCTGTCGCGGCGCGTACCCGTGCTCTGCAAGGTCGCCCCGTCAGTCGCCGACGTTCACGTCGAGGACGTGCATCGCGCCGGCGGCATCATGGGCATTCTGGGCGAGCTCGACCGCGCCGGCCTGATCGACACGTCCGTGTCGACCGTGCACGCGCCGACCATGAACGAGGCGCTGGAGCGCTGGGACATCAAACGCTCCAAGAGCGAAGCCGTGCGCACCTTCTATCGCGCCTCGCCCGGCGGCATCCCGACGCAGGTCGCCTTCAGCCAGGACCGCCGCTACGACGAGCTCGACGCTGACCGCGAGAAGGGCGTCGTTCGCAATATCGAGCACGCCTTCAGCAAGGACGGCGGCCTCGCCGTGCTCTACGGCAACCTCGCGCAGGACGGCTGCATCGTGAAGACAGCGGGCGTTGACTCCTCGATCCTGAAATTCTCGGGACCCGCGCGCGTGTTCGAGAGCCAGGACGCGGCCGTCGAAGGCATTCTCGGCGGCAAGGTCGTTGCCGGCGAGATCGTGGTCATCATCTATGAAGGCCCGCGCGGCGGCCCCGGCATGCAGGAGATGCTGTACCCGACCAGCTATCTGAAATCGATGGGCCTCGGCAAAGCCTGCGCGCTCGTCACCGACGGACGTTTCTCCGGCGGCTCATCGGGCCTGTCGATCGGCCATCTCTCGCCGGAAGCGGCCGAGGGCGGCAACATCGCCCTGGTGCGGACCGGCGACCGCATCGCGATCGACATCCCGAACCGCAGCATCAATCTCGAGATCTCTGACGAGGAGCTCGCGAGCCGCCGTGCCGCGGAAGAGGCGAAGGGCGATGCCGCCTGGCAGCCGGCTCCTCGCAAGCGCAATGTCTCGACCGCGCTTCAGGCCTACGCTGCGCTCACCACCAGTGCTGCACGCGGTGCGGTGCGCGAGGTGAAGCTCCGCAAGTAAGTAAGCGCGTCTTGTGCGATTGCGCATGGTCAACAAGTTCTGAACGGCCGGCGAAAGCCGGCCGTTCGCATTAAGGATGCCCCGACGAACTTCAGCAGACGTGAGTTTTGCGGCGTATAATGCGGCCACCTTCGCAATTCCATTTCGGGCAATTGGGGCGCCAAATAATGTCTCGTACTCTTGCTGTTGTCTTCTCCACGGCCGTCGCTGCGTTTTCGATGACGGGCGCGGCTTCCGCCGGCTGCTACAATTGCTACGCGCCGCCGCAGCCGTGCACGACCTGCTATCAGCAGCAATACGTCGCGCCGCAATATCGCACCGTCGACGAGACCGTGATGGTGTCGCCCGGTGCGACGGTCGCGCATCGCACGCCGGCGCAGTACCGCACCGTGATGGTTCCGCAGACCGTGATGGTGGCGCCGCCGGGCGTGCAGTACGAGCGCATCCCGCCGCAATACGCCACGCGCCAGCGCGTCGAGATGGTGTCGCCGGGCTATTCCTACTATGCCCCGGTGCAGCCGACCTGCGGCAATTGCGGCTACTGAGCCGACATCGTAACGGACGGATTTGGCGCGGTGCTCCCAAGGGGCGCCGCGTTTTTCTTTTGTCCGGCTTACGGAATCGCCACCTTGTTCGAGACGACTATTCGGCGCCGCAACCGGTCGATGAGAGTGATGTAAACCGCCCTTGGCCGACGCGCTTCCGGAATCGAGAACCAGAACTCTGAGAGAAGGGACGGGTCTGTGAAGCCGCAGAATCCATAGAGCCTCTGGCCTCTGGCGTTGTAGATGTCGACCCAGGTGCGAGATGCAGAGGTATTGAGCCCGCACGGTGGCAGCTTTGGCGAAGCTGCAAAGAGCACGGGCGAGTAATCGCTCCAGTTGACCACCGTCAGCCCGACGATAAGCGTGGGTCCGAAAACCACTTGCCCGGCAAATTGGAGGACGGGACGTGGAAACGGCTGCGCCAGTGCGGATGTCGCAAATCCAACCAATAGCGCCAGCGTCCAAACAATCCGCCTCAGGCTCATCTTGATCCTCCGTTGAAGTCAACCAACGCTAGTGCCGACCGGCGGGAGGCCGTTGATCCGCATCAACGGAGAGGTGCGTTCCGTTTGGCGGTGACCGAATGGGTCGCAACGACAAGCGCCCCGTCAAACAGCGTCGCCAAAGCCAAAACTTCGCGTTGCCTTCCCGAACGGCCTGCGTTAAGCGACAGCCATTCCGGGGTTGGAAGGGTGGCCGAGTGGTTTAAGGCACCGGTCTTGAAAACCGGCGTGCCCGCAAGGGTACCGTGGGTTCGAATCCCACCCCTTCCGCCAAAAATATACATAAGTATCTGATCTTTTTGGTGTTTTAGAAATATTTGATGTCTACCCGCAATTCAACCCACAGTCTGATACGGGGACGTGGAATAAATGGAGCGGCGATGGCTGCCGAGTTGCTTCAAGACAACAAGAGCGTCCGGGCGAACTGCCCAGAGTGTAAGGGCGCCCTTACCACGTTCGAATCTCCTGCGACACACTTCGCAAGGCAAAGGACGCACGCCATATGGGACCACTATAACCTGCTGAAATGCGCCGGCTGCGGGCGGGGCGGTTTGTCATGGGTCGAGCAGACAAAGACCTCGACAACGATGGGACAGGCGACAACTTATAAACTCAAACAGTTTTACCCGATCAGCGTTGAGCATCTAACGCTTCCAAAGAGCGTGCCCGCTGAGCTGGAGAGTGAGTTTAGAGAAGCTGAATTGGTCGCATCGGTCGGAGCTTGGCGCGCTGGATCCGCATTGATGCGCTCGACCTTGGAAAAAGCGCTGAAACACAGCGGCTACGCGAAGGGCACGCTTGCGAAATTGATAGACGAGGCTGCCGCGGACGGCGCGATAACAGCCTCGAGATCGGCTCGTGCCCATGAGGATATTCGCGTATTAGGCAATGACATTCTCCACGATGACTGGAGAGAGGTTTCTCCCAATGAATTTGAAACGTCGCGCCGATACACTCAACGCATCCTGGAAGACCTCTATGATGATCGTCCAGGCGTTCTGAAGCTTCTCGCTCAAAAAGGGCGCTCGCCCGCCGATAAGGCAACTTGAGGGAATAAACCCGCCGACCATGGCCGGCGGGTAACTGCTGCTGCTAGAGTGGTTCAGATTTTGTCTGAGACTTCGTCCCACACTTCTTTGGCACCTTCTACGAATGCCTCAACGTAAGCGTTGCCGGGCATGACGAGATTACTCGAACCGTCGCTCCACAGACTTGCTTCAGGACCCTCGTTCCGGACATCGTTGTTGAGAACTTCGTCAACTTTCATGCCCATGTCGAATTCTTCAAAATAGCCGCTTCCGAAATCGATTTGAGCGATGGCTTTCAGTTCTTTGAACGAGGCGCGACGCTTCGCCCATTCGCGACCATGTACGATCCCATTGTCGCGTTCTTCGTCTTCGTATTGATCCTTTGAAGCGCGAAGCCGCTCGATAACACCTTCCATATCGTCTCCTTTGAACGTCCGTGCTGTTACTTCCCGTTCGAAGGCCGCCTGAGCGACCTCCGACCAGTTCACGCGGTCATCCAGGGCAGACATGCGTTCCTTCAGGCTGTCCGGGACTGAAACGTTGATGCGGGCCATGCATCTCTCCTTATGCGCACAGACCAATGTAATGCGCATTCCCGGGCGGGTCAAGGAGATGATGCGCATGAATCGCAATCCGGCACATTGATGCGCAATAAAGGGCCGGATCGGACCGTCTTCAGGTAAAGAAAAACCCCGCCTCGCGGCGGGGCTGGAGTTGACTAGGATTCCCGCCATGTGGACGGGCGAGCGAAGGCTAAACCGCCTAGTCCTAAGTTTCCAGATCGTTCGTATCGCCGATCGCACCGCCGCGGCACCAGCCAAGGCTGGGTTCTTTATCCCCGTTGGCCTCGTCGTCGCAGTTGTCGTGCTCGCAGTCGTGAAGCCACTGGGGCTGCCGCGTGTCGGCCCAGGCCTTGTTCTGGTTCATCGGCCTGTCGAGCGCGCCGAGTGACGGTTCGTTCTCGGTCCCGTCATCTTCGTCTAGGTCATCCTGTTCGAGTTCGGTTTGGACGTACTCGTCGCTCGCGTTCAGAAATTCCAGAAGCCGCTCGATTTCGGCCGATGCCCTTTCCCGAAGCTTGGCGAGTCGCCTGAGCGTTTTGGCCCGTTGCCGCTGCTGGGCAGCGAGGCGGCGCAAAATCTCGTCCTGAGTCAATTCTGGCCCGTCTAGGGGCGTGCCGGTTGGCGGGGGTACGTGCTTCACGGATCACGCCTCCACCAGCACGCGCCGGCCGGTGGCCGGGATCAGCTCGGCAGCGCCGCCGGACAGGCTGGGCGGGTTATCGATCTCAACGAGATCTGGCGCACTGCCGTCGTCCTCTGCCCTTGAGAAGACGTCGCGGAGGTAGGGGTCGCGGAAAAGGGATGACAGACGTGTGGTATGATTTGAATCAGCTCTGGCCATTGCTTAAGCCCCGATGGTTGGAGTTAGGGCTGGGTGGAAGTTGCTGCTTCCACTCGGCCCGCATTTTCTGTAAACTGATAATATGAAGAAGTCAATTTCAGTAAACAAAAAATCAAGGGGGCGCCCTAAGAAGGCTGGCGGGGTTGATCCCGTTACCGCCGTACGCCTGCCAAAGGCGACAATCGCCGCGGTAGACGCTTGGGCTAACCAGCAGAACGACGGGCCCGGCCGTTCGGAGGCCATCCGTCGGCTGGTCGAGATCGGGCTGAAGACCAAGAAGTAGGACGCGGTATTAGACAGGGCGAGCATGGTACACGGCCGCTGGATTGCACTGATTGTGCTGTTGCTGATCGCGGCGTGGCTGGCTCTTGGATGGTGGCAACTTCAATGAGCGAGCCGAGCCCCCCCTGATGAGGCTCGTTCGCCAGCCGTTCTTCGAAGCACAACCAAAAGCAGCCGTTTCGGTTGTATTGGAACGGAGCGTGTACGCCGTTCAGGTGCGGTGCACTAGCATTGCTCTCTCGCCTGAGTTGCGCTTGGATACGCCTTTCGGTCCGGGAGACCACCATGCGTATTTTAGCGCTGCTGATTTTCTGCGCCTGCTTGGCTGGCTGTCAGACGGACAGCGCCACTCCTAGCGGCCGCCCGGAGGTTACGATCCGAAATATGAAGCCGGAGCAGGTGAAGCCTCAGTTGATCAACGCGATGATCAACGAAGGTGGCCGGCTTAGAAATGATAGCACCTACCTCGTGACATTTGAGCGGCCATGGGGCAACGCTGCAGGCGCCGCACTGGTAGGTGCTCTCGTCAGTACTTACGGCGCGAGCGCCGTTGAGCGGCTATCGTTTTCCATTGCGGACGCTGGCAACGGAACGAGGATTGTCGTTGACCGCTATATGGTGACCGTGGGCTACTTCGGGCGGGAGGACGCTAGCCCGGCCAATAATGGCCTTGGATTGGAGCCGCTTCAGCAGGTTCTCGACCGCGTCGCCGGTCAGATCAAAAGCTGAAACGGTGAAGCAATGCTCAGCCGTTTGCGAGAAATAGTGTTCCACATTCAGCGGCGAAAGCCTGGCGCGCGTTTTGCGGAGAGCGTGCGGAGGGTGATCCGGTTAGCGCGGCTTATGACTGCCGTTCGTGCCACCGAACGAAGGCAAGGGATTAAACGGGCCAAGAGCAACTGAGGAAGGCCCCGCCACTTCAGGGGGGCTTTTGGGGTGGGCGAGGCCTCCCACGCCGCCCGCGGAGAAGGACGGCGCGCGGATTCAAATCGGCGACGGTGCCGCGGTTCCTTGTTGTGCAGCGCGTTTCGCAAGTGCCCGCTTGCCCTTCGGCGGCGATGCTCTTCGCGCCTTCGGCGGCGCCGGCGGCGGTGCAAAGACCTTTGCCAGCTTGTTTGTCAGCACCATCCCGAGATAGGTCGACAAGTTCTTTTCAGAGAACACGTCCAGCCCGCGCATCGTCTCCAGGATCTGCACCAAAGGCAGTCGGTCGAATGCCTCGATGAACGCCAAGCCGCGATCGGTCCATTCCGGCCGCATCGACATACTGACTGCGCTGACAATCGGCTCGATGAGCGCGTTCTCGTTGCCATCGGACTCCAGGATCGTGCGGATCAACAGCGTCACGTGCTGAGCGCCAGTCCCTCCATCGTAGCGGTCACGCCGATAAAGCATCTTCTGCAACGTCTTCCTGGCGCCAGCATCGATCAAAGGCACCTCTAGCGCGTTGAGGAGGCCCTGGAGCTTGGCCGCGACCGCCTCGCTCTCCCAAGGATTGGGCTGCTCGATGAAGCGAAGCGCGGCGCGCTCTCGTCTTTGGGCGGCTGTGGTTCGAGGCATTTGCTTCCCAACCCTCGCTCTCTCCGTTAACGCAGCCAGAGTAATCTTAATTCACGTCTCGATTAGACTCAGAAAACTCGATGCGAGAAGATCGGACCTGTCGCACCAAGATGCCGCTCGGAAGTACGGCGGACACAATGACTGTGCGACCGGGCCGCCGGCTGGCACTTTTCGTGCTGTGTAACCGGCGGCCCCCTCATTGGAGGCGAGCTCGTGTTTGGAAGAACGGAGACTCATCACAATCTTCTTTCCTTGAAGCCGATGACGCCATGGGTCCACGAGTGGCACGTGATTGACGTTCTGTTCCCGCGCCGGCGCCGAGCTGAAGATTTACATCGCGACGCGGCCCGTCGACTTCCGCTGTGG
>NZ_CAKZHY010000079.1 GCF_936928535.1 uncultured Bradyrhizobium sp. | reverse complement strand
GAGCCTCGAAGGGCGACGGCCCGGCTGCATCGGGGCCGTTCATCCTTCGAGGCTCCCGGTGCGATGCTACGCATCGCACCACTCGCACCTCAGGATGACGGGTTGGCTGGATGCCGCGCTGCCATCTCCGCCGGGACGACGGCGGGAACTGAGCGCCGTCATCGCACCTCAGAACAAGCTGCCCTGATCCACCGGCTTGGCCACGCGCCTCAGTGCCGGCTTGGTCTCCTGCGCCGCCGGCTTCGGCGGCGCGGGCGCGCGCTTGGCCGTCGGCGCCGGCCGGTCCGCATCCGCCGTCGCACCCACGCGTCCGTCGGCGAACTCGATCTCCACGCGTGCGCCGGGACCGATCGCGTCGGCCGAATGTACGGGATGCCCTGCATCATCGCGCACCAGCGCAAAGCCGCGCGCGAGCACGCCGCGATAGGACAGCGCCGAGAGCAGCTTGCCGCTGTTCTCGACGCGGGCATCCAGCCGCTGCAGCAGCGTGACCAGCGCGCGACCGGCGCGCTCGGCGAGGCGATGCGTGCGCTCGCGCTGGCGGGCAATCGCGTTGCGCTGCGCCTGCGCGTTGGAAAGCTTCGAGGCACGCAGCCGCACTTCAAGCCCGGCGAAGCGGTCGCGCCGCCGTCGCAGCAGCGAGCGTGCGGACAGGCCGAGCCGCTCGCCGCACACGGTGAGGCGATGATCGGCCTGCGCGATCTGGCCGTGCAGCACCCGCAGCGTCAGCTTCGAAGCTGCCGCCGTGAACCTGCGGAAATGCGCATGCGTGTTGGCCTTGAGCCCGCGGGGCAGGGCGCTGCCGGCCGAATCCAGCCGCTGCCGCGGAATCGCCAGCAGATCCGTCGCCGCAGGCAGCGCGCGTGCGGCCGCGCGCAATTCGCTGCGGCGGCTTTCGTGTGCGCGCTGCCAATAGGCCCGCGTGCGCCGCGCGAGATCAGCGACCTCGACGAACAATTCGCTGCGCACCGGCACCGCCATCTCGGCCGCCGCCGTCGGCGTCGGCGCGCGCTTGTCGGCGACGAAATCGATCAGCGTGATGTCTGTCTCGTGGCCCACCGCCGAGATCAGCGGGATCATGCTCTCGGCCGCCGTCCGCACCACGATCTCCTCGTTGAACGACCAGAGATCCTCCAGCGAGCCGCCGCCGCGCGCGACGATCAGCACATCAGGCCGCGGAATCTTGCCGCCTTCCGGCAGCGCATTGAAGCCGCGGATCGCCGCCGCGACCTGCTCGGCCGAGCCTTCGCCCTGCACCTTCACCGGCCACACCAGCACATGGCGCGGAAAACGGTCCTCGAGCCGATGCAGGATGTCGCGGATCACGGCGCCGGTCGGCGAGGTCACCACGCCGATCACGTCAGGGAGCCACGGCAGCAGCTGCTTGCGCGCCTCGTCGAACAGGCCTTCGGCGGCAAGCTTCTTCTTGCGCTCTTCCATCAGCGCCATCAGCGCGCCGATGCCGGCCGGCTCCAGCGCCTCAATGACGATCTGGTACTTCGACGAGCCCGGATAGGTGGTGAGCTTGCCCGTCGCGATCACCTCGAGCCCCTCCTGGGGCTTGAAGCGCATGCGGCCGTGCACGCCCTTCCAGATCACCGCCTCGATCTTGGCGCTCTCGTCCTTGAGCGCGAAATAGCAATGGCCGGAGGAGTGGGCGCCGCGAAACCCGGAGATCTCGCCGCGGACCCGGACATGGCCATAGGTGTCCTCGACCGTCCTTTTCAGGGACTGGGACAGCTCGGAAACGGTGAATTCGGGCGCGTTGTGAAGAGGTTCCGCAGGCGGCATCGGCAAACGATTCGGCATGTTGGGGTCGTCCGGGACGTTAAGGATTTTCGCCCGCAAGCGCGAATCCCGCCCTTGATCTCAAGAGTACTCTGTAATATAGAGTTCTCTATTGATGATCTGGTCAGGGAGTTGCGACCATGGCGATGCGATTGCTGAAAGGTGCTTTGGGCTTGCTCAAATGGGGTCTGGTCGCGGTCGGCGCCGTGGCGCTGATCCTCACCGCCCTGATCGCGACGCCGCTCGAGCGGCCTCCGCAGATGCAGTCGGTGTCGGATTCCGCCAAGGGCATCGACTGGTCCACCTTGCCGCCGATGGAGCGCTTCCAGGCCCGCGACGGCACCTGGCTCGGCTACCGGCACTACGCCGCGAAGGGCACAGCGACGGACCGCGGAGCGATCTTCATCCATGGCTCGTCCGGCTCCTCCGGCACGGTCAATCACGCGCTGACCGCGGCGCTTGCCGCGCACGGCGTCGAGACCTGGGCGCTCGATACGCGCGGTCACGGCGGCTCGGGCACGCATGGCGACATCGCCTATGTCGGCCAGCTCGAGGACGATCTCGTCGACTTCGTCGCCCATGTCCGCAGAAACGCGCCTGATCTGCCGCTGACATTGGTCGGCCATTCCGCCGGCGCCGGCTTCTCGCTACGCATCGCCGCGACGCCGATCATCCAGGATCTGTTCGTCCGCACCGTGCTGCTCGCGCCCTATCTCGGCTACGACGCGCCGACCAATTTCGCGCATTCCGGCGGCTGGGCCAATGCCGACATCCCGCGCTTCCTCGGCCTCACGGCCTTGCGCAAGCTCGGCATCGATTGCTGTTCGCAGCTCCCGGTGCTCGCCTTCGCGGTGCCGCCGAATTCGGAACGCTATCTGACGGCGACCTATTCCGACCGCCTGATGCGCAACTTCGCCACCCACGGCTACCGCCTCGATCTCCCCGCCGTGACGCATCCGATGACGATCTTCGGCGGCTCTGAGGACGAGATGATGATCTCGGCCAAATACGCCGAGACCGTGCAGGCCATCAAGCCCGATATCGACGTCAAGATCATCGACGGCGTCAACCACATGGGCATGGTCACGAACCCGAAGGCGGTGAACGCGATCGCCGAGGACGTGGCGATGCGAGGGGCAGGGCAGTCGTGATGCGTGGCAGGAAACTCACTCGCGGCCATCCTTCGAGACGCCCGCCTTCGGCGGGCCCTCAGGATGAGGGCTGAGTGCTTGGCAGCAATTTCAAGGGTAAAGATGCCACTTAGCCTCATCCTGAGGAGACCGCGCAGCGGTCGTCTCGAAGGACGAGGCGTGCGCTCAGGTGCCACGAAACGTCATCTGCGATTGCCGGCGACCGCCCACGCGATGTTGCACCAATGCCGGCTCGATGAGGAACGACATGATCGACAGCAAGGAAGCCTCCGCAGCGCTGGCCGATATCGACGACATCGTCCAGCGCGTGAAGCAATCGCAGCTCTATGAGCTGGCTAGCCTCGCCGCGCTGTGGTGGGGCGTTCTGGTGTTCGCCGGCAACCTCGTCACCTGGCTGTGGCCGTTCTACGCGCGGTACGCCTGGCCCGCCGTCGACATCCTCGGTGTCGGCGGCCTGATCGCGATCCGGTTGCTCACGCCGTCGCAGCCACAGCCAGCCGCCTTCGACGTCAGGCTCGTTCTGGTCTTCGTGCTGTTCTTCGCCTTCGGCTACATCTGCACCAATGTGCTCGGTCACTACGGCCCGCGCGAGCTCGGCGCCTTCTGGCCCATCTATTTCATGCTGTTCTACACGCTCGCCGGTCTGTGGTTCGGTTATGCTTTCGTCGCCATCGGCCTCGTCATCATCGCGCTGACGCTGATCGGCTTCTTCACCATCGGCGAGCCATTCCCGCTCTGGATGGCCTTCGTCAACGGCGGCGGCCTGATCGTCGGCGGCCTCTGGATGCGGCGCATCTGATGGCCGAGCTCGACGACATCATCCATCAGCCCCTGCGGCTGAAGATCATGGCAGCGCTGAACGCACTGCCTGTCGCGTCAGGCCTGGAATTCGCGCGGCTGAAAAAGCTCACCGGCGCGACCGACGGTAATCTCGGCGCCCATATCGAGACGCTGGCGAAAGCCGGCTACGTCTCGGTCGACAAGGCCTTCGTCGGCAAGAAGCCGCAGACGACGGTAACAGCCACCGCCACTGGCCGCGGCGCCTTCGCGCGGCATGTCGCGACATTACAAGAGATCATCGCGGGGAAGCAGGTGTAGGTACTCGCGGTGCGGATTACTGGGCCCTCTCCCCTTGCGGGAGAGGGCATCACCGCCGATCGCCGCGCACTCGCTTGGGTGAGGGGTCGCCTCCTCATCAAAAGTCCTTCGCCCCTTAAAAAAGGTGCTTAGCGGCACCCGAAAGTGCATGTGACGTTGACGTTCACCTCCTGCGGCGGCGGGTTGATACTCTGGAGGGACCGGCTCATCTCCATCAGCCCTTCGGATACCCTGCGAGAGCGCTCTGCCTTTTGCTGGTCCTCTACCGCCGCTTGCTGACGATAGTAGAGAAGGTTCTTACGACACTGGGTGTAGGCCTCAGCGCCCTTGCCCGCCGACAACTGCCTGCAAGACGCGTCGTCTTGAGCTTCCATCTTAGCCGCTCTGACGCCGGCATCTTCGGTGCTCACACAACCGGAAAGCACGACAAGCCCCACGGCCAACACAACAATGCGCATTTCAGAGATCCCCAACCTATATCCTCGCCGACGATTAGTTGGCGAAGGCCATGACTGGCAAGTCGAGATGGGGTTCCTCCTCAAGGAACACTTTCGCTGGTGTCCTCGTGCTTTGGAGTTTTGTGCACTGTCACCGTAATTCCAGATTGACGGTGAAGAAGAAACATCCACCCGGAACGAAGTTGCGGCGGTACGCGGTCATGCCGCGACGTTACCACGAAACAAGTGCGATGGGTTTCGCAAGGGCTCCCACCCATCCTACAGGCTGGGCTGTCATGATGAGCGTTCGCAGACAGAACGAGCAAACATGCTCAATAGCATCCAGATGAAAAGCGATATCAAGCAAGTCGCAAAGATGAGTGCTTCTGGCGCGATTGCGCGCCACAAAATGAGCGCAAGAAACCCTTTCGAATTCGGGCTCCTCACCGAGGCAAGGTTTACAATCAGAACGTTGATTTGAAACTCGCGCAGTAGAATGCAACTTACTATCGGGAGCAAGAACAGAGAAAGTCGTGGCCTCCCTACTAATCCGTATGTCCCAGACGAGACCGCATGCACGGTGCAAAGAGCCATCACCAAGAAGAAAAACAAAAATGACAAGACAAAGAACTGCTGCTCGAACAGATTGACGTGATCAAAATCGCCGATCGAGATTCCCCCGACACCAAACAGTAGAACCAATTGTTTTTCGAAGGGAAGAACCGTGAACGGAAACATGAATTCAAGAAGCTGCTCAGGCAGAAGAGCGCCTCGCCCTCGTCCCAAGAGCAACAAGACCATCCCCGGAACAAAAAGGAGAAACATAAAGACGAGCGTATACGGCGCAGCCCCCCTTCTGCCGCCTGCAGATCCCGGTTCAAATCCCCTTTCGCTCATGATGCTCTACTTTGCGCGAGACCTGATCTGTCTACCGAGCTGTCAGTTCCTGTGCAGACGGGATTACGGTGACAGTGCTGGACTGCACCCCTGAAGTGAGACACGATAATTTCAGTGACAGGCATTTTGAGGATGACCTGTGGCAGGACGACGGGATTACCTTGGTCAAAAGCACCGAGATTGACGAAGAAATTGCGAGGTTCCTTCGGCAGCTGTCATAGTCGAGCAATTTAACCACGGCCTTAAGCGATAAGATTACGGTGACAGTGCTGGCAAGCACCACCACCGCAATTTCCGGGTCATGCCGGAGGAAAAACTTCTGTTCTTGTCGCGCTGGCTTCCGCCTCTCCGGCTGACATGTTGGGCTCGGGTTTAACCTTTGTTACGTTGATGCCTCCATTGCCGTCGGGAGACGGTACCCATTCATTCGACTTTATGCCCAATAGGCCGCGTCCAACCGGCACCTCTGCAAAATTGTTGTGCACAACATCGAGTGGCAAGATGGGATCTTCAGAGCGGTCGGAAGTCGACGCGATGATAGCGGAAACCCCGGCGTGCTCCTTGTTAACGAACATCGAGGTTGGTACCGGGCTTCCATTGGCGCTGTTTATAGACCATTGGGTCCCAATATACGGTTTTCCAAACGCACCGGTCGCCTTTTCGACGGGGACTGAAACAGGGCCCGCCGGATAGACCGCTTCTACGGCATAGGGGAGCCCAGAGAGACCGTGATGAATGGGAAGCGCACCAAGCTGACAGCCATTTACAGCAATGATGTATGCATCATTCCTTCCAACAATGCTCTTGGCACGATATTTCTTTAGCTTCTTCGCTTTCTCATCGATGGCGGCAATCCACCGTCGCCGCACTTCCTCATGCGGCACGTCCCCAACCTTGAATTCGCCGGGCTTCGGAAACTCTAGATAGTCTTCGGGTACTCCCATGGGCTCTGGCGAAACCGCCTCAATCCAATAGACCCTGCCTTCGTGCTCGAACCTGAAGTCCGGCCCTTTGGAAGCAGTTGTGATCTTGAGGCCGAGCGCATCGAGATGGCGCGCTACCATCATTTCCCATACTCGCTGCAAAATTCTGGCCTTGTTGCCGCTTACCAGTTCTGTGACGAAGTGCTCGGACGCCAAATTGAGGGCAAGAAATTTCTCCCACGCTAGGAGAACGCACGACTTGTAATGCGGCGCTGCCGCATACTGTTTGTCAAGGAAGGTGCGAACACTCCGATCCCATCGCGCTTTCCGCTGATCCACGGTTTCGCGCGCCTTTGGCGGACCGGCGAATCGATTCTTGATGTCACGCGGGAACTTGCTCCGGCGGTGCTTTCGCCACCAGCCTTCAACCATCCGTAAATATCCGGCGGCCCTGTATACGCGTCGCCGCAACTCTTTGAGCAGCACTTGGGCGCGAACGCGGTTCGGTGCTGCTGCGGACATTCTTTCAACGCGGAGCTGCTGACGCACGACGCGCTTTTTTGCTTGCGTCAATCGTACACGTGCTTCTGAAACGAAAGGAGGTTCGCTTTTTCGTGGCATGGACCATCACGAGAAGTATGAAATGGTGTCGCAACCAGCGATAGATGGGAGCTTCCACCGGCAACGGCAATGGCTGAGCACAAGGCCCATTTTGTCGATGTGCTAGGCACCCAGAGTCGCCACTTCTGTGCGAATCGGCACATAATTCGACGCGATATGATGAGCTGCAAATATGTTTGCACGGCGCGGTTGCGCGGTCCCGCGCATGCGGCCCTTTGAAGGACCCTGACAGGAGGGGCAGAGGAGCTTCGCTGCGCCCCGGAATGACGCGGAGCGTAGGCCGTTTCCCCTTGAGCCCCACACCGATTCGTGCGACCTCCGGCCCTAGCAAAACCCCTCATTTCGAGCCTTCGATGCACATTCTCCTGCTTGGTTCCGGCGGCCGCGAACATGCCCTGGCGTGGAAGATCGCAGCCTCCCCCCTGGTGACCAAACTCTGGTGCGCGCCCGGCAATGCCGGCATCGCGCGCGAGGCGGAATGCGTGGCGCTCGATGTCGCCGACCATGCGGCCGTGATCGACTTCTGCAGGACAAACGCGGTCGAGCTCGTCGTGGTCGGCCCGGAGACGCCGCTGGCGGCCGGCATCGTCGATGATCTCACCGCCGCCGGCATCAAGGCGTTCGGGCCCAACAAAATCCCGGCCCAGCTCGAAAGCTCCAAGGGCTTTACCAAGGCGCTGTGCACCGAGTTCGGCATTCCCACGGGCGCCTACAAGCGATTCACCAACGCTGATGATGCGCTCGCTTACGTGCACAGCCAGGGCGCGCCGATCGTCGTGAAGGCCGACGGGCTTGCCGCCGGGAAGGGCGTCGTCGTCGCGAAGTCGGTGCGCGAGGCGGAGGACGCCATCGCCATGATGTTCGAGGGCGCGTTTGGCGAAGCCGGCGCTGAAGTCGTGATCGAGGAGTTTCTGCCGGGCCGCGAGATCAGCTTCTTCGCGCTGTGCGACGGGGAGACCGCCATTCCGCTCGCCTCCGCGCAGGACCACAAGCGCGTGTTCGACCACGACGTCGGCCCGAACACCGGCGGCATGGGCGCCTATTCGCCGACGCCGCTGGTGACGCCTGCCGTCCACGACGCGATCATGGCCAAGATCATCCTGCCGACAGTCGCGGGGATGAAAAAGCGCGGCACGCCGTTCCGCGGCATTCTCTATGCGGGGATCATGCTGACGACGCAGGGCCCAAAGCTGTTCGAGTTCAACGTCCGCTTCGGCGACCCCGAATGCCAGGTGCTGATGCTGCGCATGATGAGCGACATCGTGCCGGCGTTGCTGGCGTCCTGCGACGGCCAGCTGAAGAATTTCGACCTGCGCTGGTATCCGGAATCCGCGATCACGGTGGTGATGGCCGCGAAGGGCTATCCCGGCGATTACCAGAAGGGCACGCGGATCGAGGGGCTCGATGACGCGGCCAAGGTCGACACCGTCGAGATCTTCCACGCCGGCACGGTGGCGAAGGACGGCGCCATCCTCGCCAATGGCGGCCGCGTGCTCAATGTCTGCGCGCTGGGCGCTGATGTGACCGAAGCGCAGGCGCGCGCCTATCAGGCCGTCGACCGCATCCGATGGCCGGAAGGCTTCTGCCGCCGCGACATCGGCTGGCAGGCGGTCGAGGCCGAGAAGGCCAAGAACTAGTCAAGGGCTGAGCCGTCATTCCGGACGGCGCGCACGCGCCGATCCGGAATCTCGAGGTTTGGGCATCGCCTTCGCGCCGCCACATCGACATCCCAGAAATGCACAATCAGCTGTTGGGCTTAGCCACCCCGCTGATAATACCGCTACTGTGCATGGGGTTGTTTTCGACTTTTGGGTCGAAGGCCCCTCGCGACTGACAAGGATGCAACAAGATGTCCGATCTCGCCGACCTCTACCCTGGTTTTGCCTCCGAATGGATCAACACCTCGTTCGGCCGCATCTTCGCCCGCGTCGGCGGCAAGGGCCCGCCGCTGCTGCTGCTGCACGGCTTCTCCGAGACGCATGTGATGTGGCACCGCGTCGCGCCTGAGTTGGCCTCCCAGTTCACGCTGATCATCGCCGACCTGCCGGGCTATGGCTGGTCCGACATGCCCGAGAGCGACGCGCTGCACATGCCCTACAGCAAGCGCGCGATGGCCAAGGCCATGGTCGAGATGATGGAGAAGCTCGGCCACGTCCACTTCGCGCTCGCCGGCCACGACCGCGGCGGCCGCGTGTCGTATCGGCTCGCGCTCGATCATCCGGGCCGGCTCTCGAAGCTCGCCGTGCTCGATATCCTGCCGACCTATAATTACTGGGAGCGCATGAACCGCGCCTATGCGCTGAAGATCTATCACTGGACGTTCCTCGCCCAGCCCGCGCCGCTGCCGGAGACGCTGATATCCAGCAACGGCGAATTCTTCCTGCGCTTCAAGATGGCGAGCCAGACCAAGTCGAAGAATCTGGACGCGATCGATCCGCGCGCGCTCGAACACTACATCGCCCCGTTCCGCGATCCCGCCCGCGTCCACGCGATGTGCGAGGACTACCGCGCCGGCGCCTATATCGACTACGACCTCGACAAGGCCGATTTCGACTCGGGCAAGAAGATCACCGTGCCCATGCTGGCGCTGTGGGGCGGCGTCGGCATCGCCCAGGCCGCCGCGACGCCTTTAGACGTCTGGAAGCAATGGGCCACCAATGTCGAAGGCCAGCCCGTCGATTCCGGCCACTTCCTCACCGAGGAGAACCCCGACGTCACCGCGCAGGCGCTGCGCGCGTTCTTCGCCGGCAGCTAGCGCCGCTCGCGAAAGAACTCCTTGAGCAGCCGCGCCGCCTCGCTCTCGCCGACCCCGGAATAGACCTCGGGCGCGTGGTGGCAGGTCGGCGAAGCAAAGAACCGCACGCCCGACTCCACCGCGCCGCCCTTGGGGTCGGCCGCGCCGTAATAGAGCCGGCGGACCCTTGCAAAGGAGATCGCGCCCGCACACATGGTGCAGGGCTCCAGCGTCACGTAGAGGTCGCAGTCGACCAGGCGCTCGCTGCCGATCTTCTTCGCGGCCTCGCGCAGCGCCACGATCTCGGCGTGGCCGGTGGGGTCGTAATCGGTCAGCGTCCGGTTAGCGGCGGTGGCGATGACCTCGTAATTGCGGACCACCACGCAGCCGATCGGAACTTCGCCCGCCTTTCCGGCATTTTGGGCCGTTTTGAGCGCCAAATCCATGAAAGAGGGGGCTTTCAAGCCTCGTATCATCCGAAGAAACCTGCTAGTAGCTGCGCCTTCAGCAGAAGTGCTTTACCTAATTTGCCTGAGCATGCGGCTCGGAACGAGCGCGCATAATGCTTAACGGCCACCCCCTGAGTGAGATTATTCATGCCTCGCGACAGCGACAAAGACAACGATTCCCGCGGCCGGCGAGGCCCCCCCAAGGGCCCATCAAAGGGTGGCCGCAGCGGCAAGCCCCGCGGTCCCGACAAGAAATTCGCCAAGCGCGGCTTCGAGGCCAAGGGTGAGGGCAGGGGCGATCGCGACAGCCGCCCGCCCCGCGGCGACCGCGATAGCCGCCCCTTCCGCCGCCGCGAGGAGGGCGATGCCCCGCGCCGCGATTTCTCCGACCGTCCCCGCTTCAAGCGCGACGATCGTGCGGGTGAGGGCCGTGGCGAGCGCAGCTTCAAGCCGCGCGGCGACCGCCCCTTCTCCGATCGCGGCGCGCGCGATGGCGAGAAGCGCTCTTTCAAGCCGCGCGGGGATCGTCCGTCCTATGGTCGCGACGACCGTCCGCCGCGCAGCCGCGATCGCGACGATGCACGTCCCGCCGGTCGCTTCGGCGACAAGAAGTCCGGTGACAAGCGGCCCTATGCGCCGCGTGGCGACCGTCCGGAACGCAAGTTCGACGGCGAGCGGAAGTTTTCGCGCGATCGCGGCGAGCGCAGCGATTCCAAGCCGTGGCAGAAGCGCGACGATCGTCCGCATGGTGACCGTCCGCCTCGCAAGGATTTCAGCAAAGGTCCGCGCAAGGATTTCGGTGGCCGCGATCGCGGCGAGGACAAACCTTGGCAGAAGCGCGAGGGCGGCGACGATCGGCCGCGCTTTTCGCGCTCGCGCGACGATCGCGCCTCCGGTGATCGTCCGTTCCGTGATCGTCCAAAATTCGATCGGCCCCGTCGCGATGGCGATGGTGAGCGCGGCGGGCGTGGCGGCGATCGTCCCAGATTCGATCGTCCGCGCGAGCGCTCCGAGGGTCGCTCCGACTGGCACGAGCATCCGCGCAGCGAAGGCCGTTTCGGCGACCGTCCACGCCGCGACAACGAGGACGACAGCCGCATCTTCGAGAAGCGTCCGGCCTTCGGCGGCCGCGGTGCCTATCGCGAGCGCAATCGTGATTTCGAAGGACGGCCGCGCCGGGAAGAGGCGCCGAAGCCGAAGAAGGCCGGCGAACGCATCGCCAAGGCGCTGGCGCGCGCAGGCCTAGCCTCGCGCCGCGACGCCGAAGAGATGGTCACGCAGGGTCGCGTCACCGTCAACGGCCGCGTGATCAACTCGCCGGCGCTCGACATCACTGCGAATGACGTCGTTCTGGTCGACGGCAAGCCGTTGCCGGAGCGCGAGCGCACGCGGTTGTTCCTCTATCACAAGCCGCGCGGGCTGATGACGACGCATGACGACCCCGAGGGCCGTCCGACCGTGTTCGACAATCTTCCCGAAGGCCTGCCGCGGCTGATTTCGATCGGCCGGCTCGACTTCAACACCGAGGGCCTCTTGCTGCTCACCAATGATGGTGGTCTCGCGCGCACGCTCGAATTGCCTGACACCGGCTGGCTGCGCCGCTATCGTGTGCGCGCCCATGGCGACGTCACCCAGGCGCAACTCGATCAGCTCAAGGAAGGCATCGAGGTCGATGGCGTGAAGTACGGGCCGATCGAGGCGACGCTGGAGCGCGACCAGGGCGCCAATGTCTGGCTGGTGTTCGCGATCCGCGAAGGCAAGAATCGCGAGGTACGCAACGTCTGCGCCCATCTCGGCCTCGAGGTGAACAGGCTGATCCGCGTTTCCTACGGCCCGTTCCAGCTCGGCGAAGTGCCCGAAGGCCAGGTCGAAGAGGTTCGCGCGCGCGTGCTGCGCGATCAGCTCGGTGACAAGGTGATCGAGAAATCGGGCGCGCAGTTCGACGTGCCGAAGAAATCCTCCGAGGGCGATGCGTCCGCGAAGACGTCCAAGCGCGAGGTGATCGCCGATCGTAAGGGCCGCCGCGTGCTGGTGCAGCGCACCGGCAGCGAAGAGGCGCGCGAGCGCAACGAGGAAGAGGCCAATGGCTACGGCCCGCCGCGCCGTGCCAAGCGTGGCTATCACGGCAAGCGCGACCTGGCGCCGCGGGACGAATAGCATGCGCGTCGTCGGCGGTCGCTTGAAGGGGCGCAATCTCGCCTCACCGTCTTCGCGTGACATCCGTCCCACGGCGGATCGCCTGCGCGAGTCCGTGTTCAACATCCTCGTGCATGCCTATGACAATCCGATCGAGGACGCGCGCGTGCTCGATCTTTTTGCCGGCACCGGCGCGCTCGGCATCGAGGCGTCCTCGCGCGGCGCGAGATTCACGCTGTTCGTCGACAACGGTGCCGAGGCGCGGGCGCTGCTGCGCAATAATGTGGAGTCGCTTGGCCTCGGCGGCGTGACAAAAGTCTATCGCCGCGACGCGACCGACCTCGGCCCCGCGCATCCCGTCGAGCCGTTTTCGCTGGTGTTCCTCGACCCGCCCTATGGCAAGGGTCTCGCGGAGAAGGCGCTGGCGAGCTTGCGCGACGGCGGCTGGCTGACATCGGGCGCATTGCTCGTGGTGGAAGAAGCGAAGGCCGCGCAGTTCGTGACGCCGGAAGGCTATGAGGAACTCGAGCGGCGGGCGTATGACGATACGGAATTTGTGTTTCTGAAGCTCTCGTAGGGTGGGCAAAGGCGCAACGCGCCGTGCCCACGATCTCTGCATGATCGAGAGAGGTGGTGGGCACGCTTCGCTTTGCCCACCCTACAGCTAATCCACCCTACGGCACCGTCATCGCCGCCCGAACAGCTTTTCCACGTCGGCGAGCTTCAGCTCGACATAGGTCGGCCGGCCGTGATTGCACTGGCCGGAGTTCGGCGTCTCCTCCATCTCGCGGAGCAGTGCGTTCATCTCCTCCGGCCGCAGCCGGCGGCCGGCACGCACCGAGCCGTGGCAGGCCATGGTGGCGGCGACGTGCATCAGGCGGCGTTCCAGTGGCAGCGCCTCGTCCCATTCGGCCATGTGTTCGGAGAGATCGCGGAGCAGCCCGCCTGCATTGGTCTTGCCGAGCAGCGAGGGCGTCTCGCGCACCGCGACCGCGCCAGGGCCGAAGGATTCGATCGCAAGACCGAAGGACGCGAGCTCCTCGCCGCGCTCGAGCAGGCGTTCCACCGTCGCTTCGTCCATCTCGACGATCTCGGGGATCAAGAGGATCTGTCGCTGCACGCCGTTATCGGCCAGCGAGGCTTTTAGCCGCTCATAAACTATGCGCTCATGCGCGGCATGCTGGTCGACGATGATCAGGCCGTCGCGGGTCTGCGACACGATGTAGGTCTCGTGCAGTTGCGTGCGCGCAGCACCAAGCGGGCGGTCGACGAGATCGGTCACGAGCTGCGGGTCGAACCGCACGTCCGCGCTGGGCGCACCGACATCGAAGGCGGCCTGCGCGCGCTCGGCAAAAGCGGGCGCGGCTGCGCCGTCGAATGACGGCATCGGCGCAACCGGCGCGGAAGGCGAGGTGCGCCAGTCCCAGCTTGCCGGCCGAGGCGGCGTGAAGGCGGGGCGGAACGAGGACAAGGCGCTCTCGCCACTATTGGCGGCGGTGCGACGTCCTTCGCGCGCGAGACCTTCCTTCAGCCCGTGCACGATCAGTGCGCGCACGAGGCCGGCATTGCGGAAGCGCACTTCGGTTTTCGCCGGATGCACATTGGCGTCGACCTCGCGCGGGTCGAGCGTCACGAACAGCGCCAGCACCGGATGCCGGTCGCGCGGCAGATAATCGGCATAGGCGCCGCGCACCGCGCCCAGGATCAGCTTGTCGCGCACCGGCCGGCCGTTGACGAAGAGATACTGCCCGAGCGCGTTGGCCTTCGTCAGCGCAGGCGCAGCGGCATAGCCCGCCACGACGACGCCTTCGCGCTCGGCGTGAACCTCAAAAGCGTGGCTGCGGAATTCCGCGCCGAGAATGTCGCCGAGCCGGGTCAGCCGTCCGGCCGCGCCGGGCAGCGCGGCGGCCCAGGTCACAGGCGCGCGCTCTTCGCCCGCAAGCGTGAAGGCGATGTCAGGCCTTGCCATCGCCAGCCGTCGCACCACCTCGCGGATCGCTTCGGCCTCGGTGCGATCGGTCTTCAGAAACTTCAGCCGCGCCGGCGTCGCGTAGAAGAGGTCGTTGACCTCGACGCGGGTGCCGTGCGCGAGGGCCGCCGGCATGATCTCGGACTTCTCGCCGCCCTCGACGGTGAGCGCCCAGGCATGCGGCTCGCTCGCATGCCGCGTGGTGATCGACAAACGCGCGACCGACCCGATCGACGGTAACGCCTCACCACGGAACCCGAGGGTGCGGATCTGAAGCAAATCCTCATCGTCGAGTTTTGACGTCGCGTGGCGCTCGACGGCGAGTGCGAGGTCCTTGGCGGTCATGCCGCTGCCGTCGTCGGTGATGCCGATCCGCCGCCGCCCGCCGCCATCGGTGAAGACGTCGATGCGGCTCGCGCCGGCATCGATGGCATTCTCGACGAGTTCCTTGACCACGCTCGCGGGGCGCTCGACCACCTCGCCGGCGGCGATGCGGTTGACGACCTGTTCTGGAAGCTGGCGGACGGGCATGGAGAGACTCAAAGGGCGCGTTCAGCGCCCAATCTAGTCCGACCGGGGGGCAATTGCATGGGGCAAGATCCGGCTTGCACACATGCTGTGTTGGTCCCGAGGCGGTCTCTAATCGTCGAAACCGCGCCCGCGCTTGGCCTTGACGTCGCTGCGACGTTTCTTGCCGTCGAGGCGGCGCTGCTTGGAGGCAAAGGTCGGCCGCGTCGCGCGGCGCGGCGTCGGCCGGATCATCGCCTCGGTGAGGATCTCGACGAGTCGATCGATGGCATCCTGCCGGTTACGTTCCTGGGTGCGGAAGCGCTGGGCGTGAATCACTATCACGCCATCCTTGGTCATGCGCTGGCCGGCGATGCGGGCGAGCCGGATCGCCGCATCTTCCGGGATGGTCAGCTTGCGCGTGTCGAAGCGCAGTTGCGCCGAGGTCGAGACCTTGTTGACGTTCTGCCCGCCCGGGCCGGAGGCGCGGACAAAGCCGATCTCGATGTCGTCCTCGTCGATAACGAGATCGCGGGATATCCGCAGCATGATCGCACCATTCGTG
This sequence comes from uncultured Bradyrhizobium sp., assembly GCF_936928535.1. Lineage (GTDB taxonomy): Bacteria > Pseudomonadota > Alphaproteobacteria > Rhizobiales > Xanthobacteraceae > Bradyrhizobium. The sequence continues at coordinate 33,187 of NZ_CAKZHY010000079.1, read as the reverse complement.
ATGCCCCGACATATCGCGGAACCTCCATGTTCGGCAATGGTGGGATGGCGGAAACGCAAATGGCCGGGCGAGCCCGGCCATTTCAGGTCATGTCAGGAGACGTCAGTTCGACTTGGTCGCCGGTGCCGCGGCCGGTTGCGCGGCAGCCTGCGGCGCGCGGCCAACGATGACCGTCAGGAGTCCCTGGCTCCACAGTCGCTTGGCCGCGGCCTTGGCATCGTCCAGGGTCACGGCATCGACGATGGCGTTGCGCTTCTCGATATAATCGATCGGCAGCTTGTCCTGCTGATATTGCAGCAGCGCCTGGGCGAGCTTGGAAGAGGTGTCGAGCACCAGCATCTGCGAGCCCTTGAGGTAGGACTTGGCCTCGTCAAGCTCCTTCTGGGTCGGACCTTCGTCGGCGATGCGGCGGACCTCTTTCTCGATGGCATCCATGGTATCGCCGGCACGGTCGGCGCGGGTGCCGGTATTGCCGATGAAGATGCCCGAATGTTCCATCCAGAGCAGCGATTCGAATACCGAATAAGCCAGCCCGCGCTTTTCGCGGACCTCGCGATAGAGCCGCGAGGACAGGCCGCCACCACCGAGGATGTGATTGACGACGTAATAGGCCATGAAGTTCGGATCATTGCGCATTACGCCGGGGCCGCCGAAGGTGATGACGGTCTGCGGTACGTCGAGCGGCACGAAGGCGCGCTGCGGCGGCTTGGCAGCCTCGATGTCGGGAACCGGCACGAGATTGGCCTTGGCGGGCAGGGCGCCGAACGTGTGGTCGAGCAGCTCGCCGAGGGTGGCCGGATCGACGTCGCCGACGACGGCGACCTTCAGCGTATCCTTGGCGAGGTTGCGCGCGACATAATCCTTCATGTCGGCGACCGTGATGGTCGGCACGCTCTCCAGCGTGCCGCTGGTCTGCCGTCCGTAGGGATGGTCGCCGAACGCCATCTCCAGGAATTTCTTGCTCGCGAGCGAGGTCGGGTTGGTGGTCTCGCGGCGCAGGCCCGAGATGACTTGCGAGCGGATGCGTTCGACATCGGCGGTCTCGAAATGCGGCGAGGTCAGCGCGGAGCGCAACAGGTCGAAGGCTTCGTCCTTGTTGTCGCGCAGCATGCGCAGGCTGCCGCGGAAGGTGTCGCGGGTGGCGCTGAAGGAGAGCTCGATGGCGCGGCGGTCGAGCCGCTCATGGAAGGTCTTGGAATCGAGATCGCCCGAGCCCTCGTCGAGCAGGTCGCCGACGAGATTGGCAACGCCGGGCTTGTCCTTGGGATCCTGCGCCGAGCCGCCGGCAAAGGAATATTCCATGGCGATCAGCGGCACGGTCGCGTCCTGGACGAACCATGCCTCGATGCCGCCCGGCGACACCAGGTACTGGATCTTTGCTGCCGCCTGTGACGGCGAGACCGAGGCGAGCGCGAGTGCCGCGCCGGTGACGAAGGAGAGCGCGACGTGGCGCGCGCGAAGAAAAGGATAGGTCACGAACGCTTCTCCTCGCGCTTGGCAGCGGTGCTGGTGTCCTTGATCAGATAGCCGGTGACCGATCGGTTCTTCTCGAACCATTTTTGCGCAGCTTCACGGACCTGCACGGCGGTGACGGCGCGGATGCGATCGGGCCAGCTCCTGATGTCCTCGATCGACAGGCCCGTCGTCAGTGCGCCGCCATACCAGCGCGCCAAGACCGCCTGATTGTCCTGGGCGTAGATCGCTTCCGCAATGAGCTGGGTCTTGACCCGCTCGAGATCCTCGGCGCGGATCGGGTTCTGCGCAACGTCGGCGATCACACCGTCGATCGCCTGCTCGATTTCGGCGAAGCTGACGCCTGGTTTCGGCGAGGCCGAGATCGCGAACTGGGTCGGATCGAGCGAGATGCTGGAGTAGCTGGCGCTGGCGGAGACTGCGAGCGGCTTGTCGACGACGAGCGCGCGGTAGAGGTAGGAGTTGCTGCCGCTGCCCATCAACTGCGCGAGCACGTCGAGCGCGGCGCTCTCGCCGGCCGCGGCCGTCGTCGCCGACGGCACCAGATAATAGCGGCGCAGGCTCGGCTGTTCGACGCGCGGATCGGACAGTGTGACGGTGCGCGGAGCCGCCGGCTCCGGCTCCTGTGGCCGGATGCGCCGCGGCGGGATCGCCGGCTGGGCCGGGATCGGGCCGAAATTACGCTCGACCAGCGGACGCACGTCGGCGGCCTCGACATCGCCGGCGATGACAAGGATCGCATTGTTCGGCGCGTAGAACCGGCGATAGAAGGCAAGCGCGTCCTCGCGATTGAGCTTCTCGATCTCCTGGTGCCAGCCGATCACCGGCCGGCCGTAGGGATGGTTGAGATAGAGCGCGGCCATGATCTGTTCATTGAGGCGCGCGTCCGGGCTGTTGGCAACGCGCATGTTGTACTCTTCGAGCACGACGTCGCGCTCGGGCAGCACGTTCTCGTCCTTGAGGACCAGGCCGGTCATGCGATCGGCCTCGAACTCCATCATGGTCGGGAGCTGCTCTTTCGGCACGCGCTGGTAGTAGTTGGTGTAGTCGACCGAGGTCGAGGCGTTCTCGTTGCCGCCGACGCGGAGCACGGTCTGGGAGAATTCGCCGACCGGATGTTTCTCGGTGCCCTTGAACATCAGATGTTCGAGGAAGTGGGCAAGCCCCGACTTGCCCGGCGTCTCGTCGGCCGAGCCGACCTTGTACCAGATCATTTCCGTGACCACGGGCGTGCGGTGATCCGGGATCACCACGACCTGAAGGCCGTTGGGAAGCGTGAAGCTGGCGGGCGGCGCCGAGGTGACCGTCGTCTGGGCGAATGCGCTGCCGACGTCGAGGGCAGATGTTGCGAGCAGCGCGGCGAAGAGGCAGGCAATCGATCGGTGTGAGGACATCACGATCCTTGTGAAAGCCCGGACGCTGATGTCCGGGCGTGAAAGCACGGCATGTTACGCCGCGCGGCTTTGAGCTTCGGGTCACGAAGCAGAGAACGCGGTCGAATTGTACTTAAAAATAGGTCATCTACCGCATCCGGCCTACACCGGACGATTGCGGCTTGTGCGCGCCTGTGCGTGACAGACAAGGAGCTTACTGCACCTTTTCCTTGCCGGACTGGACGTCGAAATAGGTCTTCCGCGTCGTGTCCTCTCCGGCGCCATAGACGTAGTTCGGCGAAGGCGTCTGATATCCCGGCGGCGGCTCGACCAGCGATTGGCGTGGGGGCTCGGTCGTGAACGGCTTGGATTCCGGCTGGCCGCCCTTGAACAATTTTAGCAGACCGCCGGTGTAACCCATCTCGGCCGGGCTCATCGTCGGATTGTTGGGGTTGCTGCCCGGCGCGGGCGGATCATTGTTGGCCTGCTGCGGGCCCGACCTGTGGGCGTTCAACTCGGCGGGCGACAGCGGCTGGATATCCTTCATGTACTGCTGCTGCGGTGACTTGTTGCCCGCCTTCTTGCGCAGGGCGATGGCCTCCTGGCGACGCTTCTCGTCGGGATCCTTCGGCCAGTTCGGCGCGTTCTTGGCTTCGGAACTGGGCGGCGGCAGGTCGAGCTTGGGCGGCACCACCAGCGGCGACCGCTCGCGGTACTCGATGCCCTTCTTCTCCATGCTCTTGGCGCCGATGCCGGACATCAGATTGTCGATGAGCTTCTCTTCGAAGGTCATGTCGTCATCGTCATCGTCGTCACCGGCACGCACAGGGCCTGCCGACATGACGAGACCGATACCGAGTGCGACGGCTGACAATTTCAGCGCCAGCCAAAGTCCCCGCCGGGAGTCTCGACCCATCGAACCGCTGGTCCCGAAGCTGCGCATACCTGTACCTGTTCCATATTGTGGCAGGAGCAATCTCGCCGCCTCTCGCGCGACCGCGCCTCGCCAAGCAAGGTTCCGCCTCCGGCCCGTATCGGCCGGGATCAGGGCGCTTTTACGGCGGGTACCCCCAGGAAGGAGTCATACAACAGGGCCGCCACGCCAGCAACGATGGCCACGTCCGCGAGGTTGAAGACGTACCAATTGTAGGTATTTCCGCCGATTTCGACATGAAACAGGGCGAAATCGACCACTGCACCATAAGCGAAGCGGTCGATGCCATTGCCGATGGCGCCGCCGATGATCAGCCCCAGCGCGACGGTGGCGAGCCGGGTGTGCGAGCGCGCCATCCAGATCGCCAGCGCGATCACCGCGACGACCTTCACCGCCATCAGCGCGATCTGCGCCGACTGACTGTCGTTCTGCAGCCAGCCGAAGCTGATCCCGATATTCCAGGCCAGCACCAGGTCGAAGAACGGCGTCACCTTCACCACCCCGCGGCGGGCAAGGTCGAAGCCGTTCAGCAGCCACAGCTTCGAGGCCTGGTCGGCCACGAGTGTCACCACGGCCGCGGTGATGCCGGCGCGGAGCGGGGTCATGATGAGGTGCTCGCCGCAAATACCGCCGTCGTCCCAGCGAAGGCCGGGACCCATACTTCGAGGCGAGTGTTGTTGGAATGACTCGGAGTCATCAGCCTTCGCGAAGATGAACTGTGGTGGTTATGGGTCCCGGCTCCCGTGCGCAATTGCGCACTAGGCCGGGACGACAGTTGAGAGCTAAACTTCCACCCCAAGCGCCTTCCATTCGCGCAGCGCCTTGGCGTCGCGCGGGGTGACGTCGGGATATTCAGCGTCCTCGCCGACGGTTGGCGAGATCTTCCAGGAGCGCGCGCATTTGGTGCCGACGGCCTTCTCGACCACGACGGCCACGCCGGGCACCGCATCGAGGCGGAATGCGGAGGCCGGCGCCTCGCCCTCGCGCACCTCGTAATTGGAGGTGATGCAGATCTCGGCGAGATCGATGTCGAACAATGTCCCCAGCATGTCGCGGTCAGCGACATAGATCACCGGCGAGGCCTCGAGCGAGGAGCCGATGTTCTTGGCGGCGCGTTCGAGTTCGAGCGCGCCGGTGACGACGCGTCGAACGTTGCGGATCGTCTCCCACTTCGCGGCGAGCGTGTCGTCGCGCAGCTTTTCGAGGCCTTGCGGGAACAGCGTCAGATGCACCGACGGTTCGGCGTCCGGCCTGTACATGCGCCAGCCCTCTTCCGCGGTGAAGCTCAGGATCGGCGCCAGCCATTTCAGGATCGAATTGCACAGCAGGTCGATCGTGGTCAGCGCCGCCTTGCGCGTCAGCGAGGATGGCGGATCGCAATAGAGCGTGTCCTTGCGGATATCGAAATAGAACGCCGAGAGCTCGCTGTTCATGAAGGCGGACAAGGTCGCGACCACGCTCTTGTAGTCGAACGTCTCATAGGCCTTGCGGACCAATTCGGCGCGGAGCGCGAGCTCGTGGAGCATCAGCCGCTCGAGCTCGGGCATCTCCGCGGGCGCGACGGCGTCGGCGGGCTTGTAGTGATGCAAGGTGCCGAGCATCCAGCGCACGGTGTTGCGCAGCTTGCGGTAGGTCTCGACCGTGTTCTTCAGGATCTCGGGGCCGATGCGCTGGTCGTCGGTATAGTCGCAGGACGCAACCCAGAGCCGCAGGATGTCGGCGCCGGATTCCTTGATGACGGCCTGCGGCTCGATGGTGTTGCCGAGCGACTTCGACATCTTGCGGCCGTCCTCGGCCTGCGTGAAGCCGTGGGTCAGCACGATGTCGTAGGGCGCGCGACCGCGCGTGCCGCAGCTCTCCAGCAGCGAGGAGTGGAACCAGCCGCGATGCTGGTCCGAGCCTTCGAGATACATCACGGTGTCGGCGCCGCCGTCGACCTTGCGCTTGATGCCTGATAGCCCAGGGAATTGCACGGGATCTTCCAGCACGAAGGCGTGCGTCGAGCCGGAATCGAACCAGACGTCGAGAATGTCGTCGACTTTCTGCCAGCCCTCATTGGCGCGCGACCCGAGGAAGCGCTCGCGGGCGCCCGTTGCGTACCAGGCATCTGCGCCTTCCTTTTCGAAGGCATCGCCGATGCGGGTGTTGACGGCTTCGTCCTGGAGGATCTCGGCCGAGCCGTCGCCCTTCTCGCGGACGAACACGGCGATCGGCACGCCCCAGGCGCGTTGACGCGAGATCACCCAGTCGGGACGAGCCTCGATCATGCCGTTGATGCGGTTCTCGCCCGACGGCGGGACCCATTGCGTGACCGAGATCGCGTGCAGCGCGCGGGCGCGCAGCGTGTCGCCGCTCTTCGCCTTGCCACCCGTTGCGATGTCCTTGTCCATCGCGATGAACCATTGCGGTGTGTTGCGGAAGATCACCGGCTTCTTCGAGCGCCAGGAATGCGGATATTGGTGCTTGAGCCGGCCGCGCGCGAGCAGCTTGCCGCCCTCGATCAGCGCCTTGATCACGGCCTCGTTGGCGTCACCCTTCTCGCCCTTGTCGTTGATGACGCGCTTGCCGGTAAAGCCCGGCGCCTGCTCGGTATAGGCACCGTTCTCGTCGACAGTATAGGGGATTGCGCTGTTGATGCCGCGCGCATCGAGATCGCGGGTGTTCGCCATCCAGACGTCGAAATCCTCGCGGCCGTGGCTGGGCGCGGTGTGCACGAAGCCGGTGCCGGTGTCATCGGTGACGTGATCGCCGGACAAGAGCGGCACGGTAAATTCATAGCCGCCGGCAAGCCCCTTGAGCGGATGGGCGCATTCGATCGCATCCATGGTATCGCCGGGGATGTCGCGGACCTTCTCGTAAGATGTCACGCGCGCCTGCTTGAACACTTCTGCAGCGAGCGCGTCGGCCAGGATCAGGAGGTCGCCGGTCTTGGCCCAATTGTCGGCAGGGGCGTCCGTCACCTTGTAGAGGCCATAGGCGATCTTCGGCGAGAACGAGATGGCGCGGTTGCCGGGCAAGGTCCAGGGCGTGGTGGTCCAGATCACGACACTCGCCGATGCCAGCGCGCCATGCGCGGGCGAGGTCACCGGGAATTTCACCCAGACCATGTCGCTCGTGTAGTCCTCGTACTCGACCTCGGCCTCGGCGAGCGCAGTCTTCTCGACCACGCTCCACATCACCGGCTTGGAGCCGCGATAGAGCGTGCCGTTGGCGGCGAACTTCATCAGCTCGCGCGCGATCTGGGCTTCGGCCGGGTAATTCATGGTGGCGTAGGGATGCGCCCAGTCGCCGATCACCCCTAACCGCTTGAATTCCTCGCGCTGCACGTTGAGCCAGTGCGTGGCGTAGGCGCGGCACTCCTGGCGGAAGGCGACCATCGCGGCACTGTCGCGGAAGTCGGGCTTCTGCTTGCCCTTCTTGCGATAGTTCTCTTCCTCGACCTTCCATTCGATCGGCAGGCCGTGGCAGTCCCAGCCGGGCACATAGTTGGAATCGAAGCCGAGCATCTGCTGGCTCTTGGTGACGAGATCCTTGAGGATCTTGTTCAGCGCCGTGCCGATGTGGATGTTGCCGTTGGCATAGGGCGGGCCGTCATGCAGCACGAACTTGTCGCGGCCGTGGGCCGCCTCGCGCAGCTTCTCGTAGAGGCCGATCTCGTACCAGCGTTTGAGGATCTCCGGCTCGCGTTGCGGCAGGCCGGCACGCATCGGGAATTCGGTCTGCGGCAGGAACAGGGTTTTCGAATAGTCTTTGGCTTCAGACTTTTGGGACTTCTGCGGCTTTTCGGACATGAGGCTGACTGGCTCGGAATGGCGCGGGAACGGATGGCGATGCGGAATCGCGGGGTGAAACGACAAAATCCCGGTCTTGCGCCGAGCCTTGAGGCTCAGGCGGAAGCCGGGCCGCTAATCCCTATGATGCGCCGCGCAAACATGGGCTCTCCATAGCAGCCGGGCGGAGGAAGCGCAAAGGCCCGGCTCGGCCGGCCTTGGGCGCTTAATCGAGCGTTCCGAGCCGTGGAAAGGCGTCCGGGGCGGCCGCCAGCATGGCGCGGGCGCGGGCGGAATCGTCGTCCATCTGGCGGATCAGGGCCTGAAGGCTGTCGAATTTCAGCTCCTCGCGGATGAAGCCGACAAAGGCGCAGTCCAGCGCCTGCCCGTAAAGGTCGCCCTTGAAGTCGAACAGGAAGATTTCCAGGAGCGGCGCGCCATTATCAAAGGTCGGGCGGCGGCCGAAGCTCGCCACCCCGTTCAGCCGTTCGGGACCGCGGCCGACCCGCACGGCGTAGATTCCGTGCTTCAGGCCGCAATTGGCATCGAGCCGGATATTTGCGGTGGGATAGCCGAGGTCGCGCCCGCGTTTCTCGCCATGGATGACCTCGCCGGTGATGAACCAGGGCGCGCCCAGCATGGTCGAGGCCTCGTCGATCAGCCCCTCCGCGAGCGCAATCCGGATGGCGCTGGAAGAGACCGGTCGCTCGTCGATATCGACATGCGCCTGCACGTCGACCTCGATGCCGAGCCGGGGAGCCTCGTTCACCAGCAGGCTTGGCGAGCCAACCCGGCCCTTGCCGAAATGGAAGTCGTAACCGACCGCAATGCCCCTGACGCCGAGGCGCCCGATCAGCTCATGGTGAATGAAATCTTGCGCGCTGGTCCCGGCGCGGGCCTTGTCGAAGGTCATGACCACCGCGCCGGCGAGCCCGGTGCCGGCCAGCAACCGCAGCTTGGCGCGCTCGTCCGTCAGGCGGAATTGCGGGGTGTTGGGGCTGAAAAACCGGCGCGGATGCGGCTCGAAGGTCAGCGCCAGCGCAGGGCGGCCGTGCGCCCGGCCCATTTCCAGGGCTGCCGCAATGACGGCCCGGTGGCCGAGATGGACGCCGTCGAAATTGCCCATGGCGACCACCGCGCCCTTCAGGATGGCAGAATCCGGCGTGGTATCGCGGATAACGGTAAATTGCGGAGCCATCAGGGGAATTCTCGAGCCGGCGGGACCGGCCGGGACCGTGGCGTGACCCGGCCGATGAAGTCAAGCGGGAGGGGGCTTTTCGCAAGGACCTCATTTCGGTCCATCGCGGTCCGCCCCAATTAACGCGCTGTTTAACGCCTTGGTGCTAGTGCTTGGGAGATGGAACTGAGGGGCCCCGCCTGTCAGCTCCGATTTTGAATAATCCTGGTTTTGCGTTGGGGGAGTCGAGATGGCGGTTGATTTGTCGATGCCGGTTTTGGTGGTGGATGACTACAGCACCATGATCCGTATCATTCGGAATCTGCTGAAGCAGCTTGGCTTCGATAATATCGATGATGCCAGCGACGGTTCGGCGGCGCTGAACAAGATGCGCGGCAAGAAATACGGGCTCGTGATCTCCGACTGGAACATGGAGCCGATGACGGGTTACGACCTGCTCCGTGAAGTGCGCGCGGATCCGAACCTCGCCACCACGCCCTTCATCATGATCACGGCGGAATCGAAGACCGAGAACGTGATCGCGGCCAAGAAGGCCGGCGTGAACAACTACATCGTCAAGCCGTTCAACGCGGCGACGCTGAAGACCAAGATCGAGGCGGTCTTCCCGGACATGGCGAGCGCGTAAGCGCGAACAAGCCACCAGCCGAATTTGGAAAGCCCGGGCGTTCGTCCCGGGCTTTCTGTTTTTCGGAGTTCACCACTTCAATTCGCGCATCAGCGCCTTCGGGGGGTGGCCGAACAATTCCATCACCGACTTCGGATCGAGCTGGTCGAGGCCCTCGAACTCCTCGGCATGGATGCCGCGGGTGACGAACAGGCAATCGATGCCGAATTCGCGCGCGCCGGTAAGATCGGTGCGGACGGAATCGCCGATCGCCAGCACCTTTTTCCGGTCGATCGGGTGGCCCTGGCGTTCGCCGGCGAGCGCCATCGCGCGCTCATAGATCGGCCGGTGCGGCTTGCCGTAGAAGATCACCTCGCCGCCGAGTTCGCGGTACAGCTCCGCAATCGCCCCGGCGCAATAGATCAACCGGTCGCCGCGCTCGACTACGATGTCAGGGTTGGCGCAGACCAGCGTCAGCTTGCGCTCGCGCGCTTTCAACATCATGCCGCGATAGTCTTCCGCGGTTTCGGTCTCGTCGTCATAGAGGCCGGTGCAGACGATGTAGTCGGCCTCTTCCAGCGGCGCAGTCGTTGCATCGAGGCCGCGATAGATCGAGTTGTCGCGCTCGGGGCCGAGCCAGAACATCTTCCGACCGGGATGCTCGGCGACATAGAGCCGCGTCAGATCGCCGGAGGAGACGATGGCGTCGTAGGTTTCGTCGGCAACGCCGAGCTTGCGCAACTGCCGCTGCACGGAGTCGGCCGGGCGCGGCGCATTGGTGATCAGGATCACCGTACCGCCATGACTGCGGTAGGTGTGCAGCGCCTCGCAGGCCTCGGGGAAAGATTCCAGGCCGTTATGCACTACGCCCCAGATGTCGCTGAGCACGACATCAACTCCCCCCACGAGCTCGCGCAGGCTTTGGGCAAAATGCAGCGTGGTCATGAGGCGCGCAGCCGATCAGATGCGGCGCGCGAGCGCCGCGTTGCCGGTGATGCGCTGCGACGGGGCGGCAGGCGGCGCAGCTGATGTCGCGCCTGATGTCGTGGCTTGGCTTGCTGTACCGGGGCCATTGGATCCCTGAATGTCTTGCGCCTGGTTCGGCGAGGCCCCGCCGGTAGCAGATGCCCCCTCGGGCCGCAATGGCCGGGGCGGCGCGAACAGAAAGCCCTGGCCGAACCGCACGTCATAGTCGAGCAAATCGACCACTGCGCGCTCACCCTCGATCCGCTCCGCGATCAGGTCGATGCCGAAGCGGCCGAGCAAGTCGGACAGATCGGAAGGGTGAATGTCCGAGGTCGAGGCCTGCTTCGGGTCGAGCAGGAGTGACGCCGGAACCTTGATGAAGCGTACGCCGCGATCGGCGAGTTCGCGCGGTTCGATCCTGAGGTCCGTGACATGGTCCATCGAGAAGCGGAAGCCGCGCTGCGCGAGCGCCGCCAGATTTTCCGTCTCGGCCGGACCGAGCGCGCGGAAGGTCGACTGCTTGAACTCCAGCACCAGAGACGGCGCCAGCGCGCGGTTGGCCTCGAGGAAGTCGAGGCATTGTGCGAAGGTGGTGGAATTGCCGAGCGTCGAAGCCGCGACGTTGCAGAACACGCCGACATCCTTGTTGCTGACCATCAGGCGGCGCAGCACCTGGACGCAGCGCAGCAACACCATGTTATCGATCCGCCCGATCAACCCGGAGGCCTCGGCGATGCTGATGAACTCCTCGGCGGCAATCAGCTGGTCGCGCTCGTCGCGCACCCGGGTCACGGCTTCGTAGAACCGGACCTTGCGCTGCGGCAGCGTGACCATCGGCTGAAGGAAGATGTCGATGCGGTTGTCGTCGATGGCGCTACGCAGCGTCGCCAGCATCTGGGTCTGGTTGCGGCCGTTGGCGGCGTGAACGGCACTGCCGGTCTGGGGCGGCGCCACCGGCGGCGTCGGCCGCGGCGGCGCAGCAGGGAGCGGCGGAGGAGCGGCCGGCCGCTCATCGAAGGACGCGATCAAGTCGAGAGGCGCGTCCGGCACCGGCTTTGCGGCCGGAGCGGGGGCCGGCGCCTGACCGGCCAGCATATCCTCATGGGTCGACACCGTGGCAGCAAGCTGCCTGACCAGCCCGCCGAGTTCGTTGATCTCGCCGACCACCGACTGGACGCGATCGGAATTGGCCGAGTTGGACGAGGCGATGCGGCCTTCGATCGCAGCGAGCCGGCGCCCGAACTCGGCCACCTGGCGGGCGAGGTCGGCAGTGCCGCGCGACAGGTCGGCGATCTGGCCGCCGACGTCGCTGCGGTCGCGCAGCCGCATCGAGACCGCATTGTAGAGGATCAGGAAGGTCAGCGCGGTCAGCGCGACGATCGCGGATTCGGTTCCGTTGATGCCGGCGACCGAATAGAGCACGAGCCCGAGCGATGCCGCGACCAGAACCATGCAGATGGCGATGAAGATCGTCGAAATGCGAATCATGCCGCGCGTTACGCCTCAAGAGCTGACTGCCTCACCCCGGGAAAACACGGGCAGCAATTCGCACCCGTCACGCCTCATGCTCCCCAAGCATGCGTGATCCTAACATCATTGTTGATTCGAGGGGATAGCGGTGCGCCGGCGCGCGAGCAGTCAGGCAGGCGCGGCGGCGCCGACCGTGTCGGCCGAAACGGCCTTGCGGCTGCCAAGGGGCCTCGGCTGTCCCGTGGTGGTGTCGCGCAAGGTCTGCCGTTCGATCTCCGAGTTCAGCTCGGCCCCGAACATGACGACGATCGCCGACATCCACATCCACGTCATCAAGCCGACCGCGGCACCGAGCGAGCCGTAGGTGGCGTTGTAGTTGGCGAATTCCGAAAGGTACCAGGACAGGAGCGCCGAGCCGGCGATCCAGAGCAGGGCGGCGGCCACTGCACCGAGGCTCAGCCATTGCCAGCGCGGCGCGTCGCGGCTGGGCGCGAAGCGGTAGAGGATGGCGAGCGCGACCAGCAGAATCAGGAACAGCAGCGGCCATCGGGCCAGCGCCACGATCAGCTTGCTCTCGGGGGCCATGCCGAGATGGTCGAGCGCGAGCGGAAAGGCGACCACGGCGCCGACCATCAGCAGCAACGCCACGATGCCGCCGACCGTGAAGGCCAGCGACACCAGGTTCAGTCGGACGAAGCTGCGCTTCTCGCGTTCCTCATAGGCAACGTTGAGCGCGTCGAAGATTGCCTTGACGCCGGCATTGGCGCTCCAGATTGCAAGCAGAAGCCCGAGCAGGAAGGTGACCCCGAGCGTCGTGTTGCCGTGCGATACCACGCGCGCGACCTGATCCTCGACGATCTGGAACGAGCCCGCGGGCAGCATCGAGGCAAGTGTCTGCAGATTGGCACTGATGGTCGATGGATCGGCGAACAGGCCATAGGACGACACCAGTGCGGTCACGGCGGGAAAGATCGCGAGCAGCCCGAAGAACACGACGCCGCCTGCGGTTGCGAGCAGGCGATCATCGTCGATGCGCTGATAGGTGCGCCAGAAGATATCCTTCCAGCCGCTCCAGGGGATCTCGAACGGGCTTTTTGCGCCGCGGCCGTGTCCGGGCTGCGTGGCCGCGCGCGCCGGATTTGTCTCGGGTGAATTCGCTTCGCTGTTACGGCGGTCCAGCGGAGGTCCCGACGGGATCACACCGGACTCCTGCAAGTAACGCTCCGCGGTCAGCACGAAGACAGCGGTTGCCGCCACCAGCAGCCAGGAGTCGACCCGCTCGGAACGCCGCGCCAGCATGTCAGGCGTCTAATCTTTGGCTGAGACGCCTTCGCCGCGCCGCAGTGAACCCCGCCAGCCCAACTGCCGCGAGCATCAGGCCAAGCTGCACGGGGCGATTGGAGCGAATGGGCCAAGCCTTGCCGCCACGGCTGCGTTCGCCCGGCGCGAGCGGCACCAGCGGAATCGTCGTCGCGACCTCTTTCACCGCCTGCTTGACCGTTCCGCGCGGGATCCGCGGCGTGGCGATTGCAACGCGCATCCGGCTGGTGAGCGGCACGATCGGCCTGGTCTGACGCTTCGTTTGCGCCATCGCCACCCCGGCGCAGCCCGCGGCCAGGATGAGCAGCACGCCTGCGACGGCGCCGAAGCCCCAGAACTGTCCATGGGTGATTGCGACCCAGCGGTAGAGGGCGATCAGTCCGACGAAACAGGCTGCGATCACAAAAAGCCCTGATACCGCGAACAATCCCGCGGCGACCGCATAGGAGGTCACCCGTCCGGTGGTCTGATTGGCGCGATCACGCAGGTAAGACTGGGCGGCACGCTTGAGATGGTTGAGTTTCAGCGCCATGCCGGCGCGCAGCAATTCGCCCGATGGCGCGAGCATGTGGACATCCTCCGAGAACGAAACATTCGTCGGGGATGAACGTGGCCGAATTTGACTTGTTCCGCTGCGCGCGCTCGATCAGCCGAGATCGGCGGCCGCGACCCAGAACACCTCGCCCTCGGAGTCCTCGGTGTCGAGCCAGAGAAGGGGCAGTTCCGGAAAAGCCTCGTCGACCAGCTCCCGGCCGCGGCCGATCTCGCAGATCAAGCCGCCGTCCGGCGTCAAATGATCGGGTGCGTCGCGCAGGATGCGGCGGACCACGTCGAGACCGTCGGCGCCGCCGTCAAAGGCAATCTTCGGCTCGGCCCGGCATTCCGGCGGCAGCGCCGCCATGCCTTCGGCGTCGACGTAAGGCGGGTTGGTGATGATCAGATCGTATTTGACGTCGCCGAGCGGTGCGAACAGGTCACCGCGGTGGAGCGTAATCCGTTCATCCAGCCCGTGCTCGCTGACATTGCGCGCAGCGACTTCAAGCGCCCCCTTGGAGATGTCGACGGCATCAACCACAGCGTTCGGGAAGTGATACGCCGCGAGGATGGCGAGACATCCCGATCCCGTGCAGAGGTCGAGCACGCGCGCGACGGACGTGGGGTCGTCGATCAGCGATCCGGCCTCGCCGTCGCCGCCGAAATGCGAATCCAGGAGCTCGCCGATGAAGGAGCGTGGCACGATGACGCGCTCGTCGACATAGAAGGGCAGGCCGCGCATGTAGATCTTGTTGACCAGATAGGCGGCGGGTTTGCGCGTCGTGACGCGCCGATGGATCAGGTCGAGCAGGGTCTTGGCTTCCGCCGCCGTGACGCGCGCGTGAGCAAAGCTCTCGAACTGGTCGGGATGCAGATGCAGGGCCTCGCAGACCAGGAAGGCGGCTTCGGCGACCGGATCGGTCGTACCATGGGCGAAGGTGAGCTTCGCTTCATTGAAGCGGCTCACCGCATAGCGGACGAAATCGATCAGCGTGAGCAGCTCGCCGCGGCCGACCTTCGCGAGTTTCGGCGCGGCGCGGCCGCGCGCAGGCGTCTTGGATGCTTTTGCCATCAGGATTTGGTCCAGCGTGCGGCGGCCTCGTCGTCACGGGCGTGGGCCTCGACCCAGCCGGTGCCGGTGGCGCTCTCTTCTTTCTTCCAGAAAGGGGCGCTGGTCTTGAGATAATCCATCAAGAATTCGCCCGCCTCGAACGCGCCGCGGCGGTGCTGCGAGGCGGTGAGCACCAGAACGATGTTCTGGCCGGGCTCGAACCGCCCGACGCGATGGATGACCGTGACGCCACTCAGCGGCCAGCGCGACATGGCCTCGTCGACATGGCGCTTGATCTCTTCCTCGGCCATCCCGGGATAATGTTCGAGCGTGAGCGCTGCGATATCAGAGCTATCCTCGTCGGCGCGGCAGATGCCGGAGAAGCTGACGACGGCGCCGATATCGGTGCGGCCCTTGGTCAGGACCGCGATCTCGCGCGCGATGTCGAAATCGTCTTCCTGGATGCGGATGGCGACGGGGCAGGTGGTGACAGGGGAGATCATGGCCTAACCGCCGGTCATCGGCGGGAAGAACGCGATCTCGCGGGCGCCGGCGATCGCAGCGTCCGCCTTGACATGGGCGTGGTCGATCGCAGTGCGGATCACCTTCGGCTTCTCGAACGCATACGCATAGGCCTCGCTTCTGGCGGACAACCAGGCGATCAGCTCCTCGACGGTGCGCACGGTCGCGGGCGGCTCGATGATTTCCTCGGCCTTGCCGACGCGCTCGCGCACCCAGGCGAAATACTTCACCTTCATCCCTCATCCTCCTTGATGAGGTGGTGGATGCCGGCGCGGAAATAGTCGTAGCCGGTGTACATGGTCAGGATCGCCGACGCCCACAGCAGGACAAGGCCGATCAGCGAGACCATGGGGACGACCTCGTCACCGGCGGGACCGGCGAGCAGGAAGCCGATGGCGACGAGCTGAACCGTGGTCTTCCACTTGGCGAGCTTGGTCACCGGCACGCTGACGCGCAGCGCCGCCAGATATTCGCGCAGGCCCGAAACCAGGATCTCGCGGCACAGGATCACGATGGCGGCCCAGAGCGACCAGCCATGGATGATGCCGTCGGCAGCCAGCATCAGCAGGCAGGAGGCGACCAGCAGCTTGTCGGCGATC
Source organism: uncultured Bradyrhizobium sp. (assembly GCF_936928535.1). GTDB lineage: Bacteria > Pseudomonadota > Alphaproteobacteria > Rhizobiales > Xanthobacteraceae > Bradyrhizobium. Next base: position 17,373 of record NZ_CAKZHY010000079.1, on the reverse strand, counting down.
GGGTCGAGCATCCGGCCGAACGCCGATTGCTGATTCCAGATGCGGGCGTAATAGCCGTCGAGATAATCCGTTACCGCAGCGCCAATGAAAATCGCGACCGCGACCCAGCGCAGCCACAACGGATAGTCCATGATCGACTGCGCATAGATGCATCCGACCACGACCGGGATCGCAGCGATCCGGCCATAGGTCAGGATGTTCGGGAGGGACATCGCGCGGCTCGTCGTCCCTCGTGTCGTGGCGATGTTCATCCGTCCTACCAATACCGCTCGAGCCTGAAGGTCAACCGTCCGCCCCCATTGGGGTACAGGATGCGACGACCATATGACTACCGCCCCTTTAGTTCACCCCGGCTGGGGATGGAAATAGTCGAATATCCTGCGGGCGCTCTCGGCGCTCACGCCAGGAACCTTGCCGAGATCGGCGATCGAGGCCCGTTCGATCTCCTTCAGGGTTCCGAAATGATGCAGCAAGGCACGTTTGCGTGACGGGCCGATGCCCGGAATCTCCTGCAAACCGGCCTCGCGGATGTCCTTCTTGCGCAGCTTGCGGTGCGAGCCGATCACGAAGCGGTGGGCCTCGTCCCGCAGGCGCTGGATGAAATAAAGCACGGGGTCGCGCGGCTCCAGCTTGATCGCCTCGCGCTCCGGCATGAACAGGGTCTCGCGGCCGGCGTCCCGGTCCGGGCCCTTGGCGACCGACATCAACGAGACCTGGGTCAGGCCGAGATTGGCAAAGATCTCCCGGACGGCGTTGAGCTGGCCGCGGCCGCCGTCGATGATCACGAGGTCAGGCCATTGCGGGAAGTCGTCGTCCTTGGCCTTGCTGTCCTTGGTCGCGCTCTCGTCCGGCGGGTTGATCAGGCGCTTGAAGCGGCGCTCGAGCACCTCGCGCATCATGGCGAAGTCGTCACCCGGCGTGATCCCTTCCGACTTGATGTTGAACTTGCGGTATTGGTTTTTCACGAAACCGTCGGGGCCGGCCACGATCATGGCGCCGACTGCATTAGTGCCCTGGATGTGGCTGTTGTCGTAAACCTCGATGCGCTTGGGCGCATGTGGCAGGTTGAGCGTCGCGGACATGGCATCGAGTAGGCGGCTCTGGGTTGCCGTATCCGCGAGCTTGCGGCCGAGCGCCTCGCGCGCGTTGGTCAGCGCGTGGGTGACGAGCTCCTTCTTCTCGCCGCGCTTGGGCGCGATGACCTCGACCTTGTGGCCGGCCTTGATCGACAGCGCGTTGGCGAGCAGGTCGGTTTCCTCGATCTCGTGCGAGAGCAGGATGGTCTTCGGCGGCGGCTTGTCGTCGTAGAACTGGGCGAGGAAGGACCCGAGCACCTCCTCAGGCGTATAGGTCTTCTCGGCACGCGGAAAATAAGCGCGGTTGCCCCAGTTTTGGCCGGTGCGGAAGAAGAACACTTCGACGCATGAGAAGCCGCCCTCCTGATGGATGGCGAACACGTCGGCCTCTTCCACCGTGCGCGGATTGATGCCCTGCTGCGACTGGATCGCCGACAGCGCGGCGAGGCGGTCGCGGTAGAGCGCCGCGCTCTCGAACTCGAGTTCGCCGGAGGCTTTCTCCATCTCGGCGGCAAGCTCCTGCTTCACCGCCTGGCTCTTGCCGGAGAGGAAGTCGGTCGCTTCGCGCACCAGCGTCGTATAACCGCCGAAGTCGATCTCGCGGGTGCAGGGACCGGCGCAGCGGCGGATCTGGTAGAGCAGGCAGGGCCTGGTGCGGCTCTCGAAGAAGGAATCCGTGCAGGAGCGAATCAGGAACGCGCGCTGAAGTGCGGTGATCGTGCGATTGACCGCGCCGGCGGAGGCGAAGGGACCGAAATAGCGCCCCTGCCGGGTCTGCGCGCCGCGATGCTTCAGGATCTGCGGCGCCCAATGGTCGCCGGTGATCAGGATATAGGGAAAAGACTTGTCGTCGCGCAGCTGCACGTTGAAGCGCGGCCGCAGCTGCTTGATCAAATTGGCTTCCAGCAGCAGGGCCTCGGTCTCGGTCGTGGTCGAGACGATCTCCACGGTCACCGTGGCGGCGATCATGCGCAGGATGCGCGCCGGCAGCGGTGCGCTCTGGCGCGCATAATTGGACAGGCGCTTTTTGACGTTCTTGGCCTTGCCGACATAGAGCACGTCGGCATTCGCGCTGAGCATGCGGTAGACGCCGGGCGAGGTGGGCGCGAGCCGGACGGCGCGCTCGATCGCCTCGTGGCCTGACGCCAGCGGTTCGTCGCCGATCGCGCCGCTCTCTTCCAGAATGTCAGGCAGCCGCGCATCGTCCTCGTCGTCGCCGCCGCTGGTGGCGGGATCGAGGTCGGGCGGCGCCGTGTCTTGGGGCGGGGCGTCGGTCGCGGCTTGCCGCGCTTTGCGCGCGCCTGCCTCGCCCGGCTTGTCGGGGGAATCGTGAACCATGGTGCGAATTTAGGCGCTGGGGAGGCCGATTTGAAGTTCCGGCGGCGCCGCGCGCACAGGATGGCGCGCGCAGTTCCCGGTAACGTTTCCTTAAGTCTGTTAACAGCGCGGTAACGGGTCTTAACAGCCCTTTAACTTAAAACTCTCGATAAATCTTACGCGAAAAAATGGTGGTTCCGTAACCATGCGGTTTGGCCCGGCGCGGCGGTGCCGGCAGCGCACCGGTTACGGCAGTTGCGTTGGAGTTAAGTGATGAAGGGGCTCGTGATAGGCGCGGCCGCGTTGGTTGCAGCCGGTTGGGCGGCTTCGGCAGGAGCCGCCGATCTCAATTACGGGCAGCGAGCGCCCTATACGGTCAATCAGCCGCTCAATGCCTATAGCTGGGCCGGCCCGTATCTCGGCGCCAACCTCGGTTATGAATGGGGCTCGGTGAGCAACAATCCCGCAAAGCCCTCCGGCTTCGTCGGCGGCGTGCAGGCGGGCTACAATTTCCAGAACGGTCCGTGGGTGTTCGGCGTCGAGGGCGACATCCAGGCTGCAGGTGCCGATGACACCTTCGCGCCGTGGAAGTTCTCCAATCCCTGGTTCGGCACGTTGCGCGGCCGCGCCGGCTACGCCTTCAGCAACGTCCTGGTCTACGGCACCGCGGGCCTCGCCTTCGGTGAGCTGCGCGCGCAGACCTTCGGCTGGACGGAGTCGCACACGACGGCCGGCTGGACCGCGGGCGTCGGCGCGGAAGTCGGCCTTGCGCCGAACTGGAGCGCGAAGCTCGAATATCTCTACATCGACCTGTCGTCGAGCCAGTTCGCAATTACAGGCGTTTCAAACGGCTATAGCGCCAGCGTTGTGCGCGCAGGCGTGAACTATCACTTCTGATAGCGAAATAAGAAAATACCGGACTACAGCCTCCCGGCCGCTCGCGGCCGGGACTTTTTTGCGTCAGGTTTTTTGGGGCAGGTCCGCTACGAAAGGATCACGAGATTGACCGCCTTCGGCCCCTTCCCCTTCTTGTCCGGTTCGACTTCGAATGTGATACGCTGTCCTTCGGCAAGGTCCTTCAGTCCCGCCCGCTCCACTGCGGTGATGTGAACGAAGACATCGCGACCGCCGTCGTCCGGCTTGATAAAGCCATAGCCGCGCTCGCCGTTGAAGAACTTGACCGTTCCCGTATTGGCCATCGGGAAACTCCCCCTCATTGCTCCTCCGTCGTAACGCAGACGCGCGTCGCGACATGACCGGGCCTTACGAAGCCCGGGAGAGCTGGCCATCCTTGGGCAGACCCTCAGGTCCGACCGGATCTTTTTAGGCCTTCACTCCGCCGCAACCATTCGCGGAAGCGGAACGTAAAGCCAGTCACGGAAACAGCATAATACGGTTCTTTGCAGATTGACTACCGCTCCTGCATATTTTTCCCAAGGATGGCGGCGGCTTAGGGCTTCGGCACCTCTAATCGGAATCTGGCAGCACCACCTTGTCCGAGCGGCATTTCGAGCTCAGGCAGGATCGTCTTGAGCTCGCTCTGCAGCGTGTAGGGCGGATTGACGATCAGAAGTCCGCTCGAGGTGAGCGCCGCGCCATCGGCTTGCGGCGCGACGCTGAATTCGAGGCGGAGACATTTTCCCCGAGTCTTTGCTGCGGCTGCGGTGCGTGCCACGAGTTGCGCCAGCGTGTCGGTCGCTCGCCTGGATTTGGCGGGGTACCAGATTACATAGATACCGGTCGGCCATTTCGCGAACGCCGTGGCGAAGGCCTCGCCCAACCTTTCGAACTCGTCTTTCGCCTCGAAGGGCGGGTCGATCAGCACGAGCCCGCGCCGCTCCTTCGGCGGCACGAAAGCCGGCAGCGCCATCCAGCCATCGAGATCGACGACGCGGGCTTGTTCGTCGCGCCGCAGCACGTCGATCAGCGCCTTGCGCGCCTTCGGTTCGAGCTCGCAGGCGACGAGCCGGTCCTGCGGCCGCATCAAGCCGCGGGCGATCAGGGGCGAGCCCGGATAGGCCTTGAGCTCGCCCTTCGGATTGAAGGCGCGAACGATATCCATGTAGGGCTTGGTCAGCGCCACTGTCTCGTTCGAGAGGCGTGCCTGCATCAGTCGCGCGATCCCGGTCAGCCACTCGCCGCTACGGCGCGCCTCGTCGCTGTCGAGATCATAGAGCCCTGCACCCGCATGGGTGTCGATGACCCGAAAGGCGGCCGGCTTGTCCTGCAGATAAGTCAGGATGCGCGCGAGCACGATGTGCTTGATGACATCGGCGAAGTTGCCGGCATGAAAGGCGTGGCGATAGTTCATGACGGAGAGTTACGACATCGCGCGACGAAAGTAACTGCCGTCATTCCGGGGCACGCGAAGCGTGAACCCGGAATCTCGAGATTCCGGGTCTGGTGCTAACGCGCCATCCCGGAATGACTACGGAGACGGCGCCCTCTCACCCGCCTCTGATCGGCGGCATCGTCACCTGGTCGCGGCGGCAGCTGCGGCGTTCGAGCTCCTCGCAGGCGTGGAATTGCAGGTCCTTGCTGAGGCAGATGCGAACCTCGGACAGCCGGGTCCGGTTGCAGGTGACCGACACGGCTGCGCTGCTCAGGCCCGGATTGGCCTTGATGAAGGCTTCTTCGACCTCACCAGGCGCCACCGTCTTGGCCTCCGACAGGTCGAGATATTCGGCAGGAATCTTGATCGCGGCGCGCGCTTTGCGGATCGTCTCGAAATAGTTGCGGCCGTCGAGCCCGGAGCAGGTGCCGTGCTTGTCCCACTCGTTGAAGATCAGGCCTGGCGCCGGCATCAAATCGAGCATCGAGGAGACGATGTTGCGGTTCAGCCGCGGCGAGGGCCGCTGGCAATATTCCGGAAAGCCGCTTTCATATTGCGGCCACAGGCCGTGCACCACGAAGGAATAGGGCCGTCCCTCGCACTGGATGTTCGAACGCCCGCCGCTGCGACCGCGCTCGGCCGCTTCCTCGCAGAAGGACGGCGACCACGACAGTGACAGCACATAGAAATCGAATTCGCCGGGCGCGTTCTGCCGCTTGTCCTGGGCCCTCGCGCCGCCCGCGAGCGAGACCAACCCGGCAGCAAGGGTCAGGGAGATCACGAGACGGGAGAGTGATTGCAATCTAAAATGAAACATGGCGACGCCCCTCAACCAGACTGTGCAATCAGCCTAGCAGCCATGGAGAACATTTCAAGAACAAAATTCAGGCGACCGACGTCCGGTCGCTTGCTCCGGCCGAATCAGGCGCTTCAGCTTAAGGCTTGGCGGCGCGGCAGGACGGATTGTAGGCCCAGTTGCGGTCGAGCCCGACCACGCACCATTCGACGCCCTGGCCGTAACCGGCAAAGCCGCCATCTTCGATGATCGAGAAGTGCACGCGGCGCATCTTGCCGTCAGTGAGCATGGCCTCGCCGGTGCAGTAGCGGCGCGGAATGTTGTCCGATGCCCAGGGGCGGAAGGCGGTCTCGTGAACGTTAGCGAAGCCCGTGATCCGCAGCGGCGAATTCCAGAACGAGCTTTCCTTCTCCCAGAACTGGGTCGAGATCGTCGGCAGCGCCCTGTCGCATTCGGCGACATTGCCATCGTAACGCGGCCCGCTCAGCCAGAAGTTCAGCTCTAGCGGATTGGCTGCCTTGGCCTCACCGAGCGACAGTGCCCCCAGCATGAAGCCAAGAACGGCGGCAAAGCGGAGCGATTTCAGGGAGAGGGCGCGCATGGGCAATCCAGACAGCATGATCTGAGAGGGTCGGACGGTGCCGCGAAGGGCGGGGGAGGTCAAGTGCAGCGCGGCAACACTCGGCCACGAGTTGATCACAACGTCGCAGCCGACAGGCCTTCCGTTCTTTTCACCGCCACGCCGGCACCGTAGACTGGGGCCAACCAATCGGAGTGACGGGAATGCGAATCATTGCGGCCGCGGGCCTTCTTGCCTTGGGGATGATGGCGAGCCAGTCGGCGCGCGCCGACCTGTTTCCGGTGCCGCCTTTCAAGGGCAACGACACCGGCGGCATCATCGCCTATTCGATGGCGACGCAGGTCGATGCGCGCCAGGTCGCGGTCGATCACTGCGCGCGCTACGGCAAGGTGGTGAAATTCCTCGCGGTGCAGGCCTATGAGGGCGGCTACATCTCGTTTTCCTGCCGCTGGGTGCCCTATGGCGCCGCCAACCGGCCGATCCGCACGCTCTACTGAGGCGTTTCGGAACGCCAGCCACGACATCTCAGCCGGGAGTCCCTGCTATGACGCGCAAGCTTGCTTTGCTCGGATCAGCCGTTTGCTTCGTGTTGTCGGCAAGTAGCGCCATCGCCGACGATCTGCCGGTGCGCAAGGCTGGTCTCTGGGAAATGAAGATGGTCCGGACTGGCTCGGCGATGCCGGAGATGACCATGCAGCATTGCACCGACGAGGCCGTCGACAAGGAGATGAGCAACAACATCTCGCCGATGGCCAAGCAGGTCTGCTCCAAGCAGGACATCAAGAAGACGGCCACTGGCTATGTCAGCGATTCCGAATGCAGCGTCGCAGGCATGTCCACGACCTCGCATGCCGAGATCACCGGTGACTTCAATTCGGCCTACACCGTGAAGACGTCGTCGCATGCGCAAGGCGGCGCCGCCGGCACAGCGGGACGCGACACCACCATGACGCTGGAGGCGAAATGGCTCGGCGCCTGCAAGCCGGACCAGAAGCCCGGCGACATCGTGATGCCCGGCGGCTTCAAGATGAACGTCCGCGACGTCGACAAGCTGAAGGCGCTGCTGCCGAAAAAGTAGTACCGGAAACCGGTGCGCTCCCTCTCCCCCGCAAACGGGGCGAGGTAAGAACGACTACACCGGAATCCGCACACTCGCCCTTAGCCCACCCATCGGGCTGTCGCCCAGCGTGATGTCGCCGCCATGGGAGCGGGCGATGTCGCGGGCGATCGCGAGCCCGAGCCCGGTGCCGCCTTCGTCCTGGTTGCGGGCGTTGTCGAGCCGCAGGAACGGCTTGAACACTTCCTCGCGCAAATGCGCGGGAATGCCGGGGCCGTCGTCGTCGACCGTGACAGTCAGATAGCGATGGTCGCGCTGGCCGGAGATGGCGATGGCCTTGCCGTAGCGCGCGGCATTGGTGACGAGATTGGCGAGGCAGCGCTTGAACGAGGCCGGCTTCACCGTCACGACAGGCAGGCCGTTGAATGTCACGGTCGCGGTGTGGCCGTGGCGTTCGGCGTCGCTGCGCAATTCCTCGAGCGCCTGTGCCATGTCGGTCGGCTGCGACTGTTCGCCGGAATCGCCGCGGGCAAAAGCGAGGTAATCCTCCAGCATCATCGACATCTCGTCGACGTCCTTGCGCATGCCCTCGAGCTCGGGACTATCGCCGATCAGCTCCAGCTCGAGCTTGAAGCGGGTCAGGATGGTGCGCAGATCATGGCTGACGCCGGCGAGCATCGCGGTGCGCTGTTCCATCGCGCGTTCGATGCGCGACTTCATCTCGAGGAAAGCGCCCGCCGCGCGCCGCACCTCGCGCGCGCCGCGCGGGCGGAAGTTCGGCGCCTCGCGGCCCTTGCCGAAACTCTCCGCCGCGTCCGCAAGCCGCAGGATCGGCTTGATCTGGTTGCGCAGGAACAGCACCGACACGATCAGCAGGATCGAGGACGTGCCGACCATCCAGAAGATGAAGATCTCGGAGTTCGAGGCATAGGCCGCACTGCGCTGTGCGAAGATGCGCATCACGGCATCGTCGAGCTGGACGCGAATTTCGACCTGATTGGAATTGCCGACCGTATCGATCCAGAACGGTCGATTGAGCTGCCGCCTGAGCTGCACCGAGAGCGTCTGATCAAGCAGCGAGAAGAATGGCTTCGGTCCGGGCGGCGGCATGTCGCCGACGGGAAGGAAATCGACCAACAGCTGCATACGCATCGCGATGGCGCGCAGTTGCGCGCGGTCCTTGTCCTGCGGATAGGTCTTGTAGACCTCAACGAGACTGCCGACGTCCTGCGCCACGGCTTGCGACAGGCGCCGCGTCACCGTGTTCCAGTGCCGCTCCATGAACACGAAGGCGACCACGGTCTGCAGGATCACCATCGGCACGATCATGATCAGCAAGGCGCGCGCATAGAGGCCGGTTGGCATCCAGCTCTTGAATGCGTTGCCCATCCAGCCATTGACGGCAGAGACGCGCCCGGCGGCGCTTCGGAGCAGCGTCAGGCCGGTATCGATCGTGCTCATAGGACGCGCTTCACTTGACTATGGCGAGGCGACCAGCCGGTAGCCGATGCCGCGCACGGCTTGCAGGAACAGCGGATTGGCGGGATCGGTCTCGATCTTGCGCCTGAGGCGGTTGATCTGCACGTCGACGGCGCGCTCGTTGACGCTGCCGTTGCCGGTCAGCGCGCTGCGCGGCACGGTCTCGCCCGGCGTCTCCGAGAGAATGCGCAGCATCTCGCGCTCGCGATCGGTGAGATGGATCACCTCCTCGCCCTGGCGCAACTCGCCGCGATCGAGGTGATAGACGTAAGGGCCGAACGCGATCTTCTCCACCGCGGCGGCCTGGACCGGCGGCGCGGCGCGCTTGAGGATGTTGTTGATGCGCAGCGCCAGCTCGCGCGGCTCGAACGGTTTTGCGACATAATCGTCGGCGCCGATCTGCAGGCCCTCGATGCGGGCCTCGGCCTCGTGCCGCGCCGTCAGCATCACGATCGGCACCGAGGAGGATGTGCGGATGAAGCGGGCGAGATCGAAGCCGGTCTCGCCGGGCATCATCACGTCGAGGATCAGCAGGTCGAAATGCAGCCCGAGCAGTTTTGCGCGGGCATCGCTGGCACTGGCGGCGGTGGAGACGCGATAGCCTTCGGCTGCGAGGAAGCGCGAGAGCAGATCGCGGATGCGGCGGTCGTCGTCGACCAGCAGCAGATGCGGGGCATCGTCGGCGGGTTGCGCCGGCGGGCGGGCGAGCGTGGCAGCGAGCGGCACCGTCACTCCTTTGGGTCTTGATTGGTGGCGAAGATCGTCTCCAGCACCTTGTCCGGATCGTCGCGGTCGATCATCGCGCGCAGGAAGCGCTTGACCGTCTCGGCATCATCAGGCGCCATCTCGGCGAGTGCCTTGGTGATGCGCGTGGTCTGAAGGCCGGCGAGCTTCTGCACCAGCGCCTCGCCCTTCGGCGTTGCGTAGAGCAGGCGCTGGCGTCGATCATTGTCGCCGGTCTTCTGCACGATGTAGCCCTCGTCCAGCAGCTGCTTGAGCACCCGGCCGAGTGATTGCTTGGTGATCCGGAGCACGTCAAGCAGGTCGGCGACCTTCAGGCCCGGATAGCGGTAGACGAAGTGCATGACCCGGTGATGGGCCCGGCCGAAGCCGAACGCCTCCAGCTCCTGGTCGGGATCGCCGACGAAGTCGCGATAGGCGAAGAACAGCAGCTCGATGATATCCCAGCGCAAATTGCCTCCTTCGCCTGCCGCCGGCCGTGGCTCGGCAACGTCTTGAGGGGGAGTTGCGAAATTTATGTCAGGCATATTGACGTATCTTGGGTTCAATGTTACAAAACGATCAGCCCGCACGAAATTTTAGATCGCTTCGCATCGGGTGGCATTCCGAACAGTGGCCGGAGACTAGCCGGACAGGCGGCGACGGCCGGATCAGATCTACCGTGCGACTGTCGAACGGCATTTCGGCAAAACATACTGGACTTCCGCCTTCCGCAAAAGCATGTCCTCGGAGGACATGCTGGCCACGGAAACCGGCCGTAACAAGGCTGGCGGTGGTTCGGCCAGAAACCACATCAAGCCAGCTGGGCAGGCGGGCGCGAGAATCAGCGCCGCCACCGGCAGCGGGAGGCAAGAACATGAGCATGAAATTCGACATCCAACCCGCATCCAATCCGACGTCAGAGAAGGACCGGGTCGCCAAGCTGGTGGACCCCGGCTTCGGGCGGGTCTTCACCGATCACATGGCTGTGGTCCGCTACAACCAGGCCAAGGGCGGCTGGTACGAGGCGAAGATCGAGGCGCGCGCCAACTTCCAGATCGATCCGGCCGGCGCGGTCCTGCACTACGCCCAGGAGATTTTCGAAGGTCTCAAGGCCTACAAGCGCGACGACGGCGGCGTGAACCTGTTCCGCCCCGACGCCAATGCGCGCCGCTTCAAGGATTCCGCCGACCGCATGGCGATGGCGCAGCTGCCGGAGGACGTCTTCATCGAGGCGGTCGAGCAGGTCGTGCGGATCGATCGCGCCTGGATGCCGGGCGGCGAGGGCAGCCTCTATCTGCGGCCCTTCATGATCGCGAGCGAGACCTTCCTCGGCGTCAAGCCGTCGTCCGAATACATCTTTTCAGTCATCGCTTCGCCCGTCGGCTCCTACTTCAAGGGCGGCCCCGCGCCGGTCTCGATCTGGGTCTCGGAGAATTACACGCGTGCCGCCGTCGGCGGCACCGGCGCGGTCAAATGCGGCGGCAATTACGCGGCGAGCCTGCGCGCGCAGGCCGAGGCGATCCAGCATGGCTGCGATCAGGTCGTCTTCCTCGATGCGGTCGAGCGCCGCTACATCGAGGAGCTCGGCGGCATGAACGTGTTCTTCGTGTTCGACGACGGCTCGCTCTCGACGCCGCCACTCGGCACCATCCTGCCCGGCATCACCCGCGACTCCATCATCGCGCTCGCCCGCGATGCCGGGAAGACCGTGCGCGAGGAGCCGTACTCGCTCGACCAGTGGCGCAAGGATGCGGCCTCGGGCCGACTGAAGGAAGCGTTCGCCTGCGGCACTGCGGCCGTGATCTCGCCGATCGGCAAGGTGCGCTCGGTCAGCGGCGACTTCGAGATCAGCGGCGGCGTCGCCGGTCCGGTCGCCATGGGCCTGCGCAAGCAGCTCGTCGACATCCAGTACGGCCGCACCAACGATCCGCACAACTGGATCCGCAAGGTGATTTGATCCCCGTGTCCCGGACCGAGAGCCGGGACCGCGCTCTCGAGCGACTAGCGGATCGGCAGCGCGCCAGTTGCGAAGGCGGCGCGTTGCGCCCCGTCCGATGGCAATAACCCTTAGTTGTTGAATACATGAGTGCAACTGTGCGACAACTTCTGAGACATCAAGGTTCTCAGATATTGCAGTCATGTTCACCTCTGCCCCTCAGCTGGCAAAATGGGTCGCGTCTGCGGTCCTAACGGCCGTTTTTCTCTTCGCTATTCTGTCATGGGGGCGCGGGCCCGAGCTCGAGATGGTGGACCGCGTCATCAGCGTGTCCGACACTGACGCGGAAATGAACGCGGCGATCGTTCACGCTCGCGCCACGCTGCCGATCTTCTGGGCTTCGTACGACGCGCCAAAACGCGGGGAGACGGACCACTCTCTTAAGGTGCGATTTCAGATCGGCGGGAATGACGAGTACATCTGGATGAGTGATGTGAAGAAGCTTCCGGGCGGGGACTATGCGGCGCGGTTCGCCGACACGCCTCGGAACATGCCCGGAAAGCAGTTTGGAGACCTCACTGGGTTCAAGGATGCCGACATTTCGGACTGGATGTTCATGCGCAACGGCAAGATCGTCGGCGGCGAAACCATCAAGCCGCTGCTCAAATCCATGCCGAGGACCGACGCCGACGCGCTCCGGGCTCGGATGGAGCAGCCTTAGGGCCAGCCGGCAGTTGCCGCATCGCGCGTCGGCTGGTAAACGCCCGCATGGCCGAAAAACCCAAAAAACCCCAGAAACTGAAGGCGCGGCTGCCGCGCGGGCTTGAGGATCGCGATCCCGCCGCGATCCGGGCGACTCGCGAGATGGTCGAGAAGATCCGCGCCGTCTACGAGCTCTACGGGTTCGAGCCGGTGGAGACGCCGGCGATGGAATACACCGACGCGCTCGGCAAGTTCCTGCCCGATCAGGATCGTCCGAACGAGGGCGTGTTCTCGTTCCAGGACGACGACGAGCAGTGGATCTCGCTCCGCTACGACCTGACCGCGCCGCTGGCCCGTTACGTCGGTGAGCGCTACGGCACCGACGGCCTGGTGCTGCCCTATCGCAGCTATCGCGTCGGCTACGTCTTCCGCAACGAGAAGCCCGGCCCGGGCCGCTTCCGTCAGTTCATGCAGTTCGATGCCGACACGGTCGGTTCGGCGACGCCGGCAGCGGATGCCGAGATCTGCATGATGGCCGCCGACACGATGGAGGCGCTCGGAATTGCGCGCGGCCAATACGTCGTGAAGGTCAACAACCGCAAGGTGCTCGATGGCGTTCTTGAAGCCATCGGGCTCGCGGGCGAGGAGAACGCCGGCCGCAGGCTGACCGTGCTGCGCGCGATCGACAAGCTCGACAAGTTTTCCGCCGACGAAGTGCGCAAGCTGCTCGGTCCCGGACGATGGGATGGCGGCGAAGAAGGCAAGGGCGACTTCACCAAGGGCGCCAACCTCAGTGCGGCGGAGGCCGACGTCGTCCTCGCCATCACCAAGCCACGCGAGGATTGGAAAGAAGCCATTGCTGCGGCAGAAACCTACCTCGCCAAGAGCGAGATCGGTCAGGCCGGCGTGAGCGAGCTGGAAGAAATTGCAAAACTGGTGACGGCATCGGGTTACGGCGCCGACCGCATCAAGATCGATCCCTCCGTCGTGCGCGGCCTCGAATATTACACCGGTCCCGTCTACGAGGTCGAACTGCTGCTCGACACCAAGGACGAAAAGGGCCGTCCGGTGCGCTTCGGCTCGGTCGGTGGCGGTGGTCGTTATGATGGTCTCGTCTCCCGCTTCCGCGGCGAGCCGGTGCCGGCGACCGGTTTCTCGATCGGCGTGTCGCGGCTCCAGGCTGCACTGACGCTGCTCGGCAAGCTCGACACGCGGCGAGAGGTCGGCCCCGTCGTCGTCACCGTGTTCGAGCGTGACCGCGTCGCCGACTACCAGAAGATGGTCGCAAGCCTTCGCACTGCCGGCATCCGCGCCGAACTCTATCTCGGCAATCCCAAGAATATGGGCAACCAGCTCAAATATGCCGACCGCCGCAACTCGCCTTGCGTGATCATCCAGGGCTCGGATGAAAAAGCGCGCGGCGAGCTTCAGATCAAGGATCTCATCGAAGGCGCCAAGGCCGCCGCCGCGATCGCCTCCAACCAGGAATGGCGCGAGACGCGCCCGGCACAGTTCTCGTGCAGCGAAGCCGATCTCGTCACCAAGGTGCGCGAAGTCTTGGCGCGCCATGACGTAAAGTGGGGCTAGCCATTCGCAGACGTCTTCATGCCCGGGCTTGTCCCGGGCATGTCAGTCTTGTTTGATGGAAAAGAACGTGGATGGCCGGGACAGGCCCGGCCATGACGACAGCAGCAGGGAGAAGACAATGCCTGAGATCACCGTCAGCATGGCCGAAGGCCGCACCGACGAGCAGAAGGCCGGCATGATGCGCGACATCACGCAGGCGCTGGTGAAGAATCTCGGCGTCGACGCCGATGCCGTCGTCATCCAGATCAACGAAGCCCCGCTCCGCCACAAGATGAAGGGCGGCAAGACCTTCGTGGAGCGCGCCGCGGCTGCGAAGAAGTAGGACGCGCTCGCGCGGCACACACAGCCGTCGTCCTGGCGAACGCCAGGACCCATTACCCCGGCTTTGTGTTGTTGCGGGAGGTCGTGGTCAAGATCACGCCAAACGCTATGCAGTTGGGGTAGTGGGTCCTGGATCAGCGTTCGCTTTGCTCGCTTGTCCAGGACGACGAGGTAAACCATGGACGCACGCGACTTCATCACACCAGGCATGAGCGCCGAGCGTACGCTGGTCGTGCCGGCCGAGCGCACGGTCGGGCATTTCGTACCAGGCATGCCGATGGTCTATGCGACCCCGATGATGATCCTGGAAATGGAGATGACGTCGGGCGATGCAATCCGCGCCGCGCTTCAGCCGGGCTGGGTCACTGTCGGCACCGAGGTCGACATCCGCCATCTTGCGGCGGCGCTGGTCGGTGCGACGGTGCGGACCACGGCGAAAGTGATCGCCGTCGAGCGCCGCGTCATCCGCTTCGAGGTCGAAGCATTCGAAGGCGCACGCAAGCTCGGCGAAGGCCGTCACGCGCGCGGGCTGGTCAATGTCGAGATGTTCAACAAGCGGCTAGCCGCGGGCCCGAAATCGTAGGGTGGGCAAAGGCGCGAAGCGCCGTGCCCACGATCTCGCCGCGATAGACACAGATCGTGGGCACACTTCGCTTTGCCCACCCTACGGCATCGTCTTACTTCGCCAATTCCTTCGACCGCTTCGTCGCCGCCGCAATGGCGCGGATCATGAGATCGCGCAGGCCCGGCTCGCCCATCAGTACGCCGAGTGCCGCGGCTGTCGTGCCGCCGGGCGAGGTGACGTTCTGCCGCAGTGTGGCGGCCGGCAGCTCCGATTGATGCAGCAGCTCGCCGGAGCCGGTGACCGTCTCGCGGGCGAGCTTGGTCGCCAGCGCTTCGGGCAATCCCGCTTCCACGCCGGCGCGCGCGAGCTCCTCGGCGAGCAGGAACACATAGGCCGGGCCCGAGCCGGATACGGCCGTCACCGCATCCATCAGGCTTTCATCTTCGACCCATTCGACCGAGCCGGTGGCGCGCAGCAGGGCATCGGCGACTGCGCGCTGCGCGGCGCTGACATTGTTCGCCGCGACAGCGACCGTGATGCCGCGGCCGATCGCGGCCGGCGTGTTCGGCATCGCGCGCACCACGGCGCCGCCGCAGACTTCCTCGAGTGCGGCGATCGTGGTTCCCGCCATGATCGAGACCACGGACGTCTTGTCCGAGACGAACGATTTCAGCTTCGCGCCGGCCTCGCGGAACATCTGCGGCTTCACGGCGACGATCATCGTCTCGACAAAGCCTGCCGCGTTCGCATCGGGATGGAGCGCAACGCCCTTGGCGGCGAGCGCGGTGATCTCGGGCGATAGATACGGATCGACCACGGCGACGCGGCGCGGATCGAGCCCGCCGGCCAGCCACCCGGTCAACATCGCACCGCCCATCTTGCCGGCGCCGGCAAGCAGGATGGTGCCGGTGATGTTCTGGAGAGTGCTGTTTGCCACTGTGATCACCACAAATTCGGTGTCGTCCCGGCGAAGGCCGGGACCCATAACCACAGCCGGTTCTAGTGGATCAAGATGTTGGCAACAAGCCGCGTGCCACAAGCGAAATCACGCAGTATGGGTCCCGGCCTTCGCCGGGACGACGTCGCGGAGGGAGCTGTGGTTTGGTTCCTAAGCCTCGCCCACCGTATCGAACATCGCGGCGTCCATGGCTTGCGCGGTGGTCTTGCCGGCCCACACCACGAACTGGAACGCCGGGAAGTAGCGCTCGCAGGCGTGGATCGCGCCGGCGAGCATGGCTTCGCACTGTGCGGTCGAGGCGGTGAGGCCGCCCGGCAGCACCAGCGCCTGGCGATGCATGATCATGCCGGTGTTGGTCCAGAGGTCGAAATGGCCGATCCACAATTGCTCGTTGACCGCGGCAACGAGCCGCTGCACCTCGCCCCGTCGCGCGGTTGGAATCTTCATGTCGAAAGCGCAGGCCAGGTGCAGCGCCTCGATCTCACCCATCCAGGTGAAGGAGATCTGGTAGTCGGTCCATTGTCCCTTCGAGACAATGGTCAGCTCGTCCTCGCCGGAGCGTTCGAACGGCCAGTTGTTGCTGGCAGCGATATCCTCGACCACCGCAAGCGGGTGATTTCGGGAATCGATGGTACCTTCGAGCAGGGACATGCCGTCTCGACCTCTTGCCTTCTTGTTGTCTTTGATACGCACGCGGTTGGTCCGGCGCGCGCTTCCTCAATTTCGCTTAAGGCGATCCTTGAGAGTCGCTATCGCGATCCCGGGATCAGCGCGGGCTTGTCGCGGATCAACTGATGTGATTTGCGGAATCTGCGCAACTGGGTCCCGAGTCCGTCCACAAGCCATGACTCGTTCGTCCACAGCTCATCTCGGCCACAATTGTTAACGATTGAGAACAAATCGGAATCGGATTCCCGAGCGCCGCCAATCGTTAATTCCGCTGTGCGAGGCCGCACCGCCCTGGCGGCATGGGACCATGCGATTTTTGGCTAGGGAACACGCTTGCTTGCGGCCCCGGACCGGCGGCATATTTCTCTCAGGTCGCTCAATCCCGGGCGGCCGATGTTCTCAGGGCGGGGTGAAAGTCCCCACCGGCGGTAAGGGCCGAAAGGCCTAAGCCCGCGAGCGCCTTCCCCAAGGTCGTGGCCGAGGGAAAGGGTCAGCAGATTCGGTGCAACTCCGAAGCCGACGGTTAAAGTCCGGATGAAAGAGAACGGTCGGTGGCAGACGCATCGCAAGATGCGGCTGTTTGTCGTTCCGTGTGCCCTGATTCTGGTCCTGAAGAGGAAAACCATGAATCAGATGTTGCAAGATCCCCAAACCGAAACGTCCCAAGCACAGCCACCGGTTCCGCGAGGACCGGCGACCGAGCATCCGCGCTTCGCAAAGCCGCAGCGGGTGGCCTTCGTGCAGGCCTGCTGGCATCGCGACGTGGTCGCGGAAGCCCGCATCGCCTTCCTGAAGGAGGCCGAGGCACGGCATCTCACCCATGTCGACGTGTTCGAGGTGCCGGGCTCGTTCGAGATCCCGTTGCATGCGCAAATCCTCGCCAAGACGCGGCGCTACACCGCCATCGTCGCGGCAGGCCTGGTCGTTGACGGTGGCATCTATCGCCACGAATTCGTCGCCGACACGGTGATCAAGGCGCTGATGGACGTGCAGCTGCGCACCGAGGTGCCGGTGTTCTCGGCCGTGCTGACGCCGCAGCAATTCCACGAGACCGAAGTGCATTACGATTTCTTCCGCAGGCACTTCACCATCAAAGGCATCGAGGTCGCGACCGCCTGTGCCGAGACGTTGCACGGCCTGGAGCGCCTGCGCGGCCAGGTCGCGGCGGGAATTGTGTAACGGTCGCAAAGACTCGCGCTCGTCATTCTGAGGAGCGAGACCCGTCACCCTGAGGTGCTCGCCTCTTCGGCGAGCCTCGAAGGGCGACGGCCCGGC
>NZ_CAKZHY010000078.1 GCF_936928535.1 uncultured Bradyrhizobium sp. | reverse complement strand
ACTAGAATCAACGCCATGCGCCTTGTCCAGAAAATCTAAACCGGACAGCCGTGGGCTTGTCCCGGCCATCCACGCCTAAGCGCAGCGCGAAGAACGTGGATGGCCGGGACATCTAGCGCGAAGACGCGCTTCGCGCTTCTCCCCGGGCATGACGACGGCGTCGACGCCCTACGGCTTCAGAATAGACGCACCCGTCGTCTTGCGGCTTTCAAGATCGATATGCGCCTTCGCGGCGTCCTTGAGCGCGTAGGCGTGGTTGATCGGCACGTGTAGCTTGCCGTTGAGGACCGCGGAGAACAGCGTGTCGGCGCCTTCCAGCAGTTCCTTGCGGGTGCCGATATAGTCGTTGAGCTTCGGCCGGGTCGCAAACAGCGAGCCGTGATTGTTCAGCTCGGCGATGGAGAACGGCGGCACCGGGCCTGAGGCGTTGCCGAACGACACGAACATGCCGCGCGGCTTGAGGCACGACAACGAGCCCGGGAAGGTCGATTTGCCGACGCCGTCATAGACGACGTCGCAGCCCTCGTTGCGGCTAATCTGTTTGACGCGCGCGACGAAATCTTCCTCGTTGTAGAGGATGACGTGGTCGCAGCCATTGGCCTCCGCGAGCTCGGCCTTCTCGCGCGAGCCGACCGTGCCGATGACGTGGGCCCCCAACGCGCTCGCCCATTGGCAGGCGAGCAAGCCGATGCCGCCGGCGGCGGCATGGATCAGCACCCGATGATGCGGCTCGACCTTGAAGGTCTTGTGCAGGAGATACCAGACGGTCAGGCCCTTGAGCATCAGCACGGCGCCCTGCTCGTGCGTGATGTGATCGGGCAGCTTGACCAGCTTCTCCCAGGGAATATTGCGCTCGCTCGCATACGCGCCGAGATTGTGGTAGTAGGCGACGCGGTCGCCGGGATGAAAATGCGTCACGCCCGGCCCAACGGAGACCACCTCGCCCGAGGCCTCATTGCCCGCGATGAAGGGCAGCCCCGGCGCCTTGTAGAGCCCGGTGCGATAATAGACGTCGATGAAGTTCAGGCCGACCGCGTGCTGGCGGATGCGCACCTCGCCGGGTCCGGGCGCCGGAAGGTCGACGCTCTCATAGACCAGCGCTTCAGGGCCTCCGACCTTGTGCACACGGACCGCTTTGGTCATCACCTGACCTCCTCTTCGCATCTGCCAGCGAAAGACATCACGACCGCCTTGTCAACTCGCCCCGGATTGGAACGGTTACGGCTTGCCGGCCTTCCTGCGATTACGCTTGGCCAGGACGTTGAAGAATTCCACCGCCGCCGAGAACGCAATTGCGAAATAGATGTAGCCGCGCGGAATGTGGAATTTGAATCCGTCCGCAACCAGGGCGACGCCGATCAGCACCAGAAATGCCAGTGCCAGCATTTTGGTGGTCGGATGTTCCGCAACGAATCGCGCTACCGGTCCCGACGAAATGTACATGATCAGGCAGGCGATCACGACCGCCGCAATCATGATCTCGAGGTCCTGCGCCATGCCGATCGCGGTGATGATCGAGTCCAGTGAAAACACGATGTCGATGATGACGATCTGGACGATCACCCAGAAGAAGGCGCTGCGCGCGGACTTGCCCTCGTCCTCCTCGTCGTCGACGTCAACTTCGGCATGGATCTCGTGCGTCGCCTTGGCGATCAGGAACAGGCCGCCGCCGATCAGGATGAGGTCGCGCCAGGAGAAGTCGTAGCCGGAAAACGAAAACACCGGTGCGGTCAGGCCGATCAGCCAGACCAGCACACTGAGCAGGACGATGCGGAACACCAGCGCCAGCGCCAGGCCGATCTGGCGGGCCCGATGGGCCTGCGGTTCGGGGATGCGCGAGACGATCACGGACAGGAAGATGACGTTGTCGATGCCGAGCACGATCTCGAGCGACGTGAGGGTGAGCAGCGCCGCCCAGGCCTCGGGGCTGGTCAACAAATGCATCATCCGAACGATCTCGCCAGGCGGATCAACGTATCGCTGAATGCGATCCAGAGCGCGATCGCGCAGAGCACGATCGTCACGCCGGTGCCGGCACGGAAATCCATCTCCAGCGCGTAGAAGCCGAGCACGCCCCACAGCACGATCAGCGACATCGTCAGCCAGCGCAGCCGCACGACGCGGACCGGGTGCAGCACGTGAAACGGCACGAAGGTCAGCACCACCAGCGCCGCCACCAGCAGCGTCGACGACAGCGGTGGCAAGCGCAGGAGGAACAAGTAGAACGCCGCTGCATTCCAAAGCGCCGGAAAGCCGCGAAAATGATTGTCGTCCGCCTTCATGCGCAGATCGGCGAAATAAAGCGCACTGGTGACGATGATGGCGATGCCGAGCAAGGGCGCCGCGACCGGCAGCAGCATGCCGCTCGCCACGATCGCATAGGCGGGCACGAAGACATAGGTGACGAAGTCGACCACGAGGTCGAGCACGTCGCCGGACCAGTTCGGCTGAACGGTCTTGACGTCGAGCAGCCGCGCGATCGGCCCGTCGACGGCGTCGATGATCAGGGCAACACCCAGCCAGCCGAACATCGCCGCCCAGTGCTCGCGCACGGCCTCCAGCATCGCCAGCAGCGCGATCGCCGCACCGAAGGCGGTGAAGATGTGGACCGAAAACGCCGCGGCACGGACCACGGTCGTCGGCTTGAGGGAATCCTCATGGCTATCCATGGCCTCTGCTACCAGAACAGGACCGGTTTGCACATCCGCCGTCGCGGCGTTGTGCCGCGCTATCAGTCATAAAATCAGGCAAAATAGGTGGGCTTGAATTTGCCGCGGGCCGTGTCAAATGTCGTTCCATGACAGACGCATCGACGCTTTTTGACGCAGCCATCATCGGTGGTGGTCCGGCAGGCCTTGCGGCGGCCATTGCCCTGGCGCAGCGGGGGGCGCGCACCGCGCTGGTGGCGCGCCGCCTGCCCTATGCCGATAACAGGACCACCGCGCTCTTGGGTGCCTCCGTCGAGCTCCTGGAGAGCCTCGACGTTTGGTCCCGCTGCAAGGACAAGGCGGCGCCGCTCGAAGTGATGCGCCTCGTCGACGACACGGGCAGGCTGTTCCGCGCGCCCGAGGTCCGGTTTTCCTGCCACGAGATCGCGCTCGATGCGTTCGGCTACAATATCGACAACCGCTCGCTGATGCTGGCGCTCGAAGCGCGCGCGGCCGAGCTGGAGAACCTCGTTCGCTTCGACGACGAGGCCGAGAGCGTCGTCACCGAAGCCGGCGATGTCGCCATGCGCACGGCTGGCGGACAATTCCTGACAGCCCGGCTCGTGGTCGGCGCCGACGGCCGGCATTCGCTGTGCCGGGAGGCCGCCGGCATTGCGGTGAGGCGGCGCGAGCTGACGCAGACGGCGCTGACCTTCAACGTCAGCCATACCAGGCCGCACAGGAACATCTCGACCGAGTTCCACACGCCGCAGGGCCCTTGCGTGTTCGTGCCCCTGCCCGGCAATCGCTCAAGCGTCGTCTGGGTCTCCGCGCCCGCCGAGGCCGAACGGCTTCGGTCCCTGAGCGACGAAGACCTTTCCGCCGCGATCGAGAAGCGGTCGCATTCCATCCTCGGCCGCATGACGGTCGAGCCCGGCCGCAATGTGTTTCCGTTGGCGATCGAACGGCCAAATTCCTTCGCGCGCGACCGTATCGCGCTGGTCGGCGAAGCCGCCCATGTGGTTCCCCCGATCGGCGCCCAGGGTCTCAATCTCGGCCTGCGAGATGCGGCCGACATCGCCCGGCTCGCCGGCGAAGCCATTGCATCAGGGCAGGACCCCGGCGCAGACGAGGTGCTCAGGCGTTACGACCGGGCGCGGCGGCCGGACATTCTGAGCCGGACCTTTGCGATCGACATCGCCAATCGTTCGCTGCTCAACGACTTCCTGCCGCTGCAGCCGGTCCGCGCCGTCGGCATGCACCTGTTAGGGGCCATCGGCCCGCTCAGGCGCTTTGCCATGCGCGAGGGGCTGACGCCGACCTGGCGGCGATAGCTGCTTACGGAAACACGAGCCGGCCGGTCTGCAGCATCCACATCACTGTCGTCAGCGTGACCACCGACGCGAACGTTCCGAGCAGCACAGCAACAGAAGCGGATTCGATCCAGGCATCGTTCTGCCGGGCGATCACGAACACATTCAGCGCCGGCGGTAGCGAGGCCATCAGGACCGCCGTGGCGGCCCAGGGCTGCGCGAACGGCCCGAACGCCAGCATCAGGCCGAACGCTGCGAGCGGATGGATCAGCAGCTTGACCGCGATCACACCGGGCACCTCCCAAGGCACGCGGTCGAACGGCCGCAACGCCACGGTGACACCGAGCACGAACAGCGCGGTCGGCGCGGCCGCGTTCTGAAGGAAGGTAATGGTGCGGTCGAGCGCGACCGGCAGCTCGATATGGAGCGCGGCAACGGCCGCGCCAAAGCAGGCCGACATGATCAGCGGGTTGAGCACGATCTGCTTCAGCACGACGCCGAAGGCGTGCACGATCGAAGGATGGTCGCGGTCCGACAGCTCGATCAGAAGCGGCACGATCGTGAACAGAAAGATGCTGTCGCAGCAGAAGATCAGTGCTGTCGGCGCCGCCGCCTTTGACCCGAGCACGGCGAGCGCCAGCCCTGGTCCCATGTAGCCGATATTGCCGTAACCGCCGGAGAGACCGGCGAGCGTCGCCTCACGCAGCGTCAGCTTCCCGAGCACCTTGCCGACCACCAGCGCGATGGTGAACGCCGCGACCGTCGACAACGTGGTCGCCACCAGGAATGGCGGGTTGTTGAGCTCCGAGAACGGCGTCTTCGACATGATCGCAAACAGCAGCGCCGGCAACGACACGTAGAGCAGGAAGAAGTTCATCCATGCGAGCCCCGACTCCGGCAGGGACTTCACCTTACCGCAGGCGAAACCAACGAAGATCAAGCCAAAATAAGGTAGCGCCAGATTGAGGATATCGACCATTGATGAAGTGTTTTCTGAAGGCTTGGGGGCTATCTGCCCCTTAACGGCAGGTTAATTCCAGATCAGGCCACTAGCATCGGCCACAATCCTGGTCTATCGACGGAGGATGATTAAAGCGCGGACAGCCAAATTCCAGATCGGACAGGTCGTGCGCCACCGGATCTTCTCGTTCCGGGGGGTGATCTTCGACATCGATCCGGAATTCAACAACACCGAGGAGTGGTGGCTGTCGATCCCCGAAGAAGTGCGGCCCCACAAGGATCAGCCGTTCTACCATCTGCTCGCGGAGAATGCGGAGTCCGAGTACGTCGCCTATGTCTCCGAGCAGAACCTGCTGCCCGACGAGTCCGGCGAGCCGATCCGGCATTCACAGGTGGCCGAGATCTTCATCAAGAACAAGGACGGCGGCTACCGCCCGCGCAATCCTTCGCTGAACTGAGCGATCCGGCTCAGCTCCAGATTTCGCCGTCAACGAACGGACAGCAAAAAAGGCGCCCGATCGGGCGCCTTTTTCATGTCCGGGAATCTGAAGGCGATTACTTCTGAGCGGCCGGAGGTGCGCCGGGGGCGCCACCCTGCTGCTCGAGCTTCTTGCGCTGCTCTTCAGCCTTCTTCTGCAGCTCTTCCTGCAGCTTCTTCTGGGTTTCCTCGAACACCTTCGGATCGGTCGGCGGACCGTCATAGGCCTTCTGGAATTCACCGGTGAGCGGCAGCGGCAGGGTCAGCGGCGCACCGTTGGCGTTGATCGCCTGCACCACGAGGTTCTGGCCCTTCTTCAGATTGGCAATCAGCTCGGGTGTTGCTTCGTAGTCGGACATACAGCCGTTCTGGAAGCAGATCACATACGGGCTCTGCAGCGGCGGGTTGTTGTCGACGATGATGCGGGTGCCGTGCACGAGCTGCATGCCGAGCGGCAGCGTCACGCGCAGGATCTTCTTCGGCTCGCCTTCCGGCTCGATGATCACAGCGGCGATGACCGGCTGGCCTGATTCGATGCGACCGTCCTTGCCGGTGAAGCAGACCTGCTTGGCGTTGGCGTCCTGGCCCTTGAGGCAGAACTTGGTCCAGGGGGCGTAGATCAGCTGGATCTGCTGATCGGCGGGCTGGGCAGCCTGCGCCGCCGGTGCGCCCTGCTGCGCCGGAGCCTGCTGGGCCTGGGGAGCCGGCGCTGGCGCCGGGGCAGCCTTGGGGGCGGCCTTCGGAGCAGCTTTCGGGGAAGCCTTGGCGCCCGGGGCCGGCGGGGTCTGGGCTTCAGCGGCAAACGGGATGGCCAGTGCCGTCGCCGTCAACAGAGCGAGAACTCGCCCGCGCGGCCGGACGGACGCGGCCAAATAACGGAAATTCATTGCAGAAAACCCTTTCTGAACGGGAAGTGCCCGAACCGCTCCGAAGCACCGAACCAAGCCGCCTTGGGCGCGGCTCTCTCCCCGTCAATTGAGGCAGATAAGTGACGGGCTCGGCGCTCTTGCGCGATTGGGTGCCTTCTTAGCGTGGTCGACGGAAAGATCAATGCCGACAAGCGTCTTTGGCCACATCCGGGCGGGCGCCCAGTGAAATCCCTGTGATAGGATTCTGCCGAGCCGCCCCTCGAATCAACGTGTCCGAATGTTCATGTTCCATCGCCTGCTCGAGGGGCCCGGTCTCCGTGTTTGCAGCCTGGCCTTGATCCTCGGTGTCGGCCTGATGGCAAGCGCTGGGCAGGCCGAGGAGATGCATGCGATCGCCATGCACGGCAAGCCGGCGCTGCCGGCCGACTTCACCCACATGCCCTATGCCAATCCCGACGCCCCCAAGGGGGGGCGGCTGACCTGGGGCATCCTCGGCACGTTCGACAGCCTCAATCCGTTCATCGTGAAGGGATTGGCCGTGCAGCCGATCCGCGCTTACGTGGTCGAAAGCCTGCTGGCGCGCGGCCAGGACGAGCCGTTCACGCTCTACGGCCTGCTCGCCAAGTCAGTCGAGACGGATGACGAGCGAAGCTACGTCACGTTTCACATCGATTCCCGTGCCCGCTTCTCCGATGGCAAGCCTGTTACCGCCGAGGACGTGCTGTTCTCCTGGCAGCTCCTGCGCGACCACGGCCGTCCCAACCTCCGGCAGTACTATTCCAAGGTCGCCAAGGCGCAGGCGCCTGATCCTCTTACCGTCCGCTTCGATCTCACCGGAGCCAACGACCGTGAGATACCGCTGATCCTCGGCCTGATGCCGATCCTGCCGAAGCACGCCGTCGACGTCGCGGCCTTCGAGGAGACGACGCTGTCAGGGCCGATCGCCTCCGGCCCCTACCGCGTCACGGCGGTCAAGCCCGGCGCCAGCGTGACCCTCACCCGCAATCCCGATTATTGGGGCCGCGATCTCCCGGTCAATCGTGGGCTGTTCAATTTCGACGAGATCCGGCTCGACTATTATCGCGAGGCCAACGGCCAGTTCGAAGCGTTCAAGCGCGGCCTCTATGATTTCCGCGTCGAGAACGAGCCGCTGCGCTGGCACGACGGCTATGATTTTCCCGCTGCCAAAAGCGGCGAGGTGATCCGCGACACCATCAAGCCAGGCGTGCCGCAGCCTTCCGAATTCCTGGTGTTCAACACACGGCGTCCTGTATTCGCCGACATCCGCGTGCGCCAGGCGCTGACGCTGTTGTTCGATTTCGAGCTGGTCAATCGCAATTATTTCTTCTCCCTGTATTCGCGCGTCGCCGGCTATTTTGCGGGCTCGGAGCTGTCGGCCTATGCCCGCCCCGCAGATGCACGCGAGCGCGAGTTGCTCAAGCCCTTCGCCGTGCAGATCCCCGAAGAGATCATGGATGGCAGCTATCGCCTGCCTGTCACCGACGGCTCGGGGCGCGATCGGACAACGCTGCGTGCGGCGCTGAAGCTGCTGTCGGACGCCGGCTATGATCTCGAGGGCACCGTGCTGCGCAACCGCAGCACCAAGGTGCCCTTCACCTTCGAGATGCTGGTGACGACCCGCGACCAGGAGCGCATCGCGCTCGCGTTCCAGCGCGACCTCAAGCGCGCCGGCATCGACGTGAGCGTGCGCGCGGTCGATCCGGTGCAGTTCGACCAGCGCCGGTTGTCCTACGAGTTCGACATGATCCAGAACCGCTGGGACCAGTCGCTGTCGCCCGGTAACGAGCAGTATTTCTATTGGGGCAGCGCCGCCGCCGACAATCCGGGGACCCGCAACTACATGGGCGCCAGGGATCCCGCGGTCGATGCCATGATCAAGGCCCTGCTTGAGGCCCGTGATCATACGGGTTTCGTCGATGCGGTGCGGGCGCTCGACCGCGCCTTGATGGCGGGCTTCTACACAATCCCCCTGTTTAACGTATCCGAGCAATGGATCGCGCGCTGGAATCGGATAGAACGACCACAGGCCACCGCACTCTCCGGCTATCTGCCGGAGACCTGGTGGTCGAAGGGTGAGCCTCAAGCCAGTCCAGCGAAGTGACGCCGTGAACCAGCCAGCCGTATCGCCGACGCTCGACACGCTGTTCCAGCGCACGCTGATGCGGCAGCCACATGCGCCTGCCCTGCTCGACCCTCTCAACAAGTCCCGCATCACTGGCCACCAGCCGCGACGGATGACCTACGCCGAGGCCGATACCGCCATCGAGGCGCTGTCGGCGCATTTCGTCGAATCGGGCCTGCCGGCCAATTCGGTGATTGCGATCCAGTTGCCCACGACCGTCGAGTTCGTGCTGACCGTGCTGGCGGCCCATCGCGCCGGCCTCGTCGTGGCGGTGTTGCCGCTGCTATGGCGGCAGGCGGAACTGGCGGCCGCGCTCAACCGAACGGCGGCGCGCGCCATCGTCACCATGAGCAAGGTCGACGGCGTCAGTTATGCCGACCTCGCGATGCACGCTGCCGCGGAGGCCTTCTCGATCCGCCACGTCCTCGGCTTCGGCACCGATTTGCCCGAAGGCATGGCGTCGCTCGACGACGTGCTGGCACGCCCGCCCGGCACCACGCGCGCGGTGATCCAGGACGGCCGCAAGGCGGCGATGATCTCCTTCGATGTCACGGCGGAAGGTTTCCGACCGGTGCCGCGACCGCATTTCAGCCTGATCGCGGGGGGCCTCGCGATGTCGCTGGAGGCCGACATCCAGCAGGGCGCGACCGTGATGTCGGCGTTCACGCCGATGTCGTTCGCGGGCCTCGCCTCCTCGCTCGCGGTGTGGCTGCTGTGCGGCGGCACGCTGGCGCTGCATCATCCGTTCGAGAGCGAGGTGCTGGAGCAGCAGATCAACGAGCACGAATGCGACGTGCTGATCGCGCCGGCCCAACTCGCGCTGCGCCTCGGCGATTCCGGCCTGGCGGCGCGGATGCCGACCCTGCGCAATGTCGTCGGGCTCTGGCGCGCACCGGAGCAGGTGGCGGCGAGCGAAGCCTGGATTGCGCCGCATGCGCCGCTCACGGACGTCTATCTGTTCGGCGAGGCCGGCCTGTTCGGCGCAAGGCGCGGCGAGGACGGCGTGCCTGTCGCTGTCATGCCCGGGCCGCACGGCGCGCCACGCGAGCAGTCGGGCTCCTCGATCGCGGGCGAGATTCTACTCACCCCGAAGGGTACGCTCGGCCTGCGCGGCCCGATGGTGCCGATCGCGGCCTACGCGCCGCCGCAGCCGGTCGGCGAGACGTTGATCGCGCAGCCGCCGCGCGACTATGTCGACACCGGCTATGCCGCACGAATCGACCGGGCTAGCGGCGCGATCAACATCACGGCGCCTCCGTCAGGCATCATGGCTGTCGGCGGCTACCGCTTCCTCTCCAACGATCTGCAGGAATGGGCGCGCCGGCTCGGCCAGGGCGCGCTGCTGACGGCCCTGCCCGACCGGCTCTCGGGCCACCGGCTGGCAGGCCGGGCCCAGGACAATGCCCGCGCCCGCGAAGCATTGAGCGAACTTGGGCTTAACCCCCTGATGGTTGAGGCTTTTCGCGATCGCTCAGGCCCAGTCTAAGAATAGTTTCGCGGGGAACATTGACGCTGCATTAAGGCGACCGGACTAGATTGCGCAGCATCGATTGCGTGATCAGAGTTTCCTGATGTCCCAAGCGGGCCCGATCCTCTTTGTGTCCAATTCCGAGCGCCCGGCTTTCATTGCGGCGCTGGACGAGGCCCGTCTGTTTCCGGTTGTCGATAGCGATTGGGCAAGCGCCGTACGCGCCGTGGAAGAGGTGCAGCCGGCCGCCGTCCTTGTGGCGATGTCTGGCGGGCATGAGCCATACATGCCCCTGCTCGCGAAGAAGATCGCCGATCAGCCGCTGTATCTCCCGCTGGTCGCGCTGGATGCGCAAACGACGCTGCCCCACAACGCGCTGCCGTTTGCCACACGCGGCAACGCTGCCGAACGCCTGATCGCACGCTTGCGCGCCGCGATCCGCATCCGCACGTTGCACGCGACCGTGCTGCGCCGCCTGCCGGAGGTGAAGGTCGCGCTGCCGGACGCCGATCCGGTGCGCGATGCCGTCGTGCTCTTGATCGGCCGCGGCGCGGCCTATCCTGCGCTGTCAGTCGCGCTCGGCGAACGCACCGGCGTCGTCGGCGCGCTCTCGATCGAGGCTGCCGCCAAGCACCTTAATACGCGCGACATCGACGGTGTCGTTCTGTCCGACGGTTTCACCCCGCGCGTCACCGACGCTTTCCTCACGGTGCTCGCCGAGGACACGCGCTTCCGCAACCTGCCCGTTGTCGTCACCGCGCACCAGCTCACCCAGACCTACGACCTGCCCAATCTCGAGCTGATCGCGGGCGAGCCCGCCAAGGTCGCGGCCAACGGGCTGCCATTGATCCGCCAGCACGCGATGGAAGCGCAACTGAGCCGCACGCTGCGCTCGATCGACGCCGGCGGCTGGCTCGATCCGCGCAGCGGCCTGCTCACGGTCGAAGCCTTCGCCCGCGACTTCGCCAAGGCGGTTGAGCAGACGCTCTCCCGCGGTGGCGGCCTATCGGTGGCGCGCTTCGCCTTCGATCCCGGCAATCCCCGCGCGCAGCTCGATGCCGCCCGCATCCTCAGCCGCCTGATGCGGCAGATGGACTTTGGCGCGGCGCAGAAGGACGGCTCTGTCATCGTGGTGTTCGCCGAGACCGATTTCCGCACGGCGCACATGATCGCGCGACGCCTGTCGGCCGTGATGAAGCACACGTCCAATGGCAAGCACGAGATGCGCAGCGATCCCGTGGTATCAGTGGATTCGCTGTCTCCGTCGGATACGGCAAGGTCACTGCTGGGGCGGCTGTCCGCGGACGCGTCGAGGGCGGCGTCGTAACGGCTCTCGTAGGGTGGATTAGCCGAAGGCGTAATCCACCGCTTCTGTCTCCGCTGCAGCACCGTTGGTGGATTACGCTTCGCTAATCCACCCTACGGCACCGTCTACGCCGCTTTCTTTTTCTGCGCGAGCTGCGCCAGCTGCCGCATGATCTCGGTGGTGCCGGCGAGACGCTCTTCCGGCGTCTCCCAATCCTGCAGGAACACCACCTTCATGTCGGGCCGCACCTTCGCGGCCTGGCCGTGGCTCTTGATGAAGGACACCAGGCGATCGGGATAGGCGAAGGAATTGTCGCGGAAGGTGATGACGGCGCCCTTCGGGCCCGCGTCGATCTTCTCGACATTGGCCTGACGGCAGAACGCCTTGATCGCGGCAACCTTGAAGAGGTAGCGCACCTCGTCCGGCAGCACGCCAAAGCGGTCGCGCATCTCGGCGCCAAAATTTTCGATCTCCTCCTCGCTGTCGAGATCGGCAAGGCGGCGGTACAGCGACAGCCGCACCGAGAGATCGCCGACGTAATCCTCGGGAATGAGCACGGGCATGCCGATGGTAATGCTCGGCGACCAGCGGTCGGCAGCGGGCTCGGACACGCCGGCCTTGAGGTTGACGATCGCCTCCTCCAGCATCGACTGGTAGAGCTCGAAGCCGACCTCCTTGATGTGGCCCGACTGCTCCTCGCCGAGCAGATTGCCGGCGCCGCGGATATCGAGGTCGTGGGAGGCGAGCTGGAAGCCGGCGCCTAGCGTCTCCAGCGACTGCAGCACGGTGAGCCGCCGTTCCGCCTGCGCCGTGATCTTTTGCTGCGCCGGCAGCGTGAACAGCGCATAGGCGCGCAGCTTGGACCGGCCGACACGGCCGCGGAGCTGGTAGAGCTGGGCGAGACCGAACATGTCGGCGCGATGTACGATCAGCGTATTGGCATTGGGGATGTCGAGGCCGGATTCGACGATCGTGGTCGACAGCAGGATGTCGAACTTGCCGTCGTAGAACGCAGTCATGATGTCCTCGATCACGGCCGGCGGCATCTGGCCATGCGCGACCGCGACCTTCATCTCCGGCACGTTCTTGTCGAGGAAATCCTTGACCTCGGCGAGGTCGTCGATGCGCGGCACCACGTAGAAGGCCTGGCCGCCGCGATAGCGCTCGCGCAGCAGCGCCTCGCGGATCATCAGGGGATCGTGCGGGGCGACAAAGGTGCGGACCGCGAGGCGGTCGACCGGGGGCGAGGCAATGATCGAGAGCTCGCGGACGCCGGTCAGGGCCAGTTGCAGCGTGCGCGGGATCGGCGTCGCCGACAGCGTCAGCACGTGCACCTCGGAACGCAACGCCTTGAGCCGCTCCTTGTGGGTCACGCCGAAATGCTGCTCCTCGTCGACGATGACGAGGCCGAGATCGCGGAACTTGATGGCCTTGCCGAGCAGCGCGTGGGTACCGACGACGATGTCGACCGAACCGTCGGCAATGCCTTTCTTGACCTGGTTCAGCTCCTTGGTCGCGACCAGGCGCGAGGCTTGCGCCACGTTCACCGGAAAGCCCTTGAAGCGTTCGGTGAAGGTCTTGGCGTGCTGGCGCGCCAGCAGCGTGGTCGGCACCACGACCGCGACCTGCTTGCCTTCGAGCGCGACGGCGAAGGCCGCGCGGAGCGCCACCTCGGTCTTGCCGAAGCCGACGTCGCCGCAGATCAGCCGGTCCATGGGGCGGCCGAGCTCGAGATCCTTCAGCGTGGACTCGATGGCGCCCAGCTGGTCCTCGGTCTCATCATAGGGGAAGCGTGCGCAGAACTCGTCATAGAGACCCTGCTGTACCGGCAGTTTCGGCGCCTCGTGCAGATGACGCGCAGCCGCGATCTTGATCAGCTCGCCCGCGATCTCACGGATGCGGTTCTTGAGCTTGGCCTTTCGGCTCTGCCAGCCGCTTCCGCCGAGACGATCGAGCTCGACCGTGGTCTGGTCGGAGCCGTAGCGCGACAGCAGCTCGATATTCTCGACGGGGAGGAACAGCTTCGTCTCGGCGGCATAATGCAGCTCGAGACAGTCATGCGGCGCGCCCGCGACGTCGAGGGTCTGCAGGCCGATGAAGCGGCCGATGCCGTGATCGACGTGGACGACGATGTCGCCGGCCGTGAGGCTCGTGACCTCAGAGATGAAATTGTCGAGCTTCCGGCTCGCCTTGCGCGGCCGCACCAGGCGATCGCCGAGAATATCCTGCTCGCTGATGAGTGCGATCTCGTCGGTCTCGAAACCGCTCTCGAGGCCAAGCACGGCGAGCATGGTTTCGTTGCGCGGGGTCGCCTGCACCGTCCGCCAGCTGTTGACACTGGTGGTGTGCGTCAGCTTGTGGTCGCGCAGCATCGAGGTCATGCGGTCGCGCGAGCCTTCGCTCCACAGCGCGATCACGACCTTCTTGCGGCTCGCCTGCAAGCCCATCACATGCGCGACGACGGATTCAAACACGTTGACTGTCGAGTCGTTACGCTCGGGCGCGAAATCGCGGCCCTTGCGCGCGCCGGCGTCGACGACGCTCGTGCCGTCGGCCGGTACGGAGAAGGCGGTCAGCCGAACCAACGGTATGTCGCGTTCGCGCTTGCCCCATTCCTCCTCGGTGAGATAGAGCCGGTCGGGTGGCAGCGGCTTGTAGATGGCGCCGCCGCCCGGATGCTCCATCGCGTCACGGCGGGCCTCGTAATAGTCCTGGATCTGCTTGAAGCGCTCGCGGACGGCATCCTCGGCCTGCGGCTCGATGGCGACAGCTGCGCCTTGCAGATAGTCGAACAGCGTGTCCATGCGGTCCTGGAACAGCGGCAGCCAGTGCTCCATGCCGGGATGGCGGCGGCCTTCGCTGACCGCTTCGTACAGCGCGTCGTCGCGCTCGGGCGCGCCGAATTCGGCGACATAGCCCATGCGGAACCGGCGGATCGTGTCGGTGACGAGCTGGAATTCGGAGATCGGGACGAGATCGAGCGAGCGCATGTCGAGCAGCGTGCGCTGGGTTTCGGCATCGAAGGACCGGATCGATTCCAGGCTGTCGCCGAAGAAGTCGAAGCGAACAGGCTGCTCGAGGCCGGCCGGAAACAGATCGAGGATGCCACCGCGCACGGCATATTCGCCGGGTTCGCGCACGGTCGAGGAGCGGTTGTAGCCGTTGTGCTCCAGCCAGGCGACGATGGTGTCCATCGGCACCACGTTGCCGGGCGCGACCGACAGCGCCTGCGCTGCGACCAGCTCGCGCGCCGGCACGCGCTGCACGACGGCATTCACGGTCGTCAGCACGATCAGCGGCTTGTCGCTGCCGGTGAGCGCGGCGAGCCGGGCCAGCGTGGTCAGGCGTTGCGCCAGAATGCCGCCGTGCGGCGAGACGCGGTCATAGGGCTGGCAGTCCCAGGCGGGAAAGGTCAGCACCGGCAGATCGGGCGCGAAGAACTGCAGCGCGCGTTCGAGTTGCTGCATGCGCCCGCCGTCGCGGCAGACCACCGCAAGGCTGACCGCCGGCTTCTTCGGCCGCGCCGCGATGGCGCGCGCGAGATCGGAGACGATCAGGCCCTCCGCTCCTTCCGCGACATTGGCAAGCGTCTGCGCGCGGCCGGGCGTGAGCAGCTCGGCCGGAGATTTCATCCCCTGCTTCATAAATTGCCGTCCGCGATCGGATAGGCCTTGATGCGGGCGAACAGCGCGCCGGTGACATCTGCTGGCAGCACCTTGTCACCCGTGATGGCGGCATAGAGATCGGGATCGTTGACCTCGAGCAGGGTCTCGAGCTCGGTCAGCTCCGCGTCGGACAGCTTGCCGATCTCGGCGTCCGCGAAGCGGCCGAGGATCAAATCCATCTCGCGCGTGCCGCGGTGCCAGCAGCGGAACAGAAGCCGCTTGCGGCGATCGTCCAGCCCGTCGCTCGATCGTGTCGTTCCCGTCATGTCTCAAATCCAGTCAAACGCCGAAAGCCCGGACGTGCCGGGCCGGGGTGATATAGCCACTGGAACTGCCGGTGTCAGCCCTCGATTTGGCATGGCCGCACCCGCTGGCGGCCGGCGAAAAAAGACGTGGATGCCCGGCATAAAGCCGGGCATGACGGGCCGAAACGATCCTAGATTCGCCCCCATGCGCCCCAGCCTGCTCAATCCGCTGTTTGCTCCCGTGACCAGCCTGCCCGGCGTCGGTCCGAAGCAGGACAAGCTGCTGCAATATCTGCTCAGCCGGAGCGAGACGCCGCGGCTGGTCGACCTGCTTTTGCATCTGCCGAGCCAGGTGATCGACCGCCGGGCCCGGCCGAGGATCCGCGACGCCAGCGTTGGAACCATGGTGACGCTGGAGGTCACCGTCGACCGTCACCGCCCGCCTCCGCCGCGCAATGCGCGCGCGCCGTATCTGGTCTATGCCAGCGACGATACCGGCGATGTGGTTCTGACCTTCTTCCGCGCCAAGCCCGGCTATGTCGAGAAGCTGTTGCCGATGGGTGAGAAGCGCTTCGTCTCCGGCACGCTCCAAATGTACGACGGCATCCCGCAGATCGTGCATCCCGACCGCGTGCTGGACGAGGAGGCGATCGCAAAACTCTCCGGGATCGATCCGGTCTATCCGCTCACCGAGGGGCTCGCCCTCGGCTCGCTCCGCCGCGCCATCGCGCAGGCCTTGCAGAAGCTTCCGCCGCTCCCCGAATGGATCAGCCCGGAGGTGCTGCGCCGCTGCGATTTCCCACCCATCGCGGAAGCACTCAACCGCGTGCATCAGCCGATCGAGCTCACGGACATCCTGCCCGATCAGCGCTACTGGTCGCGCCTTGCTTTCGACGAGTTGCTGGCGGGCCAGCTCGCGCTCGCGCTGATCCGCGCGCAGCTGCGGCGGCCTGCCGGCGTGCGCAACGCCGGCGATGGGCAATTGCGCAACAAGATCATCGACGCCCTGCCCTATGCGCTGACACCCTCCCAGCGCAACGCCGCGGCGGCCATTGCCGACGATCTGAAGCAGCCCGTGCGCATGCTCCGCCTGCTCCAGGGCGATGTCGGGTCCGGCAAGACCGTGGTGGCGCTGCTGGCCGCTGCGGCCGTCGCCGAAGTCGGCAAGCAGGCCGCGCTGATGGCCCCGACCGAAATCCTGGCGCGCCAGCACATCAAGACCATCGCGCCGCTCGCCGAGCGCGCCGGCATGCGGGTTGCGATCCTCACCGGCCGCGAAAAGGGCAAGGAGCGGCGCGAGCTGCTGGCGCAGCTCGAAGCCGGAGAGATCGACCTCCTCGTCGGTACTCATGCGCTGATCCAGGACGACGTGATCTTTCACGACCTCGCCCTTGCCATCGTCGACGAGCAGCATCGTTTTGGCGTGCGCGAGCGGCTGGCGCTGACCTCGAAGGGCGAAGCGGTCGATGTTCTCGTGCTGAGCGCAACGCCAATCCCGCGCACGCTGGTGCTGACCTATTTCGGCGACATGGACATCAGCGAGCTGCGTGAAAAGCCCGCCGGCCGCCAGCCGATCGACACCCGCGCCGTCGCCATGAGCCGCCTCGGCGAGGTCATGGACGGCGTCGGCCGCGCGCTGGAGTCGGGCAAGCTGGTCTACTGGATCTGCCCGCTGGTCGAGGAATCCGAGGCCGAGGGCACCGAGCACCTCACCAATGCGACCAAACGCTTCGAAAGCCTGCAGAAACGCTTCGGCGATCGTGTCGGTTTGGTCCATGGCCAGATGAAAGGCACCGAGAAAGACCGCGTCATGGGGCAGTTCGCGGCCCACGAGATCGGACTTCTGGTCGCGACGACCGTCGTCGAAGTCGGCGTCGACGTACCGGCGGCGACGATCATGGTGATCGAGAATGCCGAGCGCTTTGGCCTCGCCCAGCTCCACCAGCTCCGCGGCCGCATCGGCCGCGGCTCGGAGGCCTCGACCTGCATCCTGCTCTACAGCGAGCCGCTCGGCGAAATGTCGAAGGCACGACTGAAAGTGATCCGCGAGACCACCGACGGCTTTCGTATTGCCGAGGAGGACCTGAAGCTGCGCGGCGAAGGCGATGTGTTGGGGGTGCGCCAGAGCGGCCTGCCCGGCTACCGCATCGCGCGCTCGGAGGTGCACAGCCAGCTGATCACGCAGGCTCGAGACGAGGCGCTGCGCATCATGAAAGACGACCCGAAGCTGAAAGGCGAGCGCGGCGAGGCGCTGCGGTGCCTGCTGTATCTCTACGAGCGGGACGAGGCGATCCCGCTGATCGGAGCGGGCTGACCGCGATCTTGGAACAAAAGTTCCCTCAATCGGTTCCCACAGACCGGTATTGCGAGCCGCTACCGAGCCGGTACCTTGAAAGGAATCAGCTTGTCCATGCAGGCGTGGCTTTGGGGGATGAGTGTGCGTGCCTTGCGGCGTCGAACCGGACGATGGATCAGGCGATCGCTTCGGACCTGGTCAGTTTCTACCTATCTGCTGCTGCTCGCGCTCAGCACTGCAATTCCCGTCGCGGCCTGCGCGGCTTTTCTTGCCTATCATTTCGTGGCGGAATCCTCCCAACTCACCAGGGCTGAATATGAAGACAGGCTCCGCCTCATGCGCAATGCGGCAGAGCTACGGTTGGCGAACATCATCGAGGACCTGCAGGTCCTCGCTCTGTCGCCCTCGCTCTCGCGGCAGAATTTCGCGGAGTTCAGAGAACATGCCATCGAGGCGGTGAATCTGATCGGCGGGGTGGCCATTGCGCTCTACGAGCCCGATGGCCAGCAGGTCGTCAACACGCGGCTAGAACTCGATGCCTCCCTGCCGAAGCGCGTCGCGTTCGACGTCGAACGCCGGGCGATCGAAACCGGCCAACCACAGGTGTCCGGACTTCAGCGTGCCGTGGTCGACGGTCAGCCCATTGTCACGATCGCCGTTCCGGTTCGCATCGGCGGCGACATCCGTTACGCACTCAACATCGGACTATCGACCAAATATCTTTCCTCGTTGATGGACGAATACGTCTCCGCCGGAATGGTCGGCAGCATTATTGACGCGAACGGAATTCTGCTGGCGCGGCGGCCTTTGATGGACGGCGACGATCTGGTGGGCCAGCCAACCATTCCCGACGTGAGGGCCCATGTCGGGCAGCCTTTCGCCTGGTGGATCAAAGCCGTATCGCGGACAGGCATTCCGACCTACACATCGCTGTTGCGATCCAATCAGAGCGGTTGGTCGATCAATCTTGCCGTTCCCCGTGAGATCATCGATGGCCCGCTGCATCGGACGGCCGAATGGATCATTGCGCTCACTCTCTTCACGATGGCACTCGGATTGGCGCTGGCGCGATTGCTGTCCCGCCGCTTCCTCGCCGAATTCGCCGATCTGGAACGATATGTTGGCGGTTTGCGCTCGGGCGTACTTGCTCCGAAGCTGGGCACGATCAGCGAAGTCAACAGGATGAAGAAGGTGCTGCATCAGGTCGGCGGCGAACTTGCCGACGCCTTGAAGCAGCAGAAGGCGCTGCTGGACGAGATCAATCATCGGGTGAAGAACACGCTTGGCACCGTCCAATCGATCGCGCGCCTGTCACGGGCCAGCTCAAGCGATCTCGACGAATACGCAGCCGCCTTCGAAGGGCGCCTTCTGGCTCTCTCGCAGGCCTACAATCTTCTCACTGAAAACAACTGGGTCGGCGTCAGCCTGGTATCGATTGTGAGACAGACCTTGGCCCCCTACGCCGGCCCTGAACGTCTCGAAAT
Source organism: uncultured Bradyrhizobium sp. (assembly GCF_936928535.1). Taxonomy (GTDB): domain Bacteria; phylum Pseudomonadota; class Alphaproteobacteria; order Rhizobiales; family Xanthobacteraceae; genus Bradyrhizobium. The sequence continues at coordinate 31,724 of NZ_CAKZHY010000078.1, read as the reverse complement.
CGACGGTCCCGATATTCTGTTGCCGCCCAAGCTTACCCTGGCGATCTCGGCCGCACTCCAGGAGCTCAGCACGAACGCCGCAAAATACGGCGCGTTCTCGGTGCCATCGGGCAAGCTGCAAATATCCTGGACCGTCGACGAGACCGGCCTGGTGCGCATGTCCTGGGCTGAACGGGAGGGCCCGCTGGTCCGCAAGCCGACCCGCCGCGGCTTCGGAACGAAGATGATCACCGGCATGTTTGCCGGCGAAGCCGGGTGGTCTGTCAGCCTGGATTTCAATCCTGGCGGGCTTCGTTGCGTGATGCAGTTCTGGTCGATCGACCGGGTCGACCAAGATGTGACGTTGATGGAAGCGAGCTAGGCTGAAGCTCTGCGGCGTCCAACCTCGTAGGCCGCGACATGCGCCCGTGCGAGATCCAGCAGCGGCGTGTCGATATTCAGCTTGCGCGCCCGATTGGCCATATCGCCCAGGATATGTTCAGACTCAGTCATCGAGCCGCGCTCGATGTCACGCAGCATCGAGGCCTTGAGCGGCGAGTCCAAGGTCGTGAACAGTTTTCGGTCGAACTCGATGAACGGCGCACGCGGCTCGAAACCTGACGACGTCGCCACAGCGCAACATTCCGCGAACAGGCGGAAGATCGATTGCTCGCCGTTCGGCACAGACAGGATGTCCCCGATGCTGGCGCGCATCAGGCAGGTGATGCCGGCGAGCGTCGAGAGCTGGACGAACTTCTCCCACATGTCCTGCATGATCGCTTCGCTGGCGCGCACGTCGATGCCGGGCACTTGGAACAGCTTCTCCAGCGCAAGTGTGCGCTCACTCAGCGACCCCTTGGTCTCGCCGAACACGATGGTCTGGTTGGCCATGAACTGAACGACACGGCCGTCCGCGTCGAGGCCGGCACTGACATTGGCGAGCCCACCGAGAACCGGCTCAGCACCGAACCGCGCCGTCAGGGCGTCGATATGTTTCAACCCGTTCAGGATGGGCAAAACCATCGTGTTCGCGCCGACGGCCGGAGCGAACTGGGCCATCGCATCGTCGAGCGAATAGGCCTTCACGCCGACGAGCACGACGTCGAAGGGCTCCTTGAGCTCACTCGTCATCAATATCTTCGGCTGCACGGTGAAATCGCCGTGCGGCCTTTTGACCTGCAGTCCAACCAGCCGCAATTGCTCGGCGCGGGCGGATCGCACCAGAAACGTCACGTCGGCGCCCGCTCGGACCAGGCAGGCCCCGTAATAGCCTCCGAGCGCGCCCGCGCCGATCACCAGCACTCTCATTCGAACTCCTGCGTCATATTGGCGACCAGATCAGCCAACGCTTTGGCCGCGAAACAAGTGAAGATCAGGCTTTTTTCTTCGCGGCAACCGCCGCGAACGCCTTCAGCAGTGATGCATCGACCGCCTCGCCCTTCGCATCGGCGGTCAGATGCTCGAACCATTTGGCAAAACCCTGGTAGATCTGGCTCGCCGGATGATCGGGCCCGAGGAAGCCGGCAATCTCGTGCATCTCCGCGACCCAGCGATAGGCCTTCGGGATCATGTCGGGCAGTGCAACCTCGAGCCGCGCCAGGATCGCGGGCTGGCTGAGCGCGAGCTCGTCGCGCAGCCCTTCCGCGGCCCCCGCCTTGGTCGCCGCGATCACCATGGCCGAGCCGATACCGGCCAGACCCTTGACGATGCCGGCATAGGACATTTTCAGCGCGGAAGCCGCACCGACCGGACCTTCGACGATGCGTATGTCGAGCCCGAAATCCCTGAGCACGGCAACGTCCCCGGCATGCTCGCCGGACATGTAGAAGGCCGGGCTCTTAGCCCCCGGTTGCGGCGGGAAGCCGATGATGCCGCCATCGACGAAAGGCGCCTGGGCCGAACCGATGATTTCCTCGATCCGCTTCACCGTGGTGACATTGACAGCGTTGCAGTCGACCACGACCGGCTTCTTGTTGCGCTTGACCAGCAATGCGGCGAGCCGCTCCGCGAGTGCCTCTGCCTCGCCCGGCGGCACGATCGAGAGAATGATATCGGCATCCGCGATCGCATCGTCCTCGGCGCCGATCATGCCCGCATCCGCCGCGCGTTTTTGCGTCGCCTTACTACGTCCCTTCAGCGACGTCAGCACGCGCGCGCCGTTCTCGCTCAGGCGACGGGCCACCGCACTGCCCATGGCACCGGGCGCGAGGATCGCAATGGTCTTCGACATCAGGGGCACTCCAGTTCGACTTCCAAGCGCAACGCTCGGGCCGACCGGAACAATAGCAGAGGACGCCAGCGCCCGCCTGACCGCAGGCTATCCCGCGGGGGAATAGCCCTACTCCGCCTTCGCAGCCTCGGGCTGGAGCGTGGAGGCATTGGCAATGCGCGCGGCATTGGCCATGCCCGCAAGCGCGGCGGCCTTCTTCGGGTCGGGCGCCGAGCCGGGCTGCACCACGCCGGCCGACATGATCAGCGTTGCGGCATCCTCGGCGCTGAGGTCGACCTCGATGATCTTGCTCTTGGGCACGTAGAAGAAGAATCCGGTGGTCGGGTTCGGCGAACACGGCAGAAACACCGAGACATGTTCCTCCTGCCCCGGCAGGCTACGCGAGACCTCTTCGTTCGGCGATTGAGAGATCAGCACGATCGACCACATGCCGGGCGACGGAAACTCGACGAGGCCCACTTTGCGGAAGCTCGATCCCTTGCCCGAGAACAACGTCTCGAACACCTGCTTCAGGCCGCGATAGATGGCGCGCACCGCCGGGATGCGGCCGAGGAAGGTCTCACCGACATCGACCAGCGTGCGGCCGATCAGGTTCGCCGCGAGGAAGCCGACCAGCGTCAGCGTGAAGAATGCGACAATCAGTCCCCAGCCGGGAACGCCATAGGGCAGATAGGTTTCCGGCCGGTAGGCCAGCGGCACGAAGGGCCGCACCACGCCGTCGACCCAGGTCACGAACCACCAGACCAGATACAGCGTGATCGCAATCGGGCCGGTGACGATCAGCCCGGTCAGGAAATAATTGCGAAACCGGCCCATCAAGCCGGTATGCGGTTCCGGGGCGGGATCAAGAGGCGCAAGCGCGTCGTCGCGGGTGGTCATTCGGGTTCCAAGTCGGTCGCTTCGTCCAAGCTAGGGGCTTCTAGCAGGTTTTGGAAGAGCGCGACCTGATCCCTTCTGCCTATTCCACGGTCACCGATTTCGCGAGGTTGCGCGGCTGATCGACGTCCGTGCCCATCACGACAGCCGTATGATAGGCGAGCAGCTGGACCGGAACGGCGTAGACCATCGGCGTGAAGGCCGCAGCCATATCGGGCATCACGATGGTGACGAGCGAATTCACCGTCGCCTCCGCTGCGCCCTTGGCATCGGTCATCAGGATGATGTTGCCGCCGCGGGCGGCGACCTCCTGCATGTTGGAGACGGTCTTCTCGAACACACGGTCGTAGGGCGCGATGACGACAACAGGCATGGTCTCGTCGATCAGCGCGATCGGACCATGCTTGAGCTCGCCGGCGGCATAGCCTTCGGCGTGGATGTAGGAGATCTCCTTCAGCTTCAGCGCGCCTTCGAGCGCCAGCGGATAGCTCGTGCCGCGGCCGAGATAGAGCACGTCGCGAGACTTGGCGATGCGGTGCGCGAGCTTCTCGATCTGAAGCTCGGTGGTGAGCGCATCCGACATCAGACGCGGGATCTCGACGAGGCCGTGAACGAGCCTGGTCTCGTCCTCATCGGACAAGACGCCTCTGGCCTTGCCGGCCGCGATGGCGAGGTTTGCCAGCACCATGAGCTGGCAAGTGAAGGCCTTGGTCGAGGCGACGCCGATCTCGGGACCTGCCAGTGTCTGCAGCACGGTCTCGCTCTCACGCGCGATCGTCGAGGTCGGCACGTTGACGACGCCGATCGTGTGTGCGCCCTCCGCCTTGGCGTAGCGCAGCGCCGCCAGCGTATCGGCGGTCTCGCCGGACTGCGAGATGAAGATCGCCAGATCGCCCTTACGCAGCGGCGCTTCCCGATAGCGGAATTCGGAGGCGACATCGACCTCGACCGGCAGACGCGCAAAGCGCTCGAACCAGTATTTGGCAACGATGCCGGCGTAGCTCGCGGTGCCGCAGGCCGTGATGTTGATGCGCTGGATATCCCTAAAGTCGAACGGCAGCTTCACGGGCAGCGAGACCCGCTCGGTCGCCATGTCGACATAGCGCGCCAGCGTGTGGCCGACCACTTCCGGCTGCTCGTGGATCTCCTTCGCCATGAAGTGGCGGTAGTTCGCCTTGTCGACCAGGGAGGTCGAGGCGGCGTGCCTGATCTTGTCGCGTTCGACGGCCTGGCCGTCCTTGTCGAAGATCGTGGCGCCCTTGCGGGTCAGCACCACCCAGTCGCCGTCCTCGAGATAGCTGATCGTGTCGGTGAACGGGCCGAGCGCGATCGCGTCCGAGCCGAGATACATCTCGCCGTCGCCATAGCCGATCGCGAGCGGCGGGCCGTTGCGGGCGCCGATCATGAGGTCGTCATCGCCGGCGAAGATGAAGCCGAGCGCGAAAGCGCCGCGCAGGCGCCCCAGCGTCAGCTTGACCGCTTCCACCGGCTTGTTGCCGCGGCTCAAGAGATCGTCGACCAGGTGCAGCACGATCTCGGTGTCGGTCTCGGTGTGGAACACCGTGCCCTTGCTCTCGAGCTCCTCGCGCAGCTCGCGGAAATTCTCGATGATGCCGTTATGAACGACCGCGACGCGATCGGTCGCATGCGGATGGGCGTTGTTGACGGTCGGCTTGCCGTGCGTGGCCCAGCGGGTGTGACCGATGCCGGTCGTGCCCTTCAGCGGCTCGGCTTCCAGCCGCTTCTCCAGGTTCTTCAGCTTGCCCTCGGCGCGGCGGCGCGCCAGATGCTTGCCTTCGAGCGTGGCGACGCCCGCGGAGTCATAACCGCGATATTCGAGACGTTTGAGCGAATCCACCAATTGCTCTGCAACCGGCTCGCGCCCGAGAATGCCGACAATCCCGCACATGCGGATCAATATCCCCCAAATCGTCGAAAAATCGCCTAAACGACGCGCTCGGTTTTTAGCGAAATTCCCATGGAATCAGATACTCAATAATTATTGCGGATTGAGACAGCGTGGACCGCAACCTGAGCTTTCGCCTGCGTCGATGTGGCCGGCCTTTAACCGCGCGAATTAACCTGATGTCAACAAGTTTGGCCAACGATTCCCGCCCTGGAGATCGAGGCCATGAAAGCCCCCACGCCCGACCGCAAAGGTCGGTCATCGATGTTTATCCGTGCCAGTGAGACCTCCGGCACGCACCTTGCGCATTGGCCGCCGCCCCAGCGCGGCAAGGAAAGCAAGCCTGTTTTCGTGAAGCATCCGGAGGGCGAACCGATCAAGCGCGCCAAGCCGCGCGGCTGGCGCCTGACCCGCGCCATCTTCTCCGAATTCGCCGACGACGAATAACGAAGCCTCACCATCCCATCGTCGCGGCCCAGAGGAGGAAAAAGAGCAGTGCCCAGAACGCGGGCCCGATGACGAGGGCCACGATCTCCGGCGGATCCTGCTCGCCTATTTCCCACAGGAGCAGTCGTCCCATCCCGGTCACGAGCGTGTCGATCAGGAAACTGACGAGGTCACGAACAAAGCGGGAGGACACGGCGATCAGCGCCCACGTCTCCGGCTACTTCTCCGTTTTCTTTCCGCCCATCTTCATCTCGCGGTAACGCGCCGCGCCGCCTTCCCGGATGGTCTGCTGGCTCCGCTCGAGCGCCATCGCATCGTCGGGCACATCGCGTGTGATCACGGAGCCCGAGCCGATATAGGCGCCGTTGCCGATCTTCACCGGCGCGACCAGCGAGGAATTGGTGCCGACGAAGGCGCCCTGCCCGATAACCGTCTTGTGCTTCTTGAAGCCATCATAGTTGCAGGTGATGGTGCCGGCGCCGATGTTGGAATTGGCACCGACGGATGCATCTCCAATGTAGGAGAGATGGTTGACCTTGACGCCGGCCTCGAGCGTCGCCGCCTTGGTCTCCACGAAATTGCCGATCCGCGCGCCGTCGCCAAGCGACGTGCCGGGCCTTAAGCGCGCATACGGCCCGACCGATACCTTCTTACCGAGCGTGGTCCCGACGATATGCGAGAAGGAATGGATCAGCGTGCCATCGGCGATCGACACGCCAGGACCGATCACCACGAACGGCTCGATCGTGACATCCTTGCCGAACACGGTGTCGGCGGCGAGAAAGACAGTTTCGGGAGCGATCAGCGTGACGCCAGCCTCCATCGCTGCCTTGCGCAGCCGCGCCTGCATGACGGCTTCGGCTTCGGCAAGCTGGGCCTTGGTGTTGATGCCGCGCACTTCGTCCTCGCTTGTCTCGATCACCACGGACTCCCATCCATTGTCTCTGGCAACGCCGACCGCGTCGGTCAGATAAAACTCGCCCTTGGAATTTGCATTGCCGATCCTGTCGAGGATCGCGAGCGCGCGGCGGCCATCGATCGCCATCACGCCGGCATTGCATAGATCGATCTTGCGCTCGTCCGCACTGGCATCGGCGTGCTCGCGGATCGCGACCAGCCTGTTACCCTCGACGATGAAGCGTCCATAGCCGGTCGGATCCTTGGCGCAGAAGCCGAGCGCGGCGATCGCGGCCCCGCCAGCGAGCGGCGCGCGCAGCCTCGCGAAGGTCTCCGCCGAGATCAGCGGCGTATCGCCGAAGGCGATCAGGATATCGTCCGCGCCGCGCGCGATGGCCTCACGCGCCGCCAGTACCGCATGCGCCGTGCCGAGCCGTTCGGCCTGCACGAAGATGAGTGCGTCGGGGCGGATACGCCTGGCCTCGTCCGCGACCACCTGATGATCGGGGCCGATCACGACCGCTAGCGCCGTGCCGGTTCCCTGCGGGGCAGCGCCGAGCACATGGGCAAGCAAAGTCTGGTGAGCGACGGGATGCAGCACTTTCGGCAGGTTCGACCGCATGCGTGTGCCCTCGCCGGCGGCGAGCACGATCGTGAGGCTTGAGCGGACGGTCATCGCAATCCTGTCAAATATGGCCGAATCGATCATCACATCGACGGGCGACATGTCGATGGCGCCTCGGCGTTCCACCTTGCTACCCCCGCAAACGCCCGGAATTCAAGTGCGCGTGGGTTTTCCTGTTAATGTTCCTTGATTGATTCGGGGAAGCCAGACAGGGCTGGGCACTTAACGTTCATGGCAAAGGATTCCGACCCACTGGCGGATGCCTTCGGCGATAAGGAGACCGGCGGGCTGTTCTCCGGACTTTTGGCCGAGGAAGGCGCGTTCGATCGTCGCATGCTGTGGCGGCTGGGCTCATGGGGTGTCGCCGCCGTCGGCGCCGTCGTGGTCGCCGTGATGGCCAACCAGGCCCAGCTCGGCTGGCGGCGCGACCAGGTCGCCTCCGCCGATCTCGTCCGCCAGTCCGATCAAATTCAGGTGCTGACCAAGCAAAGCCAGCTCGAAGCCCGCCGCCTCGCCTCCGCCATCGAGACGCTGAACAGCGATCGGGACCGGCTCTATTCACGTGTCACGGTGCTCGAGCAGGGACTCGATTCCGTCACCGGCGCCATTGCCAAGCAGAGCGCGACATCGCAGCCAGCGCCGGCCTCGAAGCCGCAGGACACCCCTCTCGCCGCCGTACAGCCCGCCGCCCCGGCACCGGAGGTCGCGCCGGTCGCCTCGACGGCCGCCTCGCTGGTCGACAAGCCGCGCGCCACTGCCGGCAAGGAGCCCAAGGACAACGCGAGCAAGGACAATTCCAGCAAGGACAGCTTGAAAGAGGTTGCGAAAGATCAGTCGGGCCCGCCGCCACAAACCGCGGCTGCCGCCTCGCTGGTTCCGCAGGCGCCGGTGACGCCATCGGCAGGAGCGATCCTGCCTCTGGTGCCATCGAGGTCGATGATGGCCCCACCCGATCCCGCCGCGTCGAAACTGATCCAGCCTGACACGAGCGAAAAGGCTGCCGACAAGAAGCCCGAGCCGACGCCAGCTCCAACCGAAGTCGCAGCGGCGTCGGCCAAGCCGGCTGAGGCAGCAGAAGCCGAGGCCCCCGCCATCACGGTTCAGCAGACGCGCTTTGCCATCGAGCTCGGCGGTGCGAACTCGGTCGACGGCTTGCGCGCGCTTTGGCGCGGGCTGAGCAAGTCCAATCCCGAAGTCGCCGCACTCCGGCCGATCATCATGATCAAGGAAGGCTCGAACGGCCTCGGCATGCAGCTCCGGCTCGGCGCCGGCCCGCTGATCAATGCCGCCGCCGCCGCAAAGCTCTGCGCGGGCCTTGCCGAAAGCGACCGGCATTGCGAGACCACGGTGTTCGACGGCCAGCGCCTGTCGATGCGTGGTGGCTCGGAAAAGGGTCAGGACAAGGGACAGGAGAAGTCTCAAGACAGGGCTCAGGACAAGAACGGAGACAAGGGCAAGGACCAGGAGTCGGCGACCCAGGCCGAGACGCCGCCCGCTCCCGCCGCCAAGCCGGAGAAGCCGCATCGTCGCAGCTATTCCAAACGCTCGTCGAAGCGCGAGGAGCCCGCGCCGGCGCCGGCGGCACAGCCCGCGGCCCAGCCAAAGCCGGAGACGGCGTCCGCGAGTTCGACGATATCGTCGTTCTTCAGGCGATAGAGACTTCGTAAACTGGGAGACAGTCGACTGCAGACTTCATTGCACGTCTGCGGCTGTCAATTTACCCTGCATTTTTCAGAAGGAATGACTTTCAATGCGTGGATTGAAATCCTTCATGGTGATCGCCGGAATGACCGTAGCCTGCGGCGCGCAGGCAGCCCCGCAAAGCTTCTACGGCAAGACATTGCGCGTGAGCTGGAACGAAGCCCGGAGCCAGCGCGTGCAAGGCGAAGGCGCCTTCAAATCCGTCTCCGTCCCGCTCTCCTACACCGTCTACATCAGCACCAAGGGGCAATTGTTCAAGCGGCTGACCTCGACGACCTCCAACGGACGCGTCTCGGGGTCAAAGGACCGGGTCGGCTACTCCGGAAGCACCGCCGAGGATGCCGGCGCCGTGACCTTCCAGGGCAATACACTGATCTCGACCGCCAACAATCACGGGCTCGGCCGCAGAATCCGGATCACCTTCGATGGCGGCTCGTCTTGCAGCGCCGAGGTGCTGACGGGCAAGTCCGGCGGCGGTGTGGCAACGACACGCAGCAACGCAACCGGGAAAATGCTCGAATTCGAGTCCGTGACGGCGGGACCCGCCTCCTGCTCGGCACAAGAGGGCGATGCGTTCGCCAATTAGTGGCGGCGGTGATCTGCGGGAATTCCGCGACGTCTCGGCCTGATGCGCCGAAGCCCAGAGTTGCGCGAGCGACGCCCGGGCTCGCTCAGGTCCATGCTTGCGCGCTGCGATCTGGCGACGGATGCGCTGCGCTAAAAGGCCATCAGCTGGCTGATCTTGATCGCCGCACAGATGATCATGCCCCAAAGCGCAAAATTGATCTGCAACGCATCGACCATTGCCAACCCCGCTCGCGTCCTCACCATCGCGCTCTTGAACGAGGTGATCAGCTCCTGATCGAATCAGCCATCACGCCCCGCGCGTTCAAGTCGATCGTTAGGCCAAGTCAGAATTTTCGCAAATCCGTATCGCTACGGTTCCGATGCGGGCGGGATGGAGCAAAAAGCCAGCGGGCCGAGGCCATGCCGCCGGTGTAAAAATGCCCCGCCGCCTGTTGCTCCCTCTCGCCATCCCGACCATATTGCGCCCATGACAAAGAAGCCGTTTCGCCTCACGCCCTATCAGGTCCAGTTTCTCATCGTCGTCGGGTTCGTCACCGTCGGCTGGGCGCTCTATGTGCGCTATCTCGCGATCGAGTTCTCGCAAGTCGCCCTCGCATGCGATGCCGGCTTGCAGACCATGATCTGCAAGGCGCGCTCGCTGTCGACGTCGCTGTTCAAGAATTCGGTGTTTGGCATCGTCGCGCTGGTGATCGCGACGCTGAACCTGATGCGACCCTCGATCGTGCTGCTCGCGCTCGGCGTGGTTGCAGCCGGCCTCGGCATCGTGCTCTACAACATCGTGCTGGCGGGCCTTGCGATCGGCCTGCTTATCCTTGGCTTTGCTCGGCCCGCGCCCGCCACAGCGTGAGCGCGAACAAGAGATAGATCGCGCAGGTCCACATCGCCTGCCAATTGTCGCGGCCTTCGTTCAGAAGCACGTAGACCGCCGACACCGCCAGCAACCCCGCGAACACCGCTTCCGCGATCGGCCGCACGCCGATCTGCGGCCGGTTCAGCATCAGCAGCGCGAACGGCACCACCGCCATCGTCAGCGAGGCATAAGGGAAGTCGCGATAGCGCGGATCGAAAACGAAGCCGAGCGCGGTCTCGGCCGCGATCACCGCAGTCACCGCCAGGGTCAGGCCGAGCACAGCCGAAAGCTTAGACCATTTGCGGCCTTCGCGCGGACCGAGCAGGTCGAGGAAGCTCGGCAGGTTGCGGCCAATGACAAGCGCCTGCGCGCAGAAGATCGGCGAGAGAATGCCGGCAAGCAGCAGCGCGCCCCATTGCAGCCAGCCGCCCCAGCCGTAGCTCTCGTAATACATCTTGTCGGCGGCGATCCCGAGCAGGATGCCCGCCGATGTCGCGGAGATGCCGACGGCAAGCCAGGCCGAGAAGCGCGGCGTCCAGGGCCGGCGCCGCAGTGTGATGCCGGCGACCGCGAACACCAGCACGCTGAGGCCCATGCCTGACCCCATGTACCATTTCCAGAGCGGGAAATTGCTGATCGGCTCGCCCGGCGGATATTTCAGCTGACGCCGCACGGAATCGAGCAGACCCCAATAGCCGCCGACGGTGCCTTCCAGTCGCCGCTTCCACGGCTGGTCATAGGCCTCGATGAGATTGACCCGAAACTTCTGCGACTTGGCGAGCGCCAGGATTTCCGAGACGACGCGCGCCTGGTTAGTGCGCGAGGGCAGCGCGCCCTCGCGCATGCGGCCCTCGCTCGGCCAGCCGGTCTCACCGATCAGGATCTCCTTGTCGGGAAACGCCACCGCCATCCGCTCGCGGATCGCCTCGACATGGGAGGAGGCGAATTTCGCCTTTACCGGCATGTCCTCCCAGTAAGGCAAAATGTGAATGGTGACGAAGTCGACGGCGTCATAGACCTCGCGATTCTTCAGCCAGTATTCCCAGACGTCGGCATAGGTCACGGGCACGGTGACCTGAGCCTTCACCGAGCGGATGATCGCGATGAGGTCCTGCGTCGTCATCTCGCCACGCAGAAGCACTTCGTTGCCGACGACGAGCGCGGAGATGGTGTCGGGGAATTCCTTGGTGAGGCGGACCGCGGTCGCCACCTGCGCAAAGTTCTTGGCGCGGTTGCTGCCGAGCCAGATGCCCTGGATCACTTTCAGCCCGCCGACCTTGGCTGCCACCGCCGGCACCTGGTCGAGCCCGTTTTCAATGGAGTAGGTGCGGACGCAGTCGGTGATCACCTTGAGCTGGCGCAGATCCCGCTCGATCTGGTCGGCCTCGATATGGGTCCATGCATTCAGCGGCGTCTGCTCGCCCCGGAACGGCGCGTAGGAGACGCATTGGACCTTGTCATTGGGGTCGATCGGGGCGCGCGCGAGCGTGATCGGCGTGGCAAGCCACCACCACACGGCAGCAATCGCACCCAGTGAGACGAGCAGGAGCGCCAGTGGCGTACGAAGAGAAATTTGTTCCGTCCTCCGCGAAGGAGCCGTCGATTACCTGCTCGCACGCCGTCTGCCAAGGGGGTGACCGAGGTTGAAGACACCCTCTCCCCGACGAATCGGACTGCGGCCGATCGACCATCCCTTAGGATCGTGACTTTGCTGGACAAAAATCCAAATACAGGCCATGGGATTCCGCGGGACTTTTCCGCCGCATTGGAGACCCATTTGGACGCCATCACGACCGGCGTCCGCGAGGTCCTCCCGCGCGGGCGGACGGCTGAGACATTGGGGAATTCATGCGGCGACGGGTGTTCGAGTTACGAAATGCGGTCCTGCGGCAGTTCGCCGCCTCGTTGGCCGTTTCCTCCCTTCTCCTTTTGGCCAGCCTCGGTGGCGCCACCGCCCAGAGCGGAACGCCCGCCCCCGACCAGGGCAAAGCCGCCGCCCAGTCTGCCGACGCCGCCAAGGAGGCCGCCCAGAACCAAAACCAGAAGCGGACTGACGAGTTCGCCGAAGCTGCCCGCACCATTAACGGTCCTGCCGGTAATCCCGAATGCGTCTGGCTCGGCCGTCGCGCGGTCCAGTTGATGTACAGGGATGACCTCGATACCGCCTTCCGCCACATCGATCTTTACGATCGCTTCGGCTGCCCCGGCGGCCACATCCAGGCCGCGTTCCGCTGCCTGACCCGCTTCCTCACACAGATCGACGACAAGGTTCCGAACAGCCTGAACAATCTGACCCAGGCTTGCTGGATCAACCCGGCTGCGCAACCGCAGCAGACGACCGCGGCCGCCGCCCCGTCGCCCACACCGGCCGCCGGCGCCTCGCAGCCCCAGCCGGCAGCGAGCCCGTCGCCCGCAGCCAGCCCGACGCCGGCCCCGTCCAAATAGTCGCAGGCCGGCTTCAGCCTCCGTTCAGGAACGATCGGCGATAGCTGCGGTCGGCACTGCCGCCCATCCCAAAATGCCATGCCCTCATAAGGACATGAGGCCATGACAGTTGTGAAACCGCGCGGCAGAGGTATGCTCCCTTTGCCGCGGACTTGGTCGGATCTCGGGGTCGGATCCGCTTCCCTGCCCCCTCAGCCCCTTTTGGTTTAGCCGCGATGCGCGTTGTCGCCGCCGTTCTGTTGCTCGTGTCCGCGCTCCACGCTGGCCTCTGGGGAGTCCTGCGCGACAGGGAACCCGCGCCCGACTTCAAGGGCCTGCTGCCAAGTCTCTCCTACACACCGTTCGAACCGGGACATGTCGTCGACATCAACGTCGATCCCGACAAGATTCGCGCGGACATGAAGAAGCTCTCGACCCTCACGCGAGCCATCAGGTCCTACGCAGCGACTGAGGGCAACGAGTTGGTGCCACCGATTGCCGCCGAGTTCGGTCTCAAGGTCACGGTCGGTGCGTGGATCAACAAGGACGAGGAACGCAACGAGCGCGAGATCAAGGCCGCCATCGAGCTCGCTCGCAAGAACAGCAACGTCAATGGCGTCGTCGTCGGCAACGAGGTGATCTACCGCGGTGAGCAGAAGGTCGAAGACCTCATCGAGATGATCAAGAAGGTGAAGAGCGCGGTGCGCGTGCCCGTCACCACCGGCGAGATCTGGAACATCTGGCGCGACAATCCCGACCTCGGCTCCAACGTCGATTTCATCGCCGCCCACGTCCTGCCCTATTGGGAGAACTTCCGCTCGGACCAGGCCGTCGACCAGGCGGTGGACCGCTACAACCTTTTGCGCAATCAGTTCCCGGGCAAGCGCATCGTCATCGCCGAGTTCGGCTGGCCGAGCGCGGGCTATAATTTGCGCAACGCAGACCCCGGTCCGTTCCAGCAGGCCGTGACACTACGCAACTTCGTCAGCCGTGCCGAAGCGCTTGGCATGGACTACAACATCGTCGAGGCGATCGATCAGCCCTGGAAGTATTTTGAAGGCGGCGTCGGTCCGTACTGGGGCATCCTCAACGCCAGCCGCGAGCCGAAATTCGCATGGACCGGCCCGGTCGAAAATCCTGATTATTGGAAACTGATGGCGGTCGCGCTCTTGGTCGGCATCCTCCTGTCGCTGCCGATCCTGCGGCTGCAGCAGCCGACCGCGAAACAGGCTTTCCTGCTGTCAGCCACCGCCAACGGTGTCGGCGCCTGGGCCGCGACCGTGTTCGCATTCTGGAACGGTCACTATTTCGTTTTCGGCTCGGCCTTCGCGCTGACCCTCGGCATGATTCTGCTGGTTCCTCTCGTCCTCATTGCGATGGCCCGCATCGACGAGATCGCGGCCGTTGCCTTCGGACGGCCGCCGCAGCGGCTGCTCGTCAAGGGCAAGCCGATCGAGAACGTGCCTGACAATTACTACCCGAAGGTGTCGATCCATATCCCCGCGTATTACGAACCGGTCGAGATGCTGAAGCAGACGCTCGATGCGCTGTCGCGGCTCGACTATCCGAATTACGAATGCGTCGTGATCATCAACAACACGCCGGACCCGGCGTTCTGGCAGCCGATCCAGGATCATTGCCGCGCGCTCGGTGAGCGCTTCAAGTTCATCAACGCCGAGAAGGTGCAGGGCTTCAAGGCCGGCGCGCTGCGCATCGCCATGGACCGCACCGCCGTGGATGCCGAGATCATCGGCATCCTCGATGCCGATTATGTCGTCGAGCCCGACTGGCTCAAGGACCTCGTGCCCGCTTTCGCCGATCCGCGCGTTGGCCTCGTGCAGGCGCCGCAGGAGCATCGCGACGGCGATCTGTCGATCATGCACTACATCATGAACGGCGAATATGCCGGCTTCTTCGATATCGGCATGGTCCAGCGCAACGAACTCAACGCCGTCATCGTCCACGGCACGATGTGCCTGATCCGCCGCGCCGCAATGGACATGGCCGGCGGCTGGTCATCCGACACGATCTGCGAGGACTCCGATCTCGGGCTTGCGATCCAGGAGCTCGGCTGGACCACCCACTACACGAATTACCGCTATGGCAAGGGGCTGCTCCCCGACACCTATGAGGCCTTCAAGAAGCAGCGCCATCGCTGGGCCTATGGCGGCCTGCAGATCGTCAAGAAGCACTGGCGCCAGTTCCTGCCGGGGCGGAGCCGGCTGACGCCCGACCAGAAGCGCGAATACGGCCTTGGCTGGCTCAACTGGCTCGGGGCCGAAAGCCTCGGCGTGGTCGTGGCGCTGCTCAACCTCGTCTGGGTGCCGATCGTCGCCTTCGCCGACATCGCCATCCCCGATAAGATCCTGACGCTGCCGATCATCGGCGCCTTCATCGTCTCGCTGGCGCATTTCCTGTCGATGTACCGCGCGCGCGTTGCGATCAAGCCCGGCCAGATGCTGGGCGCCATGATCGCCGCGATGAGTGTCCAGTGGACGGTGTCGCGCGCGGTCGCGCAGGGCCTGATCACCGAACACATCGCGTTCGCGCGCACGTCCAAGGGCGGCCTCAGCAGGATGTCGATCGAATTCCAGGCGTTCTGGGAGGCCGTGATCGGCGTTCTGCTCCTGGTCGGCGCCGGCGTGCTGATCGCCTCCAACTCTTTCCGCCAGATCACCGAGATCTACATCTTCGCCGGCGTCCTGGTGCTTCAGAGCCTGCCGTTTTTGGCAGCGGTCGCGATCGCGATCCTCGAGCTCAGCCGCATCAACTCGTTCCAATTCTGGCGCGACAGCGCGATCCGCACCGCCGAGCTGATTGGCCTCCGCCCCGTCGCCCTGCCGGGGCCAGGCAACACGCAGGCCGTGCCGAGCGAGGTGCGGCGGGAAGCGAACTGACAGGACGGATGGGCGCTCGCAGCCCGGCGATTGGGCGTGATAGCGTCTTTGGGCGTGGATGACGCCCCGCCAAACAGGTTCAAAACTCCGGCCTAAGAGCCGGAAGCATCAAGAAAATCGCTGCTTCTGCCGCGTGTTTTGGCAACCGTCCAAGCTATTGACCTCAGCGCCACCTCCCCCTACACAGCGCGGGCCGAAAGCATGATCCGGAAACAGCCGGTTTTCCCCGCGACGCAAGTTGAAGCGCAGCGGCAAGACATGCTTCTCGAATGTCCGAAGACGATGGCGATCTTTCGAAGCCATCGGCGGCCATGGGAGCGCGTAGCTCAGCCGGTAGAGCACGTGACTTTTAATCACGGGGTCCTGGGTTCGAGCCCCAGCGCGCTCACCAAGCCGAAACAGATGCCCCTGCTCTGCCAGGACATCCGACCTGATGCCACCCGTGACACCGTCGCGCGGTGGATTTTGTATTCCTAATCGCAGAATGCTGTAAGATGCTCCCGGAGTAGCCACTCACAGTTTGCTCTGGGGTGCATGATGCAGAATTTTGTAACCGGATCCGTTGTGTTCGCTGTGGGCATCATGGTCTTGCTTGCCTACTCCCAAAAGCACCATCAGTGCTGGAACGGGCACGTGCAACAAGACTGGCGCCAGCACGTACTGACCCATCAGCCCTGCGGATCCCTCAGTAGTCCTACTATGTAGGAGCCCGCGGTATCATCGACGACCTTGGGATACGAAACTCACGGTGTCCTGGATTCAAGCCGCAACGCACCCAGCACACCGTTGCTGGATTGCGTTCAGACCCTGCGCAGCAGCTGTCCTGATAGAGCCCTCAACTCTCCGGCACCGCCACCGTCGCCGGCGCAGTCAGCGGAGCGCCGCCGACCGACACAGGGCCAATGGACACAGGCACGATCGACTTCGGCTGACGAGCCATCCGCTTGCGCAACAACAACCGATCGCGCGGGCGCAATCTCGGGATCGAGGACGTGAGGTCCGACGTCATCGTATTCTGCAACGTGTCGATCTTCGCGATCAGCGTCGAGAGCTGCGGCGAGATCTTCCTCACATCGCCCCGCTCGTCCGTGATGCTCTGCCGGAGAGACATCAGCGTGGTCGAATCCTGCTGACGCAGGGCCGTATTCTGCTGCAAGGAGGAGTTGATCTCCTGTAGCGCGGCGGCCTGCTGCTGCTGGGCCGACTGGATCTCCTTGAGGGCAGCGACCACAGGGTCCGGTTTCGGCGCGGGCTCTTCCTGGCGCGGAAACAGCGCAGCCAGGTTGCTGAGGTCGGGCGATGGAAGATCGAACGGCGATGTGTAGATGGCCGCCGCGCCATTGATCGCCAGGGCGCACACTGCCAGGGCAATGACGGATTTGCGGGAGCGCCTGAGCGGTGCTGGAGCTTCCTCGGCTTCGAGCTCAGGCTGGGATTCGGAGGCTGCGGCTGCAAGGGCTGCGGCGTCGAGGTGCTCGGCGAAGCCCAGCGTTTCGGATGTCGTGGTCATGCGCATTGACCTCATGAGCGAGCAAAAGGAGGCCGTCGCCGGAACGTCCTCTCGACGCCTCCTTTACGCAGCACTCACTTACACAACTGCCTAAAATTGTGAGCTTTTCGGATTAATTCCACGTTAGCAACGTGGTCGCCAGGCATGGCCCGCGCCCCCGGCTGACTACGGGGCTCGGCGATGGAATTGCGGTGGCAAAGGGTCAACCCTTTTCCATCCGCCCGGTCCAAAAAAAGCCAGGAGACAACCCGCTGGAAAGGTGTAGGATTCGACAAAACTGGAGGAACGGCATGTTTGAAATCACCGGTTTCGACACGGCAGGCGTTGTCAGCCTCAAGCGGGAGTCACTCGCCGCCGCCCTGAAGAAGGCCAGGGAGCTGATCCAGGACGGGTGCCGCGACGTTCAGATCGTCGATCCCAATGGCCGGGTCTATACCTCGTTCGAGGAGCAGGCCGCTTAAGCCGCCTCACCATCCCCCCACGCATGCACGGTTGAGCCGCCCAACAGCGGGCGCTAGGATGAGCCTTTTCAGGAGGCTCATTTGAAACAGGTCATTATTGCTGTCGCAGCCGTCGCGCTGCTCTCCACATCGTCTGCTCGCTCACAAGCCTTGGTCGATCCCAGCAAGGTGGCGCCAGAATACCGCGAAGCGGCCGAGAAACGCCGCGCCGAGCAGATCCGCCAGCGCGAATGCGCGCAGAAGGCCGATCTGGCAAAGGTGTTGCCGCGAGATCGGACCGACTTTCTGAATCACTGCCTGGATGAGATGGTGGCGAAACAGTAGCGCCTCGGGATTGCATGCAAACCGCGAGAAAGCGCCAGCCGGCGTTGAGGATTTCTTCAGAGGTTCGGCTCACCGTGGCTGCCGATTTCCAATCACCATTGTTGTCGTCGCATGAGTTTCGTCCAGATCCAGTGCACGCGTTGCAAGACGATGTTTCGCGATCGCGCGGGACGGCTGCAGGACGGCTATTCAAGGCAATGTCCTTGCTGCGAAGTCGTGCTGTTCTTCGCTGACGACGCTCAGCACCCGTTCATCAAGCGCGCGATGCGAAGCGCACGGCAAGCGCGGAAAGAGCAGCGCGAGGCCGAGGCGGTCAGGATCGCGGCCCCGCCGGAACCACGTGCGGCGCCGCGGTCGAGGTCGTCATCGTCAGGGCGGACTCGCGTGCAGGGAAGATCCGACTAGCAGCTGCTTGGCCACCCACGTCGCCATAATGCGAAAAACCCCAGTGCGTGGGGACACTGGGGTGTTTCAAAAACTATGAATTGGTAAGGCAATGACGGCTCTATAGCAGCCCTCTTCCTGGCGGCTTGTGAACTGCTTCACATCAGACGCGCAGCTGGTCGGACTCTTTGTCACACCCTTGGCCATCACGCCCGGCGGCTAGCTCCGTCGCGACTTCCGCGGAAACAGGCGGTCACGGATGTAGCGAGAGGTCGCGGTCAGGCGGATCCCACGCGGCTTCTGCCAGGCGGCGCGGTCGATCTCCTTCTTGTCGCCGATCGCAAGGCGCCCCTTGGCACTCTTGGCGATGAAGATCGCGTCACTCATCTTGCGGCCGGAACGCTTGTTCTTGGCCTTCACTTCCTTCCAGAGGCTGATCCGGCCGAGCTTCAGCTTCGGCAGCTCTTCCTTGATCTCGCGCCGCAGGCAGGCCTTCTCGGTTTCGCGCGCGCGCTTGCGGCCGCCCGGGAACATCCACAGGCCGTCCGACCGTCTCCTGACCAACAGAACCTTGCCGCGTTTGGCGGCAACCAGCTTGGAAGACTTCGCCATTCCAGTCGCAAACCGAAAAAAGAATCTGCGACCATCGTAACTTGTCTATTTCGTTAGACAAGTTCCATGGCCGCCCGGGTTGTCGCCGCGACCTGCAATTGTCCACACCCTGCGGACGCCGCCAATCTCGCGGGTGTTTCGGCTGCGGAGCGAGCTAGGTGACCTCGTCGGTCGCGGGGGGCGCTATCGGCTTAGCCGCCTCGCTCCCGATCCACGCCGCCGCCATCTCCCACGCCACCGACAGGATGATCGGTCCGATGAAAAGGCCGACAATGCCGTGGGCCAGCGTGCCGCCGATCACGCCGACGAAGATCACGATGGTCGGCGTGTTGAGACCACGTCCCATGACGAGCGGCTTCAGCATGGTGTCGATGAAGCCGACGACGACGAAGAACACCGTCAGCACCAGCGCGGTGGTGACGTCCTTGGCGGTCCAGATCCAGATGATGACAGGCAGCAGCACCAGAAAGGCGCCAATCTGCACGATCGACAGAAGCAGCACGAGAAAGGCGAGCAAGCCCGCGCTCGGCACGGCCGCGAGTTTGAAGCCGACACCAGCCAGCAGCGCCTGCACGATGGCGACGCCGATCACACCTTGCGCCACGGCCCGGATGGTGGCGCCGCCGAGCGTGAGAAAATGTTCGCTCTGCTCGGGTACGATGCGCGACAGGAAGCCACGCCCGGCGGCAACCAGCCGTGGCCCGTGCGGAAACAGGAAGCCGGCCACGAACACCGAGACCAGGAACTGGAGCGTGCCGAGGCTGGCATCGCCAGCGAGTGACAACAGCGGTCCAGCCAGCGGCTGGAGATAGGGCGCGACCTCACGCAGCACTGCGCGGATGTTGGTGTAGGCCTGGTCCCACAGCTCGAACACGGTTGGACCGATCAGCGGCCACGCCTTGATCGACTCCGGAGCGGACTGCAACGCGAGGTCACCGGTACCGAGCTCATGCGCCAGCTCCCTGCCCCCGTCGACCGCACTCACGCCGAGCCAGGTCGCCGGACCAAGGACGATGCCGAGCGTGATCAAGGTGAGGATGGCGGCTGCGGTCCTGGGTCGGCCGCCAAGCATCTTGGCGAGCCAGCTGAAGGCCGGATAGAACGCGACCGCGAGCACGCCGCTCCAGGCCAGGATCGGCACGAACGGCCGGATGATCAGGAATGTCCAGATGATCAGCAGCGCCAACAGGCCGAGCCGGATCACGAGCTGGATGACGTCCTCGCCCGTCAGGAGCTGACGCAGACTTTTCACAGGCACAGCTTTCCTTGCGGCATCAACGCGGGTCCCGGCGCTTGCGGCCCCGGGTTATTGCGAGCCCCGGGCCGGGCGTCAAGACGGCCAGAGACCGGCGCCGGGTCGGACGATTAGGAACGCCTGGTCCGGCCACGCATTCCCGGACCATGGCACGCCCAACAAAGCCCGAGGCAAACGCAGGCATTCATCGCGGCATTCATTATACGCTCAAACCCAACGCCGCACCCGGCTATTGGCGCTATCGATATGCAATCGGCGACAGGGTTCGGTCCGGGCGGGTCCAGGGCCGGTTGCCCCTCCTGGCCATCAGGCACGTGCAGATGCGCATCGACCACGACCTGCGGCCTGGGCGGCAGGCCGAGATCAATCCGTCGACCGGGCAGCTTTCCTAACGGCGATTAACCGGATTTCCCGTCGCCGGTTTACGTCGATGCAAAGCCTCGCCCCTACCCTTCGCCCAACGTCTCAAAAACACTTGCGGTGCAATGGCCAACAGCATCTGGACGATCCAAGAATTCACCTGCACGGGTTGCAGCATGAACTACACCGCGACCCGGGAGGAGCACGCCGAGCCGCATGCCGGCAGCTTCAAATGCGCCATCTGCAGCAGCGTGGTGCACAGCTGGTCCGGCAAGCACCATTTCTTCGGCTGGCAGGCCGTGAAGACCAAGCCGGCCGTGTTCGGTCGCCGCTGGGCCGGAGTGCAGTGGTAGCAACCGCGGCTCACGACGCCAGCGCCCTTCGTCGCCGGCCTTCGTGACCCGCAAGCCGCTCGCCTAGCGACGCACGCCGACGCGATTGACGCCGCCATTTAGATTGGTCCCGCTCGCCGTGCCGGCTCGAACCGCAGCCCGTGCAACAGGCCGCGGCCGCAGCACCACGCCGGCGCGTACGACACAGGACGGCGGATAATCGATGTACTGGCAATAGACCACGGCCTTGGCAGGTGTCGGACTGAGCGCGACACCGACGGTCCCCAACAGACCGGCAGCCGCAATCGCTGCGACAACCACTGACTTCATCGAAACACACATCCTCCGGCGCATCGTGATCCTCCTCATGCTTGAAATGATGATGGGCGCCGCCTCGACGCGGCCGAAGGCAGCGTGAGTGCCGGGGCGCGGGCCACGTTGATGCAGATCAACGAGAGCGGCGACATCGCAGCCGGCGCGTCGAAGCACGGCCGGGCACGATCGGCCACACGTTCGCAAAATCATGCCTGCCATTCGCGGGCCGACGCACGGCTTTTGCTGACGCGCGACAGGGGGTAAGTTCGCCTCCCCGCAACTGAAACCGAGACACGATGACCGCTCCGTTCGTCCCGCAGATCGCCCTCTATCGCAACTGGCTCGCCGCGCAGCGCGGCCTGACATTCACGACCTATGAGGAGATGCGGCAATGGTCGGTGCGCGATCTCGACGCGTTCTGGCGCAGCATCTGGGACTATTACGATCTGCGATCGCCAACGCCGTTTTCGGCCGTCATCACCGAACGCAAGATGCCCGGAGCGGTGTGGTTTCCCGGCGCGCAGGTGAATTATGCGCGGCAGGTGTTCCGGCATGTGGACGCGGCTGAAGCGGCGGGCCTGCCCGCGATTGTCTCCGGCGGCGAGGACGGCAAGCTCACGGAAACCAGCTGGCCGGAGCTGCGGCGCAAGGCGGCCGCGCTTGCCCTGCATATGAAGGACAAGGGGATCAAGCCCGGTGATCGCATCGCGGCTTACCTTCCCAACATCCCCGAGACCATCATCGCATTTCTGGCAAGCGCCAGCATCGGTGCGGTTTGGAGTGTCTGCGCACCCGACATGGCCGCGCCTGCCGTGATTGACCGCTTCAAGCAGATCGAGCCAAAAGTGCTGATCGCCTGCGACGCCGTCACCTATGCCGGGCGCAGGCATGATCGCAAGGACGTCATCGCCGAGCTGAGGCGATCGCTGCCGACGGTCGAGCACATGATCCTGCACAGCGAGGCCGGGGCACCCGCCGCACCGGACGCCCTGCTCTCCGACATCACCGCGACGACGGGCGCCGCGATCGACGCATTCGAGCCGATGTGGCTGCCGTTCGATCATCCGCTCTGGATCGTCTATTCCAGCGGCACCACCGGCCTGCCGAAACCGATCGTGCATGGCCATGGCGGCATCGTCATCGTGGTGCTGGCGCTGCTCGGGCTACACAACGATATCGGCTGCTCCTATCACGGAAACTCGTTCGGCGAGCGCTATCACTGGTACTCGTCAACCGGCTGGATCATGTGGAATTCACAAGTTGGCGGCCTGCTCAGCGGCACCACCTGCTGCATTTTCGACGGCAGCCCCGGCGGCACCAAGGACAAGCCTGACTGGTTGACGTTGTGGCGCTTCGTGGCGCAGTCGAAAGCAACCTTCTTCGGCGCGGGCGCGGCGTTCTTCGCCAATTGCGCCAAGGCGGAGATTGACCTTGCGGCTGCCGGCGACCTGTCGCGCCTGCGCTGCCTCGGCTCGACCGGCTCGCCGCTCAGCGCCGACACGCAAGCCTGGTTCAACGCGCGTTTCGCGGCACTGTCGAAGACCAATGGCAGCGCGGCGCAAGCCGACATCTGGTGGGCGAACATCTCCGGCGGCACCGATTTCGCCGGCGCCTTCATCGGCGGCAACAGGGAGATGCCGCAAACGCCCGGCGCAATGCAGTGCCGCCTGCTGGGTGCAGCGGTCGAAGCCTTCAGCGAACAGGGTCGCGCCGTCACGGACGAGGTCGGCGAGCTCGTCTGCACCGAGCCGATGCCGTCGATGCCGCTCTATTTCTGGAACGACAAGGGCAACGTGCGCTATCTCGCCAGCTATTTCGAGACCTATCCCGATAATTTCGACGGCAGCGGCCGCGGGCCGGTGTGGCGGCACGGCGACTGGCTCAAGGTCAATCCGGATGGCTCCTGCGTGATCTACGGCCGCAGCGATGCGACGATCAACCGGCACGGGCTGCGCATGGGCACGAGCGAGCTCTATTCCGCGATCGAGGCGCTGCCGGAGGTGCTCGACAGCCTCGTCGTCGACCTCGAATATCTCGGCCGCGATAGCTACATGCCGCTGTTCGTGGTGCTGCGCGAAGGTGTCGCGTTCGACGGCGCGATGCGAGCGAAGATCAACAAGGCGATCGAGGCCGGGCTCTCGCGCAGATTCCTGCCGAACGAGATTTTCGCCGTCGCCGAGATCCCGCGCACATTGTCGGGCAAGAAGCAGGAGCTGCCGATCAAGAAGCTGCTGCTCGGCCAGCCCGTCGAGAAGGTCATCAACAAGGAAGCGATGGCCAATCCGGCCTGCCTTGACTGGTATCTCGCCTTCGCGCGCGAATATCTGGCGCGAAATGCGGCCTGAACGGCGGCACGATCGGGCCAATTGCGCCTTCGGCATTTGCACTCCGTTCACCGATCGCCGTTAGACAGCACGCATGGCCGACCTCAACGCTGTCCTCACCCGGCTCAACGACCGCCTGCTCCGCCTCGAAGGCGAGCTGTTCGTGCTGCGCTCGCTGGCACGCGCGACGCTGACGGCGGGCGATGACCACGCGGCGCGGATGCGCAAGCTGGTCGAGGCCGCAAAAGTTGCGCTCGATGACGAGGCCAAACGCGAGCTTGACAAGCCCACGCGCAAATATGTCGATGCGGCAACCGCGCTGGTGGAGGAATTGCTGGTCGAGCCGACCCCCGCGCGGCCGCTATTCATCGTGATCGATGGCGGACGACGCGACTGAGCGTTAGATCGGCCGTGTTGTGCCGCTACCGGTGGGATTCAGCCTTGAGCCGGCTGAGGCCTTCCTCGATGATCGCGATCTCCTCGTCGATCTTGCTGATCGGCAAGCTGAAATCGTAAGCACCTGACTTGCTCTTCAGATCAACGGCGAGCCGCTGCCTGTGCATCATCAGCTCGTCGAGGCCACGGCGGTTCTTCAGCCGCACATAGGCGTCCACGATCTGCGCAATTGCGTTCGACATGACATCGGCCCCGGCAAAAATGCCCGCACGGCGCACCCGCACCGGTGGGACATTTTTGGTGTCGCGGTACGCAATACAAATCCGCGACGGATTCGTCGATACGACAACGAGGTTGAGAACATGTTACCGTTTCATGATCCGGTGAGGCGGACAACGAAAAGGCCGCTGGCGATTCCGCCAGCGGCCTGAGCCGGGTTCGAAAACGGATCCGGAATGAAATCTGACCAGCCCCGGTTCGGGACGTACTAACGGCACACAGCCGATTCTTCTGTTAAGAACCAAACACAGGAACCGGCGCATCGGTCATTTGCCGCCGACCGTGGCGATGCGGCAACGTTTAGTCCGTAGCGCAGAAATATTTGCGCGGCCATTTGCGATAGGCGCTGTAACGGTAAAACGGCCTGTAGGCATAGCCGCGATGGAGCGCCGGCGGCTCCTCGCTGTAATAGGCGTCGTGGTAGAAATTGTAGATCGTGCCTTCAGCGCAGCGATAGCCGTCCCAGGTCGGGCCGATGAACGGCGCCACCCCGATCTCGGGCGGGACGGCTGGATACGGTCCACCGGCACGGGCCGGAGCCGTCAGCATCAGTGTCGCGAAGATGACAGACAATGCACAGCGCATAGGCTCGCTCCGGGCAGGTCGCGGTGCGCTTATGGAAGCACCGGAATGCCGCGTGGTGCAATCGCCGAGTTTCAGCGGTCTCGCGCATACGCGCATTGTTGATAACCGGCGCAAACGTCGCGCGGGTGGTGACAGGGCGTCCGGACGTGTTATCGGGGGATGACGCAGCTGCGAGACGGAACAGACACCCATGCGCATCACCCTCGTCGGCTCCCGCCATTTCGGCGTGACCACCCTGAACATGCTCCGCGAGCACGGCGTCTCGATCGTGCGGGTCGTCGTGGCCGACGCCGAGGACCGCCTGGCCGCGACCGCCAAGGCTGTTGGCATCGAGGTCGTGGTGCAGGCCAATCCGAAGCTGGTGGTGGCGTCCGAGATTGCCCCCGACACCGATCTGATCATCACCGCCCACAGCCATGCCCGGATCGGAAAGGACGCGCTCGCCGCCGCCAAGCTCGGCGGGATCGGCTATCACCCCTCGCTGCTGCCGCGCCATCGCGGCAAGGCCGCGGTGGAATGGACCATCAAGGAAGGCGACCCGATCGCCGGCGGCACGATCTATCATCTCGCCGACCGCATGGACGCCGGCGCCATCGCCGCTCAGGACTGGTGTTTCGTGAAAAAGGGCGAGACTGCCCGCGAACTCTGGGAACGTGCGCTGGCGCCGCTCGGCCTCAAGCTGCTCGCCGACGTGATCGATTACGCCAAGGTCCACAAGGCGCTGCCGTCGAAAGCTCAGGACGAGCAGTTCGCCACCTCAGCACCCAGTCTTTCCTGAGTCGTTCGTCACGTTAAGGATTAACGGGACGGCGCTTTGATTCTGCTTCGAAAATCGGAGCCAGGATCGCAAATAAACCATTGTTTCCACAGGAACAATTTTCAACTTTGCAATGCACCAAATTTCCGTCACATTTCGCCCGAATAAGCGTCAGCATATCAGACACATTCAAGGACGGAATTCATGCGTTTTGGTCGCATCGCGGCGTTCTGTGCCGCTTCAGTAATTACTGCCACTCTCGCCGCTCCCGCATTCGCCCAGACTCCCTATGACGGCAATTGGCAGGTCACCATCGTGACCAAGACCGGTTCCTGCGAGCCGACGGCCAGCTCCATGCTGACGGTTGCCGACGGCAGGATCACCGCGCCCGGTGCTAACGTTTCCGGCACCATCGGCAGTGGGGGCCTTGTGAAAGTTTCGATCAATGGTGCATATGCTAACGGTCAACTCAGCGGCAACGCCGGATCGGGGAAGTGGAATGGAGCATCTGCAGGCATACCGTGCAGCGGGCGGTGGGAAGCATCGCGTCAATAAGCAATTCTGGACGAACCTCGTTAGTCGGCGGCTGCTCATGGCGGCCGCCGTTTTGTTGGTGACAGCTGTTACCACCAGCTCGGAGAGCAAGGCCCAGGCCGGTCCCTTCGCGCCGCTGGCGGGCAGCTGGAGCGGCGCCGGCACCGTGACGCTGGATGACGGTTCGACCGAGCGGATCCGTTGCCGGGCCAAATACGCCCCGATCGGCCCGACCATGGAGATGTCGCTGACCTGTGCCAGCGACGCTTACAAGTTCAATCTGGCTGCCAGCGTGAGGGCCGAGGGGAGCGCCATCACCGGGAGCTGGTCCGAGGCCAGCCGCAACATTTCCGGCTCGCTTCAGGGCCGCGGCGGCGGCGGGAACTTCGAGGTGGTCGCCTCAGCTGCCGGATTCAACGCCAACATCGCGTTGAAAACGAGCGGCAACAAGCAGAGCGTCACGATGCGCGCGGACAGCCAGTTCCGCGGCGCCAATATCTCGCTCTCGAGATAGGACGACAGCAAGACGACACGATCATCGACCCGGCGACCTCGCCGGGTCTTTTTTGTGCGCAAGAACCTTATGAATTCGGCACGAACGCCGTGACCTCGATCTCGACCTTGGCGCGCTCGTCCACGAGGCCACCGATGTAAAGCAGCGTCGATGGCGGGAAATTGCGCCCGAGCGTCTCCTTCCAGGCGGCACCGACGCCGGCCCCCGCGGCCTCATATTCGCTGCGGCTGGTCAGATACCAGGTCAGGCGCACGATGTGCTCGGGACCCGCACCGCCCTCTGCGAGAAGCTTGATGATCCGCTTCAGCGCGGTTGCAACCTGGGCCGCCATGTCTGGCGTATAATTGCCGGTCTCGTCGCCGCCGGTCTGCCCGGCCAGCACGACCCAGCGGCCCGGCCCTTCCGCCACGACGCCATGTGAGAAGCCGCGCGGTTTCTTCCACTCGGCTGGCTGCAAGATTCGCATGAGCGCTCTCCCTGGTTTCTTGTTGCTCTGCGCGTGGGCTTAGCACGTCGCCGCGCATCGCTGCATCGGCAGAATTGGCCGTTGCAAACACCGGCGATGTCGCCGATACCGGCCTCCCCTCTTTTCCGATCTCCCGCCCGCACCGATGAGCCCAACACCGTCGAAAACGATGGCTGCACTGTGGATGGCCGGCTGGCTGTCCCTGATGCTGGTCATGGCGGTTGCCGGACGTGAGACCACGCGCTTCCTGAACGTCTTTGAAATCATGGAAGTCCGCTCGCTGATCGGCTTCACGCTGCTGCTGCCGATCATCTACCGCTCTGGTGGCTTCAAGGCGGTTGCGACCAGGCGTCTGCCCCAGCATCTGGCGCGCAACGGCGTGCATTATTTTGCGCAGCTCGGCTGGTTCTACGCGCTGATGCTGATCGGAATCGGCCAGGTCGTCGCGATCGAATTCACGATGCCGATCTGGACTGCGCTGCTCGCCGCGACATTCCTGTCGGAGCGGATGACCATTTGGAAGATCGCCGCTGTCGTGCTCGGCGTAGTCGGCGTCGTCATGATCGTGCGGCCCGCCACCGGCGAGATCAATCCGGGCCAGTTGATCGCGCTCGGGGCCGCGATCGGCTTCAGCATATCCATGGCTTTGGCGAAGTCGCTGACCCGGACCGAGAGCGCCTTGTCGATCCTGTTCTGGATGATCGTGGTCCAGATGGTGATCGGCTTGGTGCCGACGCTCTACGTCTGGACCTGGCCCTCAGCCACGCTCTGGGGCTGGCTCTTCGTCATCGGGGTCTGCGGCACTTTCTCGCACTATTGCCTGGCGAGCGCGCTACGCTATGCTGACGCCACAATCGTCGTGCCGATGGACTTCCTGCGGGTTCCCCTCACCGCGACCGCCGGCTGGCTGCTCTATTCCGAGCGGCTCGATGCCTGGACCGTGCTTGGCGCGGCCCTGATCCTGTGCGGCAATCTCCTTAATTTGAAGCCGCTCGCGCCGGTTCCTGCCCGCGCACAGTGAACCTGCGCGCGGACTGCTGCGACAAATCCGAGTGGTCGAGCGTGATTTGGATCACGTTGGAGGGGCATTCCATCGTGCATAATCGATCACAGAGCAGTGGGTTGGGTCAGTTGGGTGATCAGTCGTTTTGCTAGCGCGAGCCTTGGCGCTTTCGTGTAGATTCGACACCAATCTGTTGCTGCCTGTCATTCGATTCTGTTGGGGATTTCAGATGCGCACTCTCACCATCATCGTTTCGCTGATGTGCATGGCGCTGTCGGTCAGCGCCGCCAAGGCCGACCGCCGCGTCGCCTTTGTCGTCGGCAACGGAGCCTACAAGAACGTCGCGCAATTGCCGAACCCGCCGATCGACGCCAAGGCGATGGCGTCGACGCTACGCAATGTCGGCTTCGAGGTGATCGAAGGATCCAATCTGACGCGCGACCAGATGACCGAGAAGCTGCTCGATTTCGGCCGCAAGGCCCAGGGCTCCGACATCGCGGTGTTCTACTATGCCGGCCACGGCATCGCCGTCGGTGGCACCAACTATCTCCTGCCCGTTGATGCCGACATCAAATCGGAGATGGACGTCAAGCTTGGCGCCGCCATCAACATCGACCTGACGCTCGACCAGACCATGGGCGATGCCAAGGTCAAGCTGGTGTTCCTCGACGCCTGCCGCGACAACCCGTTCGCCGCCAAGATCAAGTCGAACTCGGCCACCCGCAGCGTCAATGTCGGCAGCGGTCTCGCCGAGATGAAGTCGGGCGAAGGCACGCTGATCGCCTTCGCCACCGGCCCGGGCCAGACGGCACTCGACGGCCAGGAGGGCAACAACAGCCCGTTCACCCGCGCACTGATCGACAACATCACCAAGCCTGGCATCGAGATCCAGCAGGCGATGACTTCGGTGCGTGCCCAGGTCAATGAAGAGACCCACAAGGGCCAGCTTCCCTGGGGCCACACCAATCTGATCGGCGCCGTCTACCTCAATCAGGGACCGACGACGCAGGTCGCCAATGCGGCACCGACGGCAACCGCCGCGCCAGCCACAGCGACCAGCGGCTCCGAGGCCGAGGTCGAGTTCTGGCGCTCGGTGAAGGAATCCAACAAGCCGGAAGAGCTCAACGCCTACCTCTCCGCTTATCCCAACGGCCAGTTCAAGCCGCTGGCAATGGCGCGGCTCGCGGCGATCCAGAACGGACCCTCGACCACGACACGCAACCTCAATGCCGGCGTCGATCCCGCAACCTTCACCGACGACGCCACCCAGCTCACCGAGGACCAGATCGGCCTCGACAAGGGGCAGCGCCGCGACGTGCAACGCCGGCTGACAGGCCTCGGTTTCGACACCAAGGTCAGCGGCGTGTTCAACGACGACACCCGCACGGTGCTCAAGCGCTGGCAGGCCGCTCGCGGTTATCCGTCGACCGGCTTCCTCAACAAGCTCCAGCACAAGGCCCTGCTGTCCGAGATCGTCGCGGCGACGACGACCGCAAGCGATGACAGCCCGAAGCCGGCCCGGCGCGCCGCTCCGGCACAAAGCGCACCCGCTCCCCGACACAGCGGTGGCGGCGACGCCGGCGCGGCCTTCATGGGCGGCGTGGTCGGCGGCATGATGGGCGGCATGTTCCGCCGCTGAGGCAAGATCAGATGGCAACAAAAAAGCCCGGCTCACGCCGGGCTTTTTCTTTGGGCAACAATGCTCCCCACACATTCCGTCATTGCGGGCCACCGGGTCCGCGCGAACGCGCTGCCCGATGACGGCTCCGCGAAGCAATCCAGAATCCTTCCGCGGAAGCAGCCTGGATTGCTTCGCTGCGTTCGCAATGACGGGGATAGAGATTCGCCACACACAGACGCCGCAGCCTGCGACCAGACGTCTGTTGCGTGTCGCCGCCGAAAGGTTCGCTACTTGCCCGCCGCCTTGCGCAACGCATCGTTGATGCGGTCCTGCCAGCCTGGACCGCCCTCCTGGAAGAACTCCAGCACGTCCTGGTCGATGCGCAGCGTGACCTGCTCCTTGATCCCAGGCGCCACGTTCTGCTTCGGCACGGGAGCGGCGACCTTGGCCGTCACCTTCTTGAATGCCGCCTCGGCTTCGGTGCGCGCATCGCCCAACGTCCGCGGCCGCCTCGGTTGATCCGCCATCGCTCAGATCCCTTCAAACAATGCGGTCGAAAGATAGCGCTCGGAGAACGACGGCACGATAGCCAGGATGGTCTTTCCCGCAGCTTCCGGCCGCTTGCCGATCTCGAGCGCTGCGGCGATCGCGGCACCGGAGGAGATGCCGCCGGGAATGCCCTCGTGCCGCGCCAGCGCCCGCGACGTTTCGATCGCGGTGGTCGAATTGATCTTCACGATCTCGTCGATCACGGAGCGGTCGAGAATGTCAGGCACGAAACCCGCGCCAATGCCCTGGATCTTGTGTGGCGTGTGCGTGCCGCCCGAGAGCACCGGGCTCTCCTCGGGCTCGACTGCGACCACGCGCAAGGACGCCTTGCGCGGCTTCAGGACCTGACCGACGCCCGTGATGGTGCCGCCGGTGCCGACGCCGGCGACGAAGTAATCGATGTTGCCTGATGTGTCGTTCCAGATCTCTTCCGCCGTCGTGCGGCGATGCACCTCGGGATTGGCGAGGTTTTTGAACTGCTGCGGCATCACCGAGTTCGGCGTCGTCTTCAACAGCTCTTCGGCGGTCGCGATCGCGCCCTTCATGCCTTGCGCCGCCGGCGTCAGCACCAGCTCGGCGCCGAGGAACGCCAGCATCTTGCGCCGCTCGATCGACATCGATTCCGGCATCACCAGCTTCAGACGGTAACCACGTGAAGCCGCGACGAAGGCGAGCGCAATGCCGGTATTGCCCGATGTCGGCTCGATCAGCACCGTGTCGGGCTTGACGATGCCCGCCTTCTCCATGGCGATGATCATGGCGGCACCGATACGGTCCTTCACGCTTGCGGCCGGATTGAAATATTCAAGCTTCGCCAAAATCGTCGCGTTGACCCCGCGCATGCCCGGCAGCCGGCGCAGGCGAACGATCGGCGTGTCGCCGAAGGCCTCAACGATCGAGTCATAGATCCGGCCGCGGCCGGGTTGATGTCCCGTCTTGGACGATGCGTCCATGGTCAACTCCCTGTTACGACGATTCGTGGCGCTTCCCGTCCGTCTGGATTGCACGACCGCCAACGTCCGCGCAATCACAATAGCAACACGGAAGATCGACTTCCATCAACCCGTCTCAATTTCACATTCGCACGGATACTCAATTGCTTGCAGACATTTTCAGGTGTCTCCGAGCGACCTCGGAGGCAGTATGCGCGGCACGGGCTGACTTCTCCTCCCCTGAGACAATTCGCGATGGATTCCCACTCTCAAATGACCGCAACGAAGAAGCGACTGCTCTGGGTGACGATTGCCGTAGCCGCCTGGGAGCGTCCTATGTGGAAATCCTTGGCGGTCGCCCTGCCCCTCGCCGCGGTCGCGTTCGCTGGCGGCGCCAGATTCGGGAGCCAACCCGCGCCTGTGGAATCTCATGTGATGATGTCGGAGCTGTGCGGCGACGAAGCGCCGTTCATGGCTGAAAATCAGACCGCGATGCATCGGATGATGAGCGACATGGATATCGCGCCGTCAGGCGATGTCGATCGTGATTTCTCCGCCATGATGATTCCGCACCACCGCGGCGCGATCGCGATGGCGCAGGCCGAATTGCGCTATGGCCGCAATGAATCCCTGCGCCGCCTCGCCCAGGAGATCATCGTCGATCAGCAGCAGGAAATCGCCGTCATGCGCCTTGCGCTGGGTCAACCGTCGTCCCCGTCAACAATCACAGCGACGTTAGGGTTCAGACTCAATTGATCCAATAGGCGACAATGGCGGCGATGTGGACCGCA